>JBDHXV010000007.1:0-76665 GCA_039810885.1 Chitinophagales bacterium | reverse complement strand
TTTTAAAAGATAAAATTTCTGAAACGACTCACTTGCCGGGTTATTGGATATCCAATGGGATGGATGTTGAACTTTTTAATCAAAAAGTTATTCAAAATAAGTTGTTCACCATTGCATATACCGGGTTCTTATATGATTTTCCATATATGGAGATTTTTGAAACAGCATTTAAAAAGTTTATTGCCGCTTATCCTGAAAAAGACAAGCAATTTCTATTTGTTGGGATAGGTGTAACGAAAAATAGTTCCAGTGAGCGTATTCGCCACTTAGTGGAACACTATCCCGATTATATTAAAATACTCCCTCGCGTAAGTGTTAAAGAATCTGCGATAATACAGCAAAAGGCACATGTGCTATTAAATTTAATACCGCACAATTTGCATAAAACACTACCGGTTAAAATGTTTGGTTATGCCGCTGCGAGAAGGCCGGTCATAGCCGTTGAAACAGATCCGAGAGATGATATTTTCTTTTTTCCGAATCGAGATATACAAACTTTTGCAAGAACTGCAGAAGACTTGTTTGCCTTACTTGTGAAGTACTATCAAATGTATTTAAGCGGAAAAGAAATTACCACCTCGATAACGGATGAAGAGATTGAAGGGCTATCACGCAAAGCTCGTGTAAGAGAATTGGCGGAAGTGCTTGACCATTATCTACTACAAAGCAATTAAATTCGAAGTCGCAAAGGGTTAATATCTGCTCAGTAAAAATAAAAAGCTCCTTACAGGAGCTTTTTATTTTGTTCGTTTTACTTTTTTATTTAGACATCGCATCTGCCAGCTTAACTGCATTCAATGCATTGACCAATCCACCACTTACACATAGTTTCTTATATGTTGTTTTCTTTTTCTCGTTGCCGGGATAGGATACTTTCATTTTCGGTTTATATACCGATTTAATCATAATATCTTTTATCTGTGAGGCTGTTAAACTCGGGTAATATGAGCGTATAAGTGCCGCCACGCCACAAGCTGCGGGAGAGGCCATACTCGTGCCATCAAGATATTTATACTTATAGTCCGTCACCGTAGAATATATCTGAACTCCGGGGGCAAATACATCTACGTTCTTCTTTCCATAATTGGAAAATGAGGCCGTATTGCCCGAAACATCATTTGCGCCTATGTTTAAAAAATTATTTACTATTGTTTTATCCAGCAATTGATCATTAGGGTAAACACTAATCACATCACAATTTAAGGCATCATTGCCGGCTCCATGAACCAGAAGAACATCCTTGCTCATAGCATATTTAATTGCCTCATCTACTACTTTTTTATTATAGACATATTGTTTACCAAAGCTCATGTTAATGACTTTAGCTCCATTGTTGACTGCATAAAGGATTGCATTAGCAACGTCTTTATCTCGCTCATCCCCATCCGGAACGGCGCGGATAACCATAATCTTAACATCTGCGCAAATTCCATCGATTCCAATATTGTTATTGCGCACTGCCCCTATAATTCCACTCACGTGTGTACCGTGCATGGCATCTGGACCTTCTACTTCATTATTGCCATAATAGTGTTCATTCGCGTCTTCGTAGTTGTCGCCAACAATAGTGCGCGAGTTGTATTCAGGGTTCAATCCATATTTTGATTTACTCTCATAGTATTTTACTCCTTCTTCCAATTCATCTATAATGTCGCTTATTTTATTTCCTTTGCTGAGAATTGATTGCAGAATAAGTTTAGCAGTAGCCAGTTGTTTATCTTCCGTTCTGTATCGTTCTAAATCCGTTGCTGTAGGCTCTTTTGTCCCCATTTCTTCTAACAGCTTGGTAATCGAACTATAGATTTGATTATAAAAAGCATATTCTTGATCCGCTTCTTTCTTATCTGCTTCAAACTTTGGTTTTATTTTTTGATATTCTTCATATTGTGATTTATCAACGCCAGTTAACGAGGAAGGATTGACGTTGCTAAACTTATCAGAATATATTTTAAAAAGGCGTGTGATTTCGTAGGTGTCATGAAAAACATCACCTCCCTTTCCTCCAATAAAATCCCACCCATTTATGTCATCTATATAGCCATTGCCATCATCATCAATGCCATTGTTTGGAATTTCTTTGGAGTTAATCCAAATGTTGTCTTTTAAATCGGGGTGATCCACTTCTACTCCGGAGTCTATAACAGCAACAATAACCGTAGTGGATTTTTTTCCTGTTAAAAATTTATATGCTCCATCAACGTCCATTCCATAAATGCCATCTATAGGAGACTTGAGCATCCAATCTTTTGGTGGTTCCTGAGCGAACAGTTGAGTTGAGCTGATTAGAATTACAAATAATGACAGAAATAATTTATTCATGCTGTTTATTTAAGGGTGACAAAAGTACAAGTATAGAGATAATCCTAATTAGAGAATTACACGAGCGATAAATATTGATGATTACTTGCTCTTATCCGGATAAGGCGGTATCGGAGGAGTGCTCATCTCTTTTGTTTTCAAGTCTTCCAATAATACTTCAATGGCCTTATTGAGTTGATCATCAATCCCTGCATATTCGTGAGCCGGATCATTTTCGACAACGATATCCGGGTCAATACCATGCCCTTCAATGACAAAGCCATCTGCCAGATAGGGAGCAAACTCCGGGCGATTTAAGATGCCACCATCTACAAAAGGTAACGTGCCGCGAATGCCGACAACACCGCCCCAACTGCGCGTTCCAATAGTTTTGCCGATTTGATATTTCTTAAAGCGATACGGAAAAATATCTCCATCGCTTGCCGAATAATGATCTAACAATAGCACTTTAGGGCCATACAGCCCATCCGGATCGGGCTTGCCTAAGGCATTTCGCATAAATTCGTAATAAACTAATTTCTGATTCAATCTTTCAGTAATAAGTGGGGATACAAATCCGCCGCCGTTTCCGCGATCATCAATAATTAGTGCTTTCTTATTCATCTGCGGGTAGAAATATTTCATAAAGGTGTTTAGCCCTCCAATACCCATATCAGGAATATGCAGATATCCTATTTTTCCTCCGCTAACTGAGTCAACAAAGTGAATGTTGTGTTGTACCCAATTATAGTAGTAAAGTTCGCTTTCATCAGGTAATGGGATTACAATAACTTTTTGTGCTCCTTCAATAGTCGGTTTACTGTTGATCATTAGTTCTACTTGTTTATCTGCCATGTTAATCATCAACTCGTAGATGTCTTTAACTGTGTTGGTGTTGACTCCGTTAACCGAAATAATAAAATCACCCTGATGCACGTTTACTCCGACTTCTGTGAATGGAGAGCGCAGCCCTTTGCTGAAATTTGCCCCTTGCAGTATGCTGTTGATTTTATAAAACCCACTTACATCGCGAGTAAGTGTGGCGCCAAACAAGCCAAGTTTTATCTTCTCCACCTTAGGAACATCTCCGCCGCCGGTATAGGCATGCCCTACATTTAATTCGCCGATTAATTCGCCGATTAGGTAGGTTAAATCCATTCTATGATTGACATAAGGCAGCATTACGGCATATTTTTCTTTTAATGCTTTCCAGTCTGTGCCATGCATATTCGGGTCATAAAAGAAATCGCGCATTTGTCTCCAACTTTCGTTATAAATCTGCGTCCACTCTTCCTTCTTATTCACGATCCATTTCATGTTAGATAAGTCAATAGATTTACTCAAATCTAATTTTGACGATGGAGCATCTATCACATAATAGCTATCTCCTTTCTTAACCAGCATTTTCTTTAGGTCGGCACTTATTTCAAAGGAGTTTACTTCGCCTAGTTCGGTTTGCTTCTTTTGCTTTAAGTCGTACATCATCAACCGTCGCTTTTCGCCCGTTTTTGAAAACATATAGTAAACCTTATCGCCTATTGATTCTGTTCCAGAATAGTTTCCCGGGTCAACATCGATCATGATCGTACGGGTTATTAAACCGTCAAGGTCAACAACGATATCCTTAGTTGTATTGTCAATTTTTACATCGGGTTTCTTGCTGTCTTTATTTTTATCTGTCGAAGAGGTAGTTTCTGATCCGGTATCTTTTTTAACCTTCACATCGTCGTTAGCCGGAGCGAATGGATTGGCTGTAGTCTTTGATAGCGTAATCAAGTAAGGCCGTGCCATATCATTGTAACTGATTTGAAAGTCGGTGTTTGAAAAAGTGGGATTAAAATCGCGTCGGGAAATAAAAAATAAATATTTTCCATCACTGCTGAAGATAGGATTATAGGAGTCGAACCAGCCGTCTGTAGCTTCTGCTTTCTGCAACGAGTTAATATTATATAAATAGATTTTATCTTTGTTGTATTCCACCTCTTTAGTATAAGTAACCCATTTGCTGTCGGGGCTCCAACTGTAATCTCGAAATTCGGCCCAGTCAGAATTATCAATCAAGGTTATTTTTTTTGATTCTATATCTACATACTGCAACCTGTGTTTTTTGTCTCCCCACATAATTTTCTTACTGTCGGGGCTCCAAATAATTTCATATTTATAAACGTCGCCATTAGTGGTTATTTGCTGTGGCTTGCTTGATCCGTCCGGCACCTGAATATAAATTTCATCCTCGCCAGAGGCATCACTGATTAAGGCAATATATTTCCCATCAGGGCTCCAAGCGGCATTGCGTTCGTGCACTCCCGATGTATTGGATAAATTTCGAGTAATGCCTGATTCTACCGGCACGGTAACCACATCGCCCCGACCAATAGCAACAACGCGCGCACCATCAGCGCCTATGCTTATGTTTTCTATAAATTTAGAGGCATCTATCATGACACTTCGACCATAAACGTTATCGCTGTTAATAGAGATTTCTATCTTCTTAATTGTTTCGGATGGCACATCCATTACAAATAAATAGCCTCCCTTTTCGTAAACAATAGCATTGTTTCCTGCAGAGGGGAATTTAATGTCATAGTCGGTGTAGTTAGTAATTTTTCGAGTTTGCTTTGTGTTTATATCATAACAAAACAGATTCATGGTTCTATCCCGGTCGCTAAGAAAGTAGATGCGATCCCCAAACCACATTGGTTGAATGTCTTGTGCAACATTGTTCGTGATATTCGTGGTTTGTTTCGTTTTAAAGTCATAAATCCAAACATCGTCTGCCATGCCGCCACGATAATATTTCCAAGTGCGAAACTCACGAAAGATTTGATTGTATGCCAGTTGTGTTTTATCGGAGTTATACGAACAAAAGCCGCCACAGGGCAAAGGCAACTCTTCGCTTATTCCGCCATTGATATTCGCCACAAACAATTGTCCTTTAAAGTCATTAAATGTTTTCTTGCGGCTACGATATACAATACTGTTGTTATCTCTCCAGGTCATGACAATGTTATTCGGCCCCATTCTATCACTCAAATCGTCGCGATTAAGTGTAGCGGTGTAAGTCAATCGCTTAGGTTCTCCGCCATCGGCTGAGATTAAATACACCTCTGTGTTACCATCATACTGCCCGGTAAAAGCAATATGCTTCCCATCGGGAGAAAATCGAGCAAACATTTCATAACCGATATGCGATGTGAGTCTTCTTGCCGTACCTCCATTTTTATTAACTTCATACAAATCTCCCGCATAGCTGAATACGACTCTGTCATTATAGATTGTAGGAAACCGCAATAGACGTGCTTCTTGTGCGATAGAATGGAGTGTGCCTATCAACAAGGAAATCATTGTTGCAAGCGTAAGTCTTTTCATTTTTATTTTGTTTGTGGTAAATGTAAGTTTTCATTTCAAAGATTTTCGCTAACCTTAAGTCATCAAAAATCAACTACTTCGGAGTGGCTCAATCATACCCTAAGAATATATTATTCTTTTCGATTATGCTATCGACTTAGTTTGAGCCTTCCCTGTCGTATCTTTTCTATGCGCCTAGCGACAACTTCATGCAACACGACTGCCAGGAGTATGGTCATAGTAATAACGCCTATATTCAGCGTGCCCAAGGTGGGTATATTCAACATCGCTTCAAGGGGTATGGCAAGGGAGTGTGATATATATATAGGATATGAAAGATTGCCGATATAATTATCAATTTTACTTTTTTGCGTTAACTTGAAAACAAAAGGCATAGTAGAAAATACAAGGAGTAAATAAATTACACCCCGATGAGCAAACGGCAATAGATTGTATATAAGGGAAGCGCCAATCATTGCAACCCATAAAACAAATAAATATCTGTTATTAATCTTTTGTGTTTGTACCCACTTATATATGTGATAAGCCGTTGTGCCTAATAAGAAAAAAGCTAATTCAGTAGGAAAAAAGCGATTCGTCCACGGCGTAAATTTTAGGTCAAAATAAAAATAAAGTATTGCTCTCAACAATAGCGATAGAGCAATTACCCCTAATATTAATTTCATTTTTCTTCTTAATAGAAACGGGGCCAGCATATAAAAGGTTATTTCAACGCCAATAGTCCATGCTTGAGGAATAAATAAAAACGTCCACAACTGCGGTGTTGTTTCTTGGAAATTGGACGTGTAAAAAAAATGTCCGGTGCTGGTATTCAATCCCATAAACATCACTATATCTTGAAAGAAGAGCAGCACATTGGTAAAAATCAAAAAAAAGAAACTACCCCAACTCATGGTGTTAAAGTATTCAACATAAAGCGATATTGTACCGCCATCTCCTTTTGTATTGAGGAACTGTATAATAGAATAAGATACGGCTAATATTAGCACCGTCCAGTAAATCGGGAACAATCTCAAAAAGCGGTTGGAAATAAACAGCTTGTATGAGTCATTAGCTCCAATATATTTTTCTTTTAGGATTAGGGTCATGTAAAAGCCCGATATTATGTAAAAAGACTGTACCGCTATAGCAGAGTCAACCAAGCGAAACCCATACGCCTCGCTGGAGTGTACGATTACTACAGATATGGCCAATAAAAATCTTAATAGCCCCATATAACTTATGACGCAATTTTGTTCATAGGCAATATAGAACTTGAGCTTCGGTTGCCCCTAATATAAAATGCTATCTCTTCCTGTTTGTCGCATAATGATTGATAAAAACGAATAAAAGAATGGCCATTATTGTAATTCTTCGTGTGCTTAGTATGTCCCTCTGCTAATAGCTCAAGGCAATAAAGCACAGCTTGAAGAAATATCCTCCACTGCATCTCAAGATATTGGCGAATCTCATTTCTAATATCAACAACCATAATTATGTCGCACTTCTTAAGCCAGCCATGTGTGATCGGCTGAATAGTTGTATAATAAGCCGTAGGCTTAAGTAATAGATATTTCGATTTCGCTGAACGAATCCATTTATTAGTAATTCTACGAATCACTGTAAAGAGTTAAGGATGACAAAATAAAGCATATTGGAATAAATCATTACGGCTATGATGCCGCATTTCCAAGTTGTTTACTTTTATTGCTCTTAAATATTATTTTCAAATCAAGAGGAGCTCTTCGAATTATGCATGTTGCCGTTTTAGATCTTGGAACCAATACTTTTCAACTACTTATTGCGGAAGTAATGAATGGATGGGTTGAACGCAAACATCTCGAAGAGCAATGGGTTAATCTTGCAGATGAAGGTATAGAAACTATAGGCGTAAATGCGCTGCAACGAGCCGCTCTTATTTTACAAGAATATCAAAAGGCCATTACTCAATTTAAATGTAACGTTAACGTAGCTATAGGCACCGCAGCCTTTCGTAAAGCAAGTAACCGAGAGCAACTAAAAAGTCTTGTTAAACAAATTTTGGGGGTTGAGGTTACTATAATCAGTGGCGAAGATGAGGCTCGGTACATTTACCGTGGTGTAAACCAGGCACTAAGGGCAACTCATATCCTTAGGGAAGATGATTTATTCCTGGTTATGGATATAGGCGGTGGAAGCACTGAGTTTATTATAGGCTCGATTCATGAAATTCTATCCAAACATAGTTTTCCCATAGGGGCAAGTGTTATGAAAAACAAGTATAGTCGTGATAAAGAGTTAACAATTAGTGAGATTGAGCAGTTAAAATTCAACGTGATTTCGCATCTTGGCGAAGTGGCCAAGCTATGTAAGAAATATCAAGTACATGCTGTCGTTGGCTCTGCAGGCGCTTTCGACACTTACACTTATATATTACAAAAAGGGCATATCGCCCTTGCCACTCCGGTCAATATTTTGAATAAAGAAAATTTGCTTACGCTCATTCATACGTTCTACTTAACCCCTGAAGATGAACGCCGAAAGCTTATGGGAGAAAAAGGATTTCGTGCACCTATGATTACTTCTGCCGGCGCCATAACAGAAGCAGTGCTTAACGCTTGTGAGATAGACCACATTTATCATTCCGCCTACTCGGCTAAAGAAGGTGTGCTCTATACGCTTTTCAATTCGTTGTTTTCTTAATTATCTTATGATCTTGTATATAGACCTCATGCCGGTTTGTGATTCTGTAATTTCTATGATGTACACTCCTGTTGTCAGGTCATGTAAGGAAAGTTGCTGTTCAACAAATCCTTGAGAGGCATAAATCTGTTTGTTCCACAACTCTTGCCCTGCGAGCGTCATAATCCGCACATCATACTGTCCGCTGCGTGTATTGTTTATTCGAAGTATTGTATAATCTGTAGCAGGGTTTGGAAAACAAATGATTTGAAAATCATCATATTCAAAATACAAGGCGCGGATAGAAGAGTATGTTTCTTTACCGCTGTAATCTACTTCCTTAATACGATAATAGCGTATCCCTCTTTTATTCCCTTCTTCATCTATAAATTGATAATTCTGTTTTGTTTCTGAGTAGCCTGCTGCATTAACTTCTCCAATTTTAGAGAACACTTTTTCATTTTCTTTCATAACCTCAATTTCATAGTGCGAAGTGTTATGTTCTGATAAACTTGACCATTGAAGTAATGCCGCATCCTTATTCCACTTTTCTACGATGAATGAAGCAAACAATACAGCCAATATGCTGGGTTGTGAAGCATAAGCTCCTATATCAACCGGTGTAAACTCATTGCGTAATGCGCCTTCAATATCATACGTATCCGAATAGTTTAATTGCCCTCCTGCATTATTGGCAGGTGATGATTCTGAGATATGTAAATCAATAGAAGTATAAGGCACTCCTATGCCGGATTGAAGGAACTGTGGATCGGCACTGATGCTATTTACATCTTTGCCCGTACTTGATTGCCAATTAGACAACGGTGTTTGGTTGCTTCCTGCATTGGCAATTATACCATTGGTGCCGCTAACATATAAGTCATTATAATTGCTGCCTGTATTGGTGAGGTTGCTGAGGAGCATTGCGTAGTTATATCCCAATGCATTTTGATTTGAGCGCGCATTATAAAAAATATTATTACTAAGTTCACGCTGCGAATTTGCGGTGGCGCTGCTTTTAAAGGCGCTGCTTATTATAGCGGAGTTTGTAGTGGCATTTCCTCCTCCAACATAAATCGTGTTAAAGTAAAAATGGTCGGTGCCGGCAATTTCGTTGATACCAACTATACTATACCCGGCATTCAATCCCGATCCGCTTTCATTTAGTCCCAGATGCACCGCATTATTTACAAAATGAGTTGTGCCTAGGTTGCTGCCCGCATTGCCAATATATATTCCTGTAATGTTACCCGACGTGTTAGACGTTTCAAGCATTAATGTGTTCACTTTATTACTTTGAAAACGATTTATTCCGGATGTGCCATTCATTGGATAATAAAAGATGCCCGTTACAGATGTTGCTGCCGTGTTGTTTTTATTAATTAAAGCATATACTAGATTATTGACAATAAGCTGATTCGCTGTTGTTGCAGTATATGCAATTCCAATAACCGACGATGATGATCCCATGCCAATTGATGCTGATTGACTAGAGAGGTGGTGCACTTTATTTCCCGAAACAATGCTGCTCGACGTTAGAGCGGGGACATCGATACCAACGACTTGGGCATTTGCCGTTCCCGTATAGTTGTTATTCAGGTTGGCTATTTCATTATCGGCAATCAGTATTTTGTTGGTAGCCACAGTAATAGTAATGCCGCGTAAGTTCTGCAAAGGTGCCGTACCACTTGTTGACGCAGATGTAGTATTAATACTATTCGCTGTTACTAAACTGCCAATAAGATTGCCTCTTATAGTCCTAATGCTCCCACTCCCTGCCTGATTCATACTAATTGCGGTAAAACTGTGGTTTACCGATGTGGAGCCAACCGTTGTAATGCTTCCGATTTTATTTTCAAGAACACTTGCTGTGCCGCTACTTCCATCAAATACGATTCCGAATGTTTGTGAACCGTTTGAAGTACTGCTGACAGCAATGCTTGATGTTCCAGTATCGCAGCCAAGTATATTGTTTTTAATTAATGCGCCACCATTTAGCACGTAGATTCCGCAAAAAATACCGGGAGCAGCATTCGTAGTATTATTACTGCAACTCCAGCTTATTTTTCGAATTATATTATTTTTTATTGTGTGTCGTGCAGCAGTTGTTCCGTCAACGTGAATGCCGATGAATGTGCTATTTACCGTTCCATTTTGAATCCAGGTGCTGCCATTCGCCTCTGCCGAGGAGCCTCCTATGAAATTATCACTTACTTCATACGTTGTTCCGGTATTGGTGTTTTTAATATAAATCCCATAATGCTTCGTTCCGGCACCGGTATGAGTTCGCGTTACCGTTTGGTAAAATGAATTGCCCGATATTTTCCATCCATCGCTGTAGCTCCCAATAACGATTCCGGCTGTACTTAATGTGGCACTGAAAAAATTAAAGATGTTGCAGCCTTTTACATTGTTATAGTCGTTACCCATCTTGTTTATTCCTGCATTGCCGACCGAATAAATTGCATTTACGGGATTTCCTATTGCATCACTTCTATCTCGTAGAATACAGTATAGTATGTTATTGCTTTTGTTTCCCGATACACTTGCCGTATTTCCAAAATACACGGTTCCGCTCGTCGTTGAAATGTTTTGTCCTTCTATTTGTAGATATTGTATCGTGTTGCCACAAGCATCATTGTTAAACTGAATGGTTGGGCCAACTGTTGCTAAGGTTCGCGTATTACGTACAATCCATTTTATGTCTGCAAGAGTATTGCTTACAGATGCCCCGCCCGGCACCCCATCCCAAATTAGATTTTGAGTGCCATTGAAAGAGATTAGTGCATTACTTGAGCCGGCATCCCCTTTTGTTTCTAATGTCGTAGCAACTGATGAGGCTGGTCTGATGATAACCTGACCTTTTCCATAAAAACGATTAAACAAAATCGGGAAGGTTTCAATGGCAGTCGGATATGTAGCGTCAAATTCAAAAATAGTGGTGTCGTTAATAACAAAACTTCCGGTATTTAACAGTGCTGCTAATTGAGATAGGTTGCTTACTGTGCTTGCATTGACTGTCCCCGGTAGGCTGTATATCCCTGAGGTTAAAACCGGAGCTACCGTCATAGTAAAATAGGCTGCACTAATCGGGTTTGGAACTGCATAGGTTGTAGATGTAACTATATTTTGACTTGTTGTACCACCTATGCTGTTATATGTTCCCGTCTGGGTTGCAGCATACCCAATAACAGATCCTGTGTAAGCATTTTCTAAATCATATATTTTTATCGTTGCCGCTGCCGCAATAGAACTTCCTGAATTCATTTTCCAGTAACGATTGAATAGCGCTCCTCCCATCCCTGTTCCTGCATTACCTCCGCTACTGCCATCAGTCACTTCTGCGGTAAGGCTGTTGCTGTTGACTGCTGCATTAAACGCCACTGTCATTCCCTGATAATTTCCATCTCCAACAGGAAAAGTATAAACAGATGCTGACGAGAAATTATGTTGTCTTCGTATAGGCCCCCGTACCCACGAGTTTCCCGCAGGGCTTGTTACGGTAATAGATAAGTTCGATCCCGTAACTGTGGCATTTGTAATCGTCAATAAATTAGTTGCCGTTGTATTAACTATACCTCGCTCCAAGGTAAGTATGCCTCCACTTCCAAGCGTAAGTGGTGCTCCCAGAATAACACCATTGCTTCTTCTCACTGTTAGGTTTTTCAATCCTGTGCCACCAATAGCCGGTAGCGTTAGCGTTGCTTGCGTGTTGGGTACTTTTTCTCCAACTGTTATTCCGGATAACGTGTTCGTTCCCGAAAGGCTCCCACTGTTGATGCTAAGATTGCCATAAAGCATCAAATCAGAAGACCCTATATTTAATACTCCTGAAATTAATGTTAAGGTGCCGGTGATCATCGCATTGCCGCCGCCACTAAGGCTTACTCCTGCCGTGTTGTCAATAGTTAGATTGCTTAATTCAAAATCGTTAACGCTTAGTTGTTGTGCCGCTGTTCCATTAACAATTAATGTCGAATTTCCTGCATCGAGTAGTGTGCCAAAAATTTCCAGAGCGGTAAGTGTTCCTTTTAAATTAACAGTTACTGCATTAAGCGTTAAGATATTACCTGCACTTATAGAAAGCTTGCCGGCAACAGTAATAGTGTTATTTATACTTACGCCCGATGGTAAAAACGTATTGTCTTGAATAAGGTTATTAAATAATGCACTTCCATTACCGTAATATTTTATATCTGATGCCCCGTTGAAAGAAACATTAACTGCAGCGGTATAAATGCCAGATGTTTGCCTTAATGTAATTGCTCCATTATTAATAAAGTCTCCACCAATCTTTAACATGTGTGTACCGTTCACTGTTGGAGTCGCATAACTGCGAAATATAGAACCCGATTTCATATTAAAAATACCGTCAATAGTAAGTGTTACGGTGGTAGAACTATTATAATACTCTAAAATGCCACCGGCTCCCTCACCAATGGTAAGGCTATTTAAACTATTGACTGGTGTTGCATTTAAGGTAAGCAGATGCAGATTGCGGATTAAAACATTGCAGGCAGGTGCAACTCCGGGAGTTTGGCCGCTTAAAGCTGCCACCCATGCACTTCCATCATAGCGCTCCCATGTATTAAAATCATTCCAGTTACCGGTTTGCTTGCTGCGATAATCTCCAATAATCTGTGCTATACTCGCTTTATTAATAAATAATACGGTAAAAAGAATTACAATTAGCCGAAATATTTTTAGTTGCATCATTCTAATATTTATTACTTAATTCGGGTTGGGAGTTGTTCAAATATAGTCGCTAAAATGACTATACCAAATAATAGATGGCCGAGAACTATCGTTCAATTCTTTTTCAAGATTGTGATTAAAGCTTGCCTTATAAAAACTCTTATGCCTAACGCAAGTGCAATTCTGAGTTGGCCCCCTTTTAAGTCGGAGTTATGTATATATATTAGATACTAGTGGCCAGTTTGATTAATTCACGTTGAATATCTGCCCCTTTATTTTGTGCATACCATGTATGAAGTTGCTTTTCAAAGTCATCATGTGTCATCGTGTCTTTGTTCGCTTTATATTGTTTTAATATTTCTTGTGCCGCTGCCGGGCGAGAGCCCCATTCAAAGAGTTCTGCCAGAGTTTGAGTGTCCAAGGCAATTAATTTAGGAACTGATCGTGCACCATTTGTTAAATGAGCATCCATAAATTCAGGATTATCGTCACGCAGTGCCACGCGTAAATCAATTTGTCCGTTTGATGCATTGGCCATTGCAGCTAAGTAAGGCATATTTTGAGCACAGTCGCCGCACCAAGCTTCGCCGATAATTACCCAAATTTGTTTTTGTTTAATTCGGGGTAATGCTTCTTTCACTTCCGGCAACAGTTCCATTGTTTTTTCAATACGCTCCATCCGCTTAATGTTTAAGCGCGTATATTGAAGATATTCTTCGGATTGATTATTTCCGGTCGTCTTATTTTCTGCAATCAGCTTATCTGCAAGTGCACGATATTGTGTATAATTAGGTAATGCTTTGAAAAAAGCCGCAGAGAATGTTCGTGTCTGAATCATAAATGCAAATATATCATGCCATAATACATTTGAATTGTGACCTACGTTACTTCCGGCTTATATCTGCCCCTAATGCATTTAATCGTTGTTCAATGTTTTGATATCCGCGGTCAATTTGATTAATATTGTTAATGGTGCTAACTCCTTCTGCACTCATTGCAGCAATAAGTAGTGCAACGCCTGCACGTATATCCGGAGAAGTCATTTTTATACCACGAAGTTTATAGGCTCTGTTGATGCCGATGACTGCGGCTCTGTGAGGGTCGCACAATATAATTTGAGCCCCCATATCAATCAGTTTATCCACAAAGAAAAGACGACTTTCAAACATTTTCTGATGAATTAGAACTGTGCCTTTCGCTTGTGTTGCGGTTACAAGAATAACAGATAACAAATCGGGGGTCAGCCCCGGCCAAATAGCATCTGCAATAGTCAATACCGAACCGTCAATGAATGTTTGGATTTCATAATGCCTTTGATAGGGTACAATAATATCATCTCCTTGTATATCAAGTTGAATGCCGAGTTTACGAAAGTTGTCGGGGATTATTCCAAGCTCGTGTGGCTGTGCATTTTTTATGGTGATTTCACTTTGTGTCATGGCAGCCATTCCAATGAAGCTGCCCACTTCTATCATATCGCTCAACAAAGTGTGTTCCGTTCCACTCAGAGAGTCCACACCATGAATAGTCAGCAAGTTGGAGCCGATTCCTTCTATCCTAGCCCCCATACGTACAAGCATTTTACATAATTGTTGCAGATACGGCTCACATGCAGCGTTAAAAATAGTTGTTGTGCCTTTGGCGAGTACTGCTGCCATAACTATGTTGGCTGTTCCCGTGACAGATGCTTCATCAAGAAGCATATAGGTTCCTCTTAGTTCAGATGCATCTATGCTGAAGCTATTGTCATTGTTATTAAACTTAAACTGAGCACCGAGTTTTTCAAATCCAAGGAAGTGGGTATCTAATCGTCTGCGACCAATTTTGTCTCCCCCCGGTTTAGGAATAAAGGCTCTTTTGAATCGAGCCAATAGAGGCCCTATCATCATGATAGAACCGCGCAACCGAGCGGCTTTAAATCGGTAATCTTCAGAATAAAGGTAGTCAAGGTTAACATTGTCGGCCTTAAATGAATAGGACCCGTGGGCTAACTTTTTTACTTCTACTCCAAAGTCAGCAATAAGAGTTATGAGCATATTCACATCCAGAATATCCGGTATGTTATGAATGACAACTTCTCTCTCTGTTAAAAGAGTGGCACAAAGTATTTGTAATGCTTCATTTTTAGCCCCTTGTGGAACAATTTCTCCTTTTAGTTTTTTTCCTCCCGTTACTTCAAATATATCAGCCATAGCCATTAACGCTTTTTTGTAGCGTTGCTAAAATAAAGGCAAGTCGAGGCACGTAATTCTCTAAATGAGATGATGATTAACAGTGAGCGTGTGGGATGTATAGTTTAATCCGTTAATCTGCTGTATTACCTCGCTTATGGCCAGATTATATCAGCCCTTGTTTGCTAAAATCCGGATTAGCAAAATTGAGTGTGTTGCGTTTTGTTATCTCTTCTTAAAAAATTTTTTTCCGCCACTGTTACCGCGAAAAAATTGCTTTTTATGCTTTTTATTTTTCTTCTTGTCTAAGGCATAATTTTGCTGATACGCCGTGCCGCCTTTCACATTATCAAGGTTATATGTTTCATCTACGCTTAGTTTACCATTGCTTAAATTATATAAATCCGATTTCACTGATTCATCTGTAACGTGTTCGTTGTTCCAGTTGAGGTAAGCCAACTTGATGTAATAAGCTGCAGTTTCCGCATATCCTTTTAGTTTTTCCGGATCATCGCATACAATTGCGCGCTCAATAAATCGCTCGAAGTTTTTGCCAAATGTTTGGTTCTTGATTTTACCATCGGGATAATGCATGTGCTCCGGTCGCTTAAAGTCTGCGGCCTCGGGTGGAGGAGCCGGATAAGGTGCATCGACATCCAGTTTGAAATCACTCATAATATAAAGATGATCCCAAAGCTTGTGTTTGTACTCTTCAATATTCTTAAACTGCGGATTTGCCATCATCATCATATCAATTACCGTTCGGGCAGCGCGGGTGCGCTTTTCGCGATCTTGAATAGTGAGAATGTGATCCACGTAACTTTTGATGATACGGCCGTACTCGGTATACCGCAGTTGAGGCCTCGTGGTATTGTATTCCATTATTATGCTACAAATATATAAAAGCATCAAATACATGCACTCTACACGAAATTCTTTTTAATAATTAATCAAAAAGGCTTAATGTTTGTATAATAGTAAATGTCGTCTTCTTTTATAAAGAAACAAATAAGTGGAGGGCACATGTTCATTGAAAAAATAATTAATCTTAATAATAACTTTTTACCTTTATTTTTCTAAAACTTATGAAAATAATTACTCTTGCTTCCATCGTCAGTATTACATTCCTAGCAGTGCTATTATCTACTACCGAGTCTCTAACCTATTCTACCACACCGCCACCCGACGCCTGTTATATACCCGGCGGCGGTGGGTGTGGGGTGTCTTCTTGTCATAACTCACAACCCAACACGGGGCCCGGTTCTGTAAGTATAATGTATGACGGCAACGGAACGGAATACACTCCCGGCACACAATATACCGTTAGCGTTTCGGTAAACGATTCTACTAAATATCGGTTTGGATTTGAAGCGGCGGTTGTGGATGCCAACAATAATGCAGTTGGCACTTTGGCAGTCATTAATTCAACAACAACCAGCATCCAAACGATTGGCGGAATCACCTATATCGGTCATAAGAATGCGGATGATACAAACATTTGGACATTTAATTGGACGGCTCCCGCTACAGATGCCGGACCGGTAAAGTTTTGTGTAGCCGGCTTAGCGGCAAATAATGATGATCAAGTTGTGGGCGACAATGTATATGCATTTAAGTTGCCTCTCAACTCATCACAGGGCGTTGGCATTTCTTCCATTAAAGAAAATAGCACATTAAGAATTCTATCACAAGATAATGGTCATTTAATTCTTAGCATTAATCCGGCTAATGCCGTACGAAGTGTAAATTTATATACCGTTAGCGGACAACTCGCTTATGGAAGCACTCTTGCGCCTGGAGAAATTAGCCTTAATATACCTTGCTATCATTTGGAAAGAGGTATATATCTGTTGCAGTGTGGAAATGATATCATCAAGTTTGTAAAACCATAGGAAGACGATGTCGTGTGGTTTTTGATATTTTTAGCCGCACACGTTTCTTCTTATGGAAAAGTTTTTCTTTGTTTCGATACTGAATATTTTATACGCTGCATCATTACTTGCGCAAGGAATGTGGCAACCTAATTTGATAGATGAAGCAACGATAAACGATATGCGCAGTAAGGGGTTTCAGCTTGATAAAACAACTCTTTACAATCAGGAGCGGCCCTCTATAAAAGATGCTATAGTCATATTCGGCGGTGGTTGTACGGGCGAAGTTATTGGCAAAGATGGTTTATTAGTGACGAATCACCATTGTGGACTAGGGAACGTTCAACGCCTAAGCACTATAGAAAATAACTATCTCAAAAATGGTTTTTGGGCTAAGAGTAAAGATGAAGAACTGCCCTGCAAGGGACTTTCTGTAACATTTATCGTTAGTATAGAAGATGTTAGTGCTCAGATTATTCCACTCGCAAGTGATTTGCACGATGAGATCGCCCGTACACGGATAGTGGACAGCATCAGTAATATTCTAATCGGAGAAGCAATCCGCGGCACGACTTACGGGGCTTATGTTGTTCCTTTCTACAATGGCAATCAATACTTTTTATTCGTTACCGAAGAGTTCAAAGATATACGCCTTGTGGGAGTTCCGCCCATAAGTATAGGCAATTATGGCGGCGACACCGACAACTGGATTTGGCCTCGGCACACCGGAGATTTTTCATTGTTCCGCATTTATGCTAAAGATAATAATGAGCCTGCTGAGTATAGCCCCGATAACATCCCCTACCAGCCTAAATATTTTCTACCTGTATCTGCACGAGGAATTAAAGAAGATGATTTTACAATGGTATATGGTTTTCCCGGGCGAACTCAACAATACTTTTCCTCCTTTGCGGTTGACTTAGTTGCGAATGTAGCTGATCCTATACGTGTGCAGGTGCGCACTATGCGCTTGAATATTTGGCAACAATTCATGAAGAAAAATGATACAATTCGATTACAATATCAAGCGAAGTATAACGGAGTAAGTAATGCGTGGAAGAAGTGGCAGGGAGAAATGAAGGGGCTGCAGGAATGTAATGTTGTACAACTTAAGAAAGATTATGAGCAAGAAATATCGAAACGCAGCACCGATGAGTTTAATGCAACAGAGACTTTAAAGTTGATGAACGTATTCTATGATTCATTGCATATTTATCAGCCCATACTGGATTATACTTCTGAGGCATTAATGGCTCCTGAAATTTTCAAAATAGCTTATGTGTTGAATGATATTTTACAACAGGCCTCGGCAAACAATTTTATTATTAGTGCAGAGAAAAAAGAAGAATGGAAAAAAAACATCCGTGGCTTTTTTAAAGACTATAACCAACAAGCGGACGCCGCTGTATTTGAGGCGCTCATCCCCTTATATTGGGAAAATACGCCCGCCTCATTACGCATTCCCTTTATTGAAGATGCTATAAAAAAGCACAAAAACGATATTCATCTTTATGCTCTATCCACTTATCCCTCTTCTTTCCTTAACAATGAAAAGTCCCTAATTACGTGGATTGAAAATCTTAACCGGAAATCGAAAAAACAATTAGAACAAGACCCTCTTTACTTATTAGCAATAGCTGTGCGCAATTATTACAAACTCATTGTAAATAAATATCAACAATTTAACACACCTCTTATTGAGTTGAATCGGGAATATATGAATGAACAAATGCACCTATTCCCCGAGAAGAAATTCTTCCCCGATGCCAACAGTACACTTCGCATTGCTTATGGAAATGTAAAGTCTTACAATCCTTATGATGCTGTTACATATAACTGGTATTCGACAAGTGAAGGCATTCTCGAAAAATATTATACCGTGTCGGCTGATGATTATGTTCTACTTCCGGACTATGAGAAAATGTTAACTGAAAAAAAGTTTGGTAAATACGGCGATAAGGATGGCAATCTGCATACTTGTTTTATAGCCTCTAATCACACAACGGGAGGGAACAGCGGAAGCCCGGTTCTAAATGCACGGGGTGAGCTAGTCGGTATCAACTTTGATCGCGTATGGGAAGGAACCATGAGCGATATTTATTTTGACCCGGCACGCTGTCGCAATATTTCATTAGACACCCGCTATATGTTATATATTATTGATGAACTGGGAAAGGCCTCTTACTTATTTAATGAAATGACCATTCTCTGGTGATATAAAAAGCAATTCGAATTTTGTTTTTTATTGCCTTTAGATTTGCACTTAAATGTAACATCGCATGTCATTAGAACAACAAATCATGGGCTTAATGAAAGAGGCCATGAAAAACAAAGATGAAGCAACTTTACGCGGAGTTCGCGCTATAAAAGCTGCTATTATTATTGCCAAAACGGAGAAGGGGGCCAATGGAGAAATCGATGCGGATGGCGAACTCAAGCTTCTTCAAAAGCTCGTGAAGCAGCGTAAGGATGCATTAGAAATATTTGAGAAAGAGAATCGTGTCGATTTGGCGCAAAAAGAGAAGGAGGAAATTGCCGTCATTGAAAAATTCTTGCCCGCACAAATGAGTGTTGAAGAACTTCGCAATGCGCTGAGCGAAATCATCGCACAAGTTGGCGCTGCCGCTCCTTCAGATATGGGTAAGGTTATGGGAGTAGCTACAAAATCGCTAGCCGGTAAGGCCGATGGAAAGAGCATTTCCGCTATGGTGAAGGAATTATTGAGTGGCTCATAGTGGTTATCGACTTATTCCTTTTGGCCGTTGTCGGGTTTGGTTGTTATCGCGGATTTATGCGAGGATTTATTCTCACATTATTCTCGGGTATTGCTTGGATAATCGGGTTGTTTGTCGCACTGAAACTTTCGGCACTATGTTCTGAATGGCTTCGTTCGGCACTTGATTCTACCTCCCCCTACATACCGCTGGTTTCTTTTGCCTTGTTATTTACAGGGGTAGTAATTCTCGTTATTTTATTTGCGAAGCTCATTGACAAAATAATTTCAGTAGCTCAACTAGGCATTATTAACAAAATAGCGGGCGCGTTATTTAAAGGAACGCTATTCTTATTGCTGGCCAGCGTAGCCTTATGGCTGGTTAATCAGGCGGGATTAATTAATCCCGATGTTAAAGCAAGCTCGAAGTTGTATAGCCTGGCCGAGCCGATCGCTCCTGGATTTTTTAACTTCATTGATCACAACTTGCCTGCCTTAAAAGGCTTATTAAGCGATTTAAAAAAATATTTTAATCACCTTAACCTGCCCGATATTCCGGAGTTGCTCAAGTGAGGAATATTTTATTGGTTGATAATTACGACTCGTTCACATACAATCTTTATGATTGCTTCGCCCGCTTAGGTCATCGTATTCAGATCGTTCGCAACGATGAGTGCAATGGTACAGAGAAATGGTTTGCTCAGAAGGATATTATCGTTTTTTCACCGGGGCCAAGAACTCCCGCCGAAGCCGGCAACTTATTGTCTATTATTCAACAACATTACACGACTAAGCCTATGCTTGGGATCTGCTTAGGCCATCAAGCTCTGGGAAGTTTTTTTGGGGCCCGCCTCGTGCATGCACTCAAGCCTATGCACGGAAAAACTTCTGCCGTCTATTATCATTGCCACCCTATCTTTAAAGATATAAAGTTGCCTTTTGAAGCCATGCGTTACCACTCTCTGGTATTGGCTGACCTTCCTGAAACTATTAATGTTTTGGCCTATACGAAAGAGAGCGAGTTGATGTGTTTTGAACATAGCAACTATCCTATAATCGGCTTTCAGTTTCATCCGGAAAGCGTACTAACCATTGCAGGAATGCAATTATTAAACAATACCCTAAACTACTTGACCACATTTAATAACTCGTAAAAAGAATAATTGCTTTATTTTAGCCACAACGAGACCTTAACATGCAGTTTGATATCAAGCAAGAAAAAGAATTTAAGTTTATTGATGAAGGAAAAGGAGAACCTCTTTTGCTGTTACACGGCTTATTTGGTGCATTAAGTAACTATCAATATATATTGAATGACTTTAAATCCAACTATCGCGTCATTATTCCCTTATTACCCATCTTTGAACTGGGATTGTTAGAATCAACTGTTGGTGGCTTGGTAAAATTTGTTCGTCGTTTTGTTGAACACAAGCAGTTAGACAATATGATTATCATAGGCAACTCGCTTGGCGGCCACGTAGCTCAAATCTATTGTTTAGAAAATCCGGAAAAGGTGAAAGCGATGGTGCTTACCGGCAGCAGTGGGTTATTTGAGCGTGCATTTGGAGGTTCATTTCCCAAGCGCGGAGATTATGAATATATAAAACAACGTACAGAATATACTTTTTATAAGCCGGAGACTGCTACAAAGGAGTTGGTAGATGAAGTTTTTGACATTGTTAACAACAGAAACAAAGTGCTGCGCGTAATCAGTACGGCAAAATCAGCCATGCGCGAAAACCTTGCCGACCGATTACCTCAAATTGACTGCCCTGTGCTTTTAATCTGGGGTAAAGAAGACAAGATAACTCCGCCATTTGTTGCGGAAGACTTTCATAAACTCATAAAAAACTCTACGTTGGTTTGGATGGAAGAGTGCGGGCATGCTCCTATGATGGAAAAGCCCGAAGAATTTAACCGTCTGTTGCAAAACTTTCTAGACAAAACTGCGTTTCAGTATTAAGTTTAATGAAAGCCTCTGAATTAATCGTACATTCTATTCCAACCATAAAGCCATCCGACACGTGTGCTACTGCGTTGAAGATTATGAACGAATATCATCTTACGCAGTTGCCTGTTCTTAATGGAAGACAACTGCTTGGATTAGTATTCGAGGAAGAGTTATTAAATGTAAATAAACAGGAGAGTGCCTTAGGCGCATTAAAGCTTAAACTACTCACGCCTTTTATTCACGATTATGAGCATGTGTTTGAGGTTTTGAAAGTGGCGACGACCTTGAAACTTCGCATTATTCCTATTGTTGATAAAGACAACAATTATATGGGGAGTATATCATCAGACAGCCTGCTATCCTACTTAACAACACATACCGACATTTGCGAACCCGGAGGAATCATAGAATTAGAAATTCCCGTAAATGATTATTCTTTATCTGACGTTTCACGGCATGTTGAAAGCAATCAGGCAAAAATACTTTGTGCTTTTGCTTCCACCAATAGCGATAGCAGCGTAATACGACTCACCATTAAAATCAATATCCCTAACGTTCAACCCGTTATTCAAACCTTGGAGCGTTATAAATATAAAATCAGCGATTCGTATCAAGAGCCCGAATTTTATGACGACTTGAAAGATCGCTACGATGCATTGATGACCTATTTAAATGTTTAGGGCCACTTCTCGACTCACGTTATCTCTATCAGGTGTAATTTTTATAATCGCTTGTTGGATTTCAAAAAATGCTCTTGCCCAGAGCATGGACAGCACCGTAATGTATAAGCCAATATCTCTTTATATACGCAACATCGTAATTGAAGGGAATAAAAGGACGAAAGATTTCATTATCCTGCGTCATTTAACGTTTGCCCCGGGAGATTCAATTTCATTAAAACTACTCAACTCAATATTTGAAGAGAATAAGAGCAATCTAAATAACCTTCAACTTTTTATTGATGTGCAGTTCAATATAAAGAATTGGTATAAAAATGATATCGATGTTTATATCACGGTAAAAGAGCGCTGGTACACCCTTCCTATGGCATCGTTTGATATTTATGATAGAAATTTTAATACTTGGTGGGTAACGCATAAAGCCGACTTGCGGCGCGTGCAATATGGCGGTCATTTCTTACAACAAAATGTTCGAGGGCGCGATGAGGATCTTTTTATTACTCTACTTGGAGGGTTTGCGCAGCGTGTTGAAGTCGGATATAGTATGCCTTTCATTAATAAGCAGATGAACTTCGGGCTTAAAGCTCGGGCTTATGCCACTCGAAACAGAACCTTACAGTATTACAACAGCGAAAATAACGAGCAATTTTTTTGGGAAGACAACCAATATCTACGAAACAGTTGGGGTGCTGATGTTGATTTTACTTTTAAGCCTCATATTCATTTAAGACAAATTTTTTCTCTTGGATATAATCATGCATCCATCAGTGATACGATATATAGGTTAAACTCGTTTTATTTTGATTCATCCAAAACACAACAATATCTTGCAATTCGCTACTCTATTATTAATGATCACCGTGATTGGGCAACTTATCCATTAAAAGGTTCTTACGTTGAGTTTACCATAAACAAAACAGGCACTGGGCGTCTCCT
Organism: Chitinophagales bacterium; assembly: GCA_039810885.1. GTDB lineage: Bacteria > Bacteroidota > Bacteroidia > Chitinophagales > UBA10324 > BJGO01. Next base: position 53,341 of record JBDHXV010000007.1, on the reverse strand, counting down.
AAGTAATGCGGATATAACTGCGTTCTATCTCGTTTATGCTAAATATATGTTCCTCCATAAGAAGTGGTACGCTTCTGCGATATTTCGTTCAAAGATTTCTTTTCCTGTTTTTCAACCCTATTATAATCAACGTGGGTTGGGATACAAGAATGATTATGTTGCCGGATACGAATACTACGTGATAGATGCACAGTCTTATGGAATACTTAAAACACAATTGAAATACCAGTTGTGGTGGTTCAGGCTTCCCTTAATTACTCCATTTCAAAAGTTAAATTCTTATATCCCCATATATATCTATCCTAAATTTTTAATAGAAACGGGGTATGCCATAGATCAAACACGCCGTACAGACAATCCGCTTGCGAACACTTTGTTGCGTAGTGCGGGATTAGGCATTGATATCACCACGGGATATGATTTGGGCTTGCGTATAGAATACAACGTCAATCATCGCTTTGAAAAAGGTCTATATTTACACCTTTCCGGGTTATTTTAAACTCTATGAATATTGCGCTCTATAGCAGAACCATTCATGTGCGTGATGTAGCATTTGTACAAAAGTTTCTTTTTGCTTTACGCAATAGAAAAATTAATGTACAAATACATGAACGCTATTACAATGAGCTGAAACAGTATATAGAAATCCCCTCTGAGTTTTTATTATTCAATATGCATGAAGAAATTAGCAACACAGCAAATTACTTTATCAGCCTTGGCGGGGACGGAACTTTACTTGATGCAGCAACCTACGTTCGACACTATAACATACCCGTGATGGGTGTTAACCTCGGGCGACTTGGGTTTTTAGCTAATGTGGGTAAGAATGAGATTAATGATGCACTCGACTGCTTGTATAATGGTACGTTCAGTATTGATAAGCGCACAATGGTTTTATTGGAATCTACACCGCCCCTATTTGGTGACCTGAACTATGCGTTAAACGAGTTTACAATAGTTAAGAAGGATACTTCTTCTATGTTGACGATTCATGCTTATTTAAATGGCGAGTTTTTAAATTCCTATTGGGCAGATGGTTTAATCGTTTCTACCGCAACCGGTTCTACCGGATATTCGCTCAGTTGTGGCGGCCCGATTATTGCCCCCGCATCAAGCGATTTTGTAATTACACCTATATCTCCTCATAACCTAAATGTGCGTCCGTTTATCGTTCCAGATAACTCTGTAATTTCCTTTGAAGTAGAAGGTAGAAATCTAAACTATCTGTGCACGCTTGATTCCCGCATCGAAACTATTGATTCTTCCTACTTGCTTGCAATAAAGAAATGCCCCCACGTATTAAATCTTGTTCGATTGCCCGATCATAGCTTTTTACAAACCCTCTCAACCAAATTAAACTGGGGAAGCGATTCGAGAAGGAGCTCGTAATTTATACTTAGTACGAGAAACAATGCTCTACCCATTGATACAACTCATAATCAGAAGCATTTAGGATAAAAAAGTCGCTGGGCTTACAACGTTCTTTTAGTTTATCTATAGTAAAAGTTTTATCTCCCGTAATATTCAATAACAGTTGTCTGGGTAGGCGATAGTTTAACACGTCATCAAGGTATTTCTGTTGAAGAATTTCACTAAGTCGCTCTTTTTCCTTTTCGCTCTTACTGAACTGTGCATATAAGAAAGAGATGGGATTCATGACACTGGCCTCCATAGGCTTCAAGGCATGTTTATAGTATATGGAGTCTTCTTTCTTATTCTTCATTAGCGGATTCTCATTGATTACAATAAGCGGCAATTGGCTCATATCATGTCGCATGTCTATGCGTGTAAACTTTTTTAATCCTATTATCGAGTCGGGAATATTTCGTACAACAAGACGCATCGTAAAGTAGCCTACATAGGAAATACGGATAGCATCATTCTCTGTACATCTAATTTCAAACGATCCACTCTTATCTGTGATAAAAGTTCTATTGTCGCTTAATCGAATTAATGTGGCTTTGTCCATGGCTTGTTGCGTCAACGAATCCACGACAACACCCGATACAACAACAAAACGTTGTGAAAAACTCTCCCGAGGAGTCACTATAAAAACAAACAAGAACCCAACAACGGCAAAATACTTTTTCATTACATAAAAGGGGCTCTATACATCAACGATTAATTCAATGAGAAGGTATTTCTGTTTACAATGCGCAATTTGGCAAAGCGAAGCATCAGTTTTTTGTTACCGATACCATTTTTAAAAAAGATAGTTGCCATTCGATCAGACGCTCCTCCTTCAATCATCATAACCTTACCAAAGCCAAATCGCTGGTGCTCCACGTCCATACCCGATTGAATAGTTGCAGCATCATCAGGAACGAAGTTATCTGTTGGCTTGTGTGTTGTGTTTATAGTTTCTCTTGGTATTGCGCTCATGCTGCTGCGTACAGGTGTTTCTTTTCGTATAGGGCGTGTTTCCGATAATTGTGAAAAGGTAAATTCCAAGTTATCCGGATTTATTTCTCTTAAAAAGCGACTTGGTTCACAGTAGATCAGGTTGCCATATTTAAATCTTGAAACAGCAAATGACAACTGTAACTTGTCTTTTGCACGTGTTATTGCCACGTAAAACAAACGACGCTCTTCTTCTAAATCATCCCTGCTATCAAGGCTCATCATACTCGGAAATAAATTTTCTTCTAATCCAACAACAAAGACGAGCGGGAATTCAAGGCCTTTTGCCGCATGAATAGTCATCAGTTTCACCTTATCATCATCGCCATCATTTTTATCGGCATCCGTTAAGAGCGTTATCTCTTGCAACCATCGTCCTAAAGATTTATCTGTTTGTATGCTTTCCAGCACTTCACCATCGGGCGTTATTTCGGGTTGTTCCATTTCAGAGAATTCTCTGATTCCGTTTAATAATTCCTGCAAGTTCTCATAACGACTCAATCCTTCCACTGTTTTATCGTTATGCAACTCCTGATGCAATCCCGAAACTCTTGCAATGTGTGTGGCGAGGTCAAATGCGTTTTTAGTTTGTAACTCTAACGCAAAGGTTTTAATCATTGTCACAAAATCTCTTACCGCATGGGCCGATCGATTATCGGGCATGTACGTTCCGGCGTTTTCCAATACGTCCCACAAACGAATGTTGTGTTCTTTAGCGGCAAGTGCGGCTCTGTCTAATGTGCTCTGTCCAATACCACGTGTGGGATAATTTATAATTCTTTTTAACGCCTCTTCGTCATAATGATTTACGGCAAGCCTCAAGTAAGCCAGTAAATCTTTTACTTCTTTGCGCTGATAGAAACTAAGCCCACCATAGACTATATAAGGAATATTTAATCTGCGTAAGGCCTCTTCAAAGGCTCTCGACTGTGCATTGGTTCGGTAAAGAATCGCAAAGTCGCGATTGCGTCTTTGTGAGCGCATCCGTTCTTCAAAAATCAAATCTGCAACTATCTTTCCTTCATCATTATCCGATAGTGCCTTGTACACCTTAATCTTATCGCCGCCGGGGTTTTCTGTCCAGATTTGTTTAGGTATTTGATTTCGATTCTTTGCGATGATCGTATTTGCTGCCTTTACTATATGTTGTGTACTGCGATAATTCTGCTCCAATTTGTACTCTTTTGTGTCGGGGAAGTCTTTACGAAAATTTAGAATATTCGCAATGGTTGCCCCTCTAAAAGAATAGATACTTTGTGCATCATCTCCAACAACCGTAATGTTTTCATGAACGGCGGCCAACTTTTTCACAATCTCATATTGTGCAAAATTTGTGTCTTGAAACTCATCAATAAGAATGTATTTGAACCGATTTTGATAGCGATGCAACACTTGTGGCACTTTATTCAATAGTTCGTACATCTTCATTAGCAGATCATCGAAATCCATGGCGCCGGCTCTGAATAATCGTTCATTGTATATTTTATAAACTTCTGCCATCCTCGGTTTTCCTGAAGTCTCATCTTCGTTACGTAGATTAAAGTTCATTGCATATTCTTCGGGAGACATTAAGCTGTTTTTTGCTACCGATATTCTGTTATGAACTACATTGGGCTTATAATAGGTTGTATTTAATGCTAATTCTTTGATAATTGATTTCAATAGATTACGCGAATCGTCCGTATCGTAAATAGAAAAATTAGGCGGATAGCCTATATGCTGTGCTTCATATCGAAGAATGCGAGAAAATACTGAGTGAAAAGTTCCGATATATAAATTGCGCGCTTCTAGTCCGGCCACGTGTTCCACACGCTCTCGCATTTCCTTTGCCGCCTTATTAGTGAATGTGAGGGCTAGTACACTAAACGAATCAATGGGGCGGTCATTTGCATCTCGTTTATATTGTAATAAATACGCTATTCGATAAGTCAGCACTCTGGTTTTACCTGAGCCGGGGCCGGCAACTATTATAATCGGTCCATCCGTGTTTATCACGGCGTTGCGCTGTGCTTCGTTGAGCGTTTCTAAATAACTCATTCGATAAAATTAGGAAGCAATTTTTTGTCTCTGTCAACTTTTTATATAGAATGCACTATACTCCTGCTTTCAGATATAATAATAGGGTGCAAAAATTTTAAGATTTGACAAGCCGGGGTTTACTTTGTAATTCCATTTGAAAACGCAGCAAATCATACTATTTATTTTTAAAAATAATAAACCGAAAACCAGGCCTTACTGTTATTATTAATGCTGATGAGAAACAATACCGAAAAACACTATGGTGGATAAAGAGTCTTCATTTAGTTTACTTACTTCTTTCGATATTGAATTATTTAAAGTAGGTAAACATTATAGGCTTTATGAAAAATTGGGATCTCACCTTGTAGAACATCAAAACATCAAAGGCGTGTTCTTTGCTGTATGGGCACCTAATGCTCAAGAGGTTTCGGTAGTCGGCAATTTTAATAGTTGGAACAGCCAAATCAATAAAATGTCGTTGCGACCGGATGGCAGTGGAATTTGGGAGTGTTTTATACCACATCTCGGGAATGGATCTATCTATAAATATTCTATTCGCACATCTCAAAATGAACTTATTGATAAGGGCGATCCTTACGCCTTTTTCTGGGAGCAACCGCCAATGACGGCATCGATTGTTTGGGACCTAAAATATAAATGGGACGATGCACGTTGGATGAAGAGGCGCGCAAATCGCAACACGCTGCAATCTCCAATTTCGGTTTATGAGGTTCATCTCGGCTCTTGGCGGCGCAGCCCTCATCATCCTGAGAAGTTTCTTGACTATAAGCATCTGGCACATTCCCTTACTACCTATGTTAAAGAAATGGGATATACACATGTGGAATTCATGCCGGTGATGGAACATCCTTATGCACCCTCGTGGGGTTATCAGATTACAGGCTACTATGCTCCTTCTTCGCGTTTTGGATCTCCGCAAGATTTCATGTATTTGATTGATGCCTTGCACCAAGCGGGCATCGGTGTTATTCTCGACTGGGTTCCATCGCATTATCCCGGCGATGCACACGGGCTGTATCGTTTTGATGGCACTTATTTATATGAACATCAGGATGCCCGCAAGGGATTTCATCCGGATTGGAAGAGTTATATTTTTAACTATGGGCGTTTTGAAGTGCGTAGTTTTATCATCAGCAATGCGTTGTTTTGGTTAGATCGTTACCATGCTGATGGGCTTCGTGTTGATGCAGTTGCGTCTATGCTCTATCTCGACTACTCCCGTAATGAAGGAGAATGGATTCCGAATGAATCCGGTGGAAGAGAGAACCTTGAAGCAATTTCTTTATTAAAGGAATTTAACGAAACGGTTTATGCTCATTATCCGGAAGTGCAAACCATTGCGGAGGAGAGCACCACATTTAACGGAGTATCTCATCCCACGCATAGCGGCGGATTGGGCTTTGGAATGAAGTGGATGATGGGTTGGATGCACGACACCTTAAAATATTTTGCTATAGACCCTGTGTACCGGAAATTTCATCATGATCAGTTAACCTTTAGCTTAACTTATGCCTTTACAGAAAATTTTATGCTTCCCTTTTCACATGATGAGGTTGTACACGGCAAGGGATCTATGATAAATAAAATGCCTGGTGACGAGTGGCAGAAGTTTGCCAACCTTCGCTTGGTTTATGCTTATATGTTTACACATCCCGGAGCCAAACTTTTGTTTATGGGAAATGATTTTGCTCAATTTGCAGAGTGGAATCATGAACATAGCCTTGATTGGCATTTGTTAGAGGATGAGAAGCATAAGGGTATTCAAAAGACGGTTAAGGGATTAAATAAACTTTATCGAAAAGAGAAAGCCCTACATGAGAAGCAGTTTGATTATACCGGATTTGAATGGATAGACTCTATTGATTGGGAGCGTGGCACTTTAGCTTATCGCAGAAAAGGGCTTGAGTGCATTGATTCCGTTTGGGTTATTCTCAACTTAACCCCTGTACCTCGAGAAGATTATCGAATGGGAGTAGAAGAGCCCGGTCATTGGCGGGTTGTGTTTAATAGCGATAATAAAAAATTGGGGGGGGGTGGTTATCTTAAAAAGAAGGTGTTTGCGAGTACTGAAACGGCTTATCAGGGTAAATCAAATTCAATTGTTCTATCCCTGCCGCCCTTGTGTGCTGTGATTTTAAAAAAAATGGCATAATGATTTTTATAATTTGACTCAATGATTGTTTCTTATTACATCTTCAATCATCAGTGGCCACATTAGATTTTCTTAATGATACCGTTATCGGATAATGGTCTGAAAAGTCTTTATGTGTAATTCGATAATCATACGCTACAAAAGCAGGATCCTTTAGTATAAAATCAATTCGAAATAGGGGAATGGGATTAATATAGGTGTGTCCAATACCCCACCCGGCTTCTAAAAAGCTGTCTTCTAACTTTTTTGTAAGCTGATCATAAGCATAAGATATAGGCGTATCGTTGAAATCGCCACATACAATCACTCTATACGGTGAATTGTTAATATACTCCTTTATCGCTCTTACCTGTTCTGCACGCATGCTAAACGCTATCCTAAGTTTTTGTATAATACGTTTATTTGATTCTTTATCTATAGAAACCCCTTGTTGTAGCCGATCGATATAATCGAAATCTTGTTTGCCCAATCGATAAGATTGTAGATGTACGTTAAATACACGAACTGTATCCAGAGGAGTGGCAATGTCGGTATATATCGCAATATTTTTTGTTTTTGTATCAAACTTTACTACCCCTTTGTTAATTATCGGGTAGTTAGTAAACGTAGCAATTCCCCAGTGGTGCGTTTTGTATAACGTATAATTTATTTCAACGTGGGTTTGCTCAAATCCAATTTTGGTTTTAAGTAAATCTGTGTTGTTGTAAAACCCGGTATCTTGTGTATAATACTCTTGAAAGCAGACGATATTGGGGTCTTCATTATCAATGATGGCAAGCATTCCTTTGCGGGATTGCTCGTTGTGGCTCCAGTTATATAAATCAAAATTTCTTACATTATAAGACATGATACGAATGTGTTCCGTTTCTTTATTGGGTTTGTATTTATTAAAACCAAATGAAACGAAATCACGCACCAAAGGCAAGGAAATGAGTAATGCCGATAACGGGAGCAAGCTGTATTTAATGCGAACAAGAATCCAAAAACCAAGCAAAAAAAAGTTAACGACAAACAAAATCGGAAATAACCAGCCTGCCGGAGAAAAATACCAAAAAGAGTGCGGATTAATATATTGAGCCAGCACAGATGCCGTTAATGCGGTAATCCACATTACGGTAAGCAATATCAAAAATCGCTTGAGGTAATTCAATACACGAATCATTCTTTCTTATTCGTGTTACTGTAATTAAATAAAAAGGTCTTCTCTTCCTTTGTTAAACTTTCATACCCGGATTGTGCTATTTTATCCAATATGATGTCCACCCGTTGTTGTGCCGATTGCTCTGCCCTTGATTTTACATTATATTGATTTTGTTTTGTTGCTCCGCCTTGATCCGCTTTCAAATAACGGCGGCTTCTTTTTTTAGGTTGAAACGTTCCGATAAGAAGGGGCCACCACGAACTCAAATCTGTTCCGTTATTAAGTGATTTAATAAATAAATATCCAAACACTGCTCCACCTAAATGGGCGATATGCCCTCCGGCATTTCCTAATGGAATGGCAATTAAATCAATAAGAATCAATGTCAGTGCAATCCACTTTAATCGCACCGGGCCAAGTAGCAAGAGATATATTGTATAATCCGGAACTAATGTGGCTGCGGCGAATACAATGCCTAATACTCCAGCCGATGCTCCAATCATCGTAGGGCTAAATGCTGATACTTTAAATACCGGAAACAAATTATAGATTATTATATACAAGACCCCTCCACACCATGAAGCCATCAAATAAAGTGGCCACAACTTTTTATCACCAAGGAAATCGGTCAAAATAATCCCCACCCAATACAATATTAACATGTTAAATAGCAGATGAAAAAAGGAGAAATGCACAAAAGCATAAGTTACAAGTGTCCACGGGTGATTTAGGACTGTGGGGATATGCGGCGACAAACCCACATATTCCGTAATGCCATCAAACGTTCTTAAATCATTAGTAAAGAAATAGATGAGACGAACCATTCCAAGCAGTATGAATACCAGAACATTTGCAATAATAAGTTGTGTTAACCTCGAAGAAGATTGCAGGAACTGTGTTTTGATATCGAACCAAAGAGATGTTGACATTTACCAATATAACTTAATAAAAATCGTGTCGTTTTGATTTATTCCAGTACTTAATTAAGAAGAAACCGATCAGCATGCCGCCCAGGTGTGCGAAGTGTGCAATTCCACCGCCGGTACCACTAACACCGGAATACAGTTCAAATAAGCCATACAGAATAACAAAATACTTTGCCTTCATGGGTATGAAAAAATAAAGATAGATATAAGTGTTAGGAAATAACATCCCGAAAGCGAGCAATACGCCAAACACTGCGCCCGATGCGCCAACTACCGGAATGTTTGCATACTGTATGGCCAATTCATTTGCCAATATTTTTGACTCTAATATAGAACTGTTGTCAAATGAAGACCATTCACTTAACAATGCGTTTGCTTTATCTGTCAACTCGGGAGTCAATAACTCTTGGTGCGATTTAAACAATGCAACAAAATTTTCTTTTGTTGCATGATTTACATAATCGTTTATTTCTATTTGCAATCCGTGCATCTCGTATGCCGTATAGCCGAGATGCGCTAAGGCTCCGCCAATCCCGCACACAAGATAGAACAACAAAAACCTTTTTGGCCCCCATACATTTTCAATTATTGCGCCAAACATCCATAAGGCAAACATGTTGGAGAATATATGCATGAAACTGCCATGCATAAACATGTGTGTAAGTAATTGAAACGGCTTAAACAGTGGCGAAGTAAAATAGTGCAGACCAAGAAGTGCGGTAAGATCGTAATGAAAGTTTTGCTCTAATACAACCGTTGCTAAATACATCAGCCCATTGATGATGAGTAAATTTTTTACAACAAGGGGTAGTATCTCAAATCGTCCTGGTCTGAATGGCTGCATATTGATTGATAAAAGCTTAAGGCTTGGTATTAAATTGTTTCTCTAAATCTTTTAACGAATAGGTAATAAATGTAGGACGACCATCCGGTGCATAATATGGATTCTCACATGCGAATAATTCATCTAACAAATAGCGGCATTCTTTCTCACTCAATGTCTTTCCTGGCTTAATACAATTCGCCTTAGCCATAGCTTGTGCAAGAGATTCTGCCTTGTTATGTTTTAACTCTTGTTCGCTTTGCTTAAAATTGTCAAGTATCTGTTCAAGTAAATCTGTTTCTTGCCCACTAATTACTTCGGATGGTGCGCCATGAAGCACATAGGTTCTTCCACCAAAAGGATGTATGTCAAAGCCTAATTGTTTTAACTCCGGCAAAAGCGTTTCCAACAAAAGGGCATCCGACTTATTTAAAGTTATTTGAACAGGGAATAATTGCTGTTGTGTGTTGCTTCCCTGTCTGCACAGGCATTTCAGATATTTATCATACAATACTCTTTCATGTGTTGCCTGTTGGTCGGCAAGGATGTATCCCGATTTAATTTGTGAAAGTATATATCGGCTATGAATTTGAAAGGCTATCGGCGAATTGTCTATAGATTCTTTTTGATCAAACAAGGCTCTATCTTCTTGTTGCTCCCATTTACTCGGAATCGTGTAAACCGATTGTCTATTTTGCTTTACCTCCTCGTATAAATTTTTCCAATATGCGGAGCCGGTTGACGAAGGCTTTACTGATGCCTGATTAGCCGATGTTAAATTCTCATTATCCGAATTTGCGAGAAGGGGATTCTGTTGTTGTTGCAAAGACTCATTCATGTTACTGAAAGCGGTCTCCTGCTCAAAGTCCAGTGTGGGGGCTACAGAATATTTTCCCAGTGAGTGCTTGACTGCTGTATGGACAAAAGTGTAAACAATCTTTTCATCGTCAAACTTTATCTCTTGTTTCGTTGGATGCACATTGACATCAATTCGTGCCGGGTCAATTTCCAGAAAAAGCGTGTAAAGGGGGTGAGCATCAGATGGAATCAGATCATCATACGCTGTTACAATAGCATGATGTAAATAATGACTCTTGATAAAGCGGTTGTTAACAAAAATATATTGCTCTCCACGTAGTTTCTTTGCTGTGTCCGGCTTTCCAATAAACCCATATATTTTTAACACGGGTGTGTTTTCTTCAATCGGCACTAACCGCTCGTTATACGGATTGCCGAAAATCGCCACCACACGTTGCCTTAGATTTCCCTCCTTTAAATGAAACAACTCGGCTCCATTTAAATGAAACGTAAATGCAATGTGTGGATGAGACAAGGCAACGCGTTGAAACTCATCAACAATGTGTCGCGTTTCGGCAGTATTACTTTTTAAGAAGTTACGTCGTGCCGGAACGTTAAAAAATAAATTTTTAATGGTAATAGATGTCCCCGCAGCACAAGAAGCGGCCTCTTGTGAAACGAAAGTCCCTCCTTCAATAAGAATGTTGGTTCCGATTTTATTCTCTTCTTTTCGAGTGCGCATTTCTATTTGCGCCACTGCCGCAACAGATGCTAATGCCTCCCCACGAAAGCCCATCGTGCGTATGTGGAACAAATCGTCCGGGGTTCTTATTTTAGAGGTTGCATGACGCTCAAAGCTCATTCGCGCATCTGTATCTGACATGCCACAGCCGTTATCTATAACCTGTATCCAGGTCTTGCCGGCATCTTTTACAAGCAATTGTATTTTACTTGCCCCTGCATCTACCGCATTCTCCAGCAATTCCTTTACGACACTTGCAGGACGTTGCACCACCTCTCCTGCAGCTATCTGATTCGCAATAATCTCAGGCAGCAACTTAATAATATCTTCCATTGTAAATGTTCAACATCGTTAATCTGCAAATTTAATCTTATTACTCCGGCTTCAATGAATTATGTCGCCTTAAGCCAAAGAAGAGAACAATCGCCATAACTCAAAAAACGATAACGGCGTTCAAGCGCATGCTTGTATATATTCTTCCAATCGTCTCCAACAAAAGCAGATACCAATAAAAGCAGCGTGCTCTTAGGTTGATGAAAATTGGTAATCAAGGCATCACAAAGCTTAAATTCATGACCGGGAACGATCATAAGATGAGTGCGTCCGCTGATTTGGTCCACTCCGGCTTTTGTAATATACTCTTTAAGCGCTTGCAGGCTATCTCTGCGCTCAAAGTTTTTATAATTATAAACTTCCCACTGCGATAGAGAAAAATAATGTGGCATACTTATCTTCTGATAAGCAACCTGAACGCCCCAGCCGAAGAGTGTTTCTAAGCTACGAAGTGAAGTGGTACCTACCGCGACAATCGGGATGTTATTTAACACTGCGTGATAAATCTGATTAAAGGATTTTAGTGAAATATGAATCTCTTCTCCGTGCATCTTATGCTCTGCGGCATTGTCTCCTTTTATGGGTTGAAAAGTTCCCGCTCCCACATGCAAGGTGAGATCGCAAAAGTTGTGCCCTTGGTTCTTCAATTTTTCTATCAATCTCTCGGTAAAATGTAAGCCTGCCGTAGGCGCTGCTACCGAGCCTTCTCTGTCAGAATAAATAGTTTGATACGATTCCTTATCATAAGACTCTGTCTGCCGTTTAATATAAGGCGGTAGTGGCGTTAATCCAAAGCATTCTAAAAGCTCCCTTACTTCCAACTCATGTGCCCACCTGAAAGCAATAATATGTTCAAGGCCCCTACCTTCGATATACTCTGCTTGTAATCGAACCCGCTTTCCATTACACGTTTTCCATAGCTCTAATACCTCTCCATTACTCCATTTACGCTTATTGCCGACCATGCATCTAAACGTTGCTTCCGTAGCTCTTCGATGAAGCGCTTTTTCTATAGATTCATTTTCCGGCTCCAGTAAAAATATCTCAATAACATGGCTAGATTGAGTACTAAAAAACATACGTGCCTGTATCACTTTGGTGTTGTTGCGTACGAATAAAACCGGTTTTTCAAATTGTGTGCTTATATCTTTAAATGTGCTATCATAAATACTCCCATTCTTATATATCAATAATTGAGATTCATCTCGATTTTTATATGGCTGCAACGCTATTTGTTCATTAGGCAAAGGATAATTATAATCGCTGATATTTATTTTTTCTATCCGTTGCATGGATGTTCAAAAGTAATAGGCTTTCAAGAAAATGTATCTTCCCTATAGGGTTTTATGTACATCCAACAATTTTTTGTTAGAAAGGCTTCGTAAAATATCGATTACTTATTAGGCGTTTAACGTGCTTTACAATCCAATGCGACGGATTACTTTTCTGCTGACTTTAATAGTTTATCTCTCAGGGCAGGTAACTGTATCCGTGCCTCCCCATAATCAGGAACAAGCCCCAATTGATCCTCCATTTTTATCGACAGAAAGTGCTCGCTGGGCCGATTCATTATTTAACGCAATGACCCCAGATGAGAGATTAGGGCAACTTTTTATGGTAGCGGCCTATTCCAATAAAGATGATGCCGAGAAAAAGCGTATTGAATACTTAATAAAAAATTATCATATCGGCGGACTCATCTTTATGCAGGGCGGCCCTACACGACAAGTATTGCTTACAAATTACTTTCAATCTATATCTGCGGTACAATTAATGATTGCGCAAGATGCTGAATGGGGGCTATCCATGCGGCTTGACTCTACTCCTGATTTTCATAGGCAACTAATGTGGGGAGCTGTTCAAAACAATCAATTGATATATAAAGCGGGATTGGAGATAGCGAGAGAGTGCCGTCGCATGGGCGTTCATATCAGTTTCTCTCCCGTTGTTGATATTAATAACAATTCTCTAAACCCTGTTATTGGAGACCGCTCTTTTGGAGAAAACAAATTTAATGTGGCTAACAAAGGATTGGCTTATGCTAAAGGGTTACAAGATGGGCGCGTTTTGGCATGTGCCAAGCACTTTCCGGGGCATGGAGATACCGACAAAGATTCGCATAAGACTTTGCCTGTCATTAATGCGTCTGCAAGCCGCCTCGATTCATTAGAATTATATCCATTCAAGCAATTAATTAATAATGGTGTAGGAAGCGTTATGGTTGCCCACCTGAACATTCCGGCCCTCGATAGTTCTGTCAGCGTATCTACGCTCTCCTCGAATATCATTAATGATTTGCTTAAAGATAAACTGGGATTCAAAGGCTTAGTTTTTACAGATGCCCTGAATATGAGGGGTGTTGCTGATTTATATGCACCGGGAGAGGTGGATGTAAGAGCACTTTTAGCGGGAAATGATGTGTTGTTATTCTCGGGAAATGTTTCGGGAGCTATTGTAGCAATTAAGAAGGCCGTAAAAGATAGTCTGATAAAACAAGAAGAAATAGATGCAAGAGTAAAGAAGATCTTAGCATGCAAGTATTGGCTCGGGTTAAATAAAAAGCAAGTAGTAGCACTTAAAAACTTAAAAACTGACATCAATAGCCCCGAAGCCGAACATATCAAGCGCGAACTTACTCAGGCCGCCTTGACTCTGGTGCATAATCAAAATAATTTAATTCCATTCAAACAGCGTTTAGATACTTTTCGATTTGCTTCTGTAAGTATCGGCTCTTTCAACGAAACGGTTTTTCAAAAGAGTTTGAGGAGGTATGCAGATGTTAAATCATTTGTGATTGATAAAAATGCAAGCAAAGAAGATTTTCAAAAATTAGCAGAACAGTTGAGGAAGTACAATGTGATTTTTATTGGTATGCATCAAATGAATCGCAAGTATGAAAATTACTATGGTATTACAGATAATGCAAAAATATTTGTTGCTCAACTTGAAAAACAATGCCCGACCATAGTTACATTGTTCGGTAGTCCTTATTCATTAAAATATTTTGAAAACTCCCCCTATCTGTTAATGGCTTATAGTGGAGAAAGTGATGTGCAGGATTTATCGGCACAACTATTATTTGGCGGCATATCCGCTCGAGGCATTCTCCCGGTTAGTGTAACACCTTCGATTAAAGAGGGCAGCGGCCTACTTACTTCGGATATCCGCTTAAACTATACCGACCCGATAGATTATGAAATCATCCCGGGAAGGTTAAATCGAATTGATTCCATTATACAAGTAGCTATACGAGATCGAGTTTTTCCCGGATGTCGTGTGCTTGTTGCAAAAGGAAACCACGTTATTTACAATGGTTCTTTCGGCTTTTATACGTATGACCAAATTGATTCCGTACGTGAAGAATCTGTTTATGATATAGCATCTATTACCAAAAGTGCTGCAACAACTCTTGCCATAATGAAATTGTATGAGGAGAAGAAAATCAAATTGAACGACCCCTTAAAAAAATATCTGCCCTGGCTTGCCGGAACGAATAAAGCCGATATTATTCTTAAGGATTTGTTATTGCATCAAGCAGGGCTGAAGGCATGGATTCCTTTTTATAAATCTATTCAAAATATAGATGATGCCTTTAGCTCAACTCGCGATAGAAAACACTACATTCAAGTGGCCGAAAATATATATCTGCATTATACTTATTTAGATACCATAAAAAAGATGATTGCAGAAAGCCCGGTTACTCCCAAAAAAGAATATTTGTATAGCGACCTCGATTTTATTTTATTAGGATGGGTAGTTGAAGCGGTAACCAATACGACATTGAATAATTATGTACAATGTGAAATCTATGCTCCTCTCGGAATTTATCGAACCACTTTTTTACCCCTTCAAACGATAGAAAAAAAAAATATCGTCCCCTCCAATTACGACTCGGACTTTCGCAAACAAAAACTACAGGGCTTTGTACATGATCCCGCCTCGGCGTTGCTTGGAGGGGTAGCCGGTCATGCCGGATTATTCTCCGATGCTAATGGACTGGCAATAATTCATCAGCTTCTTTTAAACAAAGGTACCTATGGTGGGGTAAGAATATTTGATAGTAGTACCGTGTCTCTATTTACTTCTAAACAATCAAATATCAGCCGGCGCGGGCTTGGGTTTGACAAACATGAAACAGATGTAAATAAAAAAAGTCCATGTACAGATAAAGCATCAGGTAAAACCTTTGGCCACCAGGGGTTCACGGGTACTTGTATCTGGTCTGATCCTGAATACGATTTGACGTTTATTTTTTTATCAAATCGCACGTTTCCCGATGACTCCAATAAAAAAATTAATACTTACGACATCCGTGGTAGAGTTCATGCTATAATTTACACCGCATTGGTGCCTCAGCCCGATAAGCAGAAGCACTTTTAGATTATTTAAAACCAATTTTTGCCTCATACTGTTAACTTCACATACAATAATAACTCACATTAGTCATGCGAATAGGAATAGTTTGCTATCCTACTTTTGGCGGCAGCGGTGTAATAGCAACCGAACTTGGCAAAGCATTAGCTCTCAAGGGCCATCAAGTTCATTTTATTACCTATAGGGTGCCGGCAAGGCTCGATTCATTCATAGAAAACATTTATTACCACGAGGTAAATTATGCCGACTATCCTCTGTTTGAGCACGCACCATACGAAAGTGCATTAGCCAGTAAGATCGTGGATGTGGCTTTATATGAAAAACTGGACTTATTACACGTACATTATGCAATACCGCATGCCTCTGCTGCATTTATGGCACGAGAAATTTTAAAAACAAAAAACACCTATCTACCCTATATTACAACACTGCATGGCACCGATATTACGCTAGTCGGGAAAGATGCTTCGTATGCTCCGGTTGTTGAGTTCTCTATTAATCAAAGTGATGGTGTAACAACAGTTTCAAATAGCTTAAGGAACGATACGCATCAAAATTTTAAAATCAATAAAGAAATTGAGGTAATCAGCAATTTTATAGACACTGCACGATTTACAAAAGTTCGAAAGGAGCACTTTAAAAAGGCTATTACTCCCAATGATGAAAAAATTCTGATACACACTTCTAACTTCCGCAAAGTAAAGCGCACCAAGGATGTGATTCTTATATTTCAAAAAGTGCACGAACGCATTCCTTCAAAATTGCTCTTGATTGGCGATGGCCCCGATCGCCAATATCTCGAACAACTTTGTCGCGAATTACATGTTTATGACGATGTGCGCTTTCTTGGAAAACAAGAAGCCGTTGAAGAACTGCTTGCCATTAGTGATTTATTTTTGATGCCTTCAGAAAGTGAGAGCTTTGGCCTTGCTGCATTAGAGGCAATGGCATGTGGAGTTCCGGTAGTCTCTACTAATACCGGTGGTATTCCTGAGGTTAACATCCACGGCAAAACCGGATTTATGAGTAATGTTGGCGACACTAACGACATGGCGGCCAATGCTATTCGCATTCTCTCCGATGATGTTCTATTGAAATCATTCAAGCATAATGCTTATGAGCAAGCTAAGCGATTCGACATAGACAACATCTTACCTCAATATGAAAAATATTATTTTAAGATTCTCGAGTCCCATTTATCTGTTACGAAATAACATACAGTTGACTCCGATGGTGTGAAATGAAAAAATATAATACAACGTTAAGCAAATGAACTTTGCTATATGCCGATAATTAAGAAAATTATTTTAGGGTTATACTTGATTGGTTGGTTGAGTGCAATTTCTTCTTTTGCTCAAGAGCAACAAAGTGACGCCGTGTTAAAATATATAGCCCGGTATAAAACAATTGCAATGGAAGAGATGAAGCTGTATGGCATACCGGCAAGTATTACTTTAGCTCAGGGAATTCTGGAATCTAATGCCGGAAGAAGTTCGCTTGCCGTAAATGGTAATAATCACTTTGGAATTAAATGTCATAATACGTGGTACGGAAAAACATTAATTCAAGACGATGATACTAAAAATGAATGTTTTAGGAAATATGACACTCCCGAAGAGTCTTTCCGAGATCATTCCGAATTCTTAAAGAATAGAGAACGATATTCTTTTTTGTTTAACTATTCCCCCACAGACTATAAAAGCTGGTCCTATGGATTAAAACAGGCGGGTTATGCCACAAATCCTAAATACCCTGAATTGTTAATAAAAAATATTGACCTGTATGAGCTGTATAAATACGACAACCCTTCTTATCAGGATAGTAAAACGGATATTGTCGCAGATTTAATAACCAAGCCTCCGGTTTCAGGCAGCAAAACAGATTGGGCTGCTCGAATTTATTTACACAATAATATTCGGACTGTTAAACTCTTACCCGGGGAGACCTTAGAAGATATTGGAAAGAAATCCAAACAAGGCATCAGGCGTATCTTAAAATACAATGATCTCATTAAAAATATTCGTCCAGCAGACGGCAGTATAATATACTTACAACCAAAGCGCCGAACAGGAAATGACTTATACCATTCCGTAGTTGCAGGCGAAACAATGTACGCTATTTCCCAACTTCATGGCATTAAATTGAAATTTCTATACCGCCTTAATAACATGATTCTCGGAACAGAGCCCGAAATAGGTGAAATAATTTACCTTAGAAACAGACGTACAACAACCCCCAAGGTTAGAAATACGACTATATCACCTATTGATCCCGGCAATGCTCCTCAAGCACCCAAGACGATGTCAACAATACAATCGACCAACAATAATATGTCGTTAAGCTCCAACACTACCCCTCCACCTCTTATAAAGGATACACTTAACGATGATACTGACAACAAGGCCCCCGACAACCTTTCATCTATGATAACGATGCCTGATGAGGCAATTAATTATTACACCGTTAAATCCGGTGATACCTTATACAGCATTGCAAAAGCCTATAACTTATCTGTAGAAAAACTAATGCAGATGAACAAACTATATTCTGAAATTATTCATAGTGGCATGCGCATACGAATTCGTGAATAAGAGTGATGTCATAATCACTTCTACACTACCTTTGTTCGCTTAATAAATCAGGATGATTACTCTGCGCGACAAAACCTTTAAACCCTACCTCTCCGGTGATCAAATACAAACACGAATTAAGCATATTGCAGATAGCATTAATAACGACTACATAAATAAGTTTCCGCTGTTTATGGCTATTCTAAATGGCTCTTTTATGTTTGCCGCAGATCTAATGAAATATATCCGGCTTGAATGTGAAATTACTTTTGTTAAGCTAGCCTCTTATCAAGGCACGCAATCAACCGGCCGTGTACGCACTTTAATCGGACAAGATATTCCCTTGGAAAATCGTCACATCATTATCTTAGAAGATATTGTTGATACCGGAAAAACCTTGTTTGAGTTCTTGCCAATTATACAGTCACAGAATCCCGCATCTATAGAAATTGCATCCCTGCTGGTAAAACCAGCCGCTCTTCAACATAATATTAATGTGCGTTATTCTGGAATGGAAATACCCAATGATTTTATTGTTGGCTACGGCTTGGATTATGACGGTCTCGGTCGCAATCTGAATGATATCTATGTAATCAATAACGAAGCAAATGATTAATAACGAAAAGATTTTAATAATGGCCCCACATACCGATGATGGGGAGCTTGGTTGCGGTGGAAGCATCTCAAAATTTGTTGAGCAGGGAAAAGTGGTTTATTATGTGGCATTTTCTCTCTGTAGAAAATCTCTTGGCGAAGGCCTCGCTCCCGATACGCTTGAAAAAGAAGTTAAGGCTGCTACCCAATTACTTGGTATTGCTCCTCAAAACTTACGTTTGTTTGATTATGATGTGCGCACATTTTATACTAATCGACAAGAGATTCTAGAAGATATGGTGCGCTTGAAAAAAGAAATATGCCCTACACTCGTACTAACTCCCTGCTCAACCGACCTTCATCAGGATCACCAGGTCATTCACAATGAAACCCTGCGCGCATTTAAGGATGTTTCAATTATTGGATACGAGCTCCCGTGGAACAACCTTTCCATTAAAACAAATTTCTTTATTAAGCTTGACGAACGCCACGTGGCAAAAAAAGTCGAGGCTCTTAATGCGTATAAATCTCAGGCACATCGCTCCTATTGCAGTGAGAATTTTTTACGGGCCTTGGCCATAACGCGGGGCGTTCAGACCGGAGCTACCTTTGCTGAAGCTTTCGAGGTTTTGAAGTTTATTAACTGATAATACTTTTCCTTTTATGGCACTTAGAGTAGCCGTACTCCTAGATAACACCTTAGTAACAGATAGAAGAGCGGTTTTAGAAATAAAAAGCTTAAAATCCCTTCCAATCGAACTTTTTCTTTATTGCTTATCAGATGACCAACTTCTGCAAGAATCAAAAGAAGATAATTTAACAATACGAAGAGTTATACCTCCGGATTATTGGGCATTTTCTAATAGACGGAAATTAGAAGAATTTGCTTTGAAGATTGCAAAAGAAAAATTCGATGTGTTACACTGCCACGATCAATATATGCTTCATGTTGGTGCTATAGTAAAATCTATGTGCCCCGGCACGATACTTATTTATGAATCGCGCGAGTTGTTCCATTCTTGGCCCGTAAACTATTCTAATCAGTCAATCATAAATCAACTCAAATCGTATATCGTTCGATATTATGAAATGCGCCGTGAAAAAAGAAATGGGCAAAAAATTGAATACTTGATTACCGTTAATGATTCG
Source organism: Chitinophagales bacterium (assembly GCA_039810885.1). Classification (GTDB taxonomy): domain Bacteria; phylum Bacteroidota; class Bacteroidia; order Chitinophagales; family UBA10324; genus BJGO01. The sequence continues at coordinate 33,299 of JBDHXV010000007.1, read as the reverse complement.
ATTGCTGCAATTCTTAAAAAATACTTTAAGTTAAAAAGTGACCCTATAGTTACCCGCAACATTCCCTCTTTCAAAGAACTGCCCAATAAAACAGATCAAACCCTAAGACAAAAATTCAATATTCCGGCGAATGATTGCGCTATCGTGTATATCGGTGTTAATGTTTATAGATATACCAATCTTATGGAAAACTTTGTTGATGCCATTGGTCAAATGCCTAATGTGCACCTTATTATTATAACCAGAAGAAACGAACGCCGCATCTGGTTTGAAAATTATGTCGATAAGTGTGGATATAAGAATATTTACTTCCACGACTTAATCCCAGTGAATACTATTGAGGAGACTATTTCCTGTTGCGATATTGGCTTAGTAACGGCCTGGTATAAAATGAAACTGTCATATTGGCTTGCATTAGATAATAAGTTGTTTACCTATATAATGAGTGAAATTCCAATACTTGGAACGGCACAACCCGAATATGAGAAAGTAATCAATAACCATGATGTTGGGGTGTGTATTAATCCTGAAAAAATTAATACGATTCAATCGGCTATTCATAATCTTATTGCAAATAAAGAACGGTATAAGCAAAATTGCCGAATCGCTAAAAAGGAATTGTGCTGGGATGTAGAGCAAAAGAAACTTCTATCGCTTTATCAAACCATCATCAACAATAAAACAACCCACAACGCGTGAGTATTGTCATTGTAAATTACGGGTTAGGAAATATCCAAAGTGTGCAAAACATGTTTTCTTACTTAGGATTTCGGTCTGAGATCAGCAATGATCCTTCCATCATTCGCGAAGCCTCACACTTAATTCTTCCCGGGGTCGGAGCCTTCGACCATGGTATGAAACTCATACACAACAATCATCTTTTTGACATACTTAACGAAAAGGTGTTAATAAAGAAAACCCCCGTGCTTGGTATTTGTTTAGGTATGCAATTAATGTGCAAACACAGTGAGGAGGGAACATTGCCGGGGCTGGGGTGGATAGATGCTTCAGTCATTCGGTTTAGAAACACATCTATACGGGTGCCCCACATGGGATGGAACGATGTGCACATTGCTAAGGATAATAAAATAATTCAAAATGAGGAAAGCTCATTTTACTTTGTACACTCTTATCATGTTGTGCTCAACAATTCTATAGACACTCTGCTTACTACAAACTACGGCGATGAATTTGTTTCCGGCTTTCAGAAAGAGAATATTTTCGGTGTTCAGTTTCATCCTGAAAAAAGCCATCGTTTTGGAATGGCATTGCTCACTAATTTTATTCATAATCTATAGTGTATCGCCCTCGAATTATTCCGGTATTGTTATTACACAATAGTGGTGTTGTAAAAACAAAGAACTTCAAGAACGATATATATATTGGTGATCCTATTAACACGGTTAAAATATTTAACTCAAAGTTTGCAGACGAATTGATGATCGTTGATATTGATGCAGGAAAAAGAAGAACCTCTATTAACCTGAACCTCTTATTTGAAATGGCCGGCGAAGCCTTTATGCCTTTAAGTTATAGTGGCGGCATCTCGTCTATGAACGACATCGAATCTGTTTTGCGTTGTGGAATTGAAAAAGTGTGCATCAATACCGCAACAGAAAACAGAGAATTCTTAATTCAAGCCTGTAAAACATTTGGCACCAGCACAATAGCCTCATTTGTTGATGTTAAGAAAAATTGGTTTGGCAAAACCGGTGTTTATACAAAAAGTGGATCTAACCGACTCAACACTACCATAATAGACCATGTTAAATATCTCGAAGATGCGGGTGTTGGCGAAATAATCCTTCAGGATATTGATCGCGAAGGAACGAAGCAGGGGTATAATTTAGATTTATTAGCCGAGATACTTCGAATTACATCTCTGCCTGTTATTATCTCCGGTGGCGCCAAAGATTATAACGAAATAAAAGCCGTATTAAAAATGGGGGCTGCCGGTGCGGCGGCAGGCAGTTTATTTGTGTTTAGCGGTAATAAAAATGCGATATTAATTAATTTCCCCGACGAAAATTTTAGACAATCTAATGTCCGATAATATTATTGGCAACAGCATTCAATCGGTTTCTGATATTCGAGTTGCCATGTTATGTGATAATGAGTTCACGAATGATCAACGGATATATCGCGAAGCATTTTCTATCGCAGAAGCCGGGTACGATCTTACGCTCTTCGCTGTTTATAAACAATCCCTCCCAAAGGAAGAAACTATCAATGGTATAAAAGTCAAACGTCTTTTTGATAAAAAAATACACGACTTTAAAACATCCATTAGTTATTTAAAAGAATTAGCAGCGCTTATTGCCTCCTATAAGCCGCACATACTTCATTGTCACGATTGGCAAATGTTGCATCTGGGCGTTCTTATTAAAAAAAAGCTGCCCGAAGTTGTTTTAATCTACGACTCTCATGAGTTGTTTCATGAATGGCCACTACACTACTCTTCTTGGTCTCCCATAGTGATGATTAAATCACAGCTTGTCCGAAAGTTTGAAATTATTCGTGAATGGTATGATAAAAAGTATATTGATCATATCATTACAGTCAATCAATCTCTTGCGGATGATCTTCAGAAATATCTGAAAGCAAAGAGCCCGGTCACTGTTGTAAGAAACTTTGTTCTATATGAAGAAATAACTGAACGGAACGATTACGTAAGAAAAAAATTTAACATTCCTAAAGATCACAAGGTTGTCGTACTGTTTTCTTTTTTGATTTATAAAAAGAACCGCAACATTGAACAAGCAATTAGCGACTTGGGCAATCAAAAAAATATTGCTCTTGTTATATTTTGTAAAGATGGCGGACATAAAGAATATTTCAAACAATTAGTCGCCGAGTCTAACTTAACAAATATTTTCTTCCACGACATAATTGACTCCTCCAAGATTGTTAATACTTTGGCCTCGTGCGATGTGGGCATAATTCCAACATGGAATAAAAAATACTTATCCTACTGGCTTGGCTTAGAAAATAAGTTGTTTCATTATGTAATGTCTGAGTTGCCTATTTTATCTGCTGCACAACCCGAGCATAAGAATATTATTAGCTTATACAAAATAGGTGCTTGTATTAATGGCGACAGAAAAGGAGCCTTTTTAGATGGCTTTAATCTTATACTAAACAACTATAGCTACTATAAGGAAAACATAATTAAGAGTAAGCATAAATTGAGCTGGGATACCGAAAAGTATCATCTCATAAGTTTATATCATAAAATCTCTTTACAACACTTTACAGATTTTAAACCATTAACGGGCATTCAGTTCCGCCTTCCCGAACCCATACATAAGCATAACAACTATCGAGAATGTGTTCGTTGTGTATTCAACAATTTTGCAGACCCCGATATTTATTTTAATGAAGATGGACTATGCAATCATTGTGTGTTGTACGATAAAATCAATTATGACAATCTAGTTACTGACAATGAGAGAAATAAGCGCTTTAATAACTTAATTGAAAAAATTAAGAGCGAAGGGAAGGGGAAAAAATATGATTGCATTATAGGATTAAGCGGTGGAGTTGACAGTTCTTATGTAGCTTATCTTACTGTTAAGGCCGGACTTAGACCTCTGGCTGTGCACCTTGATAACGGATGGAATACCGAATTAGCTGTAAAGAATATTGAAAACATTGTGACCAAGTTGGGTATCGATTTATATACTCACGTAATTAAATGGGACGAGTTTAGAGACTTACAATTAAGTTATCTCAAGGCTTCTGTCGTTGACTTAGAAGCCCCCTCAGACCATGCCATCTTTGCAGCACTTTTTAATGAAGCCGCCAAGCATGGTATAAAATATATACTAAGTGGCGAGAGTCAGGTAACAGAAGGAATGTTGCCCGAATCTTGGAACTATTTAAAGTCGGATACGATAAACATTAAGGCGATCCATAATAGATTTGGTACCATCCCCCTAAAGACCTTTCCTCGCTTAGGCTTTTTTAAAACAATCCTTTATAATAAAGTTTACCGCATTAAAACCATAAAGCTTCTTGATCATGTGAATTACATTAAGAAAGAAGCGAAAAAAATCCTTGCCGATGAGTTGGGGTGGCGAGATTATGGAGGCAAGCATTATGAGTCTATAATTACTCGCTTCTATCAATCCTATATCTTACCTAATAAATTCCATATAGATAAACGTTATTCTCATTATTCAACATTAATATGTAGCGGCCAAATGACAAAAGAAGAGGCTTACGAACTCTTGGCTCAACCTATTATTGATGAAAACCTACTCCGAGAGGATAAGATATTTATTATTAAAAAATTTGGATTGACGGAACAACAATTCTTGGATATAATGAATGCCACACCCAAGAGCCACACCGACTACCCCAATATAATTGATGTTGCTCGAAAATATAAACCATTAGTTCGTGTCGTAAAAAGAGCACTTAACCTCCCTTCTGAATCTCCGTATCAAATAAAAAGAAGAAAAAGTGTTGTCGTCTTATTAGACCAATTTGAATATTTCAATTCTTTAATTACCGATTTATTTGAAGGTCTTGCAAATTATTATTCCATAACAGCAATCGGATTGTATGATAGAAAGTTAGACTATGGCAAAACTTCTGAAGGATTACTTTTTAAGAAACTGCCTCTAAACTATCCGGGCACCGACCATACATCAAGAAATATAAAGCGTATCTCCGATATAATTGCACGCTATGGGTTTGAGGCGATCCACTGCGTGAATAAAAAAACACTGATTATCGCTTTAGAAATAAAAAAACTTAACCCAAGTGTTCGAATTATATATCAGCCTCTTCTTATCCAGACTTCAAATCAACATGAGCAACTGTCAAATTTAGATTCAAAAAAGTTAAATCGCATAGATTACTTAATTACTTACAACAAAATAGTCTCCGCCAACAACCTCCGGAATGTGTTGAGCACCCCTATTGCCCCGGTAACAGATGTAAAGCAAGCATCAAATCTTCTCTTTGATTTTTATAAAATATTATTTGCTTAATCGGTGGAAACTAAAATCACCTATCATACCCCACTACATATTGAAGAGTGGAATGCGCTCTGCCTGCTTAACAGTAACTGCTTGCAAACAAGTTATTATGATGGCACAAGTGTATTATTTAATCAAATCCCTGTTTATTTTCAACTATACAAGGATGGTACCCTGATTGCTGGAATTAAGGCTTTTGAATATATCAGCAAGAAATTACCGATTTATAAAAAGATAAGTTCATCTTTAAGTATGCTTGGAGAAGCAATTACATTGCCCGGAAACTCTGACGCAATGCATTATTTAAACGATGCTATCGAAGACTATATCAAAACTCAAAAAATAGTTTATATCTATTCCTCCGGTTATAACGGCGGCATAGAAAATATTGCTTTATACGAGAAATCAAATCCCCGCCAAACTCGCTTATTTAAAGTCGCATACTTTGACTTAACAATTAGTAAAGAGGATTTATGGAAAAGGATAAAGGAGTCTCACCGTCGCAATATCAATAAGGCTCTTAAATTAGGTGTTGAAATCATTAGTAATAACGATATTGAATCATTCTTATCTCTTGTAAATGAAACCTATAAACAGCAATCTGAAAGCGCTCCAAATTCAGACTTTGTACGGAAAAAGTTTGAGTTGCTATCCAAACACAACTGCGTTAAGTTGTTTTTTGCTAAACATAATAAACAAGTTTTAAGTGCTGCTTTTGTTATTCAGTATGGTAAATATGCAATGTATTCTTTCGGCGGGAATATTAAAAACCAACTTGGCGCAGGGCATCTGTTACACTGGAATATCGCTATGCAATATCAACAATTAGGATATGAGAGATACATGCTTGGACAGGTAGCTATGGAAAACGCTACTTATAACAACAATAATAAATTTATATATGGTATTTCCAGATTTAAAAATGATTTTGGAACTGCAGCACTTCCTTCAGCAAGAATTGATATTATTTCTAATCCCATACAATATAAAATCTGGTCTTTATTAAAAAAAATATCAGGCCTTTAATAAGGTTTATACAAGGGTTACATTTACACATCTAAACAGCTTAGTAGCAATGGATAGTCACATAGATAAAGAAAAAGTAATCTCGGAGTTTAACGCCCGTGCCTTGTCGCATAATAACGAAAACGCCGTATTAGATGCCAACACCAGCCCGGCAACTGTTCATCAAAACATTTTTAGAAATTATTTTACCAAACAATCATTAAAAAAATATCTGAGATTCAATCATTCGGATGTAGTGCTTGATTTCGGATGCGGCGTGGGTCGGCTAACAAGCTATGCTGCACCATTTGTAAAAGAAATAGTGGGTATTGATAAATCAACTGAAATGATAGGTGTTGCGAACAACATAAATCATCAAAATAAAAATATAGTATATGATTTACTGACAAACTATCCCATGCAATATGGTAATAAACGATTTTCTAAGATATTTACTTATTGGGTACTTCAACATACCGGCAATGATGAATTGACAATCATTTTCAAAGAGTTTAATCGAATCCTAGAAGATAACGGCGAAGTATTTCTCTTTGAGCAAATCAGAAGCAATGCAAGTATTATTATTGATAGCATTCATCATCAGCGAATAAAGCAAGAATATATCGACCTAATGAAAAATGCAGGTTTTCAATTAGTTAAATCAAATCGTGTATTCCGATATCCATCCTATGCCTTATCAATCTGGACACGATTTAAATGGCTGCCCAATTTATCACTGCCTATACTAAGTATTATCGAATTTGCTACTGTAAATCGCAAACCGGCTCACATTACATATTCAACTGATGTTATGATTTTTAAAAAATCAAATCATTTAGAATAATGAAAATTATCACCTATAACATCAACGGCATTCGCTCAGCAATCAACAAAGGTTTCATTGAGTGGGTATCTAAAGAAAGTCCCGATATTCTCTGTTTACAAGAAATTAAAGCCGATGAAAATCAATTTAATAAAGAATTGTTTGAATCTCTTGATTACAATGTTTTATTGGCTCCTGCAATAAAAAAAGGATACAGCGGCGTTGCTCTTCTTTCAAAACACAAACAGGACAAGGCAATATTCCAAATAGGTATTGAGGATTATGATAATGAAGGCCGCTGGCTGGGGGCCGTAATAAGAGATGTATTATTTATCAGCGCCTACTTTCCATCTGGGTCAAGCGGAGACGAGCGTCAGAAATTCAAATATCAATTCTTAAATGATGTCCTTCCCTACTCCAAACAGTTAATAAAAGAATACAATCAAGTTGTTATTTCCGGTGATTTTAATATTTGCCATAAACCTATTGATATTCATGACCCAATAGGTAATAAAAACTCATCAGGATTTTTACCCGATGAGCGTGAGTGGCTGGGACGATTTTTTGATAGTGGATGGACCGATGGATTCCGATATGAGCATCCCGAGCCGCATAACTATACTTGGTGGAGTTATAGAGCAGGTGCTCGAAAAAAAAATAAAGGATGGCGCATTGATTACCAAGCTGTCAGCGACAAACTGACATCAAAAATTACCTCCTGTAATATCTTATCTGAAGTCGTTCATAGCGACCATTGCCCCGTATCTCTTATCTTAGACATTTAATTTTTTTGCTTCCATAAAAACTATTCTCCACTACCCTTCGTTTTCTTAATTTTATTTTTGAATAGATTATGAAAACAAATACTGCATCTCCGGCTATGCAACCTCTATTGCAGCGTATCGATGCTTTTATCAGGAAATATTATTTAAACCAAATGATTCGCGGATGCATACTCGCAGCGGCTGCGCTCCTTTTTGCTTTTCTTTTTGTTACCATATCCGAATACTTTTTTTATCTGCCGAGCATAGTTCGAAGTTTTATCTTTTGGGGATTTATTGCTCTTGCTGTTTCCTCCCTAAGCTATTGGGTTGTCATACCTCTCATTAAATATTTTAAGCTTGGTCCCGTAATCTCGTCAAAAGACGCAGCAATTATTATTGGGAAGCACTTTCATGAAATTGAGGACAGATTATTAAGTGTCCTAGAGTTAAAAGAAATGGACCAAACGCAAAATATAGCTCTCATAGAAGCCGGCATACTTCAGAAAACAATCTTGTTGCAGCCAATATCATTCACTAACGCAATTAATCTCAAACTTAACAACACCTATATTTTCCGATACTTGGCCCCTGTTGTATTGTTATTTCTTATTATTTATATCACTAATTCACACATAATTAAAGACAGCACCCGACGTATCGTCCAATACCAGACGGACTTTGAAAAAGAATTCCCATTTAATATACAATTCTTAAGCGGTAAGCTTGAAGTTATTCAAAATAATGATTACACACTGCAACTTAAAATTACAGGCAATCAAATACCCGATGAGCTATTTATTGTTACAGATCGCTCTGACGTTAAAATGTCTAAAAAAGGGAAAAATATATTTGAATACACTTTTGCAAAAGTTCAGAATAATAAGGTGTTTAGATTTAAAACGTCTAGATTTACTAGTACGCAATATGAGTTAAATACACTCAGAAAACCCACGATCAATTCATTTACTGTTGATTTACAATATCCTCCCTACACCCAACTCACTAATGAATCTGTAAAAAACACAGGAGATTTAAGTGTACCTGAAGGAACAGTAATAAGATGGCTTTTCAATACCAACAATACTGATGAGTTAAGTCTTTTGTTTCCCTCAAACATCACTCGCTCTCAGCAAAAATCAAATAATGACTTTACTGTCTCTTATAAAGCTTTAAATGAAACGCCTTACTCAATTGTTACACGAAACGGCAAGAGCAATATTTATGACTCGATAAGTTACTCTATTCATGTTATTCAAGATCAGTATCCGTCTATTGATGTAGATGAAATAATAGATACCACTGCAAATCGACTTCACTACTTCTCTGGTGCTGTTTCGGATGATTACGGACTCACTAATCTTAAATTTAAATACTCGATTAAGAATGAAGAATATCCTGAACGCAATATTGAAAAGACTTTGCCTGTATCGACTATCAAAGGTAAAAATGATTTATTCACTTATTATTTTAATTTTTCTTCGCTTGGTTTAAAGCCTGGAGATCAAATTAGTTATTACTTCGAAGTTTGGGACAACGATGCCATTCACGGAGCTAAGTCATCCAAGTCTCGCATATATATTCTTGATATTCCTTCTGAAAATCACTTAAACGAGTTAATAGACCAACACAATCAACAGTTGAAAAAAAATTTAGAAAAATCTATTTCTCAGATTCAAAATATTAATAAAGACATACAGAAATCACAACAAGACTTGTTGCAAAAGAAAAATATGGATTGGGAAGACAAAAAGAAGATCAATGATTTATTAAATCATCAAAAAGACTTATATAACAAACTGCAAGAAATGCAGAAAGATTATCAGAACAACAATAATCTGATGAATGAATTAAAACAAATGAATCCGGAAATTACCGAGAAACAAAAGCAGTTAAATGAATTAGCACAACAAGTTCTTTCTCCGGAGATGCAAGAGTTGATAAAAAAGATTCAAGACCTAATGGAGAAAATGAATAAAGAATCAACCTTGGATCAATTAAAATCAAACGAAAAGCAAAATGAACAGCTTGAAAAACAACTAGACCGGCTATTATCACTCTTCAAACAACTAGAGTTCGAACAAAAGTTTAACGACATAAAAGATAACCTTAAAGAATTGGCAAATAAACAAGAAGAGTTATCAAAAGAAACACAACTCGGAAAAAACAAAGAAGAAACGAGTAAAAAACAAGAAGAAATTAATAAACAATTTGAAGAAATTAAGAAGGATCTGAAAGATTTGGGTGACTTAAATAACGATTTAGAAAACCCGATGAATCTCCCGGATATGAATGAAAAATCTGACAATACAACAAATAATTTAGAAAAGAGCCTTAAAGAAATCAACAAAGGAAACAATTCAAAAGCTACTGATAATCAAAAGAATGCATCTAAAAACATGAAAGAAATGGCTGAATCGATGGAGAACTTTATGGAGAATGCGCAAAAAGAACAGATGGAAGAAGATATGAAGTCTATTCGGCAAATTTTAGAAAACATTATTCGTATTTCTTTTAAGCAAGAAGAAATTATAAAGAAAATGAAGAAAGTGAGCACAACATCAACTTCATATGTACAACTCATAAAAGATCAAAACAGAGTAAAAGAAGATATTAAAATGATAGAAGACAGCATTCAGAGCTTAGCTAAAAGACAGTATAGCATTAAAAGCTATGTTGATGAGCAATTAGATGTTATCAACACTAACAATGAAAAAGCACTTAGTAATTTAGTAGAACGATATTCCTCACAAGCTGCCTCAAATCAACAATTTATAATGACTTCATTAAATAACCTGGCACTTATGTTTGATGAAAGTTTAAAACAAATGCAACAAGAGATGAATGCCAAGATGCAGGGGAACCAATCGTGTAATAAGCCTGGTGGCAAGGGAAAGCCCTCGCTTGCGAATATGTCCCAGATGCAAAAACAACTTAATGATAAGCTAACCGAAATGCAAGGGCAAATGAAGCAAGGGCAAAAACCGGGGCAACAAAACGGTTCCGGTATGAGCGAGCAATTGGCAAAAATGGCTGCCCAACAATCTGCTATAAGAGATGCCCTCCGCCAACTCAATGAGCAGTATAATAAAGATGGAAAAAGCGGGTTGGGTAATCTAAACCAAATACAAGATTTGATGGATAAGACAGAACGCGATTTGGCAAACAAGGTCATTACAACTGAAACGCTAAAAAGACAACAAGAAATATTAACCAAATTACTTGATGCCGAAAAGTCAGAACGAGAAAGAGATACCGATGATAAAAGAAAGTCGGAGACGGCTAAAGATTTAACCCCTATTCTACCGCCATCGCTGCAAGAATATATTAAAAAGCGTCAAACAGAAACTGAATTATATCGTACTTTGCCTCCCGGATTAAAACCATTTTATAAATCCTTAACAGAAGAATATTTTAATAGAATACCAAACTAGAAACTAAGTATATGATAGATGAAATAAAAAAAGTCAAAAAGTTAATTCCTTCTGATATTTCAAATATTGTATTAGTAGAAATATTACTAGACAAGATTGGAAATGAATTGGATTTAAAAGAAGAATTTAGGGCTAACCTTTTTGTTTCAATTATAGAAGCCGTAAAAAATGCGATTATTTATGGAAATGGTAATGACATAAACAAAAATGTAACTCTTGACATTGAATATTCAACACAACAATTAATTGCAATTGTATCAGACTGTGGAAGTGGCTTTGACTATAATAACTTACCAGACCCCACTTCACCGGATAATCTAGAGAAAATTACCGGTCGGGGTCTCTTCTTAATAAAAAGCCTTGCGGATAAGGTTGAATTTCTGAATAATGGTTCCACATTGCGGTTGATATTTTATTTCAACTAATGCCTATATCCTTTTTCTTAAACAATGAATTAAGGGGTATTAAGAAGAAAAGAGAGCTCCTGGACAGAATTAGAATACTAGCTTACATAGAACAACGGGTGATTGGAAATTTAGCGGTCGTATTAATGAGCGACAAAGAACTCATTCAATATAACAAAAAACACCTCAAGCACAACTATTATACTGATATAATAACATTTGATTATAGCAACAATGAGGTAATCAGCGGTGATTTATTAATTTCAGTTGATAGAGTTTCAGATAATGCTAAGATTTTTAAAGTTCCTTTCCATAATGAGTTGCACCGCGTTATAATACATGGCATATTGCATCTATGCGGCTATAAGGATAAAAGTAAGAACGACATTAAACAAATGCGGCAAAAGGAGAACTTCTATTTAAATATTGAGTTGAACTAGTTGTTTCACGTGAAACACCCATAGATTAATATAAATTGTTTCACGTGAAACAATTTCTTTTTTTCTTACCTCTATTTTTGCACAATGTTTAATAATTATGATGTGATCATTGTTGGTGCCGGTCACGCCGGTTGTGAGGCGGCATACATTTCAGCCAAAATGGGTATGAAGGTGTTGTTAATTACTATGAATCTGCAGACTATTGCACAAATGAGTTGCAATCCGGCTATGGGCGGTATTGCAAAAGGTCAAATTGTTCGAGAAATTGATGCGCTCGGGGGCGCATCTGCTATTATATCCGACAAATCTGCTATTCAGTTTAGGATGTTGAACCGATCTAAGGGCCCGGCTATGTGGAGCCCTCGTACACAAAATGACAGAATGTTATTTTCTTTAGCGTGGCGCAACTTGCTAGAACAAGAACCTAATATTGATTTTTGGCAAGATATGGTTTCCGGCATTATCGTAAAAAATAAATGCGTTATTGGTGTAAAGACTGTTGTAGGCTCTAATATTTATGCAAAATCTGTAATTCTAACAAATGGAACATTTTTAAACGGCATTATTCACATTGGCGAAAAGCAGTTCGGAGGTGGTAGAATTGCTGAAAATAAGTCAACCGGAATAACGGAACAATTAAGGGAACTTGGCTTTAATAGTGGCAGGATGAAAACAGGAACTCCCGCTCGTTTAGACGGAAGAACAATAAATTATTCGGTTTTAGATGAACAACCGGGCGATGAAAACCCCGAGTGTTTCTCATATCGAGAACCAAATAAGCTAGTTAAACAGAGAAGTTGTCATATTACTTACACAAATAAAGAAGTACATGACATTTTAAAAACAGGATTTGATAAATCGCCTATGTTTAATGGTAGAATTGAAGGTGTTGGGCCGAGGTATTGTCCTAGTATTGAAGATAAAATCAACCGCTTTTCTGATAAGGAACGACATCAACTCTTTGTGGAACCTGAAGGCTGGAATGCTATTGAGGTTTATGTTAATGGTTTTTCAAGTTCTTTACCGGAGGATGTTCAATTGAAAGCTCTGTTAAAAATTAGAGGGTTTGAAAATATAAAGATGTTTCGACCGGGGTATGCAATTGAGTATGATTATTTTCCTCCAGAACAACTTAAATTAACTTTAGAAACACAGCAAATTGAGAATCTTTATTTTGCAGGACAAATAAATGGCACGACTGGATATGAAGAAGCCGCTTGCCAAGGTTTGATGGCGGGAATAAATGCCTCTCTAAAGATTAAAGAACGCGATGAGCTTATTTTAAAAAGAGACGAGGCTTATATCGGTGTATTAATTGATGATTTAATAAATAAGGGAGTTAACGAGCCTTACAGAATGTTTACATCAAGAGCAGAATATAGAATTTTATTGAGGCAAGATAATGCTGATGAACGATTAATGCCTTATGCTTTTAGTTTGGGATTGATTGAGGAAAATATATATAACAAATTGAAACACAATGAGATATCAATAAATAATTTAATTTTAAAACTTAATTCGTCAAATGAATATTCTGAAGAATTAAATAATTATCTGCTGTCGGTAAATTCAACTCCAATTAATGAAAAAAACTATTTATCAAAACTTCTTAGCAGACCAAATACAGATATTAAGGGTTTATTAATTGCTGCTGGTATGCAAAATGAATTATCTAAATATACTGATGTTGAGCTATTAAAAACGGAAATTCAAATAAAATACGGTGGGTATATCCTAAAAGAACGTGAAACAGTTGAGAAATTAAAAAGATTAGAAAATGTTGTCTTACATGAAAATATAGACTACTCAAAAATTCATTCATTGTCAACAGAAGCAACTGAGAAACTTAGCGCAATACGACCCAAAACATTAGGTCAGGCTAGCAGAATCAGTGGTGTAAATCCGTCTGATATTAGTATTTTGATGGTAAGCATTGGTCGTTAGCTAATTAACCGAAAGATCTAACATTCTTTTTATGGATTTGTATGCTTGTTTTCTAATATCTTCCGGAATATTTATTTCAGGTAACTCATACTTTAAACAAGTATATACTTTTTGCAGTGTATTTTTCTTCATAAATGGGCATTCATTACACGCACAACTATTGTCTGGTGGTGCTGGTATTAAAATTTTATCCGGTGCTTTTTTTAGCATCTGATGTAAAATGCCTGTTTCTGTCAGTACTATAAACTCTTTTGTTGGTGTTTTTGCTACATAATTTAACAAAGCAGAGGTTGATCCTATAAAGTCCGAGTATTCCAATATTTGCGGTTCGCACTCTGGATGGGCAATAATTTCTGCTTGAGGATATTGTCTTTTTAGCTGTAGCAATTTGTCTAATGAAAATATTTCGTGAACTTGACAAGCTCCATTCCACAAAACTAAGTTTCTCCCTGTTGTTTTAGATATATAAGCGCCTAGATTCTTATCTGGAGCAAATATTATTTTTTGTTCTATTGGAAATGATTCAATAATCTTTTTTGCATTACTGCTTGTACAAATTACATCTGTTAAGGCTTTTATCTCCGCAGAACAATTAATGTATGAAACAACGATATGGTCCGGATGCTCTTCTTTAAATTTTTTAAAAGAATCTGGCGGACAAGAATCTGCTAAGGAGCATCCGGCATTTAAATCAGGGATTAATACTTTTTTTTGTGGGTTGAGAATTTTAGCTGTTTCTGCCATGAAATGAACCCCTGCAAACAATATAATATCTGCCTTTGTTTTTTCTGCCTCTTGACTTAATTGCAGGCTATCTCCAATAAAATCTGCAATATCTTGAATATCCGCTTCTTGATAATAATGAGCCAGTATTACTGCATTTTTCTCCTCTTTTAACTTTTTTATTTCTTCAAATAAGTCTAAATCTATGTCAGGTTCAACATCTACATAACCCTTACTAAGTATATTATCTGTTTGATTCATTTCACAATATTAATTTAGTATGTTTTTAAAAAAGTAAAATTATGATCTCTTATTAACGCTGTTTATTTGTTTAAAACTTAGAACCAATTTTCTTTCTTTATTAATAATTAACATTATTAAACATTTAAGTTAACACTAATTAACATCTTAGTTTATTGAGAATTAAATAATTAACATTTATCAATTCAATGTTGATAGGGCTATATGTGAAAATATTTTTTAAATTATTTTCAACATTGAGATCAATTACATTGATTAAAACCATAAGATATCTTTTCATTTACTAACATCTATTAGCTTGACTTAATTTATTATCTTTTTAATTAAACAATATAAAAGGGGTAATTAACATTTTATACCATTAATCCACGGAATATTAACATTCAGTTTCAGAGATATAATAACGATTATTTAAAATGTATTCCTCTACAATATCCGGAACAAGGTAACGTATGGACTTATTCTGTTTAATTAAATTTCGAATATATGTGGAAGAGATGTTCAAATAAGGAAAATCGAGTATGTGAACAGATTTGTATGTGTTATATTCTTCAGTAGTATTGTCACGTTTGTAAACATAAATGGGATAATATTTTAATAATGTTTCATAATTCTTCCATTTGTGTAGCGTATTTAAATTATCAGAGCCCATAATTATTGCAAATTCGTGTTGGGGGTATTTTTCGGTTAAATACTGCAATGTATTTACAGTATAAGAGGGTAATGGTAGTTTAAATTCAACATCGGATGCTTTAAAGCCATGATTATTTTCAATTGCAAGGTTAATCATGTGCAGGCGATCATACTGGTTTAAAAGAGAATCTTTCTTCTTTAGAGGATTATGCGGAGACACAACAAACCATACTTGTTTGCAATCTGTATTATTTAATATTTGATTTCCAATAATTAAATGACCGTTATGAATTGGGTTAAACGATCCAAAAAACAGTCCTATTTTCATTCATCAGAGTTTATGCTATTGGCTTGAATCGTTCAAATTTCATCTTGCAATCAAAGCAATAGTGTGTTGAACGGCAGAGCGTGGAACCGAATAACGAGTTCATTGTTGTGTTTTCACTTCCACAATAGGGGCACTTGGATTTGCTGATCATCTCTTCGGTTACATTGCCGTGATGCGTAGCCGGCGTGCCTAATTTAAATTCTTCTAATAGTTTTTTCCCTTTTTCACTTACTCGATCCGAGTTCCACCGAATTTCCTTATCAATGAGTACTTCAACTTGTGAAAGACCGGATTTTAACAGATTATCATATATATTTTGTTGCATTAGCTTTATGGCAGGACAAGCAGTAAATGTAGGTATCATTTTGACGGTAACTTGCTCACCATTAATTATCACATCAGTGATCATACCCATATCCACAACAGAAATAACAGGTATCTCAGGGTCCATAACCTTTGAGAGTATGTTCATAACAAACTCACGGTCTATGATTTTTTCATTTACCATTCTGCTTCGTAATCTGTTCGTATAACCTCTGTCATTTCGTTTACCAACTCAGATAGATATTGTGAGTGAAGCCCCTTGCGCCCACCGTATTGTATTTTATTATCGGCTACGTTTGGTATTATTAAATTAAATTGCGTAAAAGAATCTTTAACTTTTTGAATCCATAAATTGTATAAAGCAGCTTCACCTATAAAAACTTTTGAATCAATAAGTTGTTGCTCGTTTATTCCGGGTTCAAATAAGCCTAATGCATAAGGATATAATTCATTTACCGCAGATTGTATTCTTGCTTTGCTCTCTTCGCTGCCGTTTAAAGTCAAGCTTTTCATCCAGATATCGGCATGAAGAGTGTGGTATTTTATTTCTCCTTTAAACTTTAGGGCCAACTTTGCTAATGGTGTAAAAGAAGATGAACAAAGTGCCTCATAGCGTAATGCCTCTGCGTGGTCGAAAAAGAAATGACGAACCAACGTAAAAGCATAATCACCTATGGGAAGATCCACCAAATGGCAAGACCGAAAATCTTTTACATTCCTTCTAAATGCTAAATGATCGGGATCATTCATCTGGAATTCTTCGTGCAGTATGTTATATAGAGCCTGTGAGTGACCGATTTTATCTTGCGCCATAGATGAAAAAGCAATATCTTCTTCAAGAATAGGGCCTATGCCCGTCCACTCACTGTTTCTATGCCCGATCATTAGTGCATCATCAGCTATCCGCAGTATTAGATCTTTTACAACTTCCATTATTTTAAAGTATTTTCTTTTTTGAATTTATTTATCTTATCCCGAACTTTAAAATCACCGGCGCCGCGGTAATCTTTATCGGCTGTGGTTCCAAACATGTCTTCATCTTCGTAGCGAAAGGAGTATATGTTGGATGATTTGGTAACCCACATATTGGCACATTGTAAACGACGGCCATAAATTTCCTTTGCAAAGACTAGTGCCATTTCAGGATCTGCAGCATGCACTATGCCCACATGAATATGTTGTTCACCACGTTTTCTTTGGTGGAACACTTCATAAGTTTCCCAATTTTCCATCGTATTGAGTGCAACATTATCTGGATTTTTATCCAAATCAATTCTTTGGATTCGAGGATCTAAGCTGTTATTATGCATAGGGCAAGGTTTTTTTCATGGTTGGTTTTAATAAAGCACTTCGAACCCAACGATTAGATTCTTCAGCATACTTTCTAACAGCCAAGCGCTCTTTGTTGCATGGGCCATCACCATTAATTACCCTCCTAAATTCATCCCAATCGGGGTCTGAGAAAGTCCAAAGTCCGGTACTTTCAATCTTTTTGAGATTTGGGTCGGGTATTGTGATACCAAGCTCTAAAATCTTAGGTACATAAGTATCAAGAAATTGATTTCGCATCTCATCATTAGTAGCCATCTTAACCTTCCAACGCATTAACTTTTGCGTGTGTACCGAATTTTTGTCCGGTGGTCCAAAAAAGTGCATAATAGGCTTCCACCATCTGTTGAGAGCATCTTGAAGCATTTCTTTCTGAGCCTTTGTACCCGTAGCTAAGGCAATAAATGCATCATATCCCTGCTTTAAATGAAATGATTCTTCAAAACATATACGCTCTAACGCTCTGCAATAGGGGCCATAAGACCCTTTGGAGTTAGCTACCTGATTAACGATGGCACCCGCATCAATTAAAAAGCCGATAACGGCAATGTCTGCCCAGGTTTTTGCAGGGTAGTTAAAAACATTAGAATATTTTGACTTACCGCTTAGCAGGTCATTAATCATAGCCTCACGAGGTTTGCCAAGAGTTTCGGCGGCGGCATATAATAACTGCGCATGACCCATTTCGTCTTGGACTTTTGCAATAAGTACCAACTTACGGCGGAACCCCGGTGCACGGGTAATCCATGTGCCTTCGGGTAGTGCGCCAATTACCTCTGAATGCGCATGCTGTTCAATAAGGCGAATAAGTTGTCTGCGATATTCATAGGGCATCCAATCATGTGGCTCAATTTTTTCGCCGGCATCAATACGAGCTTCAAACTCTTGTAGTTTTACAGGATCGTCTAAATGTTCTTTTAGCTCTTTTTCTGTGGGTTCCGTAAAAATGTATCCGCCTCCGTACATAAGATTATTTGTTTTTTATTCCGTTTAAAAAAATGTCTGTTATGGATTCTGCAATCTGGGTAGGGTTTAGTTTGCCATCGGGTTTGTAATAATCGTACAATCTGTTGACGGCCGAAAATAAGACCATTACTGCAAAATTCTCCTGTATGTCTTTGAATAAGCCGCTCTGACCCCCGCATCGGATAATATCGCGATAAAAATGCTCGTAGGTGTCGCGCATTTTTTTGAAAGAGGTAAGATGTGGCTCGCTCAGGTGTTTCCATTCGTGTACAAATACAGCCGACTCGGCTGTGTGAGAAATAATTATTTCAACGTGCCTGCGCACGGCTTCTTTTAATTGCAGCTCAGGGTTGGCTTTTAGGGACTTCACTTCGCACATAATGGCCAAAAACTTTTCCGCCATATTGAAACAGATATGTTGGAGCATGGATTCTTTAGAATCTATGTGGTTATATAAACTGGCTGCTTCGATGCCTACCGTTTGCGCTATGTCGCGCATGGAAGTGGCGCGGTAGCCCCGCTCCCTGAACAGGTTACGAGCTGCGGCATCAATATGCTCTTTGCGTTTTGTCTTAACTGGCATGGCAACAAACTGGAAAACAAAACTAACGCCCGTTAGTTTAATTGGCAAGGATTATTTTGTCAATGATTATATTAATTGGCGTATTGGTCACAAAAACCGATTTTAAAAATTAATTTAAGGGTTAATACGTGAGCAATGTATGGTTACTTTTTAGGCAAGCTGTTTTAGGGTGAGACTCCGCACCACCAACCTCGGCAACGGCGTCTATTTCATAAAACTGCAAAATGAAAGAGTGGTGGAAAGGAAGAAGTTGATAATAACTAAAAACTAAGATCAAAAACTAAGATCAAAAACTAATAACCAAAGACTAAAACCTCAAAAAATCAGCATTTCCTTATTTCTACTTAAACACGTACATTTGCAACGGAAAAAACGAGTGAGGGGACCGAAAGTCCCCTTTTCTATTACCCATAAATGAATAACATTAACGAACAAATACGAGCACATTTGAATCCGATACTGATACAGTATAATCTGTTTCTTGTTGACCTCAAAATTAATGAGCGTTCAGAAACCGTGCGCGTATTTATAGATAAAATACCAGCAGTTACCATAGAGGACTGTGTGGCTGTTAGTAGAGCTTTAGAAAAATCATTAAACGAGCAAACAGACTTTTCTGAACACTATGCATTGGAAGTTTCTTCACCCGGAGCCGACCAACCCTTTCGAGTTCCGGAGCAATATCAACAATATCAGAATCGCCCGGTGGAAGTGATAACATACAGCGGGGTCAAATATGTCGGGATATTGAAATCTATGAATAAGGAAAAGATAATCATCGAAACAGAAGTGAGAAATAAAAAGAAAGCCCCGTTAGCAGAAGTACTTTTAAACTTGTCTGAAATTAAATCAACAAAACCATTTCTAAAATATTAAAACCCAATAATACAAAATGAACAGCGCTGAATTAGTTGACAGCTTTAGCGAGTTTAAAGATCTCAAAAACATAGACCGACCGACAATGATGAAAGTACTGGAAGATGTTTTCCGTACACTGATTCGTAAGAAATATTTGTCTGACGAGAGCTTTGACGTTATTGTTAATACCGAGAAGGGAGATTTGGAAATATGGCACCGCCGCACAGTAGTTGAAGATGGTATGGTTGAAGACCCTGTTACACAAATTAGTCTTTCCGATGCAAAAAAAATAGAATCTGATTATAGTATAGGAGAAGAGATTGCAGAAGAAATTACGCTACAATCATTTGGTCGCAGGGCAATTTTAACAGCACGCCAAACTCTTGCTTCCAGAATTTCTGAACTGGAAAAGGATGAGATTTTTAAGAAATATGAAGATCGTATTGGAGAGATAATTACTGCCGAGGTTTATCAGACGTGGAAAAAAGAAACGCTGCTTCTTGATGAAGACGGGAATGAGTTGATACTACCCAAAAGCGAACAAATTTCAGCAGATATTTTTAAGAAGGGAGACAATGTGCGAGCCGTAATTAAGAAAGTAGAGATGAAAAACAACCAGCCAATCGTGGTGCTATCTAGAACGGCGCCAAGCTTTTTGGCAAAATTGTTAGAAAATGAAGTGCCGGAAATTTTTGACGGCATTATTCAAATTAAAAAGATAGTCCGAGAACCGGGAGAGCGAGCTAAAGTAGCTGTAGAATCTTATGATGATCGCATTGATCCGGTAGGCGCCTGCGTGGGCATGAAAGGGTCAAGAATACACGGCATAGTACGAGAGTTGAAAAATGAAAACATTGATGTAATTAACTTTACACACAATACAAGCCTCTTAATTTCACGAAGCCTTACCCCAGCAAAAATTTCTTCTATTGAAATAGATGAAGATAACAAGCGAGTATCGGTTTTCTTAAAACCTGACCAGGTATCGCTGGCTATTGGTCGCGGTGGAGCCAATATTCGCCTTGCAAGTCAGCTAACGGGTTATCAGATTGATATTTTCCGTGATAATGAGGATGAAGACTACGATATTGACTTAGAAGAATTTGCTGATGAGATTGATGATTGGATTATTAATAATCTCAAAGGCATCGGATGCGATACGGCAAAAGATGTCTTGGCATTGAGTCAAGAAGAGATAGCTCGTCGTGCCGACCTTGAAGAAGAAACCGTAAAAGAAATTGTGCGCATACTTAAATCAGAGTTTGAGAAAGAAGGATAATCCATAACTTAACCCCAGAATGTCAGAAACAGCACCAACAGAAAAACGAATTTTAGCAGTAGCCAAAGAACTGAATATTGGGGTAGCCCATGTCGTTGAGTTTCTTAACTCAAAGGGCTTTAAGGTGGAGAATAAACCAACATCTAAAATTTCATCAGAAATGTATAGCGTGTTGTTGGCAGAATTTTCTCAAGACAAAGCAGCAAAACAAAAGGCTGACAAAATAAGCCTGGGACGGACAGTGGCCTCTCCTCCCGATGAAGAGCCTAAAAAGACTATCTCAACCAAGCGCGAGGAAAAAGAGATTCTCATTAAAAATGTAACTCCAAAAGAGTCTTTAGCAAAACAGGAACCCGTTAAAGAAACAAAGACGATACAGCCGCCTCCTATAGAAGAAGCTCCAAAGGAGAAGCAACAGAAAGAAGAAGCTCCCGAAGAAGTAGAAATAGAAAATAAAAAGTTAAAAGCACCCACCTTAGAAGGCCCCAAAGTAGTTGGCAAAATCGATTTGGAGCAAAAAGCGAGAGTAAAAGAAGAAGCGCCTAAAGAAGAAAAGATCGAACCACCTAAAACCAAGGGTCGTAAGAAGACAAAATCAGATGAAATTGAAGCAAAGCCGGAGCCTGCCAAAGAAGTAAAAGAGGTATCGCCCAAAGAAGAAGTTGCCGCACCTTTAATAACAGAAACGGAGCCACCGGCACCACAAGAAGTTAATAAAAAGACAGAATACGAGGTGCTCAGCGGACCCAAAGTCTTAGGTAAGATTGACCTTAAAGCAATTGAAGATAAAGAGAAGGCGGTGGCTCAAGCGCAAGCGCAACAAAAAGAAGCACAGCAAGAAAAGAAGCGCCAGCGCAAAAGGATATATAGCAGCGCACAACAGAAACCAACTGCTCCCAATAACCTTAAGCGAGAGCAGACACAAAGGCGCGACTCCAATCAGCGTCGCGACCAAGTTAGCAAGGGTAGGCATGATAGGACGGACACACCGGAAGTTTCAGAAAAAGAAATACAGGATAAGATTAAAGAAACAATGGCGCGACTTGGAAGCGGCCCCAAGGGCAAGCCTACAAAAGCAGACTATCGTCGTTTAAAACGTAAGGAAGCAGAAGCAGAAAAGGAATCCATTTCAGACAATGAAAAATCGGTGATACAGGTGACGGAGTTCATCAGCGCGTCTGAGTTAGCCAGCTTGCTTGGGGTTACAGTAGTTGATGTAATAAAGACTTGTATGAGTCTAGGCATTATTGCCTCTATCAATCAAAGGCTAGATGCAGAAATTATTGAATTAGTTTCTCATGAATTTGGCAAAGAAATTTCATTTATAACTATTGAGGAGCAGGCAGACTTGGAGGCAGAAGACTTAGAGGATGATGAAGAGAGCCTAAAGCCACGCGCACCAATTGTTACAATTATGGGTCACGTTGATCATGGTAAAACATCGTTACTGGACTATATCCGCGAAGCAAATGTAGTTGCGGGAGAAGTAGGTGGAATAACACAACATATAGGCGCTTATGAAGTGACGAAAGGCGATAAGAAAATTACATTCTTGGATACACCGGGTCACGAAGCATTTACCGCTATGCGTGCTCGTGGAGCTAAGATTACGGATATCGCTGTGATTGTAATTGCTGCAGACGACAGTGTTATGCCACAGACAAAAGAAGCTATCAGCCATGCGCAAGCAGCCGGAGTGCCTATTGTGTTTGCTTTTAACAAAATGGACAAGCCCGGAGCAAATGCAGAAAAAATACGCGAACAACTGGCTTCTATGAATATATTGGTAGAAGAATGGGGTGGAAAGTTCCAAACACAAGAAATTTCTGCTAAGAACGGAACGAACGTGGATTTACTTTTAGAGAAAATTCTGCTTGAAGCAGAAATCTTAAATCTTAAGGCCAATCCGGATAAGTTGCCTACGGGATCTGTTATTGAGGCAACCCTCGATAAGGGTCGTGGATATATCGCAACCATATTAGTACAAGAAGGGACGCTGCATGCCGGAGATATCATTGTGGCAGGCAGCAATTTTGGTCGAATAAAAGCTATGTTTAACGAGCGTGGAACCCGCTTGCAAGAGGCGGGACCCTCTACTCCGGTGTTGATTCTTGGACTCGATGGGGCACCTCAGGCCGGAGAGAAATTCAAAGGATATGATGATGAACAGGAAGCCAAGCAAATGGCAACCAAGCGCGCACAGATCGTTCGTGAACAAGGAATTCGAACGAAAAAGCATATAACACTCGATGAAATTGGACGCCGGTTAGCACTGGGCAACTTTAAAGAGTTAAATGTAATTGTAAAAGCCGATTTCGATGGATCTGTAGAAGCATTATCAGATTCACTGTTAAAATTATCTACTCTAGAAATACAAGTACGTATTGTCTTTCGAGGTGTAGGACAAATTACCGAAAGTGATGTATTGCTAGCATCTGCATCAGATGCCATCATCGTTGGCTTTCAGGTGCGCCCATCTGTTGGAGCAAGGAAGCTTGCAGAAAAAGAAAATATTGAAATTCGCCTATACTCTATCATTTATGATGCCATCGAAGAAATCAAAGGCGCTATGGAGGGTATGCTTGAACCAAAGATTGAAGAGAAGATTGTATGCAATATTGAAGTTCGTGATGTGTTTAAAATAAGTAAGGTGGGGGCCGTTGCCGGATGCTTTGTTACAGACGGAAAGATTACGCGCAACACTAAGATACATCTGATTCGCGAAGGCATTGTGATTTACACCGGTGAGTTAAGCTCATTAAAGCGATTTAAAGATGATGTTAAAGATGTAAGTGCGGGTATGGAGTGCGGTATAACTATTAAAAACTACAACGATCTTAAAGTTGGAGACGTCATTGAAGGTTATGAAGAAGTTGAAATCAAACGCAAACTGTAACTTCTGTTAAGCCACAATCAATTGATGCAGTCTTTAAAGAATTCAATAACTCTATAGGATTTATTTGAATAATCATAGGAGGAATAATCCTGATACCATTTTAATTCATAACGCATCTTTTGTAGAAAACAGAGATTACCGGCAAAGAGATTTTTTAAATTTTTCATATCTAAGCGATGCAATTCTTGATTTAAGCCAATGCTTAAATAATAATTATAGTGCCCCGACTTATAGCCAGATACCCATTTAGCATAAACAACTAGTGTATCTACTTGCATTACTCTGTAAAACTCACCTTGGTAGTAGCGATATATGACATTACCTTTTTCGCGGTATCCCCAAATTCTATCGGTAGGGAATGCGAGCCGTGTTTTATTTGTCAGACGAACGATAATTGAGTTCGAGTGCAACGCCACACGAATTCTTTTTACTTGTATAGTGTCATCAGCAATATTTGTAATATCGGCGCTGCTATACAGAAGTCTAATCTTCTGATGCGCCTGACCAAAACAAACAGAGAAAACAAAAAAGCAGAGACAAAGCAAAAAGAAGGATTTCATAAAATCGCACGAATTATTTTTGAACTGAGGGTGGCCTCGTTTTTTTTCCTACAAACCGAATAACGGAACCTAAGCCGACATGATATGTCCCTTCGTTTAATTCAACAACCTTTTCTTCTAACTTAATGATGTCAAAGTTATTGAATGCGGTAGTCAATTCTTCTTTTGAAAAAAGCATGTTATAATCTGAAGGCCCCCCAACTTTCTCATTACGGCGCCTGTACTCGAGGTGGTTTTTACCAAATGCTTCAAAGAGAATGTGTCCACCTTCTCGTAAGTATGAATTGAGTAAGTGGTGATACTCGGCGCGAATATTTGGTGGGAAGTGGGCATAAATTAGTGCTACCACATCAAACTGTTCGTTTTTAAAACCTAATTCAGGCAAAGCGCCTATACGGTAATCTATAACCACGTTGTTTTTTTCAGCAAGACGAAGTGCTTTTTTCTTTCCTTCGATACTGATGTCGAAAGCACAGACATTCCAACCGAAACGGGCAGCGTAAACTGAATTTCGACCCTCTCCTTCAGCACCGAACAGAATTTCACCGGGTATAAATTTTTTCAACTGCTCTTTTAAAAATTCATTAGGTAGCTCTCCGTATGCATAATCTTCTTTGCTAAACCGATTGTTCCACTGCTTAAGCCATTGTTCTTCCATTATTTATACAGTTAACGAGAATCAAATTTATTATTAATGGAGCAATCTGTATCTGAGTAACAATAATCGGCATTTAATACGAAGCCCTCTTTCTAACAAGAGGTCAGATAGAGATTCAATAAGACGTAAAGTGCCACCTTGCCAATAATTAATTTGGATATTATGCTACATATTCATGAGCCAGCACATTATTTATTTAGATATTGTATCAAACTCCTATCATACTTATTTATATTGACATTATTAACCTTAAAAAGGAATTTGTCGCTTCAGATGCAGCACCCCAAAATTCTGTATTTATATTTTAAATTATGCCGAACAGCAGCGGTAATGAAATTACATTCTAGCCACTTTACGACCAACTGGTATTATCTCAAGATAAAACCGCCGAAGCGGAAGAAACGTAAAAATTTATTGATTGCTATGAGACTTTTCTCTCTGACAAGTGTCTTGTATATATTATAGCGGCCTTCAGGCGGTAAATGACGAGGAAACGATATTGTGCCCGCCATTTCATTTAGCGGCTTGTCTCTTTTTCTTTTCTCAATTACGACGATGCTATCATAATAATGCACAGAATCTACTGAGCGGGTAAAACTATTGGGCTTAAATAACTTTTGCTCCGAGTGATAGGCGTTGATGTAATCAATAAAATTCTTTGTATATTCTATAAATGTACCATGCCGTTTGTAACCGCCGCCATACTCGAGCCAGTAAGAGGTGTGTGTGTCTTCACACAGATATACCCCGCTCTCTTTAACGGCATCAAACATTTCTTCAAACGTGACGATTTGTTGCCTCATTGTGTGCCCTCCGTCATCAATAAGAATATCAATTTGAGGTATTTGCTTTTTAACCTGTCGCAAAAAATCACGATCGGACTGAGAGCCAATGAATATATTGATATTTTCTTCTTCTAAATCTTTACATCGTGGATCTATGTCAATGCCATAAATCCGTGCCTTAGGACCAAAATAGTCTTTCCACATTTGCAGGCTTCCGCCCTGCGAAATACCGATTTCAAGAACGACGATCTCTTTATTTCTAAATCGGCTGAAGTGCCTCTCATAAATATCAAAATAATGAGACCATTTGTGAATAAGGCGTTTATTCTTCTCTCGAAAATATTTTTCTAAATCGTTCATTGTAAAATATTAGGTCCGTTTCAATCAATCTATAAACAGACTTAGTAAAATTAATGTTAAGCCTGAGAAATAAGGTTTTGATTTAAGCAACAGATCTGATAAGGATAATACTGCGTAGTGCCATTTTTTATTAAAATCAATGTCTCATTGATATTTCTCATTCAATTCCTATTAAAACAAAAATGAGTTATTACCTCCAACACAGAATAATCTCCTCATCGCTCAGAGCGATCTGCACATAGGGCAAATCCCTTATCATTTTGCTTGCGTCTTGCTCTTTATCCCAAGGGTCAAAGTTGGAAAGAGGTAAAACAAAACGATAATCAGTATATCGTAAAGTTAATGCAAGGCCATTTTTCTGAATGGGCCTCTCCATCTTAAATCCATGAAAATAAATGCGGGCACTCTTAAATCTGCTATGGTATTGCCCACTCTTGGCCTTTAATGAAAGTTGTTTGATCTCTGAATCTAAAATTATTTCTCTCAAATAATATTGAAGCTCCTCATAAGCGAATGTTGAGCCGTCATCTTCATAATAAGTAAAAGAATTTTTCAGTACTCCATTGTATAGATGAATTTCCATTGTATCATCTCCTTCAACACCTGTATGTGCAACGGCAGATTGCATGGGTATAATGGAGCCACCCTTTACCAGTACCGGCAGGCTGCCTTTGGGTGTATCAATTATGATTTCACTATTGCCATCGTGGGCTTTATCTGTAAAGAAATCATACCAAAATCCTTCGGGTAAATATATCTTAGATAATACTTGTGTTGACGAGATGGGTGCAATCAGAAAAGAGGAGCCAAACAAGTATTCGTTTTGATAGTCAGTTGAATAAATGCGAGCATCGTTCATATAATTTAGAACAAGGCTGCGTTGCACGGGCACCCCACTTTGTGAAGCCTCATAAAATGTAGAATAGATATAAGGAAGGAGTCGGTATCGCAGCTTGATATAGTTTCGAGATATTTCTTCTACTTCTTCGCCGAAGGACCAAGGCTCCGCGTCTCGACTATTAATCATGCTGTGGCAGCGAAAAAATGGCGAAAATGCTCCCAGAGCAATCCATCTTGCAAAAAGCTCGGGGCTGGCTTCACCTGCAAATCCGCCCACATCATATCCTGCAAATGGAATACCGGCTAACCCCAGGCTATTAACCAAGCGCACCCCGCAAAACATGTGCTCGTCAGAGGCTATATTATCTCCTGTCCATACGGCCGCATATCGTTGAATGCCACTAAATCCGCTGCGTGTGAGTACAAAAGGACGTTTACCCATTAACCGCTCTTTGGTACCCTCATACGTGCTGCGCGCCATCAATAATCCGTAAAGATTATGTGCCTTGCGGTGTGTTGCTCCGATACCCTCATAGTTAAACTCTACCATGTCGGGAATACTCTTTCCCCATGTTGCAGGCTCATTCATATCATTCCAAAAGCCCTCAATGCCGGATTGTATTAAGGGAGCATATTTTTCTCCCCACCATAGTCGGGTTTCGGGATTAGAAAAGTCAGGAAAGTGGCACTTTCCCGGCCAAACATCTCCGCGATATAAATCGCCATCGGGATATTTGAGAAAAAGATTTTTTTCTATTCCCTCTTCGTAAATAGTATATCCGCTTTCAATCTTAACTCCGGGATCTAAAATTAATACTGTATGAAATCCTATCTCACTCAATTGTTCAATCATTTCATCTGGATTGGCAAAATGTTCGGGATGCCATGTAAAGACCTTATACTTGTCCATATAATGGATATCTAAGTATATGACATCGGCGGGTATGTCTTTTTCTCTAAATGTGCGCGCCACATTTAACACTTCTTTATCGGGATAATAACTGTAGCGGCACTGCTGAAATCCTAAAGACCACAGAGGAGGCAGGTGCATGTGTCCGGTAAGTGAGGTGTATTGACTTAGGATGCCGGAGATTGTGTCATCATAAAAAAAATAGTAATCCATCTCACCATCAGCAGCACTAAACGAGGTGAAGCGGTCGTTACTGGCACCAAAGTCCATTTTGGAATTATAAGAGTTATTGTAAAAAAGCCCGTAACAAAGTCCACCATGTATGCCAATAAAAAAGGGAGTAGAAACATAAAGCGGGTCGCCGTTAGTAGGGTAGGCGAAGTAGTCTGTGTTCCAATGCGTGTAATAGCTTCCGCGCCGATTTAGATTGCCGGTCTTTTCTCCCAAACCGACAAAAATTTCATTTGGTTGAATGCTCTTGTAAGAAGCAATTTCGCTCCCAATCCAACTTGTTCCGAACGATGGATGATCTTGATTAATAATTTGTCCTTGAAGAGTTAAGAATTGTACACGTAACGGATTCTTGTTAATTCGAATTTTAATCTTTGCTGTTTGAATTAATATATAATCGCTCTCTTCAAAGTATTCATGGGGAGTATAAATAGGAGTGCCGTTAACGACGTAAGAAAATTTCTCAAATTCTTTATTCGCACGAATCGTATTAACCCGAACGGTGCCGGCATTAAATAGTTCAAGTTTAACCAGGGCATTTTCGCAAGCGAAAAGATATCCGTTTTCTATAGTGGTAGCATTCGCTATACTTCCCACGGATTTTATTGCGGGGTCATGTCGAAGAAGATTTTTATTCACAAAACGAGAATTAAAGTTGAGAAATGCTGTAAGCAAAGGTGGGCAAAACTTGTGTTTGATCGCTTATGTTGTATCCAAACAGATTTTTTAAAGGAGTAAATTCTTTGGAGATGTGGAAAGCGGATGGTCTATTTCGCACATTGACAACAACAAGTACCCTCTGCCCATGCCCCTCACTAACAAATGCATAAACATCATTGTTTTTGATATCTATCCTTGTAATGCTATTCTCAAATAGCGCAGGATGCTCTTTAAGATGGAGTATGTCAACATAAAATTTAGTTAATTCAGGATTCGCACTATAATCTATTGAATACTTCTCAAATAAGTTTATTTTTTCTGGATACCCCACTTCCTGACCATTATATACTAAAGGAACACCCGGTATGCAGGCAGAAATAACAAAAGCCGCCTTTGTCCCATCGAGATTAACAAACAAATTTTGGGGCACGTTATCCCAACTGTTCTCGTCATGATTGGTGATAAATCGCAGTTGTTTAAAGTGGGTCGGATATTGAACTTTTTCTTTGGCTAATACAGAGTCTAGTTTTGCCAGCCCCGCTTTATTATTAAAAACCTGTTTAAGGTTGTGATAAAAGTCCCACCCGTAGGTTATTTGAAAGCCGGCCTCATATAAGTCAGGCTTTGCTCCTTCGGCAAGCATAATCACAGGCTTAATCTTTTTCAAACTATCAATGGCCGATTTCCAAAAATCATTTGGAACCATTTCGGCAACATCACAACGATAGCCATCTATGTCAAACTCCTCAACCCAATACTTCATGTCTTTAATCATCTCTGTGCGCATTGCAGAGTTATCATAATTTAAATCGGCTACATCTGTCCAGTCGGGCACGGGTGATACAATGTGACCGTTGCTGTCGTGTATGTACCAATCCGGATGTTCAGTGATCCACTTACAATCCCACGATGTGTGATTGGCTACTAAGTCAATGATAATATTTAAACCCAAAGAATGACACGAATCGACCAGTTTTTTAAAATCTTCTTTAGTGCCATAGTCGGGATGCACTGCCGTATAGTCTTTAATCGCATAGGGAGAGCCATAAGTACCCTTGTGCTGCTTTAATCCGGTAGGTTGAATTGGCATAAGCCATAGAGTGTTTACACCTAAAGCCTTTAAGTCATTTAGGCGATGAGTAAGGGCATTAAAAGAACCTTCTTTAGAAAAGTTGCGCACGAACACCTGATACATCACTATACGCTCGATGTTTGTAGGCTGCCTATATATTTTGTTCATAACGTTGTTTTTATCCGTTAATTTATGATTAGAGGTGCAGGCACTGTATAATAGTACTGTTGCGAATGAAGCGGTTATCAGAAGATGTTTCATATAAAAAAATCAAATGGCGGGTGAAGTTAGTAAAAGCATCATTTGCAGTTCTGTTTTATGCCGATTATAGATAGTGTGCATAAGATGTGGACAAATAAACTAACGCCATTTTAAAATAAAAAGAATATTTGAACGGCGAAAAACACAATTTCATCGCACAATTACACAACCTCATCGAATAAACATAAAAAGCTAAAATGAAAAAGCGCATCCTTGTTGTATCCGTTTTAATCGCTGTGTGTTCGCTTTCTGTCGTTGCACAGCCATCTGTATTTCGCCAAAAAGAACTGCCCAAGATGCTGCAATCCTGGCCTATATCTTTCCGACTATCTACTGCGGAAATGAATCAGATGTTGCAAGAAAAATCACAAACAAATATGCACATATCGTTGGATGATAGGACACAAATGGAATTGACATTTGTAAAACGCCAACAATGGGAGGATGGTAGTGAAACGATTGCTTATGTCATAAATAATTTACCTAAGGGCACTTTATTTAATGTGAATAAAACATATAAGAACGGCAAGGTGTTATACCGCGCTCATATTGTGAATCATGCATACTCTGACGCTTATCAACTGACCTCGTTCAATGAACGGGAGTTTGTTTTTACAAAGACCGATACTGAAAATATTGTCGTCGAATAATTCTTCATTACTCATCTTCCAAAAGCCTTAACAACAACATGAAGAGATTTACCATACTACTGGTTGCTTTTTTACTAAATAACCTGCTTCTCTTTGCACAAGTACCGTCACTGAGCAGCTTACCATCGAGCCAATTCGTTGTGTACTTAGATTTTGATGGAGAAGTTATTAATAATACAAACTGGTACGCTTCTACAATTGATGCGGCATCGAGTGGTTTTAATAATGTACAGATAATTGAAGTTTTTAATCGTGTTGCAGAAAAGTATCGCCCATTTGATTTAAATATTACTACAGCCCTTTCGGTTTTTCAGGCAGCAGCTCCTGCAAAGAGGCTTCGAGTGGTTTTAACCACTTCGTCATCGTGGTACGGTTCAGCCGGCGGAGTATCTTTTATAGGGGGTTTCGGAATGCCGGCTTATGAGCCCGCATGGGTATTTGTAAATAATTTGGCCTCCTGGCCTGAGTATGTGGCGGATGCTGCAGCACATGAGATTGGTCATACTTTATGGCTCAGTCATCATGGAAAATATGATGCTTCTTGTAACAGAACAAGTCCCTATCATCAAGGGAAAGGAAGCGGACAAACCGGCTGGGGGCCCATAATGGGAGCACCCTATGGATATAATGCAGTAATGTGGTATAAAGGAGCATCTACATCCACCACATGCTCCGGCTCAGACCAAGATGATTTGAACTTAATTACAACAAATAATGGATTTACGTATCGTCCGGACGATCACGGTAATAGCCTCTCAACGGCGACCCCTTTAAATATTATTAACAATGCAGTTTCTGATTCAGGAATAATTAGCACTACATCAGATTCAGATTTTTTCAAATTCACTATTTCACAAGTATCGAATATTGTTTTTAACGCTCGACCATATTCTTTTAATATTTCTACAAACTCAGGCGCGACGTTGCATACAGGTGTTACATTAATGAACAACTCGGGGGCTATACTGGTCGGCGATTTTCCAACAAGCACCTTAAACTCATCTATTTCATATACAAACCTTTCTGCGGGTACTTATTACATAAAAATAGACGGAGTTGGAAACTCAAATTATAATGATTATGGAGGCACCGGCCCCAACGACTATGGGAGTCTTGGGCGCTTTTATATTAATGGAACAATAACCCCCAATTCAAACTCGGCAAAACCTATTGCCAACTTTAACTTGCCATCCTCTGCTTGTGCGGGAGAAAGTATAAACTGCATTAATACTTCTACAAACAATCCTACGACCTATTTATGGACAAGAACCGGCGGAACACCAGCCACAGCAACAACGCAAAATGCAACATTCGCCTTTAATACTTCAGGCACATACACAGTCAAGTTGCGAGTGAGTAATGCTTACGGATCCGATAGTCTTACAAAAACAATCACGGTAAATGCACCGCCTACAATAAACCTTAATACAACCACAGCTTCAATTTGTATAAATTCAAGCATATCATTAACCGCTACAGGTGCTAATGTTTATACATGGACCCCATCAACCGGGCTAAATATTACAACAGGCCCCAGTGTAATCGCATCACCGGAAGCAACAACAACTTACACAATTACAGCAAGCGCCTCAAACGGATGCACCGTTGTTAGAAATATTTTAGTTACCGTAAATCCATTACCCGGAATAGTCGGGAATAGCGCAACGACTTGCTCTGGTAACTCGACAACATTATCAGTAAGTGGCGCAAATACATATACTTGGAGCCCATCAAGCGGATTAAGTAGTACAACGGGATCAAGTGTTAGTGCCAATCCTTCAACCAGTACGACCTATAGTATTACAGGCACCAACACGGCAGGATGTACATCACAAAAGACATTAATTGTTAATGTAAGCAATGCTCCGGTACTTTCAACAAGTTCTAATACAACAATATGTTCCGGGACATCAACTGTAATGAATGTAAGTGGCGCAAATACGTACACTTGGTCGCCTTCTACAGCATTAAGCAACACAACGGCAAGCAGCGTCACAGCAAATCCAAACACCTCGATGACATATACGGTTATCGGGACAAATACAACAGGATGCTCGTCATCTAAAACACTTACAATAACAGTAAATCCAAGCCCAACACTAATTGGGACATCGAGCGCCAGTGTTTGCTCAGGAATACCCACAACGTTAACAGTAAGTGGCGCAAATACATACACTTGGTCACCTTCTACGGCATTAAACAGCACAAGTGGAAACAGTGTCACAGCTAGTCCGGCATCAAACATAACTTATACAGTTACCGGAAAGGGGTCAAATACATGTACATCTTCAAAAACAGTCATAGTTAGTGTTAGTGTCAACCCTAATTTGTCAGTT
>JBDHXV010000006.1:0-78289 GCA_039810885.1 Chitinophagales bacterium | reverse complement strand
TATTTTGTAATGTTCCAGTAAGAGAAGAATGCCTTGTGGCGTAGCAGGTATATGACAAGGAAGGCCTTTCATCATCAATCCGGCATTCAGCGGATGAAAGCCATCCACATCTTTTCGCGGGTGAATTGCCATAATAACACGAAGCGAGTTAATATGTGCCGGTAAGGGCATCTGTACTAATAAGCCTGTGATGCTCGTGTCTTGATTCAATTCCTGCACCTTCGCTATTAATTCATCCTCGCTTACGCTTTCCTTAAATCGTATAAGCGAAGATTTCATTCCAACCGTTTCGCATGTTTTCATTTTAGAGGCTACGTATGTTTCACTGCCTCCATCGTTGCCGACTAATACTGCTGCAAGGTGCGGAATCGGCATTCCTTTTTCCTTACGGCGTGTAATCTCAAACGCTATTTCTTGTTGTATTTTGAGAGAAACTGCTTTTCCATCAATCAGTTGCATAGTGAAATTTGTGTAAAAATATTGAAAAGCAATTTGGCACTATTCATGACAAAGGGCTTTGCTAACTTCGGCGCTCGCTCTACTTAAATTTTTATGAAATTTATTCGCACGTTTTTTTTCTTTATTATCACTTCGGCAGCACTTGCACAACAGAGCATTCCACATACCGATATCTATTTGGTTCCGATACAAAATGAAAAAGGCACTATCACTTATGGTGAAGGAATTAAATTGAATGCTCCCGGGTACTACAGCAATCAACCTCTATTCAGCAATAATTCCAAAACACTTTACTTTACGTGTATTAGTGATAGCTTTAAAGCCGACCTTTTTGAATGCGATTTGAAAAAATTTGAAGTGAAGCCTTTTCTGACTACGCCTAAAACGGCAGAATACTCTCTACAATATACTCCGGATGCCAAGTCTTTTTCATTTGTACGCGTGGAAGAAGATAATAAAACACAAACTCTATATTTCTACAACCCCAAAACTAAAGAAACGAAGGCATTAAGCAATCCGGGTCAGCAAGTGGGATATTATTGTTGGAATAATGCACAGTCACTGATGATGTATTTGCTAAAGGGAGAAAACCAATTTGAGCTGATACGCTACAATTTGGGCAACGGTGATTCTAAATTAATTGATCAAAACCCCGGACGTTGTGTGTGGCGTAATGCGCAGGATGGAAATATCTACTATGTAAACAAAGGAAATAATTATAAACTCATGCAATATAACCCCGCCAACGAAATGCCCGGGGAGTATGAGAAGATGCCCGGCAAAATAGAGGATTTCACAATCAGTTCAAAAGGTGACTTTTTATGTGGCCTCGATGGAAAGTTGATGAAGTTGGATGTAGTGAACGGAGAATGGAATGAGCTTGCCGATTTTAGCCAGAAACCCTATGGAAAATTTTACCGTCTTGCTATAAGTCCCGATGGACAATGGCTAGCCTTAGTTGTATATCAAAATGAAAAACCATAATACATGAGAAAAATGCTTATTCTTCTTTTCGCATTACTTTCAATCCAATTGCAAGCACAAAACAGCTTACCGAACACTGATATTTATTTAATCAGTTTCAGAATGCAGGATAGCTCTCTTATTTCCAGCAGTGTCACCCCGATAAGTAACGGCAAACTATATGACAATCAACCCTTTTTTTCTTTTGATGGCAATAATATTCTGTATAGCACCATTCAGGAAGGATTAAAACCCGATATCTATTTATATTCCACACAAAGCAATACGAGCCTTGCATTTTATGAGAACTATGATGAGAGTGTCTTCTCGCCACAATATACTCCTGACGACTTAGGTTACAGTCTTATTATTAAAACATACGATGGCAAGCAAACTTTATGGAAGTACTTTTTTGATGCACGTACTCCCGTTAAATTAGCTCCCGGGATAAGCGATGTGGGGTACTATTGCTGGATCGGAAATGATTATCTGGCCATACGCCGTGATACGAAGACGTCGTTGTTGGTTTGTTTGAATATAAAAACAGGAGAAGTAAAAACAATTGCAGACAATGTAGGCACCTCATTTTACAAAGTACCCGGAGAAAATGCATTTTATTATATCAAACATCAGCCAGGGAGTAATTACCTCATGAAGTATGATATAGAACAAGGAAAGGAAGAACAAGTAACTACAATGTTTGATGGCGTTGACGACTTTTGTGCCACAGTATATGGTGATGTTTGGGTTGCCTACCAAGGCTCTATTTATGCCTATACCTTGCACGATAAACGCTGGCATAAAATATACGATTTTACTAACGATGTCTTAAAGAAGACTTACCGGATTGCGGTTAATCGCACACTCTCTCAAATGGCTGTGGTTGTAAAGAATTAGTCGTTAAGTTTTAAGACCGCTAAAAAAGCTTGTTGCGGCACTTCTACGGAGCCTATCTGACGCATGCGCTTCTTTCCTTTTTTCTGCTTTTCCAAAAGTTTTCGTTTGCGAGAAATATCTCCGCCATAGCATTTGGCTGTAACATCCTTACGCAT
Source organism: Chitinophagales bacterium (assembly GCA_039810885.1). GTDB lineage: Bacteria > Bacteroidota > Bacteroidia > Chitinophagales > UBA10324 > BJGO01. The sequence continues at coordinate 75,815 of JBDHXV010000006.1, read as the reverse complement.
GGCACTAATGGTTTCGCGGGCAATAATTTTGGCTCCTATGGCTGCCTGTATGGCAATCATAAATTGCTGACGAGGTAATAGTTCCTTAAGTTTCTCACATATTTTTTTACCAAAATCATAAGCGCGATCACGATGAATAAGTGCCGAGAGGGCATCAACATTTTCGCCATTCAACTTGATATCAATTTTTACCAAATCACTGGCACGATAATCTAACGGGTGATAATCAAAAGAAGCATAACCTTTGGAAATAGATTTCAGCTTGTCATAAAAATCAAAGACAATTTCAGCAAGAGGCATTTCAAATATTAATTCTACCCGGTTTGGGGTCAAATAAGTTTGATTTTTCAATATACCGCGTTTATTCAAGCACAAGCTCATAATCGAGCCGATGAAGTCGGGCTTGCAAATAGTGGATGCCTTAATCCACGGTTCTTCTACGCGATTCAGAGTCGTAGGCTCCGGTAACTCACTGGGGTTGTTCACTAGGATTTTGGAGCCATCATTCAGATAGGCAAAGTAGGATACGTTAGGGACAGTGGTAATCACCGCCATATCAAATTCTCTATCTAAACGCTCTTGAATAATTTCCAGATGGAGCATACCGAGAAAACCACAACGGAATCCGAATCCTAAGGCTGCTGAGCTTTCGGGTTCAAAGGTAAGAGAGGCATCGTTCAATTTTAACTTCTCTAATGATTCGCGTAATTCTTCATAATCATCGGTATCTACCGGATAAATGCCTGCAAACACCATAGGCTTAACTTCTTCAAATCCTCTAATAGCCTCAGTTGCGGGATTCGAAGCCAGCGTAATGGTATCTCCTACTTTGACTTCTCGTGAATCCTTAATTCCGGTAATAATATATCCGACATCGCCGGTACGTATTATCTCACGCGGCGACTTATCAAGTAAAAGCACGCCTACTTCATCGGCAACATAATCTTTGCCGGTTGCCAAAAACCGAACTTTATCTCCTTTACGAATCTCGCCGTTTAGAATGCGGAAGTATGCAATAATGCCGCGAAACGAGTTGAAGACAGAATCAAAAATGAGCGCCTGCAAGGGTGCCGTCGGGTCCCCTTTGGGGGCAGGGATTCGGGCTACTATTGCTTCTAATATTTCTCCTATACCGATTCCCGTTTTACCGCTTGCCAACATAACATCTTCGCGACGGCAACCAACCAAGTCAACAATCTGATCTTTAGTTTCTTCAATCATAGCGCCATCCATATCTATCTTGTTGGCTACCGGAATGATTTCCAAACCATTATCCATGGCCAGATATAAGTTGGAAATGGTTTGTGCCTGAATGCCTTGTGTGGCATCAACCAAAAGTAGAGCGCCTTCGCACGAAGCAATAGCTCGCGACACTTCATAGCTGAAGTCCACGTGACCCGGGGTATCAATTAAATTGAGCACATACTCCTGGCCATTTTGTAGGTATTTCATCTGTATGGCATGGCTCTTAATGGTAATTCCCTTCTCGCGTTCCAAATCCATATTATCCAATACCTGTGCCTGCATTTGCCGTGCGCTAACCGTCTTAGTATATTCTAGCAAACGGTCTGCCAGCGTGCTTTTTCCGTGGTCTATATGGGCTATGATGCAAAAGTTTCTGATGTGCTGCATAAATAAAAAGAGCGGCAAAGATATAGGATAAACGGGTGAGCAATTAGCCTAAACTATCCGCTCGTTGATACTTTTGGCAACGGCCTCAGTCATTGTTTGCACGTGCAATTTGTCATAAATTCTTTTTATGTACGTGCGCACTGTCTCAAAGCCAATATCCAATTCAGCAGCAATCATTTTGTAACTCATTCCTTTAACTAATAATTTCAATACTTCTTTTTCTCTACCGGATAGATTATAGTCTTCGGGTATTTTCATTTGAGTTTGATAGTGCAATAGCATCTTACGAGCAATAGATGGTGTCATCGGGGCGCCACCCTCCATAACTTCACGCAAAGAGTCGAGTAACTTATCAGGCGGTGTATCTTTCAACAGATAACCGAAAGCTCCACTTTTAAGAGACTGAAACACTTGATCTATATCGTCGAACACTGTCAGCATAATCGTTGGAATGTGAATGTTGTTCATGCGAATGGAAAAAATGGCTTCTATCCCATTCACCTCAGGCATGTTAATATCCATAAGCACCAAGTCGGGCTCCAATTTTCTAAGATGTTTAGCTGCATCTTTTGCATTAGAAAAAGATTCGATTAGGGTAAAATCAGAGCTGCTGTCTAAGAGTAGCTTAATGCTATCTCGAATGTGTTTGTTGTCGTCAAACAAGACGACTTTGTATTTTTCTCTCATTTCAATTGTAACGTTATAGTTAACCCATTATCCGAATGAAATAATATTTTAGCATGCATTTCTTCAGAGCGCCGTTTCATGTTTTGTAAGCCGTTCCCATTCGTTATATTCTCCGGGAGTCCGTTGCCATAATCACGAGTAATCATTTGAAGGCGATACTCATTAGTAGATTCCATAATTACGTCTATAAGTTCGGTTCCACTATATTTTATTGCATTGTAAATAGCTTCTTTAAAAATGAGGTAGATGTTACGTCGTTCTTCCAATGTTAGTTTTAAATTATGCGAAAGTGCCTCAGAGTTAAATTGATATTTAATTTTTTGATTGGCACAAGTGTCTGCTAAGTAATTATATATGCGTTCTACTAAATGCGACACGGAGTCATTTACAGGATTAACCGTCCACACAATATCTTTAATGCTTTCAATTGTTTCACGAGAGGTATCTCCGATTTGCTCAATGGTTTGTAGTGCATCATTATTTTTGGAATCTCGTAGTTGCATTATTGCCGCTTCGGTAAAAAAGGAAATACTGCCTAAGGCACTTCCGACATCATCGTGCAAATCTCGAGCTATATGCAATCGCATTCGATGGAGTCGCTTCCAATAGTTTATACGGAAGCGGTAAAATCCATAGCCTAAACCTGCTAATAGAATGAGTATGGAAATATAAAACCATGGTTGTGCATACCACGGAGCAATGACAATGAAGGGGATTATTAACTCATCTGTAATTTTTTTTCCGTAAGTGTTTAATGCCCGTACATGTAAGTTATATGTTCCTGCCACCGGTTGTATAAAACTAATCGTTGAATTGGTCCCGTTTGAAATCCAATTATTATCGAAGCCCTCCAAATAATATTCGTAGAGACTACGGGGTGCTGAAGTATAATCAAGTGCGGCAAAGGAGATCTGCACATATTCATCTTCCGCATGCAATACTACCTTAGGATGTAGTTGAAGTGTGTCCGAATTCAACGTATTGCTTTTTATTTGAGTGCAGTATAGCGGCACGATTGGGCTGTTTAACACTAATGTTGAAGGATTGAATGAAACAAAATAGCCATAGCCCGGCACAAGAATATCACCGTTAAAGCCAGATGAAAAATAGCTATGTACCCCGTCTGAAGGAATACCGTCATTTTCATCAAAGCGAGTATAGTACTTGTCTTTAAGGGAGTAATACTCTATTGCACCAGATACAACCGAGAATAAATTACCGTTTGCTGCAACGAACATTCCTTGATTGCCAAATCTATCGGAGTGAGTTATAGTCTGAGCATTGAGCCATTGTTGTCCTTGATTAAAATATATTCCTTGTGCAACGATCGAAACATAATCAATATTTTCTCTTTTGTAAAAATCAAAAACATCGGTGAGGATGGTGCCATTCAAATGCAGGCGTTGGGCTTTAAGCAGTAATCTTCCTTTGTAGTGCTGTAAGTCAGCAGTGTTTATTGGCAATTGTACAGTCGTATCGGAAGAAGCCCAACGCAGATCTGTTAAGAGTCCTAAACTAGCTCCGCAAGCATAGAGATTGCCGTTATCATCACGATAAAGCTTTCTAATTAAATTTTCAAAATGATTATCTGCGTAAAGCCATACAGCACGGGAGATCATCGTTTTAGGGTTAATCATTTGTATAGAATAGCCATAAACCGATGCAAGCAAAACGGTATCATCTCCAAAAACAGTTTCGATAAAATCTTGTACGCGCGAGGAAATAATCTTCCCTATACCTATTGAGTCTGCGATATCTTGTTGCTCTTTGATATGCGCCCACATATTGTTATTTCTTAACACATATATTGACTTAGAAGTACCTACATATAAGTTATTGCGATGGTCGCGATACAAGGCGGTTACCTGCTGCATTTCCTTGTCCGGTAATGGCTGCTTGCGAATAACTCGATACTGCTCATCTAATAAATACAATCCGTAATTAGAGCCAACCCACATGGTACGGTCTTGATTTCGCAGTATCGTATTTACACGCTCTGCAGAGTTCATCTCATCTTGAAGAGCATGTATGTTAAACTGATCTAATAAAGGATCATAAAGAAAGACTCCCTTAGCTGTGCCTATCCAAATGCGTTCTTTTGAATCACAATACACGCTCAAAATCGGAACATAAGATAAAGACTTTGCGACTCCTATGAAAGCAGGTTGTGTAAATTGTTTTTTCTCTAAGTCAAATACTTGAAGTCCGCTGTAACGGCTACCACACCAAAGCGAATTACCGACAGTAGCAATACTTAATATCTCATCTGAATTATAGACTATACTATTTGAGTTATTAATTGGAAAAGATTGTAATTCTTTCGATACAGGATTAAAAAGATGCAGTGCATTATCCCATCCTCCTACTGCATAGATATTATCGTTAATGGGTGAAATTATGTTAATCGTATGTGCAGGATAGGGAAAATTAGCTGGTTTTGTAAAAAGATATGTTAGCGTGTTGTCATTAAGATTTATAGTTGCAAGACCCGATCCGCTTGGAGCAATCCATAATTTATTCTCTATAATTCGCAACGCATAAATGTTAAGATAATCACTGAGCATACTGATATGCATTTTCTTAAACTGTTGCTCATTTTTTTGTTTGCACCAAAGCCCTGCCCCTAGCGCTGTAAGGAATACTTTTCCGTCGGGAGCTACAACAATGTCGTGAATGTGATTAATAATGTTTCCCGATGAATCTTTTATTTGATACGATTGTACCCTATAATTAACAATATTAAATAAGCAAACTCCTCCATCTGCAGCGGCAATCCAGAAATGATTATCGCCAGCCTTAATTATCCGCGTAATTTGATTACCGCATATTGAAGTGGTATCAAACATTTTATGTCTGAACTTCATAAATGTGTTACCATCGTAACGGCACAATCCATCGGATGTACCAAACCACATGAAGCCAAAGTTATCTTGCGCTATACAGTTAACCTGATTGTGTGAAAGGCCGTCTTGGATGGTATAATTTTTAAAAAAATTGTTCTGTGCACTTAAACTCTGTATAAAACTGCAACACAGAAACAAGTTTAAAATATATTTCAACTTTAGGCACATTGTATTGATAAAGCAATTGAATAGTTAGCAAAAATCCATAAAACAAATTATTGTCCCCATAAAAGGGTGCAGAGCATAAAAAGTTACATTTCTATTTTTGAACACGTAAAAATTTCTTTCGGTTTGAACCAAGTGGTATTCTTTACCTTTTTGTTAATTATGTTGGCTACCAGTTTTTATACAATCGGTGATAACTGCATGGACAAACGCCAATTATCGAACCGCATTTTTCATCGCTCAGCCAACCTTTTTGAACAATCCACCCAAACCCTACCTACGGGCGGAGAGACTTTGATTCGCCGTGATATTAGAGACAATATACATATACACGGAGAAGTTCTATCCATCATACCTCCGCCTGATTGGTTGGCTGACGATAAAATCATAGGGAATGAAAATCAGGAAACGACCTCTCGCCGTTCAGAGAGATATGACTTCAACACTCGAAACAATTTATACGGCTAAAACTTCAAAGCACTGCTCCAACAGGTCCGAGCGCGTTATTGTACAAATATTTAACTCGATAAAGTATTCTGATATTATTTACAACATATTCAAACAATTGAGCGGATACGATTATGATTACTCTACGAATGGGTTTAGTGCCGTAAAGTGCTTTCATCAAATCAAGGACGATAGTTTGAGAGGACGTTAATTGAGATATATTATAATACGGTCATCAGTTCATAACACGTTTTCATTTACTGATGATTAAAGGGGCTTCGTATTTCGAAAGTCCCTTTTTTATATTAATTTATTTACAGCAGCATCTGCAACTTTTCTTCCATCAATAGCTGCACTAATGATACCGCCGGCATATCCTGCACCTTCGGCACAAGGATAGAGATTTTCTATCTGAGTGTGCTGTAAGTTATCGTTGCGCGGTATGCGAATGGGTGACGAGGTGCGTGTTTCAAAGCCAACAATTATGGCTTCGCTCGTCAAATAACCTCTCATTTTTTTTCCAAATTCAAGAAAGCCGTGCTGTAAGCGTTTTGCTATGGATTTAGGGAGTAACTCAGAAATAATATTTGACGTAACGCCCGGTTGATAGGAGCACTTGGGCAGAGACTGAGAATAAAGTCCTTGAACAAAGTCGGTTAAGCGTTGAGCCGGAGCCGATTGCCGTTGACCACCGCCGTGCCAAGCTATGTATTCTAAATCCTCCTGCAAAGCTACCCCGGCAAAAACTCCATGTTTGCTGTACTGCTTTAACTCTTCTTGCTGAATGCTAACTATAATTCCACTGTTAGCAAACGGGTTGTTCCGCTTACTAGGCGACCATCCGTTGGTAACTACTTGGTTTTGCAACGTGGCACATGGAGCAATTATTCCGCCCGGGCACATGCAGAATGAGTAAACACCACGCCCCTGGATTTGAGTTACTAAACTATATGAAGCCGGAGGCAGATATTCGCGAATACGCTCCCATTCATTTTCATTGTAACAATGATATTGAATACTATCAATTAAGGATTGAGGATGCTCTACCCGAACTCCTACTGCGAAGTCTTTCGCTTCGAGCGCCAAATGGTGCTTGTGTAAAATTCGATAGATATCGCGAGCAGAGTGGCCTGTGGCCGCGATATAGGCATCGGCTTTAAACTCAAGTGAAGGCGTGCTTTCCATGCCCGAAGGGTTTAGCTCACGCGCCAATACCGAAGTCAAATGCGTGTGAGTGCAGATGATATCTGTAACACACGTGTTGAAATATATTTCACCGCCAAGTTCCAGAATCTTATTTCGCATTGCCTGAATAATGTGTGGCAATTTGTTGGTGCCGATGTGCGGATGGGTATCTACAAGAATATTTTCATCTGCTCCAAATTCGACAAAGGTGTTTAGTGCCTCACGGATATTGCCACGTTTATCGCTTCGCGTGTAGAGCTTGCCATCGCTGTAAGTTCCTGCCCCGCCCTCACCAAAACAATAATTGGAATTAGGGTTAACGATATGCTCCTTGTTTATTGCGGCTAAGTCTCGTCGTCGTTCACGAATGTTTTTCCCTCGCTCCAAAATGATGGGCTTGATACCCGATTCGAGCAAGCGCAGCGCAGCAAACAGTCCTGCCGGCCCTGCTCCTATAATAATTACTGATTTGCCTCGTATCAGAGGCTGATATTGAGTTACTTTTTTCAGTTCAACCTGCCGAGGTTCGTCAACATATACTTCAAGAGTCAGGTTGACTAAAATATTTTTCTTGCGTGCATCGATAGAACGTCTTAAAAGTTTAATGTGCTCGATACGCGACTCACTCACTCCCAGGTGACTTGCAGAGGCCATTTTCCATGCTTTTGAATCTGCGAAGCATGCAGCCGGTAAGCGTAAATTGAGGTTTTGAATCAAATGGATTAATCGTCTTTTCCTTTCTCACCTATAAAGTGGTCTTCTTTTTCTTTAAACAGCACGTTGAATGTGGTTAAAGTGCCATAGATGCGAGTGATGTACTGTTGCAGATTAACCTTATCCTCATCACTCAGTAACTTGTGTGCATTGATTTGTTGCTCCATCACTCTCAAGCGGTCTCGTAGCATAACAATTTTATGAAAGAAAATTTCAATCGGAATTTCCTTTGATTTAATCGTCGCATTAACTGATTTAATTTCTAATGTGCCGCCTTTCCAACGGTCACCAAGTTCAACTACCTCTTGCACGCCTGCCCATTGTCTTAGTATGCCTAACAGGGACTTTTCAACTGCGGAGATAGTTTCTATCTCAGGATTTACATTCTCGGCATGCAGTGTTTCCAGCATAGGGTCTTCTTTTTGTATTTCGTGAGTGCCGTTGTCAATAAAGGTAATCAGATAGGTGTCATATCGGTTTGCGATAACGACACCCTGTCCCATTCCTGCATGTTGCACACGTGATCCAATGCCTAAGTGCATATCTATATTGGTCATACGAATTAATTTGTCGGTAAAAATAGAATGTCTGCAACGGCATCGTAAGGCACGATGTCAACAGCGAACTAAAAACTGTTTAGCAATTATTTCTTTTTGGGTGGCGGCTCCATCAATAGCTCCATTCGAGATACGAAGCTGTTTTTCTTATTCTCTGAACCAATATTATATTGATAAACTTTGCCATCTTCTGATTTCGTACGGCGTTTGTCCGGATCAATCGCTCCCAGTGCTGTGATAAAGGCTTTGTTCCCCGATGCAATTTGCATGTTATTATTTTGATAGAAGAAATAGTACCAATTGTCATCATCACCAGGGATGTATAAGCTGAAGAAGTCTCCGGTTTTTTTATACCCGAATTCTAAGTAGGCTTTTTTAATTACGCGGTTAACCGCCGTGGAGCCAACATAAGCAATGCCTATAGGAGCAATGCTGCGAAAACTCCGACTCTCCTGATCCCAAACCATCTTTAGATCGGTAAAGAACATGGTAAAAGGAGAATCTTCCGGTCGCTTGAATGTGCCATCTTTATTCATTTGCGCCATAAAGGACTTATCATTCTTAGGATTAATAAACTCCGGGATACTCAGTTGAAACTCCTCGCTGAAATAATCAACATCTTCTTCGCTGAAGTTATTATTCAAAATGGATTTACCCAGCATTAATAAAAGATCTTTATCCATGTTGAACGAAACACCCATTAATAAATTCAGAATATATTCGTTTTTCTTTACATCGGTATTAATCGTTCCTGCAGATTTTACTCCAACCAACCCGAAGTTCAGGCCGAAATCCATTTTACCTTCGCCATATACCTTACCTGTAGCATCATTATACTTAAATAAATTTCCACGTTTATCTCCCTGTAATATCTTGTTTTTATCTCCGGCGATAAATTCTTTTTGAGATTCATCATAATACACAATTCCGTTTGCAATAAAGATATTACGGTCTTTGACGCTTCGTTTAGCATTAAAGAATGAAGTGTATAAATCGGCCGAGTCTGAGTAGAAAACAATACCTGTTGTTACCGGCTTTTTATACATATTCTCAGGGTCGGTATAGTAAATTAAAGTAGAATCGGGAGTAAATTCATTTTTTATTGAAAACCAATCCACGCGTATGTTTGGATTCTGTACCATCAGTTTGGCATAGCCCTCAAAACTTAGTGGTTGATAGTTTGCTTTTATTTCTGATTTGCCTTGATATTGTATCTTAGGAATGATAGCAAACTTTAATGCCGTGTCGATTACGGTTTTTGCGTATGTTCTCAACTTCTTATTATCGTCTTTAAATACGCCTATTTCCTGAAAAGGAACTTTCTGTTTGTTCCCGTTGGCACTTACAAAATCATAGGTGCCTTTTGATTTGTAATTCTGCTTACCATAAATATCGGTTGTGCAGTTGTAGAATTTATGATATTCATTAACTGTATCGGCGATAATAGAGGATTTATTCAAGGTGCGCATTAGTGCGCCAGGCTCAATGACCACTTGGTTACTGTCCGGATAAACTTTAGCATCTACCACAGAGATATAGGGTACTTGCTTCACGCGTAAGATGAAATTGGTTAAATCATAAATAGCCGACTTGCCCACAAAGCTTAATGAATCTTGTTGTGGATGTATAGAAGTGAAGTCTGATTCGGTGCCTTCGGGAGCGAAGAAAGTGACTTGTTTCCTATTCATATCCCATTTGAATTTATTAATGGAAGTGCGGTATTGATTGTACGGTAATTCTGTTGCGATGTCATCTGTATTTGAGATGAAATCGCCTTCACGTTTATCAAAGTCAATTTTCGCATTAACATTGTTTGTTTTCAATGCAAATTTGGTAGAGTCAATAGACTTAATGTTAAAGTCTGCTGTGTCGGCGCTCATAGAATTTGCTCCAAAGGCTATATCACCCGACTTCATAGAAGCATCGCTCCAATCGAGAAAGCCGCTGCCTCGTAGCCCTTTAGAGCGAAGGACCAATGTGCCTTTTAAACGAGTATTATTCTCAAATACTATAAGCGGTGTTTCTTTCATGTGAATTTCCATGCTGTCTGCATAGGGCTTCCAATGTATATAGACCTCTTCTCCGACAACTTTTGGGTAGGGCACTCCACCGAAGGGGCCTTTCGGCATGTTGAATGATTTTGCGTTAGCATCTAACGAATCGGGAAAGAAGATAATGTCTTCCGATTTTGTAAGAGAACTTAGAAAGGTAATATCGCCATTGCCTCTTAAGCCTCGATTGTCGAGCGATATGGAGTTAGTAAACTTGCCCTTGCCTCCATATAGTGGCAAATCCGTGCGCTTTGTAATAAAGCCTAAGGATAAATCTTTTTGAATACCGATGCGATTGTCTATATCGGGGAAAATGCCTGCTGAAACTAACTTTCCATCAAATGAAATTTTTGCCGGTCGAAAGGAATACAAGCTGTCTAATTGAAAAGGCTTTAGTTCATAAAAGAACTTCTTGCGATCATACACCCCATTGAATGTTCCTTTTTGATCATAATAGACATAAGACTTGTCAGAAGTTTTAATGGATGGGAATGTCCAGTCGTGTTTCTTACCTCCTGACTTAGAAAGTTTACCATCAATCTGTATGACACCGCTTACATCCTGAATGCAACTGTGTATTGGGATCAATACCGGCTTACCATCTTTACCGATAAGGCCGTTAGGTATATTTAACAATAAGGTGTCTGCATGAGAAAGGGATATGTTAAAGCCATCATAGCTAAATCCAAAGTTTTTCCCATAAATATCTGCACGGCCGGCAAAGAACATACCGTCAAAAGTCATATCTCTATTTTTCATCAAGTTGACGCTATCGCGTTTAGGGAAAACCACTACAAAGGATGAATCACTGAGGACGATATTTTTAATACCACGTATTCCCATTCCGAAGCTTTTGAAATCCACCCGTGAATTGAAATCACGTTTTAATGAACTGATTTTTATAACATCGTAATCCACCTTTTTCTGATCGGCTAAGACATACTTAATTGCTTTCTGACGTATAGTTACAATTTCGTTAACATCATCGTAATAGATAAAACCATCTTCAACCAGTTTATACAATGTGCGCCGAATCGTTTCGGGTGTAAAGTTGATGTTGATTGTTCGAGCCAGGTCATTTGTACTAATGCGGTTAGTATCATTTTTTTCTTTGTAATTCTTCAACAAGTTTATAATGTTGTAGTCGGCAACGTTTTGATATTTATATAAGCGCACCTTATCAAAATAGTTACTCGATTCAAAAAATGCAGGAGTCGCCTCACTTGCTACAATCATTTTATAGTCCATGTAACTTTCATTCATATCCCAGGTCAATCCTTCGGCATAGACATCAATCTGGTGATAAGAGTCTATAAATGCTGATTTGCTGATCCCTTGATCTCCGCGTGTAACACTAAGTTGCTTCGTGCTCATTTTATATTTTATCATGGCTCCGGGATGATAGATGGAATCTTTGCCTATGTATATCTTCACTTCGGCTTGATTGCTGGTAATGTCTTCAAACTTCTTAATGCTGAAGTTTAGTGCAGTGAGTACACATCCGACCTGCCCATCGTAACGGCTAATAATAAATTTTGCTCTTTGGTCGGGGGTTCCACTGCCATTGAGTTTTGCCCCTTCCAGGCTTAATCCCCCTATGTACTTTACATTGCTCGCAAGGTTATCAAGATTCACAATCTTTGCATAAGATTGAAATCGTGGATAGGTTGAAGTTTCAGGGACATTATTAGTTATCAATTTATCGGTAAAACGCCCGAGCAGCTTATTTTTAATGTAGGGATTATAAGTGAGCACAACGCTATCCACGCTATATTCTGACTTGCTGCAATCAATCCGATATTTTTTAAACGTTACAAATACATTGTCCGGTTCAAGTCCACCTCGTTCAAATGTTACCTCTCCATTTTGCCCATCCCATCGAGATTCAAAAGGGTAATATATACCTGCGGTATTTTTTATCTTAATGGTATCTCCTGTTAGATAAGCGTATAGGTCGGTGCTTGTGAATTTTACAGACGGAATTTGAGTTTCATATAGTAAATCAAAATCTTTCGAAGAGCATTTCCATGTTTTAGATGCAACACTGTTGAGCGCATTTTGTGAGAATAAATTGCTGCTGAAGTCCATATATTGTTCAAACTGCTTGTGGTTACCCGGCTTTTGGTTTGCAATAATCTGCGGCACAATAGCTAACCAATCTTCAAGAATACCGGGTGGGAGTTTGGACAGTTGATAATCATTTACTGCCTGAAAGTATTTTACGAAATACGGTACGAGTAACATTTTTCGTTCTCGCATGGTGTTGGATAAGGCGATAATTTGTTGTTGATAGGTTCCGTTGTACTTTGCAAAGTTCGAGGCAAAGTCGCTTGCCAATTCTTTTAGGTCATCTCGCTTGGTATCATTCAGGAGTTTTCCAACTTGTTTGATATAGTTTTCTGGGTTAGTCTCAAACGCTGTCATTTGTTGTGCAAATGCCGGTAATCCAAGGGTAATAAGCAGGAGTAAGGAAAAAAATCTCATGGATTTATTTGATCGTAATTTTTTTATAGCATAGAGCAATCCATTGCTCTGTTATTAATGAGCCGGTTAATGATAAATCTATTTCTGATGCTGCTTTCATAATAAGGTCACGGTCGGAAGTTAATATGCCACTAATAAGTAAGCTGCCGTTTGGTAGAAGCAAACGTTCTAAGTTTACTAAATTCTCTAGAATGATATTTCTATTGATGTTTGCTAGAATAACCTGAAAATGCTGTTTTTCTAATTTGTCTAATTCACAAAGGCAAACCTCACAATTGGTAATCAAATTTTGCGTGAGGTTATCCTGAGTATTTAAGCACGCATTGACATCATTATCAATTGCCACAATTTTTCGTGCACCAAGGCGAGATGCAAGGATAGATAGAATACCCGTGCCGCAACCAAAATCTAAAACATCAACATCTTTAAAATGAATGCCTAACATATATTTTATCATCATAAAGGTGGTATCGTGATGCCCTGTTCCAAAAGCCATCTTCGGATTGATGATGATATCGTGTTCGATATTTTGGGGTTGGGGATGAAAGTCGGCACGAATACATACTTGTTGGTCAACCATCACCGGTTGAAAAGATTTTTCCCACTCTTCATTCCAATTTTTATTGGGGAGTGACGATATGTTTAACTTTACATTAAAAGGAGATAACAACTTTTGTAATTGTTCTGTTGATGCCTGCCGTTTAAAGGTCTCTTCATCAATATATGCTGTTAGATATTCATCTTCTTGCAAAAAACCTTCAAATCCAAAATCGGACAGTAAAGCAATTAATATCTCCTGTGTTTCAGGATTAGGGGTATGAAGTTTTAATAAAGTAAAGTTTTGTATCTCGGTCATTGTAAGAAGTAAAACGGATGATAAAAAGATTATTGTGCCTTACTAATAATACTTATAAAATCATCGACCTTTAGAGAAGCACCCCCTATCAGGCCACCGTCCACATCAGGTTGAGAGAATAATTGTTCTGCATTGTCCGGCTTCACACTGCCACCATACAATATGCGAATACTGTGAGCAATTTCAACACTATACTGCTGTTCAAGTGCCTTGCGTATGAATGCATGTATTTCCTGTGCCTGCTGTGGTGTTGCATTTACTCCTGTGCCAATAGCCCACACCGGTTCATAAGCGATGATCATTTTTTGAATTTCATCTTCGTTCAGGTGAAACAATCCTTCAACTATCTGCAATTCAATATGGGTATAGTGACGATGTGCCTCACGTATATCCAATGTTTCGCCAACACAAAATATGGGTGTTAACTTATGCTGCAAACATTGATTCACCTTTGCTGCCAATTGTTCGTTGCTTTCGAGAAAATATTGACGTCGTTCACTGTGACCTACAATGCAATGCGTAGCCCCTGTTGATGCAATCATTCGGGCAGATATTTCTCCGGTATATGCACCGCTATCTTCCCAATGACAATTTTGTGCTGCAACAAAACAATGATCTAAAGGTTTTACCGCTTTTCTTCCTTTGCGTAAATGAATAAATGGTGTTGCAAAAATGACTTCAGCGTTATTGAAGTTATGGGTATCCAGTTGAGCAAGAACCGTTTCAATAAATTCGATGCCTTCTTTTAGTTCTTTGTGCATTTTCCAGTTGCCTGCAACTATTTTCTTTCTCATGCTTAAATTATTTTTTTGAATCGGCTAAAATTAGCTAAACAATAAGGTACAAACACAAAGGCAACCTGAAGTTGTGGATATTATTAATGAATGTAAACCCGATGACAGAAATAAGCCTTTTCGCCTTCTATCATAAGCAAATAATGCCCCTTGGGAACACTCGGCCACTTGAACTGCGCTTCAGATTGTGCTTTACCCTTTATCTGATATATCCTTTGCCCAAATACATTAATCAGTGAATAACCTTGTATGTGTTCCTTCTGAGGGACAGCAACATAAATAAGCGAATCGTGCTGTTCAAAAGTTAAACCTTGCATGTAGATTGGTTTGCTTTTAATTCGGGGATGAACCTGAGCATGCAGGTTACCCCAACAGAGTAAAATGAGTATTTGTAACAATGTGTACCTCACGGCACAATGAACTTAATCGTTTTTGATCTCTGGTTTGTTTTTAACTCAAGGAAATAAGCCCCGGGTAATAGTGTGTGGGGATTAAGCTCCGTAACGTATATTCCAGGCTGGGCCATAGTTTCACTAAGCAAGGCTTGAATACATTGTCCATTGATATCATATAAGTTAACTTGTATCGCTGATGCATTCGTTAAACTAAAACTTATAGTGGCAACTTCTTGAGCAGGGTTGGGGAAAATTTTAATATCGATTGCATCCTGAGACAAAATAACCTCGTCAGAAAGTGGTGTGCCTAAATCGGGTACGGGTAATGGCTTTGTAGTAAGCAATCTATATTGGCCGGGCTTGAAGGTAAAGTTTGTAGTAGTATTGGTTATGTTAAAAGATTCTCCCGTATAGTAATCATACCATATCCCTGTATTTGGGAAAATTACTGGGTAGGTTCCCGGCAGTACATCCATATAGGACAAGGCTACTACATTCATAAAATTGTCTAACAAGGTAACCCGCTTTAATAACCCTCCTACTTGAATGGTGTAGTTTGCTGCAGAGAATGCGGAGTATTGATTTCGCAGTTTCATCAACTCGGCAAACGTGCGGTACAACCTGTAGCGTCTCCAATCGCTGTAATATTCCCATTTAATGGGCTTAGGCGAGACATTAGAGCCTCCGTAATTGATACTGTAATCATAACCCAACTCTTCAAATTGCCAAATCATTTTGGGCCCGGGCACAGCGAAAAAGATGTTCGCACACATTGCAATTCGTTGCAATGCCGTATCTAAGACTTTCGTGTTATAATTTTCTATTGATTTACCGTATTGTAATACTTTATACATCAATCGCTCCTCGTCATGGCTTTCCATATATCCTACTAAATGTGGATCAACCCAGCCACGCTGTTGATAAGAAAGCCAAGAGACATCTGCACCATTAATGAATCCCATGGCGGCCTGTGCGAAATTGTAATTCAGATTTCCCCAAAGTAAAAAGCCCAGATTAGAAAGTTGTTTTTCTTCCTCATTGTCTCCAAGATGTTCTAATATTAAAAAAGCATCAGAAAATTGTGAGCGAATAGAGTCGTTATAGCCAGCCCAGATATTAATCCGCGATTGATCATAAGCGCCCCAGTCACCTACATCATTACCTGAAAAATGTTGTGTAAATCCTTTTGATAAATCAAACCGAAAGCCATCGAATTTATATTCACTTAACCAGTAGCGGGTTACATCAGTAAAGAATCTTTTTGTATATGGGCTTTCGTGATTAAAGTCGTAACCTACATTAAAAGGATGCATGGGATCTTGATTGAACCAAGGACTATCCGCAGCCGGCTTAGAGGTTACACTATTCCAATATAATTGTACATACGGATTTTGGCTAAAAGCATGATTTAATGCAATATCCAACACAACCGCAATACCATTTTGATGACAGCGATCGATAAATTCTTTTAAATCGTTCTTTGGACCGTAATACTTGTCGGGTGCGAAAAAGAAAGAAGGATTGTACCCCCAACTGCTGTTGCCTTCAAATTCATTCACGGGCATAAGTTCAATTACATTTATACCTAGCTTTTTCAAATAGCTTATGGTATCAAGCATCGTCTTGAAGGTGTGCCTTGCGGTGAACTCTCGCATTAATAGCTCATAGATATTAAGTTTAACCGTGTTTGGTTTTACAAAATTGTTAACGTTCCAGTTATAGGGTTGCTGTGCGGTTTGAAAAATAGAAACTATACCGCTTGCGCCCGCTGGATAAGGTTTTAAATTGGGATAAATCGTAGAGGTAATGTAGGGGTCATTCCACGGATCTAATACTTTATCGGTGTATGGGTCTGCGACTTTGATACTTCCGTCAACCCAATATTGATAGGCATATTCTTGTCCCGGAGTGAGGCCGCTTATATCAATCCACCAGTAATTATTATCCGGGGTTTTCTTCATATAATAGGGGGCATCGGCCTGCCAATTATTAAACTCTCCTATAACAAATACATATTGCTTATTTGGTGCACATAACACTAAGCGCACAGAGGTATCCGATAAATAATTAATTCCAATATGAGTGTTACCCGGCAGATCTTCTATAGTCACGGGTTCTCGAATTAAGAAATAAAATGAATCAACAACAGATGAGTTCCCATCGTCAGCTATCGCCTTTATCCAGTGTTTTCCATATCCTGTTGCCGAATAGTTATAGCTAATCGAGTCTGTATTAGCATATTGATTAACCTGCACATTGTTATCGTAAATGGTTATTGTAGAAGTTTGCGAGGATTTAAAAATACAGTTGTAGGTGTCGTTTAATTCCAGTAGTACGGCTTTAATATCGGGGCTGAAAAACTTTGCGGTGAGATTGTTTCCGTTGTGTAAGTCATAAAACAGGTCGGAGCCGTCGGCATTAGCACCTTTAATGCTTCCGCTTCCGTTTCTAAAAACCATTGCCAGCCTTAACACCTCGATGTTCGGATTTGTAACGTTGTAATAGTTTCTAATATTTGGAATATTGAACTTATATAAGTTAGCCGATACTTGGGTCAACTTAAAAGCTGCATCTGTGCTGCCCCATGTGGTTACTACGTTTTGCCATGTGGTGTTCGTTGCTGCTGTTGAAGTAACCACTCCGGTGTGTATAAATAGATCTCCTGAAAAATTCATTAGCGCTTGGTTCCCCCTATCTGAGTGAAAGTAAATGGTGCAGCCTTGATTCTCATCAGGGAATGAAGGATATACTTCAATTACTTGTGCATAAAGCCCTGTATTGTACAGGAGAAGAAGCAAGAAGAAGAAGAAACTTTTCATAATTATTAAATTCTTTTGCCGAACGATTAAAAGTATCAATTGTTATGGAATCCCCAAGCGAACAGTTACTTAATGCCCAAGTCTAAACATTTATTCATCGAGTAAGTTCTTTCTACGTGCTGCTGTTCGTTCAAGCGATTGTTGATAGCGCCACTCGTCAATATTTTTTTGATGACCGCTTAATAAAATGCCGGGAACTTTCCACCCTTTGTATTCTTCAGGACGGGTATAAACAGGCGGTGATATTAGGTTATCTTGATAAGAGTCTGTTAAAGCAGAGGTTTCTTCGTTTAACACTCCGGGAATCAAACGCACGACTGAATCTACGAGCACGGCCACAGCTAACTCGCCGCCGGTTAAAACATAATCACCTATAGAAATTTCTCTGGTGATTAAATGTTCTCGAATGCGTTCATCAATGCCTTTGTAATGTCCACACAGCAGTATGATATTATTCAATATTGATAGTGAATTAGAAATCCTCTGTGTGAGCAATTCTCCATCAGGAGCCATATATATAACTTCGTCATACTCCCGTTCATATTTTAGCTGGGTAATGCAAAGGTCAATTGGTTCAATCATTAACACCATACCGGCACTGCCTCCGTATTGATAATCGTCAACCTGTTTATGATTATATCTCGTGTAATCACGCAGATTATGAACCACTATCTGTACAAGATTCTTTTGTTGCGCACGTTTCAGGATGGAATGCTCAAATGGGCTTTTTAATAAATCAGGCAATACAGTAATGATATCTATGCGCAAGGCAGGGTTTTTTATTTAATGAGTTTTAGTTTAGTTGTATTCTTTAAAATGGTATGCCCCATTTTATCTCGTTTCGTTTTTAGATAGCGTAAATTATGCTTAGTAGGTTTCATTTCTATAGGAATTGTTTCCACTATTTCCAAACCATATCCACTCAAGCCTGCGCGCTTCTTCGGATTATTGGAAATAAGTTTGATCTTACTGATTCCAAGATCGCGCAATATTTGTGCACCTATACCGTAATCCCGATTGTCCATGCTGAACCCTAATGCCAAATTAGCTTCGACCGTATCTTTTCCTTGCTCTTGCAGGCGGTAGGCTTTAAGTTTATTTAGAAGGCCTATTCCACGCCCCTCTTGATTCATATATAGAATAACTCCCTTACCTTTCTTCTCTACCATTTGCATCGCCACGTGGAGTTGCTCTCCGCAATCACAGCGTTGAGAGCCAAAGATGTCTCCGGTTAAGCAGCAAGAGTGAACTCGGACTATTACCGAATCACTCTTGTTCCATTTACCCTTGTGCAACGCAAGATGTGTCTGTCCGGTATTGATTTGTGTATAAGCTGTTAACTGAAAGTCGCCCCATTCGGTAGGCATATTTACTGTAACCTCCCGCCTAATTAACGATTCCTTTTGCAAACGATACGCTATTAAGTCTTTTATAGAGATAATTTTAAGTTTAAACTGTTGGGCAACTTTCATTAAATCAGGAAGGCGCGCCATAGTTCCATCTTCATTCATTATTTCAACGAGTACGCCAGCGGGTTCAAAGCCTGCAAGACGAGCTAAGTCTATTGTTGCCTCTGTGTGGCCTGCACGTCGTATAACTCCTTCGCGCGTTGCCTTTAGTGGAAAAATGTGCCCGGGGCGGCCCAAGTCAGAGGGCTTTGTCTTTTTATTAATTAATGCCTTTATGGTTTTGGCTCTATCTGAAGCGGAAATGCCGGTGGTGCATCCGTGACCGATTAAATCTACCGATACCGTAAATGGGGTTTGATGTAAAGCTGTATTATCTCCCACCATCAAGTCCAAGCCAAGCTCATCGCAACGGTCTTCAGCTAATGGAGCACAGATAAGTCCTCGCCCATGCTTGGACATAAAATTTATTACTTCAGGAGTTACGTTTCGAGCCGCAGTAATAAAGTCTCCTTCGTTTTCGCGGTCTTCATCATCAACAACTATCACCAGTTTGCCGGCAGCTATGTCTTTAATTGCAGATTCAATGGTGTCTAATTTAACTTTTACTTCTTTGGGTCGGCTCCCAGATGTGTGCTTTCTTTCCATTTAAAAAATCAATAAACCCTAAAAGAAGGGCAATGTTCATTTGGCAAAAATACGTAATGAAGCGCATGGGTCCGGTAGGAATGTTACGTTTGATTAATATCAGGTCTATGATTACAGCAAACCACAAGAATAGCTGCAAGATGGCTATAGCTACAAATTGCTTATTGATAACTAAAAGAGTAAGTGGAATTAAGGAAAGTAAGTATAAAATAGGGGTAAACCAACGTATGATTTTATGTGAAAAGAAGGCATAAGCCGTATAAGGATGAGATGGAGTTAAGAGGTGTATAAAATAGATGAAGTTTTTAAAATTTCCGTTTGCTATGCGGCGTTTACGCTTGATTTCCTGTCTGATATCATCCGGCACATCCTCAACACAGATTGCATCCTCTACTAATATGGCATCTTTTCTTAATGCCAATACACTCATGCCAATATAAAAGTCATCAACCGGGTTGTTATCGGGAACCGGACGAAATAGCTCTCTGCGAAGAGCATAACATCCGCCAAACGGACCAATCATACTTCCAAAGCACTCGCCCTCTAATTGCTTAATTTTAGTTTCAAGTTGGATGTAACTCTTTTCCTGCTCTGCAATACCTTTGGTTGTCTGTATTGAATTTCTGATAACAGCACCGCAAAGTCCAATTCGCTTATCCGCAAATGGTTTAATCAGGTTAAACAAGGTGTCAAATTCAAAAAATACATTTGCATCAGTTAGCACAAGTACGGCACTCCTACTTTGCTGAGCTAAGCTGTTCACATTTTCGGGCTTCCCTTTTCGCTCTTTATTGATATGAATATAAAGTGAGGGATAGTTCTTTACTAATTGTTGGAGAATTTCATCTGTTTCATCAGTAGAGGCGTCGGAGATTACCGTGACCGTAATCTTTTCTATGGGATAGGATGTGTGAAATAGAGAATGGATTTTTTTTTCTATAACCGTAGATTCATTGCGGACAGAAATAATGATATCTATAGTCGGCAAGTCCTCGGTTGTTGTATAGGGTTTATAAATTCGCTTATGTGCTATGCGAAGTATGATTAAGCTTAAAGGATATCCTACATAGGAAAAAAGAATGAGTGAAATGCAAATAAGATATAGTGTTATCAGCATTGTAATAATGTTTGATAAAATTGAAGTAACTCCGATGCAAGTTTAAGCGTATCAAATCTCTGACGACACGTATTGAACCCGCGAACCGAAAGTTGTTCCAATTGTGAACGATTTAAACTCAATTGCTTAATCAGTTTAATAAATGTCGTTGCATCATCAGCAAGAAGAAATTCTTGACCTGAGTTCAGCCCTAACCCTTCTGCACCAATGCTTGTAGAAATGACCACCCTTCCATGATTCATCGCTTCCGGTATTTTAATACGAATACCGCTTCCTGAAAATAAAGGAACAACCAAAATATCTTTACCTGAGATAAATACATTTACATCCTCTACCTTTTCTACCCATATAATATCACGTATATCTGAGAACCATTTTTCGCTATTAGTAAAAAGAGGCAGATACAAATTTAAAGGTAGCTTTTCTTTAAGTAACTCGACCCAAACATTCTTAATAAACCATTTCACTCCTTCCACATTGGGCAACCAATCCATAGACCCCAGATAGTAGAGCTGCAATTTCTCATTAAACTGATGACTGACTTGCTCCGGTTTATCGAAGCCGGTCATTGTTACATGAAGAGGTTTTAGAAATCTATTTTCCCGATACCAAAGTGCATCAATTTCCGAGATGGGAACTATTGCATCAACCTCTTTAAGTATCAGCTTTTCAGTCTTCTGCATGCGTTTTTGAAGCATGCGCCACAATACCTTTTTCAATCCTGCTTTTGTCAACGTGAGGTTACGATCCAGTATCCGGTGTTCAATATTATGAGAGCGTAAAACGATTTTTGCTTTTGTATTTTTACGAATTGCCTTGATGTAAGGGTATAGGAACATCCCCTCCAGTTGTATAATATCAAAAGAAGTTTCTTTCAATATCTTAATTAATTGTTGCTCAAACTCCTTGTTGTAAAATCGATCTATATTGTAAGAACTTCCTTTAATCCAAGATTTTAAAAATCCTATACTCGTTGGTGTTGTATCTATGGTCTTGGAATAATATATTTTATTATCAAATATGGATGGAGAGATATTTTCGATGTTTGTATAATGCTTTTTCGTGTTAAGAGAGGCAATAGTTATATTGGCACCGGCTTGTTGCAGGCCTTTGTATAATTGATAGATGGCAATGCGTTCGCCATCGATTAACGGATAAGGAAACTTTTTACAAACCTGAAGAATACGCAATGCAATAAAGCTAAGGTTTCAAATATCTGATTTGTTGAAAACATCAACAAATTATGAAAGTGTGTAATCATTACTCTCCTACTTTTGCACGATATGATTAATAATAAAAAAGTGGTTGTGGTACTGCCGGCATATAATGCTGCGGCTACTTTGGAACGTACTTATCGTGAGATAGATTTCAGTATCGTAGATGATGTGGTGCTCGTTGATGATGCGAGTAAAGATGATACGGTGGCACAAGGAAAAAAACTTGGCATTAAACATATTATCGTTCATCAGAAGAATAAAGGCTACGGCGGCAATCAGAAATCTTGTTACAATAAAGCACTCGAACTGGGTGCTGAAATTGTCGTTATGCTGCACCCCGACTATCAATACACTCCTTTATTGATACCGGCAATGGCCAGCATCATCGCAAATGATTTATATCCGGTAGTCTTAGGCTCTCGAATACTCGGGAAAGGAGCTTTAAAGGGAGGAATGCCTATCTATAAATATATTTTCAATCGTTTTCTTACCTTATCCCAAAACATTCTGATTAATCAAAAACTTTCTGAATACCATACCGGTTATCGTGCTTTTTCTAAAAATGTATTAGAACATATTGCCTATAACAAGAACTCGGATGATTTTGTCTTCGATAATGAAATGTTGTCTCAAATTTTCATGGCCGGATTTGAGATAGCTGAGGTTACCTGTCCAACCAAATATTTCGAGGAGGCCAGCAGTATCAATTTCAGAAGAAGTATGAAGTATGGCTTGGGTGTATTGTCGGTGAGTATGAGGCACTTCCTTCACAAAAACGGAATTGTAAAAGATAAAATTTATATACAATAATTCAATCGTAAAATACTTATTTAATGCGAGTGATTTATTGCCGTAGCATTTCTATAGTTTCATTCCCTATTGCTTCGTAAATCTCAATTTATATTCCGAGGTATTAGATTTAAAACGAATTAGGTAATTGCCTTTGGGCAGATCCGCGTAATCACGCCTTAATAAGGTAGAACCTTGATTTAGCAGTGTCCATTCTGAACTTACTTGCCTACCAAGCATATCATACACTTCAAGTTGTACCATTTCACTCTGTTCATTGTTCCAATTTATCGTAATTATTCCTGATGTTGGATTGGGATAAAGGATTACATCTGTAGAGCTAATTTCATTTAGCCGCAAAGCATTTGTTGTAAAAGTATCTATCGGCGTATAATTCGATAGATTGCTGGCATCAGTGCATACGGTCACCATTTGATATTCATACGTTGTAGATGCATTCAGATTACTAAGGATGACACTATTTTGTGGGTGGACTACTATTTTTAACATCCAGCTTGTAGTACCTGCTTCTCTATAGAGAACTCGATATTTTGATACTCCTGAAATAATTCCCCATGATATTTTAGCCTCACTTGCTGAGAGATTGGTCACGGTAGGAGCCTCGGGTGCCTTACATCCTGCAGTTGAAAATGTAAATAGGCTGCTGAACGGAGACAAGACAGAGCCATCTGTTGAACAAACCGAACGCACACGGCATTGATACACCGTACCTGACTCTAAATTATTTAAAACTCTTAGGGATGCGTTTGAATTAACCATTAACCAATCACTTGCACCTTGCTTGCGATATTGTACACGATATTTCTTAGCACAAGAACTTCCCGTCCATGTAATGGTTGCTTGTGTATTTGTAATTCCGGTAGCTGTTGCATTTTGTGGCGCACCACAAACTGGCGGATTAAGTGTTACACAGCCATTAGCCGAACATCCTGAGCCGTCCGTAACCGTATAACAGTATGTTCCAACTGATAGAAAATATTGACTTAATCCTTGGCCACCATTACTCCATGTTATAAAATAAAAGGGCACGCCATTATTTATCGTTAAAATGATAGAGCCATTGTCAAGCCCTGCCCCGCAAGTGGGATCAACCCCATCAGCAACAACTTCCAACACACATGGTTCAGATTGTGCATTAGCGGTTGAGAGCATTACTAATGAACATACAAGAAGTAATAAAATAGTTTTAAGGTGCATCGTAAATTGTGTTTGTGTTTTGGCAATATAATAAATTACGAAATACAGATTAGCTAATCAAATCACACACCTCACAAAAAGCAAAGAGAGCGGCGGGTGCCACTCTCTTCTGCTCTTCATAAATATGAAAAAAAATTATTCTTTAATAAACTTGATGTTATTGGTGATTCCATTGTAACTAAAACGAACAAAGTAAACCCCTTTAGCTAAGTTGGAATAATCACGAGTTAGCGACGCTTCTCCTTCGTTGATATTAACTTGTTCAAAGGACAATTGCCTTCCAAGCACATCATATATTTCGAGTCGAGCAGTGTTAGCGTCAATTCCGTGTACACTTATAACTATATTCCCTGATGTTGGATTTGGGTATAGGTTTATGTATGCATTTAACTTTTCACCAAGTCTCAAAGCATTTGTGGTAAACGTATTGATTGGAGTAAAGTTGGAAAGATTTGTTGCATCTGTACAAACAGCAGCTATTTGGTATTCATAGGTTGTAGCCGGTGTAAGATTTCCAATAAACGTGCTGCTCTGTGGATGCAAAATAAATTTCAGATTCCATGAAGTTGCACCAACTTCGCGATAACGAACACGGTATTTTGTTACCCCCGGCACAACAGTCCAAAACACTTCAACTTCTGATGATGACAAAACATTTGCTGAGGGCGTGCTTGGTGTTTCGCAACCGGATGTAGAAAAGTTTAATAAAGCACTAAATGGTGATAACACGGAACCATTTGTTGAACATACTGCACGCACACGGCATTGATAGGCTGTTCCGGGAGATAAATTATAAAGTGTTTTAAATTGATTTCCTGCATTCACAAAATAAGTAGTCCACGTCACCTCCCCCTGCTTGCGAATTTGTACACGGTATTTTAACGCACACGGGCTGCCATCCCAATTTATGGTAGCCTGAAGATTTGATACTGATGTAGCATGGACATTTTGAGGGGCATTACAAGCCGGAGGATTCAGAGTTACACAATCGCTTACTGTACACCCTAAACCATCCGTTACCGTATAACAATAGACTCCCGAAGTTAGGTTGTACAGATCCTGCGAAGATTCACCATTATCCCATTGAACATCATAGAAGGGCTGACCATCTATGATAATGAGAGAAATTGAACCATCATCACCCAATCCGCCACAAGATGGATCTGTAGCAGCGGCAGCAGCATCCAATGTGCAACCACTTGGCCCGTTACTGCAATCTAAAGTGAATGCATAGGTAATTCCATCATCACAACTCCAGGTATTAATAAAATCAAAAGAGGGAAACACGTTGATGTAGTATGTGCCAGATGTAAGGTTAGCAACCGCTGTGCTTATCACACAAGGATCGTTAACTCCAACCGCAAGCACGTTCTGATCTGTGCAGTTATCAATAATCGAGAAATAAAAAGATTTGCTTGAGTTAAATGTTACGGTAACAGTTGCATCATCAGCTATGGTAAACTTATACCAGTCCGCATCTACAGTCGATCCCTGCATATAAGAAGTTCCCGAAATCAGATCCCCGCAAGAAACTTCTTGAGCATTGTTGCAATCATCATTATCGGTTGATCCACACGCTTCGTTCTCAAGAATTGCGTTAACCGGAACAGAATTATCGCAAGGCAAGCTTTGCGACTTAGCACCATAGGTAAATAACAATACCAATAGTGAGAATAATAGAGTAGTTTTTTGTTTCATCATGATAAAATTGTTTTAGGATTTGCCAATATAGCCCAACTCGTTGAAACTATTTAGTCGAAAAATCATTGGTTATCCGCATCAAGTATAATAACTTACACTAAAATTTACATTTCACCTCTTAAACACTTGACTTATGAAATCCTATGACGAAAAGCACATCAAAAACATTGTCTTGCTTGGCGCATCTAAATCGGGCAAAACAACTCTTGCCGAAACAATGATGTTTGAAGCCGGGTTGATTAACCGGCGAGGTAGCGTAGAAGATGGAAACACCGTATCTGATTATCACGAAATAGAGATTGAACGAGGGAGTTCCATCTATGCGACCAATCTGCATACCGAATGGCGCGACTATAAAATTAATATCATAGACACTCCCGGCTTAGATGATTTTATCGGCGAAGTAATTGCGGCAATTCGTATAGCGGATACGGGAGTTATGCTATTAAATGCACAACAAGGTATTGACGTAGGCACAGAAATCTTATGGAATTATCTGGAGGCCTATGATAAGCCGATGATGTTTGCCATTAATCAGTTAGATCATGAAAAAGCAGACTTTGAACATACGGTTGAAATGGCAAAGAATAGGTTTGGTAAAGCATTTACGCTAATGCAATATCCTTTGAACACGGGCCCCGGATTTAATACTATCGTTGACTTGTTAAAAATGACGATCTATCAATTCGGGCCGGGTGGAGGCAAGCCACAGAAACTCGAAATACCTTCTGAGGAAATGGAACGTGCGCATCACTTGCACAATGAATTAGTTGAAATAGCTGCAATGAACGATGAGAAACTTATGAATCTGTATTTTGAAAAAGGCTCACTCGATGAAAATGAGTTGCGTGAAGGGTTAAAAATTGGTATGATGAAACACGAAGTATTTCCAGTATTCTGCTTAAGTGCAAAAAACAATATGGGAAGCGGAAGAATGATGGGATTTATTGATAATGTGGTGCCGAGTGCCATAGATATGCCGGCAGAGCATAAACCCGATGGAAGCGAAATACCGTGCGATAAATCAAAACCTACTGCCTTATTTGTATTCAAATCACTCGTAGAGCCACACCTTGGGAACCTATCCATATTCAAAGTCGTCAGTGGTGAAGTTAGCGTAGGGCAAGAACTTATAAATGATGCCACCGGAGCATTAGAACGCATTAATCAACTATTTATCCTCGACGGAAAAAATAGAAACCCGGTTAACAAGCTTTCTGCAGGCGACATAGGAGCCACCGTAAAACTCAAGGGCACACAAACCAATGACACCTTACACGCCAAAGGCTTTGATGTGAGTGTTGCTCCCATAAACTTTCCTGAGCCAAAGCTCAAGGTAGCCATCTTTGCAAAGAACAAGGCTGATGATGAAAAGTTGGGGGATGTGATGAAACAAATTCACATGGAAGACCCTACGATTACGATTGAATTTTCACGCGAAGCCAAGCAAATGATTATTGGCGCACAAGGTGAATTACATCTTGCTGCAATGAAATGGCGCATGGAAAACATTTATAAGTCAACAGTAGATTTTGAAAAGGTAAAAATTCCCTACAGAGAATCTATACGTAAAGAGGCTAAATCTACCTACCGTCATAAAAAGCAATCCGGCGGTGCTGGGCAATTTGCAGAAGTTGCAATGCACATTGAACCCTACAAAGAAGGATATCAACCACCAAAAGAATTTAACGTCCGGGGCACGGAAACCATAGACCTTGACTGGGGCGGAAAACTCATCTATCATAATTGCATAGTAGGTGGGGCAATAGACGCACGTTTTATGCCTTCTATTCTAAAAGGCATTATGGAAAAAATGCACGAAGGCCCGATAACAGGCTCTTATGTACGCGATATATGTGTCTATATTTACGATGGCAAAATGCACCCGGTAGATAGTAACGATATGGCGTTTAAAATTGCCGGCATGATGGCATTCAAAGATGCATTCCACGCAGCCGATCCTATGTTATTGGAGCCTCTCTATAATATCGAAATTCTTGTGCCTGAAGAACAAATGGGCGATGTGATGGGCGATTTGCAAACACGCCGTGCCATCATACTGGGTATGGATAGCAAAGGACATTACCAAATTATTAAAGCACAAATTCCATTAGTCGAGTTAGATAAATATTCAACTACATTACGTAGTTTAACTCAAGGCAGAGCAAGTTACAAATCTGCGTTTGCTGAATATCAGTTGGTTCCAGCAGAAATTCAGAAAAAGTTGCATGTCGAATATAGCCAAGCCCATGCTCAAACAGAACTAGTTTAACGTATAAAACCAATTTCGTGCTATAGCAAAAGAGAGTTCAAATTGAACTCTCTTTTTATTACCGAATCGTGCATTTGGATTGTTGTTTCGAAAAGAATAGTTTTGTTGATTGAATCACCTACAAACGACACGACTCTAATCTCCTCATGAATTTGTCGAAAAACAAAAAATTAACTCATTTCATTTTTGCAATTGCCTCGCTGCTTTTCTTATTAAATATTTACTCATTTTATCTCTTAAGGATAAACCAGGTGCCGCTTACTGGACGAAAAGTATCCTGTAGTGAGGGCGATGAAAAGTTAAATGTTCTTCGATTGAAAGACGAAGATCTGAAGTTAACCAGGCCACTGATGATGTTTGATCAACCTCAACAATCAGACGTATTCGATAATTTAAAATCTAAGATTAATTCCATCATTGAGTCACACAAGAGTAATGATAAAGTTGAAGCAGCTTCTGTATATATTCGTTCGTTAAAAGACGGTCGATGGGCTGCGATTAACGAACAGCAGAAATATACACCGGCGAGCATGCTCAAAATGTCTATTATGATTGCCTTTTTGAAAAAGATTGAAGGAGACACGGCCTTATTGCATGAGAAAGTATATGTTAAAGCTGTTGATCCGGCTTTGCAAGACAAGAGAAATGAAGGACATTATTTAGAACCTCACCGGTTTTATACCTATGAAGAACTGTTAAAGAAGATGATTGAAGGTTCCGATAATGAGTCTGCCAACCTGCTTGTAGAAAAAATAACTATGGCGGAGTTTATCAGTTTATATAAAATACTGAATATACCAATTGATAATATCTCAGACATTAATTATACAATGAATGTGGAGGAGATGAGTAAATTTTACCGTCTATTATACAATGCTACTTATTTAAGCCCTGAACTTTCCGAGTATGCCTTACAAATGCTGACTCACACTTCATATCATAATGGCATTAATCGATTTTTTCAGAACGAGTTAATAGTAGCTCATAAATTCGGAGAACGTATTCTTCCGGGATCCTGCCAAGTACACGATAGCGGTATTTTTTACATACAAGGCTTGCCTATATTACTAACCGTAATGACCTCCGGTAAATCACAAGCAGAATTAGAAGATTTACTTGCGGAAATAGGTAAATTAGTGAAGACAGAAATTGAGGGGAACTTAGCTTATTACAAAGGTTAAACGTTTTTATCATAGTGTTAATTTATTATGCAACACGTAATTAAGGTGCGGTGTTTTAGTACCTTTGCACCGCAATAAATCCTTCATGAGCGACAACAAGATTATCTTTTCTATGTTAGGAGTAGGTAAGTCCTACCCCCCTAATAAACAAGTATTAAAAAATATATATCTCAGTTTTTTTTACGGTGCCAAAATCGGCATTATCGGATTAAACGGGTCAGGTAAATCCACTTTATTAAAAATCATTGCTGGGTTAGATCAAGCTTATCAGGGTAAAATTGAATTTACTTCAGGCTATAAAGTCGGGTACCTGCCTCAGGAGCCAACCTTCGATGAAAGCAGAACCGTTCGAGAAATTGTGAGTGAGGGTGTTCAGCCTGTAATGGATTTATTAAAAGAGTTTGAAACCATAAGCAATCGTTTCAGTGAACCTTTAAGCGATGATGAGATGGAAAAATTACTGAACAAACAAGGTGATCTGCAAGAAAAAATTGATGCCGTTGACGGATGGGAAATAGACTCCAAGTTAGACCGTGCTATGGATGCGCTGCGTTGCCCTGATGCTGATGCATTAATTAAGAACTGTTCGGGCGGTGAGCGTCGTCGCGTTGCCTTGTGTCGCTTACTCTTGCAGCAACCGGAAATTTTATTACTCGATGAGCCAACCAACCACCTTGATGCAGAAAGTGTCTTATGGCTGGAGCAGCATCTGCAACAATATCCCGGAACCGTAATCGCCATCACACACGATCGTTATTTCTTAGACAATGTTGCCGGTTGGATTTTAGAATTAGATCGCGGCGAAGGAATTCCATGGAAGGGAAACTATACTTCGTGGCTCGAACAAAAACAGGCTCGTCTTGCACAAGAAGAAAAAGCAGAAACCAAGCGTCAAAAGACATTACAACGTGAATTGGAGTGGATAAAAATGTCTCCCAAGGCTCGTCAGTCAAAAGGTAAGGCACGTCTTGCCAATTATGATAAGATGATGAATGAAGAAGTTAAAGCTAAAGAAGAGAAACTGGAAATTTTTATTCCGCCGGGCCCGCGCCTTGGCTCTAATGTGATTGAGGCTATTGATGTCTCCAAATCCTTTGGCGATAAATTATTATATGAGCATCTGAGTTTTAACTTACCGCAAAATGGCATCGTCGGTATTATAGGACCCAACGGTGCAGGCAAAACGACACTATTCCGCATGATCATGAACCAAGAGAAGCCTGACCACGGTGAGTTTAAAGTAGGTGAAACGGTTAAAATATCTTACGTAGATCAACAGCACGCATCTATTGATCCGGAGAAAACCGTTTTTGAAAATATTACAGGCGGCACAGAATACGTAGAGTTTGGAAAGTACAAAATCAACTCGCGAGCTTATGTATCTAAGTTTAACTTCTCAGGCACTGATCAAGAAAAAAAGGTAAAAGTACTTTCGGGTGGGGAGCGAAATCGCTTACATCTTGCTCTTACACTGCGGCAAGAAGCTAACGTGCTGCTCCTTGATGAACCAACCAATGATCTTGATGTTAACACCATGCGTGCTTTAGAAGAAGCCCTTGATGATTATGCCGGTTGCGCGGTAATCATTTCACATGATCGTTGGTTCCTTGATCGTGTAGCTACTCATATTCTTGCATTTGAAGGCGACTCACAAGTATATTTCTTTGAAGGGGGATTTAGTGAGTATGAAGAAAATAAGAAGAAACGTCTTGGTGATACTTCAACAAAAAAATTCCGATATAAAAAATTAGTCAGCTAATTCAGCATGCCTATGGATACCATATTAGACACAGCGCCAAAAGCGATTCGAGATATATTGCAAAACGCGCTACATGGCATTCGTATTTCTATTAATGAAGCATCCTTGCTTTATCGTGATGCCGACTTAGGAGTGCTAACTTATGTTGCCAATGCTATTCGTGAAAAATTACACGGAAATAAAACCTACTTCAATCGTAACTTCCATATTGAACCTACCAACAAATGTGTATTTGATTGTAAATTCTGCTCATACTCTCGCAACTTCCAGCCCGATGATGCGGCCTGGGAATTAACAGTAGATCAAATGCTGGATATCGTCCGAAAATATGTTGGAACCGATGTAACAGAAGTTCATATTGTTGGCGGGGTACACCCTAAAATGACTTTACAATATTTTGCAGATGTTCTAAAACGAATTCGCGAAATACATCCAACCATACACATCAAAGGTTATACTGCTGTTGAGTTGGAATATATGTTCCGAAAAGCAAAAGTTTCTGTTCGAGAGGGCTTGGAATTATTGAAGGCAAGTGGCTTACAATCTCTTCCGGGCGGTGGTGCCGAGATTTTTGATGAAGAAATTAGAAATCAGATTTGTAAAGACAAAGCCAATGCAACGCAGTGGTTGACTATTCACCAAACAGCACATAAAATAGGTATGGCTACTAACTGCACCATGCTCTATGGGCATATTGAAAATTACGAACATCGTATTGACCACATGAATCGCTTGCGTGAGTTGCAAGACAGCACAAGCGGATTTAATTGCTTCATCCCGCTTAAGTTTCGTAATAAAGATAATCAAATGAGCCACGTTCCTGAAGTGGCTATACAAGAAGACCTGCGCACTTATGCAATGGCAAGAATATTTTTAGATAACATTCCTCATCTAAAGGCCTATTGGCCAATGATCGGTCGCAGTACTGCTCAGCTCTTGTTAAACTTTGGCGTGGATGATTTAGACGGGACTATAGACGACAGCACAAAAATCTATTCCATGGCCGGCTCAGAAGAGCAAAATCCTTCACTGAGTACGCAAGAATTAGTTGAACTGATTAAACAAGCGAATCGCGTGCCGATAGAGCGTGATTCTCTATATAATGAAATAAAAGATTACAGCCAGGTAGCTTTTGATACCGAAACAACTATTCAACACTACAATTAATTTCGTAGCGTTTGGCAATGTCATTGAAATATTCCAGTCTATTCCTATTTATCCTAATTGGAGTTTCTGCATTCTCTCAATCCCGCATACAAATAATCAATGCTGATTTGATGGAGTTTATGGATTACGGTAACCGTAAAATAAGAACTCTCACAGGCAATGTTAAGTTGGAACAGAATGGAGTTTATCTCAACTGTGACCGTGCCGACTTTGACTCTGATGCCAACACCGTTGATGCCACAGGGAAAATTCATATCCAACAGGATACTATTGATATCTACTCAGATAAATTGTTTTACGACGGAAACAAGCGCAAAGCGAAGTTGACGGGAAATGTGCGATTAACAGATAAAAAAATAACCTTGCAAACTTCACAGCTCGACTATGATTTAAATACTCGAACGGGCTATTACAATACGGGTGGAGAGTTGAAGAGTGATACTTCTGTATTAACCAGTCAAATAGGCTACTACTATGCAACAACGCATGATGTTTATTTTAAAAAAAATGTGTTGCTCACCAATCCTCGATACTTACTTAAGGCCGATACATTACGATATAACATTCAAGAAAAGTGTGCCTATTTCCTCGGGCCAACAAATATTTTAAGCGACAGTAGTAAAATTTATTGTGAACGTGGTTTCTATAATACCCAAAATGAGATAACCCAGTTCTCACAAAATGCAAGACTAACCAATGATGAAAATATTTTAACGGCAGACAGTATTATCTATTATAAAAAGTCGGGCATTGGTTACGCTTACAAGAATGTACATTGGACGGATACCATAAAGCATAACACAATTGTGAGCCATGTTGCTGCCTATTATGAGAAGTCCTCTTCAATATTGGCAACGAACAATCCAATTTTTATTGATGCATCGAGTCAAGACACTATGTTTTTGAAAGCAGATACCTTATACAGCGCAGAAACAACTATTAAGAACCAACGATGGTTTCATGCATATCATCACGTTATAATCTACAAGCATAATCTTAGTGCACGTTGTGATTCGATATCCTACTCTGATGTAGATTCCACATTCAGATTTTATAAAAGCCCGGTTTTATGGGTAGATGAAAATCAACTTTCTGCCGACACCATCTTTATGACAACTTCGCAAAAGAAAATAAAAAGCTTTTTGATGTTAAAAAATGCTTTGATTATTAATAGCGTGGACTCCTCTAGATATAATCAAATTCAGGGAAAGAAGATGACAGGCTTCTTTAAGGATGGCGAATTATACAAACTCTTTGTAGAAGGGAACGGTGAGAGCATCTACTTCGGGGAAGATGATGCCAAAAAATTGATTGGTGTTAATAAGGCTGTATGTAGTAATATGATTATCTCCATCAAAGAAAATAAGGTACAACGAATAAAATTTCTTGAAAAACCTACCGCTACTTTATATCCACCGAAAGATGCCCCCGAAAGCGAACTCCGTTTGAAGTTATTCAAGTGGCTGATTAAAGATAAGCCGTTGCGCACCGACTTTTACTAATTAAAAGGCACAAATAATATCATACTTCGTAATAATATGATAGTTACCTGCCTCATCTCTTGTAAGCACAGCAGGATTTTCCTTATTAATAATACCTGAAAGACGCTCCAATGTTGTATCAACCGATACAACAGGAAATGGCTTATCCATAATCTCTCCAACTGTTTTATTTTTTACATCCTGATTGTCGAGCAGCATGTTGAAAAGTAAGCTCTCTGTGATAGAGCCAACAACCTCCCCATTATGAATCACAGGAACTTGGTCGATATCTTTTTCTCGCATCAGAGTAATTGCATCCGATACTTTATGAGCAGGCTGCACGGCAAAGACATTTTGTTTTCCTGATCGCATAATGTCTTTGACGGATTTTAGTTCAAGAAATCCGCGATCACGCATCCAGTCGTCATTATATAATTTAGCGATGTAACGGCTGCCATGGTCATGAAAGATAACAACAACAACATCGTTAGGGTTAAGCAAGTGCTTGAGTTGCTGAATTCCAGCCACGGCACTGCCTGCTGAATACCCCACAAATATTCCTTCGCGCTTGGTGATTTCACGCGCCATTATAGCGCCGTCTTTATCCGTTACTTTTTCAAAATGGTCTATCACGTTAAAATCTATGTTGGCCGGAATAATATCTTCACCAATACCTTCTGTAATGTAAGGATAAATCTCACGCTCATCTATTTTCCCTGTTTCATGATATTTTTTAAGTGCAGAGCCATAGGTATCAATAGCCCATACTTTGATATTCGGATTCTTTTCCTTTAGATATTTTGCAGTGCCGCTTATTGTACCTCCTGTTCCCGTGCCCACCACGAGATGAGTAATCTTTCCTTCTGTTTGCTCCCAGATCTCGGGGCCTGTACTCTCATAATGCGCCACGCGGTTGGATAGGTTGTCGTATTGATTCGGGTAATACGAATTTGGGATTTCCTGACTCAATCTTTTTGCTACAGAATAATAGGAGCGTGGGTCACTTGCTTCTACATTTGTCGGGCAAACAATCACTTCTGCTCCAACGGCACGCAGGATATCCATTTTTTCTTTGGACTGCTTATCGGTAGTGGTAAAAATACATCGGTATCCCCGTGCAATAGCAACTAGAGCCAAGCCCATTCCGGTATTACCGCTAGTGCCTTCAATAATGGTGCCTCCAGGTTTAATTAACCCTGCTTTCTCTGCATCTTCAATCATCTTTAATCCTATGCGATCTTTAATTGAATTGCCGGGGTTAAACGATTCAACTTTTGCCAACACCAACGCTGGAACATTCTTGACTACTTTGTTTAGTTTCACGAGTGGCGTATTGCCAATAGTGTCAATAATAGATTGGTAATATTTCATAAATATTATGCTAGCGGTAAAGTTATTCTAAATCGGAGAGTCCATATCATCCATTTTAGATGGTCTGGTGATGATGTTAGGCTCTTGGTTGTCTATATATCCGAAAGGCGAATTATCAGGATATCCTTCAACTTCATCCGGAGCATTTTCAAAGCGCATAGTATCTGATACAAAGCGAAGTTTTACCGTTCCGGTTTTTCCGTTGCGGTGTTTCTTAATTAAGATTTCTGTTTCGCCCGTTCTTACCGGAGCTCCTTGGGTCCCGCCGCTTCCCTGATAGTAATCGGGGCGGTAAATAAACATTACCAAATCAGCGTCTTGTTCAATAGCTCCGGATTCACGCAGGTCTGATAACTCCGGCCTCTTTTCGCCTGCGCGTTTTTCTACATCACGGCTAAGCTGGGATAGTGCTAAAATCGGAACCTCCAGTTCCTTGGCTAAAGATTTCAATGAGCGAGATATGTTGCTTATTTCTTGTTCTCGATTTGTGTTGCGGTTATCGTTTCGGCTACTCATTAATTGTAAATAGTCAATCACAATAAGCTGAATATCGCTGCTGGCTTTTAGACGACGACACTTAGCTCGCAACTCAAAGATGTTTATTTGCGGTGTATCGTCGATAAATATGGGCGCATTGGATAATTTTTTCGACATTACTGTAAGTTGTTCCCACTCGTAGGGCGCTAGATTTCCTCTGCGTAGCTTATCACCGGATATTCCCGTTTCTGTTGAAAGTAAACGATTAGTCAGTTGTAAGCTGGACATTTCTAATGAGAAAACGGCAACCGGTTTATTGTAATCTACGGCTGCGTTACGTACTAAAGATAAAGCAAAAGCCGTTTTACCCATACTGGGGCGCGCAGCAAGAATTATTAAATCGCTAGCTTGCCATCCGCTGGTGATCCGGTCAAGATCAACATAACCCGTAGGAACTCCGGTTAAGTCACTTGCCGTTTCTTTGATTTGCTCAAGTTTTTTAATTGCAGATGCAATCAAGGTGTCAATCTTGCTATAGTTATTTCGTAGATTTTTATCGGTTACCTGAAATATTTCCTGCTCGGCTGCATCCAATAATTTCAAAACATCGGTAGTGTCTTCATAAGCTTGTTCAATAATGCTGCTGGAAATTTGTATTAGCTCACGTTGAATATGCTTCTGCATAATAATACGTGCGTAGTATTCAATGTTTGCCGAAGATGAAATTTTATTAGTGAGTTCCGTTACGGTAAATGCTCCTCCAATTTTTTCCAATTCGCCCAAAAAACGCAACTTATCCGTAACCGTAAGTAAATCCACCGGTTGATCATTTGTAAAAAGGTCTATGACTGCTTTATAAATAGTTTTATGTGCATCAACATAAAAACTTTCCGGTTTTAGAATATCAATTACAGAATGAAGTGCATTGCGTTCTAACAGAATAGCACCCAGTACGGCTTCTTCTAATTCCCGAGCCTGTGGCGGCACTTTTCCAAACATATAATTCGACAGCCCCGCTTCGCTGCGCGCCGAAGACAGCCTATTTCTTAACTGGTTTTTCTTTAATTCTTCAAGTGGCTTTTGTTCACTCATCACTTCTTTTTCTACTATTTAATTTGAACGGTTAAATGTATCTGCAAGTGTTTAAGAAAAAAAAGTTTTATTTCTCTTCGATGCGATGTTTCAACTAAATAACTGATAAACAAGTCACTAATCTTTTCACAACATGTGATTAAGCCATGAGGATAACATGTGAGTAAAAATAGTTGGTATTTTATTTTGTTTTCTTGGGTGGGTTTTTCATTTGTTCCTGTTCTTTCTTAAAATCTACAGGCTTTGGAAATATGGGTTGTTTCATGGTAGAAGTAAACACCTGTGAAACATAGTGCCATTGCTTCTTCTTATACTTAAATCCTTCATACGAGCCGTCGGGAATATAAGTGAATTTGAAATCCTTTGATGTAGGGCTTGTCGGAACTAAATGATCGAAAATAATCATCTTCAAATCTTTATCATAATTCAACGTTACGGCCGCTTCTTCTTTATATTCAATTATGTAGCGATTATAAATTTTCTTTTTTTTCCCTTCGGCTACGACAAACTTCGGTGCGCCAAAGATGGGTTCTCCCTTTTTTGTAAAGTGCAAGACATCAATCAATTTAATGTTGCTGCGCAAATTATTGCCATCCCAACCGAACAAGTAGTAATATCCACCCCGTTCGAGCATATTGTAATATAATGCTCCGGGCCATTTCTCATTATTAGTAATGGTGTCTTTATTTTTTATTCTATAGTTGTAATCGAATAGAGGGTATGCTTTTACCCCTTTCGATGTATTCATTTGAATAGCTCCATAATAGCGATATGATTCATTATATAATTTCAAACTCCAGTTAAACATTCTGAACTTGTTATCCTTAGGTTTGATAATAGCGATTCGATTCAATGAACTAAACGGATACTCAAAGGAGTGTTCAACTTTGAGAGCCCGAACTAATACTTTGATAAAATCATAGCAAGCTTGCTGTCGTACTACATGTTCCGATCCGAGAATAATCGAATCTTGTAACACATTTAGTGTATCCTCATAACTTTTCAGTAGCTCTAAATTATCGGGTGTAATACTTGCGCAAGTATTAACTCTTACACCACAGAGCAATAACAATAGAAACAGAGTTCGAATGCACATCGAAAACAAATAACGATGACACATCGCCTTCATGATAATTTGTTTATCACAAATTTTCAATAACAATTGCTGAAGCGCCACCACCTCCGTTGCATATACCGGCAGCCCCGATTTTTGCATTTTTATGTTTAAGCACAGACGTTAGTGTACAAACGATGCGGGCTCCGCTGTTACCTATCGGATGCCCTAGAGAAACAGCCCCACCAAAGATATTGGCTTTGTTGTCGGGGATATTCATTAGTTTATTATTTACCATGCTCACAACCGAAAATGCTTCGTTGATTTCATAATAGTCCACATCGCTAAGTTGCTTTCCTGCACGTTGCAAGGCCAGAGGGATAGCCTTAGAAGGAGTGGTTGTAAACCATTCCGGAGCCTGAGAAGCATCTGCAAAGCCAAGTATGCGTGACATTGGCTTTAGACCTAATGCTTTTGCTTTTTCAGCACTCATTAGAATTACGGCCGAGGCTCCGTCATTAATTTTAGAAGCGTTTGCTGCTGTAATCGTTCCTTCTTTATCAAACGCAGGTTTTAAGGTTGGGATCTTGTCAAACTTAACTTTACCGGGTTCTTCATCCATGCTGATTGTAATTTTCTCTTTACCCTGCATTACTTCTACCGGTGTAATTTCCAAATTGAACCACCCCTCCTTCTGTGCCTTAATAGCACGATTATATGATTCTATGGCATAATCATCTTGATCTTTTCTGCTAAAGTTATATTCTTTAGCACAGAGCTCCCCGGCATTGCCCATTGCATAATTTTTATAAGGATCCCATAATCCATCCTTAATTATGCCATCGATAACTTGTTGGTGACCGTAACGATATCCGTTTCGTGCACGGTCTAAATAATAAGGGACATTGCTCATGCTTTCCATGCCTCCTGCCAATACAATATCTGCGTGACCCATGATTATGCTTTGTGCACCCAACATAATGGCCTTCATTCCGGAGGCACATACTTTATTTACGGTAGTGCAGGGGACCGTATTCGGAATGCCGGTAAACACAGCCACTTGCTGCGCAGGAGCCTGTCCGATATTCGCACTAAGTACATTACCCATAACAACCTCTTGAACTTGTGATGGCTCAATGCCGGCACGTTTTATGGCCTCCGTTGCCGCAATACTACCTAATTGTGGAGCTGTCAGTGACGATAATGCACCGCTCAATGCTCCTATCGGCGTACGCGAAATAGACATAATATAAACTTCTTTCATCGAGTAGATTTATTTTGATAGCACAAACCTACTTGAATTTTAAGAGTGATTTTAGCCTTTTATGAGCTGATTATTGCATCAATTAGATTTACAAGGTGGAACTTTCATCGCAAGCGATATTGAACTGTCCTGTATGAGAATTTGCAAAAAAAAGGGTTATTTCTTTTCTAATAATGAGCAGGTTGCTTTGTACAAGATGGATGATGTAATTCTGCGTGTGTTTTTCTTTTAGTAAAAAAATCTAAGATTATTGATTTTTACCCCACAATAATATTGTATCGTGGGGTTTGTCAAAAAGGCAATTTCATTCTTAAGAGGTGATGCCAGTGCTTATCAGAATCTACTAAAAGGTAGCTTGATTTCTTTGGTTCTAAGAATCACAGGACAAGCCATTAATTATGGTTTGGTACTAACTATCAGCCGATTATTTGGTGCAGCGGGCTATGGTGCCTATAGTTTATTTCAAGCCGTGTTGCAATTTTTTACACAATCTGCCCGCTTGGGCTTCGATGTATTGATGATGCGTGAAAGTGCTCGAAGTCATTCTGAAAATGAGTTGGGTGCTTTAAGAAGTAAATATCATGCGGCGGTTAGACTTACGGCTGTAACCTCATTGCTTCTGGGCATTCTTTTATTTGTTTTTGCAAGTACAATAGCAAGAGATTACTTTAATAAACCTCATTTGACTTTCTATTTTAAAATTGCAGCTTTTTGTATTTTGCCTTTAGTTCATATTAATATTTATGCCTCCTATTTAAAAGGGAAAAAGCATTTTCGCGAATTCAATTTTATACAGCAAATTTCATTATTGCTGTTTACGCTCATTTTCATTCTTAGTGTATTTTGGATTTATCGGAATCCGGAAGTTGTGGCTGTGGCTTATGCAATTGCATGTTTAATTACTTTAATGCTCGCTTTCATTTGGTATCGAAAATTTTTTCAGGCACAGATGGTTAAGGTGTCTGTTTCGTGGAGTTCATTGATTAGTGTATCGCTTACTTTTTTTGTAGTCGGATTAATGAGTTACTTACGCAATGCAACGGAGGCTGTTATTCTCGGGCGTTTTTTTTCAGAAGAGTCTGTCGGCATCTTCAAAGCGTCTCAGAAGGTAAGTTCAATAATTTCATTTACACTTTTTTCTACAATTGTTGCTGCTGCTCCCCATTTCGCAGAGTTATTTAAACAGCAAAAGCTCGATGAGTTAAGGCATACCGTTCAAAAAACTACAACTCTTATCTTCTGGACTTCCCTTCCTATTTTTCTTGTATTAATTCTTTTTCCCGGTTTTATACTGCATCTGTTCGGGAAGGAATTCAGCAGTGGAAAGGAGGCGATGTGGTTAATGTGTATGGGCCAGTTTTTTAATTCTACCATGGGGCCTGCGAATAATTTATTGTTAATGATTAATAAGCAACGTATTGTGCTATATATTTCTGTATTTAATAATATTGTCTGTGCATTATTAGGTTGGCACTTCATACCTCAATATGGCATTAACGGCGCAGCTATTCTAAGTTTACTCGGCATTTTAATCCCTAATATTGCTGCTGTGAGCATTATACGCTGGCAGTTTGGGTTCTTCACATTTAACTACAAAATGTTAAATCAAATTTTTAAGCGATGAACGTAAATATTTGGCCGGATTTATTTATAGTAGGAGCACCTAAAACAGGTACGAGTTCACTTTATGCATATCTGATGCAGCATCCGGGTGTAATGCGTTCCGTTATTAAAGAGCCTCATTTCTTTTCGAATGATATAGACATTGAAAATTTTTCAAGTGATTTTAACTATTATAAAATAAAAGATATAGACCAAGCTATTGCAAATAACCGTATTATCCATTCATCTTATATTCGTAAAGAAGCCGATTATTTAAAATTATATAAGAACACACAAGGGCTTTTAACTATTGACAGTTCCGTTTCTTACCTATATAGCAAAGTGGCCGCCCAAAACATCTTTGATAAAAATCCTAATGCACGTATTATTATAATAATCAGACAACCCGTAGAGCGTGCATTTTCACATTATGTTATGGATCTAAAAAGTGAACACAATAGCAATTTGTCCTTTATTCAAGAGGTTCAGAGAGATGTTCGGAAAGAATACAAAGGATGGGGTATTTCACATTTATATGTAGAACTCAGTACTTATGCTGATTCTATCAAACGATATTTAGACCTCTTTCCAAAAGAACAAGTAAAAATTATTATGTACGATGATTATGTCAGGAACACCTTGCAAATCATAGAAGAAATACGAATATTTACCGGATTAACTTCATTTCATTTTAATACCGAGAAAAAATACAATACTGCAGCATTACCGAGGAATTTTTTCTTTAAGTGGTTAAATCGCAAAAAGGATTTTAAACGAAAGATATTCCGGATAATCCCCGATGAACTACGCCATCGGTTGCGACAATTGGCTTATGAGAAGAAGAATTTACCTATACTAACTGATGCTGATTATGCAGCTTTAATGCCTTACTTTATTGAGGATATTCATAAAACATCAGTCCTTACAGGCTATTCATTAAATCACTGGATTAAATAATGGATAACGCAACTTCTGTTTGTTGTATAGTAGTTCACTTTGGAGATTATACTAACACCAGGAATTGCATTAATTCATTATTAGCGTCTTCTTATCCTGTAAGCATAATTGTTTGCGACAATGCATCGAACGTATCCGAGTCTGAACTCAAAAGTGATTACAACCATATCCAATTTTTCAAACAAGTACCGATCGAGGTCGAGATACGCCGTCAAGGTATTCTATGGTGTCAAATGTTAAGTAATCTTGGTTATGCTGCTGCTGCAAACCGTGGAATTCAAATTGCAATAAATAATTCTGATGCAGTGTTTCTAATGATTTTAAATAATGATTGCACCACACAACTGCATTGTATCCAACAGTTGCTAACGACCTATGTCTCCATCAACGATTGTGGGATTCTTGGAGCTAAGGTTCTCTTTA
This sequence comes from Chitinophagales bacterium, assembly GCA_039810885.1. Lineage (GTDB taxonomy): Bacteria > Bacteroidota > Bacteroidia > Chitinophagales > UBA10324 > BJGO01. The sequence goes on along the minus strand of JBDHXV010000006.1, from coordinate 33,930 downwards.
GCGGCACTCGATCTGCAATAAATTCTGTTGGCGGATACTTTAATAAATGGACGGCCTGGCAGCGAAATATAGGTGCATTCGAAACGGATAGCGGACAATACCCGCTTCTTTTTAAACCCAGCTACGTGTATGGCGCCTGTATGTTTTTCAGTAAAAGGTTTATTACCACTGTCGGATTAATGGATGAGTCATTTCTTCTTTATCAAGAAGAACACGATTGGTGCATTCGTGCGGAGAAAAGCGGCTTCACAAACTATACGTGTACCCAAGCTGTCGTCTATCATCTCCAAGGAGCATCGAGTGGTAAAAAAATAAAAATGCAAGATGCACCCGATCATGTATTGATATTGCAATACGGCAATTTGATTCGATTATATACAAAGCACTTTCCCATTCTATTGCCCATTGCCTATATCCGGCTAGCTATGATTTTCATAAAACGATTGATTCAAGGAAAGGCACGCCACGCCTTTTTGGTACTCCGAGTTATCTTTGGCAAAAGAATAAATTCATTGTAGTTTGTAAAAAATGATTTCTGAACAAAGCGAATTCATTCTGTTGCGCAAAGCCGCTTATCAAATTATAACGCTGTTGATATTGCTTATTAGTTTTCAGTATTTTACTAATTCGCCTCTTGCAGACTATATCACAAACGTTGAACAGTTATTTACTGTAACGGTTATGCTTTTTATTGTTATATATCTTCTAAATAAGCTTTTACAAACGCAACGGCTTGATGCTATTGATATGCTGGTGCTCTCGATGAGTTTTGGAATACCTTTATATTCTGCTGTAATGGCCAAATTATATTGGGGACAACCGTTAATTAATGGGTTTACAACACAAAAGTTTTGGTTTATAGGACTAGGAAGCCTTGTCGTATTTTATTTCTTAACAAATAAATTTATAAGCTTAACAGAGATACATCGTCTAATGCTCGGCGTTGCCTGGGTTAGCCTTGTTCTTTATATCGGTGCGGAAGTTGTTTTTGATGCGGGCAAATTTCGCGGAAGCAGTTTCGTTTACTGTAATGAAGCTAAAGGCGGATGCGGATTTAAGTTTAATAATTTCTTTCTTGGATATGCCATGTTATTTTATTTCATTAAGGCAATTCGAATGAAACAAAATATTTGGCTTATAGCAAGTGCTTTATTCTTTGCTTACTTCCTTTTCTTTTTACAAAAGCGCGGTATCGTTATCACTACCGCAATTATCTTCTTTCTTATTCTAATCTTCAACACCACAGCAAAACGTTTTACTCAATATATCAGCCTGTCTGCAGCAATCTTTCTTGTCGCATTGGGAGGTTTGTTTCTTATTTCTCCACAAAAATTTAATACTCTTATCGGGCAATATGGAAATTTTATTGATGTTATTCAAGGTGAAGAAACAGGTGAAGGTAGCGCCGATTCGCGTCTTTCCGAATTACTCACGATGAATAAGTTTGCCTCGCAACACCCTTCGGCCTGGATATTCGGAAATGGCAAGTGGAGTGATAACTGGGGTGGAAATCTTTCTTTAGTTGAAAAGTTTTTTCCCAGCGATTTGGGGATTGTTGGTGTCTTTTTTGTATATGGAGTCATTGGGTTCTTGCTCGTGCATATTCAGTTTATATATATGTTCAGATGGATGCGAAGGTATAAGTTCGATTCGCAGCCGCTTTTATACACCCACATCAAGTACTTCCTGCTTTATTATTATCTCAGGAGTATTTTCAGCGGTTATATATTCTTTGCCTCCGGGCCGTCAGTTACTCTTTTCTTCATAATGATTATTTATTACTTCAAAAAATACGAAAGCCATGTTCGGTTATCTTAATTTTATGCTCTATTTGTTGCTTGCGATACCTGCTTGCATACAAAATCAAAATAAAAATTCAACACCATTAAATATAAGTATAAGCATACCCGAACAGGGTGTTCCTATAGAACCTTTGGTGTATGGAGTTTCTACCTCATCAATGTATTGGCAAACGGATGCAACAACAACTAAATTCACATCCCTTGTGGACTCCCTTCACATGAATGTGTTACGCTGGCCCGGAGGAACGCTGGCACAATTTTACCATTGGAATAAAGCGGGATATGGATTAAATCAAGGTGAGATCAAATCTATACATCCGGGTTATGCAGAGAATCTTCAAAAACAAAATGCATACGTAGATGAGAAATCTAATAGCACACACTATATTGATGACTTTGTTAGCCTTGCCTTACAAAGTCATTCAAAAGTATTGGTTTGTGCTAATCTCGTTACTGCAGATGATAATGAAACTATATCACTTCTTAAATATTTTAAAAGTAAAAATGTTCCTGTTTGTGGTGTAGAATTAGGTAATGAGTTATACCTTCCTCGTATGCGTGGTGTGTTTAATAATGATGTACGTCAATATATTGCACGCGCAAAAGCACTTGTACAAAAAATCAAACAAGAATATCCCAACATGCCGGTAGCTGTATGCGGGGCACCCATCAGAGATATTGCTGATGAAAACCCACCTAGCGGCAGTGAAGCTGCTTATTTCGCAGATTGGAATCAACAATTAGCCAAAGAGAATTTTTACGATGCGGTCGTACTGCATTTTTATTTTCCATTAGATTGCTCCGGCAGTGTAAATTCCATGTTTGATTGCGCTTTGGATGAAATACAAAATATTACGGGATACACTTTCCCAACTTCTATCAATATGTACCGTGATGTATTTGGGAAATCACGTTCCTTCTGGATTACAGAATGGAATCTTGCAACTAAATCAACAGAAGGACGTTATGGAAACACGCTCCTGCTCAACATGTTTATCTCCCGATTTTATGATGCCATAAACGTAATTAACAATAAAAACGAACATCAGATTACAATAGCCACCTATCAAACTCTTGCAGGTGATATCTATGGAACTTGTATGATTATGGATAAAACAGAACGTGAAACCTACACAGACCTTGCTGCCGACCCATATATTCGAAAAACACCTTACTATGCACATCAACTTATACAACCTATTTTCAATTCCAATACGATTCTCTGTGACGTTAAAAGCAATAAAAAAGATTTGTATTGCACTGCATATTATGATAGACTCACTAAAAAGCTTACGATTTATTTTCAGAATACAAGTAACGAGCCTTTTAAGATAAACTCTCTTACGGTTAATGATAAGAGTATTCCTATGCAAACCAATACAACCATTCATTGCTTGCAGTCAAGTAATTTATACGATGGTTTTGGGATAAATAAAGCAGATGGGAAATTGAATAATCAGGGAACACCCACAGTTCTTATGTTAAAGAGTAGTTTAAATAGTATCAACATTTCAAATTACTCTTGCGGATATTTACAAGTACCTCTATAACTAAAAATTTGCAGAAGCTACGCCCTACTTTCTTTATTATAGGTGCTCCTAAAGCAGGAACAACTTCGCTCTATTCTTATTTAGACGAGCATCCGCAGGTATTAATGAGTCACCTCAAGGAGCCTAATTATTTTTCTTACTCTGAGTTAAAAAATCAAAATCTATATTACAAGGATGATTCTGTCGGTGATGAACAGTCCTATCTTAATCTTTTTACTACGGAGCAGCCGGGTTTTGTAAAAGAGGTAGGTGAAGCCAGTGTATCCTATTTATTTTATCCGAGTACTGCACGTCATATTCACACCTTTAATCAGACTGCTAAAATAATCGTATTGCTGCGAAATCCGTTTGATCGTGCATGGAGTCATTATTTAATGGATTACAAGTTAAATTACGTTAATGATTCATTCGATGACATTGTACAAAAGCGTGTTAATGGATGCCGTAACACACAACACTATCAACAATATATTGAACTGGGGTTGTATTACAAGCAACTTAAGAATTATATTGATGTTTTTGAAAAATCTCAATTATTCATAGGGCTGTATGATGATCTGAAGAAGGACTCACAAAAGTTTTTCAATGAGGTGTGTGATTTCTTACAAATAGATCAAGTGAAATTACATGGACACAAAATTTTTAATGGTGCCGAAATGCCCCGGAATAATTTTATTCGTTCAATCTATGCCTCAGACCCTGTTCGTCGCGGAATAAAGAATCTATTAGGTGAAGGACCCAGTCGTAAGATTAAAACTTACCTTTTTAAGAAACCGGAGTTGCATCCTTTACCTCAAACAAGAGCTTTGCTTCATTCCTTATTTACTGAAGACTTAAAACGCACCGAAGAAATAACGGGGCTCAATTTAAAAGCCTGGTATGAAACCACGTAAAGTGGCCATGATAGAGCCGGTGGGAGGCCATCGCGGCAACGAATTATTTCTATATAATCTATGTAACGGGCTTCAACAAGCAGCATATTACACCACGCTCTATACATGTGATGAAACAAATTTTGACTTTTTTCATAAGCCATTATTTGATGTAAAGAAATTTTATAAAAAGATATATGGTAAGGCTCCGCAATTAATTCGCGGCTTACGATATGCAGAAGGGGCATTTAGAACAGTTACTGACTGTCAAAAGCAAAAAACAGATATAGCTCACTTACATATTTATCATTTTGCCAACCGCGAATATTTAAATCAATATCTTCTAAAGAAAAAAAAAATACGAACAGTGTTAACCGTTCATGATGTTGAGGATTTTGTACGATACGGTCAAAGTCATTCTATGTCAAAGTACTTACGATTTGAAAAACTGAACCCACACAGTATTGTGTTATCGACTTATGCAAAAGAAAGAATCTTAAACTATTTTCCGAATACCCCTGAATCAAATATTCATGTTATTCCGGTAACCGATAAAGACACTCTTTACTACAATCCTAAGCGAAGTAAACGAGAGGCGCGCCAAGCATTAGGTTTATCACAAGATGATTTTATCGTGATGTTCTTTGGTCAAATCAAAAAGGTTAAAGGGCTTGATATACTCATTAACGGATTTGCTCAATCATTGAAAGGAAAAGCAGATGTGCGGTTGCTAATTGCGGGTATTCCGTGGAAAGTTGGATTTGATGAATTTAAAAAACAAATTCAACAAACAGGAATAGCCTCTCAAACAACACTTCACTTACAGTATCATTCTAATGAAATAAAACCGGATTATTTTATTGCTGCAGATTTAGTCGTGCTGCCCTATCGAGAAATTTTTTCCAGCGGAGTGTTAGTTAATGCGCTGCATTACGGCAGTGCTGTAATCTGTTCCGATCTGCCTTTCTTTAAAGAATATGTTCACCATCAATATAATTGCCTGATGTTTGAAACTGAAAAGGCAACCTCACTTGCCGAACAATTAACTTATGCTTATCAAAATCAAGCTGTTCTCGAACAACTTAAAAAGGCTGCTCGCAATACAGCCGATACGGTTTTCAGCATTGAACATATCATACGTCAGACAACGGATGTTTATGAGCAAGTATTGCGTGAGACTTGACCGACTTTAGGCAAATCCTTACTATTATTGTGTTCCTAAATTTTATCTAAAGATGAAATCTTACATAGAACAACACAAAGATCGTTTTCTAAGCGAGTTATTAGACTGGCTGCGCATTCCATCAGTAAGTGCCGATCCAAAATTTGAAAAAGATGTGCTGCGCGCTGCTGCTTACGCTGCAGAAAAGTTGAAAGTTGCCGGTGCTGATAATGTTGAAATTATTACCACGCCGGGATACCCTGTCGTATATGGAGAAAAGATAACCGATCCTCAAAAGCCTACCATATTAGTGTATGGGCACTATGATGTACAACCTGCGGATCCTTATGAATTATGGGACTCGCCTCCTTTTGAACCGGTCGTAAAGAAAACCAATCGTCATCCACAGGGAGCAGTATTTGCCCGTGGCTCATGTGATGATAAAGGACAAGTGTATATGCACATTAAAGCGTTTGAAGTGATGATGCAAACAGGCAATCTGGACTGTAACGTTAAATTTATGATTGAAGGCGAAGAAGAGGTTGGCAGCAGCAATTTGAATTCATTTTTAGAAAAATACAGAGACAAACTAAAGGCAGATGTCGTTCTTGTTTCGGATACTTCTATGGTTGCTAACGATTGCCCGTCTATTACCGTTGGCTTACGCGGTTTAAGTTATCTTGAGGTTGAAGTAACAGGTCCTGTACGTGATTTACATTCGGGAGTATATGGCGGTGCCGTTGCAAACCCAATCAATACGCTGGCAAAAATGATTACCTCCTTAAAAGATGAAAACAATCATATTACTATTCCGGGATTTTATGATGATGTGCGTGAGTTTAATGCCGAGGAACGTGCAGAAATGGCTAAGGTTCCCTTTAATCTGGAAGACTATAAGAAGGAATTAGAGATTAACGAAGTAGAAGGCGAAAAAGGATATACCACCTTGGAGCGAGCCAGTATAAGACCTACACTTGATTGTAACGGAATCTGGGGTGGCTATACCGGAAAAGGAGCAAAGACGGTTTTGCCCTCTAAGGCATCTGCAAAAATAAGTATGCGATTGGTTCCCAATCAGAAATCAGACAAAATCACCGAGTTGTTTACCAAATACTTCATAAGCATAGCTCCAAAATCTGTTAAAGTAACCGTAACGCCGCACCATGGTGGCGAAGCAGCTCTTACACCAACAAACAGTGTTGCCTATGCCGCTGCAAGCAAAGCTATGGAAGCCACATTTGGTAAAAAGCCTATACCGGCATACGAAGGCGGCAGCATACCCATTGTTGCGAGCTTTGAGCAAATATTAGGATTAAAAACAATTTTAATGGGCTTCGGTCTAAATAGTGATGCTCTACACTCGCCTAATGAGCATTACGGATTATTTAATTATTACAAAGGCATTGAAACCATACCATACTTTTATAAGTATTTAGCTGAGATGAGTAAATAAACGCAAGGAATACACTGAATATCCAAAAATTAAAACAAGTCGCATACCTATTGTGGTAAGTTCCTTATTCTTCGCCGAAGATGAGGTTGTTGGTTGTACCTCCTTTGTGAAGCACTTATCCTGGCTCCTGCTCTTCAGCAAATAGACGGAGAAACATACGTTCTTTGAACTTGTTTCTGTTGTCAAAGATGGATACGAAAAGATTTTCGGGTCCATCTATTCCTGTGAATTGAATTTCGTACATGTTGCGAACCCTTATCTGTTCCGACTCAATCACCCCGCGTATGCGTTCCAATATCTTGGGCACGTCACGGTCGTTGTTGTTCTCGAAATAGACCAGGATGCCGTTCACAACAGTGAAGGTCATATTCCTCTCATAGATCGTTTCACCGCTTCTTTGCAGTTCTTCTTCTGGAAGCATAATTAAAATTTGTTTTTTTGGTTTGTTAACATTAAAATTATTTAATAAACCAAACTTACGTAGGGCATTCTCTCTGTTTATAGCAAATATGCATCTCCCCTCTGAACCGAAATAACTCCTTACTTCATAGCACTCATCACGTTTGGTACCTCTCCTACACACTCAAGGCTGGCTTTCTCAAAGCTCCATCCCTACAACAACATGCCGCGCTTCTATACATTTACACTGAATATCCAAAAATTAAAACAAATCGCATACCTATTGAGATGAGCTCCTTATTCTTCGCCGAAGATGAGGTTGTTGGTCGTGCCTCCTTTATTATACTTAGCACAGTCTATTTCAATATTCATTTCTATAGGTGGCTGAAAATGCGCATCCGGTGTTACTCCTAAGCTCTTATCCGCATAGACGGATTGTAGAAAATAGGCCCAAATAGGCAAAGCCATAGCCGCGCCTTGCCCAAATTGCATCGAACGAAATCGAATGATTCGGTCTTCACCTCCAACCCAGCATCCTCCACATAGTTGAGGCGTGATACCCATAAACCAACCATCGGTGTTGCTCTGTGTAGTACCTGTCTTACCCCCAAGTTCTCCTTTAAGATTATACTTAAAGCGAATTCGCCGTGCCGTTCCAATATCTACAACGTTCTGTAACATACGACACATCACATAAGCAACCGACTCATTTATTACCTCAACTTGCTTTGATTGAAATTCTTGTATCAAAGTGCCCTGATTGTCAGTAATGCGAGTAATGTATTGCGGCTTGGTATAGGTGCCGTGGTTTACGAATGTGCTGTATGCCCCTGTCATTTCATAAACGGAAATATCGGGTGTTCCTAAGCAGATGGAGGGATAAGGATCCATATTGCTGGTAATGCCCATTCGTTGTGCAAGATTAATCATAGGCTGTGGGCCGAGCTGCTTCATTAGATAGGCACTTATCGTATTTACAGAACCGGCAAGACCCTGAAATAAGGTAAGTGTTCCTCCGTACTTGTTATCCGAATTATCCGGCGACCAGTTATTAAAGTTTTCAAAGACCACTTTTTGATTGGCTACCGTATAACAAGGAGAGTAGCCGTTCTCAATAGCTAGTGTATAGAGTATAGGCTTTATGGTTGAGCCTACTTGACGCTTTGCTCTAATATTCACATGATCATATTGAAAATACCTATGGTTAATGCCACCAACCCATGCCAAAATATTACCGCTGAGCGGATCCATAACCATAAATCCGGTATGCAAGAACATTTTATAGTATTTAATAGAATCCCAAGGAGACATAACGGTATCTAAATCTCCTTTATAGGAATATACCGTCATGCTTATTGGTGTTTTAAAAGCCAGGTTAATTGAATCTTCGGGTGCGCCACGTTTTTTCATTCGTATGTAACGATCACACTGTTTCATTGCGTTTGCAATAAAGTCATCATTATCTCCCCACGGTCGTTTTGTTTTATAACTTTTGAAAAACTGATCCTGCAATTCTCGCATGTGTTTATTAACAGCTATCTCGGCATAGCGCTGCATCTTGTAGCTGATGGTGGTATATATTTTCAGGCCGTCTGTATAAATATTATAATTTGTACCATCAGCCTTAGTGTTCTCTTTACTCCATTTAAGCAAGTCCATCCTTAAAAACTCTCGGAAATAGGTTGCATAACCCTCGTTATGATCCGGGCTGATATAATTGAGTTTTATCGGCAGGTTCTTTATTGAATCAGCGACCAGTGGTGTTAAGAACTTATATTTTGACATTTGATCCAGCACGACATTGCGTCGAGCCAAGGATTTCCCGGGATTACGTCTTGGATTATATAGCGTGCTTCCTTTTAACATACCGATTAGCAGGGCTGCTTCTTCAACTTTTAGTGAATCCGGTATTTTGTTAAAGTAGGTACGTGCTGCCGATTTAATACCATACGAATTTTCGCTGAATTCAACCGTGTTCAAATACAGGTTGATGATTTCATCTTTGGTGTAATGTCGCTCCAGCCTAACCGATGTAATCCATTCTTTCAATTTTGCAGTTAGCGTAGAGACAAGGGTTCTCTCTTTCGGCCTAGGAAAAAGGTTTTTTGCTAACTGTTGTGTAATTGTGCTGGCCCCTTCTTTATCACCCATCAAGGTTGAGAAGATGGCGCGCAAGGTGCCTTTGTAATCTATACCGCTATGATCATAAAAGCGTATATCTTCCGTTGCGAGCAGTGTGTTCTTTAATAGTGGAGGAATCTCTTCAAACGAAGCGATGCTTCTGTTCTGGAAATAGTATTTTCCTAATAATATCCCTTCAGATGAATAAACTTCTGTAGCAAGTTGACTTTTCGGATTCTCTAATTGTTCGAATGAAGGCATATCACCAAACAATCCATCTGCTGTTAATACAAATAATCCTGCAACTGCGAGAATGAAGAGCACAGTCATGCTCCATAGCATAATGATGTAAATCTTAAAACGGCCCTTCTCTTTATTCTTTGCCATAGTTTATTTGTAATTGCTATCAAAAAATGCCATGTATAAATCAAGGTTTTTAGTCTTGAAAAATGTGCTGAAGTTTTTATCATCTATCACAAAAGTGTGATAGGTGGTTTCAACAGAGTCAAACAGATTTTCGTTAGCAAGCATTTCGTTGTAATACATCATAGCCAAAGTGCTATTCTTAAATTGTTTTACCAATACCATTTGTCTAGTTTCATCCAACAGCATGGTATTTACTTTCAGGCTTTCAGATGAGCGCATCTTGGCATTGTAGAGTATAAGAGAATCCGCTATGGCTTTATTACTTGGTTTAATTTCATCAAATACAACCACAATAAACTGAGATGCATTCGGTTTATATTCATAATCGCTTTTTGATGGTGCATCATTCACTACTTTAGGCTTCTCATTTTTTGAATTCTTTTCAATCATTGCTAAAATATCTTTAGCTTTTTGATTTTCTTCCCCGCTTGGATATTTTATCAAAAACATAGTGAGTGCAGCTTTCAGCGAATCTTTGCCTTTAGTTTGTGCAATTGCAAATGCTCGTAGCAAATCAAACTTAGGCATATAAATCGATTTGTTAAAAGCCTTAGCAGCAGAATCTGCCGCAATAATCACTTTAGGAAACTGACTTTCATTATACATGCGAAAGGCATATTTGTAATAACGCTCACCTGCATCGGTCTTATTTGTTTGTTGTATCTGTGTATTCGGGTTCAACAGATGTTTCGTGAATGTATTATCCGGGTAATCTGCTATTAGCTTATTCTTTGCTGCTAAAGCTTGTGCCTCGTCTGGTTTTCGTGTGTATAGAATATAAAGTTGATACAGCGTTTGAGGTTCAAAATCATTTTTCGGATACTTGTTGCTCAACTTTTCAAAGTATTCGATTGCTTTTTTATCATTTTGCAAATCTTCTTTAAAGATGGTACCGGCAGCATAATATGCTCCCATAAGATGTTGTATGGATTTCTCCATCTTCTCAGGAGTCAAAGGTAATCCTGCTTCTAAATCAGCAAGGGTAAGTTGCTTTTCTTCTTGTTTGTTTTGTGATGAATCCAGGTCACTGCTCATAACGGATAATTTGTTTGCCCTGCGCCAGTTGTCTTCGAGCTTACGATTACCCCAATCTTTGATAAAGTCATTATAGCCGTTTGCGCGCTGTACCGGATTATAAAAGTAGAACGAACCTCCGCTTAATGTTTGATTTCCGCCACCGGTATTCACTCTGTTGAGTTGAGTTAACTTTTGCTTTTCCAGTTGCTTTTGCTTTTCTATTTGAATTAATGCTTTTTGTAAAGCAGATTTACGTTGGCTCTCAGTCATGTTCGCCAGCGTAATTACACTATCTTCATCGTGAATTATGGTTAGCTGCTGCACTAAATTGTTGAGGATATTACTTCTGTTTTGGACTGCATCTAACTCAATGTATGATTTTGAAATAAATTGCAGAGTACTGTCGTAGTAAAACTTAGCAGGCTTATATTGTTGCGATGTAAAGGCTAATTCACCCATTTTCAAATAGCTCAAGCCTTTCTGATTGTTGTTGCTCACACTGGATTGTACAGAGAGTTGTAAATAATCCATAGCCTTATCCTTATCATTCTGTGTCAAATAAACTTCAGCCATGGTGTAATAAATCTGGTCTAAAAATTCTTCGTACTTAGAATCTTTGGCCATCTTCTCCAAAATGTCTAACACCTCCTTAACCGATGTTTTTCCTTTACCGGTAAAGGAGCGTGCAATATTGATGCGTGCATTAAAATCCATTTTGTAGTCTGGTTGCATGGACAGCACCTCTTTAAATGTTTTAATGGATTTATCTGAGTTATCTGTAAGTTGATAAAGTTGTGCTAAAATATAGACGTAACGCCTCTTCGTTGCTTTATCTCTTGTCATAGCTATGGCGTGTATTAAGGGGCGAATAGCATCTTTGTATCGCTCCTGATCTATCAACATCTGCGCATAGCGAGCTTCTAATAAGGCGCGATATTTATAACTAAAATCATAATTCTTTTCAGCCATTTTAATAATGGTTTCTGCCTCATAATATTTCTTTAGTTTGATATAACTACTCACTAACCACAAAATAGCTTCATCCTTTACGGGCTGGTGTCTTAATGAGCCCAAAAGGGAACGCTTGGGTTGCAGCCAAGGTACTTTCACACCCTCATATTCCAATTTTTTTCCCTTTTGCGACCGTTCAGTAACCGGTTGTTTCCCTTTAGGCGGCCGATATGATCCAACGATATATTGGAATGATTGTAGAGCACTTTCATAATCCTTCTTCATATAATAAGCTTTACCTATCATCAAATTACAATCATCTACCCATTTGCTTTTTGAATGAATTCTATTGGCAACCGTCAATCGGGTGATGATAGAGTCAATATCGGGAATAGAACTTCCGCTACTTAGTTCCCCTTTGTCAACAGGCAGTAATTTAGAGTAATCATCTTGAAGTGAATTATTTATGCCCCGCTGTCCTGCCTTCATTTTATTATTAGCGTTGTAATAGGCATTATAGCGATGTACTGTATTATGATATATTCTACCGATTAGACTATATCTTGATTGAGCAAGTATATCGAACGGGTTAAAGCACATGCTTCCGGCTATGAGCAGAAAAATAAAAATGCTTCTTATGCTATGCTTCAAATTGTTTTGGTTTTCTATATTACACTCGCTTTTCGATGAAAACGTGCTAGGAATTGACGGTAAAAAGTCAGTATCCGTTAGATTTCATCCAGCTTAACGACAAAAATATTTTAAAATTTCGTTTTACATCTAAAACAATCAACACCGTAATATTGTATAATGGACGATTCTGTAAAAGAGAGCAAGAACTGGATGAAGCGATTGACGAATAAGTATCGTCTGGTTATATTGAATGATGAGTCGTTTGAGGAAGTGAGTTCCTTTCGGCTTTCACGCTTTAATGTTTATTTATTTCTTAGCACCATATTTGTTTTTTTGGTGCTGTTAATTTCATCGGTATTGATTTTTACCCCATTAAAAGAATATATTCCGGGGTACACAGGCAGCGATTATAGGAGTGAGATTGTATCTCTCCAAATGCGTGCAGACTCGCTAGAAAATGAATCGCAGGCAAATGATTTATACATCAATAACTTATTACAAATTGTTAACGGGAACACTCCCGTAGTTAAAATTGATACGCCGGTTATTGATGTCGGTGCACCTAAGAAACTTTACGATACCATTAATCTAAAAACCGTTTCGGACAAAGAAAAAGAACTGCGCAAGCAAATGGAAAGTGAAAGTAGTTATAGCCTCGGCTTAAATCTATCTCTTAATCCAAATATGAGTCAGAATACGAGTCTCAAGAGCTTTTATTTCTTCCCTCCTTTAAAAGGGTATGTTACCGATGAATTTGATCCCAAAAAAGATCACTTTGGTGTAGATATCGTAGCTCCTGAAAATGAACCTATTAAAGCTGTAATGGACGGGGTGGTTTTATTCTCTGCCTGGACTAGTGAAACAGGCTATGTAATAGCCTTGCAGCACCGCAATAATTTAATATCTTTGTATAAACATAATTCAGTGTTACTCAAGAAAGAAGGTAGTTATGTGCGGGCGGGCGATGTGATCGCCATTATCGGGAATACCGGAGAGCATTCTACGGGGCCACACTTACACTTTGAGCTATGGTACAATGGTATTCCTATGAATCCAAGAGACTACATCGTCTTTAAATAAAAAACAACCAATACAATCACATGTTCAACAAAAAGAACGATATGTCAGAGACAAACAACAACTTAAAAACTCCAGTAGCCAATGGGCCAATATTGAATACTATAGGCTCAGGCACACGCATTGAAGGGTCCATTCAATGTGACGGCGATATCCGTATTGATGGCACGGTGAAAGGTACTGTTACCAGCAAAGCTAAAATCGTTGTAGGTATAACCGGCTCCATTGAAGGCGACTTAATTTGCGAAAATGCAGATATAAGTGGTAAAATTTTTGGCTCTATTGAGGTCAATGAACTGCTGTTTATGAAATCAACGTCCTATCTGGAGGGTGATATTACCACAACCAAATTTGTGGTTGAAGCCGGTGCCAAGTTTAATGGCAACTGCCGTATGGGAGTTAAAGAAATTAAACCTAACGAAAAGTCAAACACAACACAGATTAAGCAAAAAGAAGCCGTATGAAAAATGAGTGGATGAAATATTCATCCCTTGCATTTCAAATCGTGGCTACAATGCTTGCCGGATTAACCGGTGGTTATTATCTGGATAAGTTTTTTGCAACCTCTTTTCCTTTCTTCTTACTCTCCCTTTTAATTATAGCCGTTATTGCAGTGTTTGTACTTATCATCAAAACTACCGGTAAGCCCTGAATGAGTTTTTACTTGCGTTTGATTATCCTTAGTGTGTCGTTGACTATGATTACTTATGTTACTCAACAATACAGTGGCTTAACTTTCATAAATGCTTTTGCATATAGCAGTATTCTCTTCTTTGCAATTATTACAGCCGTGATTTATGCCGTTGCATCCCGTAGCATTTCGGGAAAAAATCATCGCATGTTCAGTACGGCTGTTATGGGTAGTATGACTATTAAACTCTTTGCCTCTGTATTGTTTGTGCTATTTTATTCCCTCATTCAAAAGCCTCCAAGTGTATTAATTATTCTTCCTTTTTTCTTGTTTTACATTTGCTATACTGTAATAGAGATTTCTGCATTTATACAATTAAATAAAAAGGTTAAATAACCTCAATACATGGATGTTAACTTATGACGAAGAACTACGACAGAAACTAAGTCTTCTCATTGCCCCCTATGTCGCAGAGAGTGCTGTTCCAATTGTTATAGACTGGATTATTGAGTATAAAATCCATGTTACATTAACACCGCAACGCAGCAGCAAGTATGGAGATTATCGCCATCCTTATAGAAATAAAGGGCATCGCATTTCTATAAATAAAAACCTGAACCGGCACTCGTTTTTGATCACGTTTATACATGAAATAGCCCATTTGAAGTGTTGGATGATGTATAGGAATCAGGTACCTGCACACGGAAAAGTTTGGAAAGCTATTTTCGCTGAATTAATACACTCATTCATGAGTCTGTCTGTATTTCCGGATGAGATTTTAAAAGCACTATACGAATATGCCAAGGCTCCCGGATCATCAACATGTTCTGATGAATACTTAATGCGTATTTTGGCAAAGTATGATCGTGTTCAACGCCCGCGTGTAGAAGAATTAGCCGAAGGTGCTTTGTTTCACACAATAAATGGACGTCTTTTTCGAAAAGGAAATGTGATACGAAAACGTATTCAATGCGAAGAAGTGCAAACGCACAAGGTATATTTATTTCACCCCTTTGCGGAGGTTATTCCATATCAAACGGATTTGCAACTGCTCGAATCTGCAAGACAATAGAGAGCAATTTTTCTACTTTTGCCCCACTATGATCAAGAATGCTTTTATTGAAGAGTTGCAATGGCGCGGTATGTTACAGGAAATGACTCCGGGTGTTGAAGAACAGTTAAATAAAGAAAGTACCGCAGGTTATGTAGGGTTCGATCCTACTTCGGATTCATTGGGTATCGGAAATTTAGTGCCTATATTATTGCTTAAACATCTGCAACGTCATGGGCACAAACCCATTGCCCTTGTTGGTGGGGCAACCGGAATGATTGGCGACCCATCCGGGAAATCTGCCGAGCGCAATTTGCTAAATGAAGAGCAAGTACGCTATAATGTTTCACGTCAGCAAAAGCAACTGGAGAAATTTCTTCATTTTGGAAATAGGAATACAGATGCGGAAGTTGTGAATAACTATGATTGGTTTAAGGATATGGGTTTTTTACAATTTTTACGTGATGTAGGTAAGCATATTACCATAAGCTATATGTTGGCAAAAGATTCTGTTCAGAATCGCTTGGAAGGAGGTATCTCTTTCACAGAATTCTCTTATCAGCTACTGCAAGGATATGATTACTACTTTTTGTATCAAAATAAAAATGTTCGACTGCAATTAGGGGGATCCGATCAGTGGGGGAATATGACTACCGGTACAGAATTAATCCGACGCAAATGCGGAGGCGAAGCGTATGCCATCACTTGTCCTTTAGTTACCAAAGCCGATGGCAGCAAATTTGGGAAAAGCGAAAGCGGGAATATTTTCTTAGACCCGAATAAAACCTCTCCCTATAAGTTCTATCAATTCTGGCTCAATGCCGCCGATGAAGATGCTTTACGATATTTGAGAACATTTACCTTTCTAACTCAAGAACAGATTGAATCTTGTGCAGCCGAACATCAGATAGCACCACATACTCGCGCAATGCAAAAATTATTGGCTCGTGAAATTACCACAATGGTTCACTCTGCTGATGACTTTGCATTTGCCCATAAAGCCTCTGAAGTATTATTCGGACAGAGTACGGCCGAGGCTCTAAAGCAATTCAACAACTCGGAGTTTGAACAGATTTTTGAAGGAGTTCCATCTGCGAAGATTTCCAGAGAGCATTTGCAGCGAGGGATCGATGTTTTGGAACTTATGGCAGACATTACAGGATTTATTACCTCTAAGAGTGAAGTAAGACGCAGCATACAAGGTAAAGGTCTAAGCATTAACAAGAAAGTTATTGAGGGTCCCGAGTTACGAGTTGATACAACACAACTTATTAACGATAAATATCTTTTACTGCAAAAAGGCAAGAAGGCCTATTTTCTGGTGATAACGGAATAGCTACTTCAATCTCCAATAATGCGACAACTCATTATGGATAACTTGATAGACTTTTTCCTTTAGCGTTTCCAACTCATTTTCCGTCATAGAAGTTGTGTCAATCGGTT
This sequence comes from Chitinophagales bacterium, assembly GCA_039810885.1. Lineage (GTDB taxonomy): Bacteria > Bacteroidota > Bacteroidia > Chitinophagales > UBA10324 > BJGO01. The sequence goes on along the minus strand of JBDHXV010000006.1, from coordinate 17,342 downwards.
CGTGTATTACAATGCGCAGCCTGCCCGGCTTTCCATAAATCTGCTTATCTACATATAAATGATTCCAGTTATCAATAAATGTTACAGGCACTATCGGCACTTGTTTTTCGATAGCTAATTTGAATGGACCATTTTTAAACTTTAATAAATCAGGAGGGTGTGCCCCAATAGTTCCTTCGGGAAAAATCACCAAAGAGAATTTATGATTGATACTTTCTTCAGATTGCTTTATTGCTTTATATGCATCTGATTTGTTTCCTCTGTTCACTGGGATATCAATAGTTTTAAAGAAAATATTGAAAATTGGGATTTTGTTTAATTCCGCCTTAGCCATAAAGCGATAATTGTAAATACCTATTAGCGCTGTCGTGGGAATATCGAGGTATGAAAAATGATTAGGGCAAACGATATAAGACTTATTTCTTTTGAGCTTGGCCCTGTTCTCTACTCTGTAAGTAAGACCGGTTAAAAACAATACAACTCGAGCCCAAAAGGTTCTCAGCCTGTTTGCTGTAACAAAGTATTTTTCGTTTTGAAGTAATAATAAAAAAACAGGATAGAATAATAGAAAGACCATTGCAAAAATGAGAAAGTAATAATATCCCCACAATACTTTAAGCAGATGCGTTACAAACTTCATGCTTTAAAAATACAGTGACGCAATGGAACACATTAACTCACTTGATACTTCAGTTAACAGCAATGTGTTTGAATAAATTACTTTTGCGCACACTATGGAAATTGTTGTCAGTGGAATTCGCCCTACGGGACATTTACATCTTGGAAATTACTTTGGTGCTGTAAGGAATTTTATCCGTATGCAGAGTGAATTTAATTGCTACTTCTTTGTAGCCGACTATCATTCCCTCACAACCCATCCTCATCCCAAGCAATTGCAGCACTCCGTTCGGAATGTTATAGCAGAATATATTGCTTGCGGTCTTAACCCGGAAAAATGTACACTCTACATTCAAAGCGACTTACAGGAAACAGCCGAGTTATATCTTTTATTAAATATGTTGAGTTACGTTGGAGAGTTAGAGCGCTGCACCTCTTTCAAAGATAAAATTCGACAGCAACCCGATAATATTAATGCCGGATTACTAACTTATCCGGTGCTTATGGCGGCCGATATCCTAATTCATAAAGCAGTAAAAGTTCCTGTGGGCAAGGATCAGGAGCAACATCTGGAAATGACGCGCAACTTTGCGCAGCGATTTAATTATATGTATGGCACCGAGGTGTTCCCTCTGCCGTTAGCTTTTAGTTATACCGATCAACTGATTAAGGTTCCAGGACTCGATGGCAGTGGCAAAATGGGAAAGAGCGAAGGCGAAGGCAACGCCATATTTATTACAGATGAGAATGATGCAATTAAGAAAAAGGTAATGCGAGCTGTTACGGATAGTGGCCCGTTAACACCCGACTCCGAAAAGCCGGAGGCTATAAAGAATTTGTTTACACTAATGAGTTTAGTATCTGAACCCGGTGTTGTACAAGAGTTTGATACAGCTTATGCTAAATGTGCCATTCGTTATGGCGATATGAAAAAGAAGTTAGCCGAAGACATCATTGCTTTTATTTCTCCCATTCGGGAGCGGACTAAAGAAATATCTAACAATGATGCTCTGCTGAAGCAGATTACTGAAATGGGAAAAGTGAAAGCAAAAGAAAATGCAACAAAAACATTACTGGAAGTACGGGAATTAATCGGGATGAGAGGATATTAAGGGTTCGTATCTTTCATCGTAAAAACAAACTGCACGATGTTAGCCCCCATCTGTAAAGCCTTGATACGTTTGTCCTCGGGGTCATTGTGTATATCATCCCATCCATCGCCTAAATCACATTCGGTTTCGTAAAAGCAAACTAAACGGCCTTCATAAATTAATCCATAACCACGAGGTGGTTTACCGTCGTGCTCGTGAATTTTAGGAAGCCCATTCGGGAAGTTATACTTCTGATGATAGATCGGATGTGAAAAGGGGAGCTCTATAAAATCCAACTCGGGAAATACCTTTTTAAAAGCCGGACGAACAAAGGGATCAAGACCATAGTCATCATTCAATATCAAAAAGCCTCCCCCGGCAAGATAGTCGTGCATATTAGCCGCTTCAGCATCTGTAAATATGAAATTGCCATGTCCTGTAGCATATACGATAGGATAGTTAAAGATATCTGTGCTGCCACTTTCTACGGTTGTGTATTCTGTGCTGAAATTTGTTCCTAAGTTTTTATTACAAAATAGGGCCAGGTTTTTTAATGAGTTTACATCATTGTACCAATCTCCTCCTCCACTGTACTTGAGTAACGCAAGTTTCAACGTGCTTTCTCGGGTAACACTCAATGCCGTAAGTATCCCACTTGTAATAAGAAGCAATGTCCAGAATATCTTTTTCATTAGAGTAACAAAACTACATAAACGCAGCAGTTGATGATTTATTAATCGCTAAAGTAGCTGCTACAATTGCAGCCGTATCTGTTCGTAAAATAAATTCACCCAGACTTACAGGTTTAAAATGAGCCGCTACGGCTTGTTGTAATTCTTCTGAGGTGAAATCTCCTTCTGGGCCGATTAAAATGAGCTGCTTACCCGGTACACCCGGCAAACGATAATAGAGTGTTGTTTCTCCTTGAACTACAGCAGCTATATAACATTCCGCTTCGTGTTTCTTTTCTATAAACTCTTTATAACCTTGCATGGAATGAATTTGTGGTAAGTACAGGTTGCGAGACTGTTTGATTGCCGCAATAGCACGATGATTTAATTTTTCAATGTTGATTTTATCGCGCTCGCAGCGTTGTGTTTTTACAAAAAGTATTTCTGCGACACCAAGTTCTGTCAGTTTTTCAACCATAAACTCCATTCGTTCCATATTCTTAACAGGTGCAACGGCAATTTGTATATAATGGCTGCGCTGTTGCCGACTTACTTTATCCAAAATTTGTAATGTGACCGCTTTTTTTGTTGTGGACAAAATCGCACTGTGGTAAAGCCCTCCCCTGCCATCGGTTACATAAATACGGTCTCCCGATTGATGACGCATAACATGCAGGCAATGATGAGCCTCCGTTTCAGGAAGATTTTGATTTGTTAAAATATCGGGGTGATAATAAACTTCCACTTTTTAATCTGTTAGTTCTTTGTACGAAAAAGGAGCCAGCACCTCAAATGTATTGCTGTCTTGTAACCGAGAGGTTATTAATCTGCTAATCGTGTAAGCTTGCATATCGTCAACATCATAAGGTTTTAAGATTTGCCGAACATCTTCCTCTTCCATATCTTGTTGTAACCACTGTCTCTCCTGATTCTTAGATAATATTACCGGCATACGCTTTCTGCTGTTATGTATTTTTTCCATTAAGACATTAGCATGTGTGGTCAAGATGCTAAAAGATTGAATTACCTCTCCCGTTTGCTTATCTGTAAATGTATCATACAGCCCGGCAAAGGCAAAGAGTTCTCGAGATCTTAATGATATAAAGTAAGGATATTTCTTTTTATTCAACGTTTGCCATTCAAAGAACCCGCTAGATAACACAAGACAACGTTGATGTTTGAGACAATGCTTAAAACTGGGTTTTGTAAAAATCGTTTCTGAAACGGCATTTAAGGTATTCTTTCTCATTTCTTGTGCTGCGTCCATTGTCTTACACCAAAAAGGAATTAATCCCCAATGAAATAGTTGTATGATGTGCGGTTGTTCCGCTGTAATTACAGGCCACTTTAAGAATGTAAAGCCATTACCATGAAAGATAGGCTTATAGTCAAAAGGCTCTGCAAAGTGCGCATCGAAAGCTGCCTCCAATTCCTGAAATGATTTATTTAAGCTGTTATGGTAACACATCTTTACAAATGTGGAGAAATTATATGAAGCGCATGAACTAGGAAACAATTTTTCTGTATGCTCTTATCTACTTTTGTGTATTATGATTACTCTACGAGAGGCCAAAAAAGAGGATGCTCCACAACTGCTGCGACTTATTCGCGAATTAGCGGAATATGAACATGCATCGGATGAAGTCACGAATACTGCAATTTTACTTGCAGAAGATGGTTGGGGAAAGGATGGCCCTCAGTTTTTTTGTTTTGTTGCTGAAGAAAATGGATACATCCTCGGTATGGCCTTGTTTCATAACGCTTACTCAACCTGGAAGGGACGGTATATTTATTTAGACGATTTAATTGTTGAAGAAAAGAGCCGCGGTAAAGGTTTGGGGAAACTGCTTTTTGAAAGGCTGATTATTTACTGTAAAAAAAAAGGTGCTAATCAATTACGATGGCACGTGCTGAATTGGAACGAACCGGCTCTAAGATTTTATAAAAAATATCAGGCCTCTCTCGATCCCGAATGGATTACCGGTAAGTTGCATCCGCCACACTTTGGTATTATTGATTTAAAGAATAAGGTATGAAGGTTTATAAATTCGGAGGTGCTTCTATTAATGATGCTGCAGGATTTCGCAACGTGTGTCTCATCTTAAAAGAAGAACAAAGTGCAGAATTGGTTCTGGTGATTTCGGCTTTAGGAAAAACAACAAATGCTCTGGAAGCGGTATTAAACAGTTATTGGAGCCAAACCGGAGACGAACATAAGTTGCTTGCTGAAATTCGTAAGCATCATTTTGACATTTTGCAAGAATTAATACCTGACCCCACACATTCTGTTTATGAAGAAGTAAATAACACTTTTGTTGAGATTGATTGGATACTCGAGGATGCACCTGCAGAATCATATAACTACCTATATGACCAGATTGTGTCTATTGGGGAAATGCTTTCAACACGCATTGCTGCAACTTATTTCCAAACCTGCGGGCTTAATGTAAAGTGGGTAGATGCTCGTGAATGGATTAAAACGGACAATACCTATCGAGAAGCTAAAATTCATTGGGAGCTAACCGAGGCAAACATTCGCAAGGGTTGCCAAAATCAAAAAATGATTTTATTGACACAAGGATTTATTGGTTGTACCAGTGAAAACATAACAACGACTCTTGGACGCGAAGGCTCCGATTATAGCGCTGCCATTATTGCCTACTGTACTGGTGCGGAGTCGGTAACCATTTGGAAAGATGTCCCCGGTGTACTAAATGCTGATCCCCGTTATTTTGAGCAAACTCAACTTATCCCCGAATTGTCGTATCACGAAGCTATCGAGATGACCTACTACGGTGCTACAGTAATACACCCTAAAACAATAAAACCGCTTCAGAATAAGAATATCCCTCTGTATGTTCGGTCGTTTGAAAACTTTCATGAAAGCGGCACCGTAATTAAAGAAGATATACAATCCAATGCTCTGCCACCGGTGTGGGTAAAGAAATTAAATCAGGCCTTAATCAGTATTACAACAAAAGATTTCTCGTTTATAGCAGAAGATAACCTGAGCGCAATTTTCAAAGCATTATATAAATGCGGTGTCAAAGTCAACTTAATGCAAAACTCCGCATTGAGCTTTTCCCTATGCGTGGACAATGATTCTGTTAAAATCAAAAACCTATTGGCCCATATTCAATCAAATTACAAAGTGTTAATCAATGCAGGATTAGAATTGGTTACGGTGCGGCATTATCGTGAAGAAGAGTTAAATCAATATACGCAGGAAAAGAAGATTTATTTAGAGCAACGCTCACGCATTACTGCACAGATTGTTTATTCATAAGGCCTGTTCAATATAGCCTCTGCGATAATAGCTTGGCGTAAATCTAAGGGATGCAACGGCTTAGCATCCGAAGGCGTAACGTGGGTGGTATTGATTGCAGTCATTTCTTCTTCCGTAAATACAGATTCACCTTCCACACCCGAGAATTTTTCATTAGTCGTTAAAGGCTCATAAATTACCTTACTCTTATTGTGTTTATCCGCTAAAGACTTATAGGAGTCAAAAGAAAATTTTTTGTCTTTTGTTTTAGATTGTAATGGTGCAGAAGGAGGAGCTTTTTTCTGCTGTGCTTCTTGCACCTGTCGCTGCACTTCATTTATAATTTCTTGAAATGTTGAAGGTTTCTTTTCCTGACGTGAGTTTTCTTTAGTTCCGGCAGGCGTTTGCTCGCGTCGTTTTTTCTTTTGGGCGGCTCGATATTGTAAATAAAAATATATCGCTAAAAAAATGAGGTATATGTATTTCCCTTCCATAAGGCTAATGTAACATTAATCGGCTAATAGAGCATCCACTAAGTCACTTTCAAAATCCATAAAGACCGGCTTCAAATTGCTATTTCCATTTGTTCCGTAGTTTACAAAGAACACCATTGTGTATCCTCGTTCGGGAAAATAAAATAAGTCTGCACTGTAACCTAAATCTCTACCCGTATGACCGATGCCGTAGGTTGCTTTATTGGTAAATTTTTTAATGATTCCATAGCCGGTAAAAAAGTCATCATCCTCCTGAACAAATGTTTTCATTTCATTTAATGACGATTCGCTCAAGATAGTTTTATCATAGAGTAGAGCCTGTATGAAATGATATAAATCAAAAACATTAGAATAGATGCCCCCGTATCCGTTACCGCTACCGGTGATAAGATTGGATACATTAACAATTGTATTGTTATTATGTAAATCGTAATATCCTTGCGCAGCACTAGTGGGTATCTGTTCCCTGCCTTGTAAGAATGTAGAACTCATTCCCAATGGGTTAAATAGTTTTTCCCGAAGCAGTTCGTGGTATTTTCTTCCGGTAGCTTTATCAATACACATACTTAGTAATAACGTATTCGTATTGCTGTAGTGTGCCGGATATGGATTGTTTAGCTCGTATCCGGGAACACCATAAACAAACTTTAACAATTCTTCTTGAGTCCATTGTTTATTAGGGTTATTCAACACTGCTAAATAAAACTTTGATGAAGTAATGACATCATAAATCCCGGTGGTATGATTCATTAGTTCTCGGATGGTAATGCCATCAGCCTTATCTATCTTTTTTAGAACATCCTCATCAATATATTTACTCACCGGATCATCCAGATTTATGAAACCCTCTTCCATAAGTTTGAATGTAAGCGTTCCAACTAAGAACTTAGTAATGCTTGCTCCTTTTGAAATGTGGCAAGGAGTAAATGCAATCTGATGTTCGAGATCTGCATAGCCTGCTGCGCCGCACCATATACCGTTGCTGTCAGCAAGTAATGCCGATATACCGGGCAATCCTTTCTTTACATATTTGTCTATAACATTTTGATAGAGCGCACTTTTAGGGTGTGCCGGATTACTATAGATATTATCGCACGATATGTTTTTTGTTGATTTAACATCTCTTTTACATGCGCTAAACAGAAGCGCGGCCGATAAGGCAATAAGCAAATATTTATTTATCATTATCGAGCATTTGTTTTTGTAGATAATGGAAGTTGAACCCCTACATAAAATGTATTTACGGGTAGAAGTGGCACATAAGATTTTGCGAATGTGCCTTGCATCGTTGTTCTAAACCCAGCTTTTACTCTTGCTCCATCCGGCCTTTCTCTTGAGAGAGCATAACTGTAGCCTGCCTGTAATTGAATAACATATTGTGGTCGGGGCACGAAAGGAGTCCTTCTTTCATATACCCCTTCCGAATTTAATTTCAAAGTCCCTTCCTGCTCAAAGGATAAGCAACCGCCAACGCCCAATCCGATATCGGCAAAATGTCCTTTACCAAAAGAATGCTCATAGGCTACCTGTGGTGCTGCAGTAATTAATGTTTGAACAAAGCGATGATAGTATATCGTAGCTATGCCTCTTAACATCAGCCGGTGCTTAACATTCTGATTCAGTTGCTTGGAGTAGGCTGCATCCAATCCGGGGTGTAAATTGGCATAGAATATTTGCGGATAGCCTGTGAATGGTAATGAAGTTACATTATTGGTAAAGGCATAGTACCAAGTGTGTTGCGCCTGTGTAAACAAAGCGAAGTGACCTAAAATCAGTAAGCAAAATATTTTTTTCATCGTGTTGAGAACATTACAAACATAACCGTTCATCTCTCATAAATAAATAGAATAGTTGTAATTCAGAAACAGAATTTAAAGATGAAATTATTATCCCGAAATCACTGCTTTCTTATTCACAAACTCTAATAAGCCATCCCTTCCCATTTCTCGCCCATAGCCCGAACGCTTTACCCCGCCAAACGGAATAGCCGCATCTGATTGCGGATAGATATTAAGATATACCGATCCGCTGTCTATCATCAGTGCCGTGCGTTCAGCTAAATTCAAATCTCGGCTCCAAACAGATGCACTCAATCCGTATCGAGTATCATTAGCCATCTTAACCGCTTGCTCTATGGTAGTGAATTTATGCACAATGGCCACAGGCCCGAAAACCTCCTCATCATATATTTTATGTTGGGGAGTAACATCAAATAATATATTCGGCTTAACAAAGGCTTCAGTCTGGTGGATAGGCTTCACTATTCCGGCTCCTTGCTTAACAGCCTCGTCAATTTTTTTCTTTAAATCTGTTGCAAATTCGTTTTTGGCAAGCGGGGCCAATGTAGTTGTTATTTCCATTGGATTGCCCGGAACACGTTGTTCCATTTGCTCTTGCATCAATTTTATAAAATCATCATAGATATTTTGATGTACTATAAATCGTTTCGCAGAGATGCAAGACTGCCCACAATTAGTCAAACGCGCCTTAGCTGCTTCACTTGCTACTTGTTTCAAATCCACGTTATCAAACACGATGAATGCATCGCTTCCTCCCAACTCATAAACTTGCTTAATTATAGAAGTTCCGGCGGCCTCGCCTACACTGCGGCCTGCCTCTTCACTTCCCGTTACACTTACCCCTTGCACTAATCCACTACCCAGTATCAACTCTACCTCACTCGCTTTTAACAGTACGGATTGAAATGCACTCTCCACGACTAAGGCTTCGTTAAAAATTCGATGTAGCTCTAAAGAACACAGTGATACGTTTGAGGCATGTTTGAGCAATACCGTGTTCCCCGCGAGCAATGCCGGAACAGCAAAGCGGATAACTTGCCAGTACGGAAAATTCCATGGCATAATACCCAATATAACTCCTAATGGTTGATAATAAATTGTTGCTTGCTTAAATCGGGTAATGAGGTTAACAGATTTATAAAACTCATCTGCATGTTTTACAAAATAATCACATAGCAATGCGCACTTCTCAATCTCTGCTTCACTTTCGGTAATGAGTTTTCCCATCTCGAGTGTAATGCTTTTTGCAAGAATTTCCTTATCTCGACGAAGGATAGCGGCGAGCTTCGTGATATCTTCTATTCGATGCGATAAGGTTGTTCGCCTCCAATTGGCAAATGCCTCTTTGCTGATTTGTATTTTTTGTTCTGCTTCTGTTAAGGTAATGTACCTCGATTCAAACAAGGTAGAGCCATCGAATGGGTTTATAGATATCGGCATATCTTTAAAATGATATGCAAATTTAATTTAAAGCAAGAAGATGATTGGGTTATGGCAACTCTGAATTAAATAGTACTCAACTGCGACACTGTAAGTGGCTTGAGCAACATCTTCGTCACCTCCGGATATTTAGCGGACTTGGCTGCATCTTCCGGGTCTAAGGTAGAAGAAAGTAAAATCACCTTGCAATATGCACGTAGCGCATCCGGCATTTTTTGAAATTCGTCTAAGAAGCCGAAGCCATCCATTATAGGCATTCTTATGTCGAGGAAAATAATTTCAGGTAAGAGTTCCGGTTGATCCAAAATGCTTCTCAAATATTCTAATGCCTCGGTGGCAGTTTGTTTAACAACAATATGCTTTCCAAAATCAGAAATTTCAATTAGACGTTCATGAAGCATGTTGTTTACCTCATTATCATCTACAAGTAATATGCGGTTAAATTTAGGCAATGGCTTTATTCTCTTGTTCTTTTAAGTTATTGGGTATCTCAATGACGAAGGTTGACCCAATATTGTGTCCCGAAATTAAACTTATTTTTCCATTTAACTTGGTTATCGTTTCTTTCAATATATACAATCCCAACCCACTACCGCTAGCTTGCGAACTGGCCCGGTAAAACATGTCAAATACCTTTTGTTGGTACTCTTCAGGAATACCGATGCCATTATCCTCTATAAAGATTAATGCACGATCCATATTAACTTGTGCTACAATACTAATATAAGGGTGTTGCTCCTTTACATTGTAATACTTAATCGCATTCGAAATTAGATTTCCTAACACCACCGTAAGGCGGTGCTTATCTGTGTATAACGGGGTAGTTTCATCGATGCGAATACGAAAGTCAATATGATCAATACCATTATAATACTTCAGCATGTCTTTGATTTTGCTCACGATTTCTTTAATATTCACTTCTTCTATATTGATTTCGCTACGCGAGTTGCGGGAATAGTCCAGAATACCACGAATAACATCATCAAGTGCAACGATACTTTGACGCATCATATCCAGATACTTTTTAGGGGCTTCTTCTTGAATAGTCAAATTCGTTATGTCAATAAGTCCCATGACATTAGTTAAGGGTACGCGTAAATCGTGTGATGTGCTGTAAACAAAGCGGTCAAGTTCTTCATTGGTTTTTCGCAGTTCTTTGTTTTTTACCTGAAGGGTGGTGACGAAATCCTTATTAGACTGAATGACTTTTTCCTTTTCAATTAATACACGACAAATATTAACAATACGTGTAATAATTTCCATTTCCTGGCCATTGCTCTTGACATTGTTAAAGAAATAAACGGTAAGAACACCTAATACGTTTTGTTCTTCAGACAAAATAGGATAAGCATAGCAAGCCTCTAAATAGTTCAAGTGCATGAGTCTCGGGTTATCTCGTTTTAGCAACGTAAGATCTATTTGTTTAATAACAACCGGCTTTTTTGTAAGCGCCGCCGTATTCGTCAACCCGGTGCCCACACTCATGGAATATCTTTCAATCTGGTTAATGTAGGTACGATTGAGTGAATTACTGTAACCAAAAGACAAACTTTCTTGCTCCTCATCATAAAAAAGAATAGCGCACTTTATACTTCGGCAAATGGCTTCGATGTTTGCAAACAACGTTGTTATTGGTTTCTCCAAACCTTCTACCTGAGAGGCTAACTCCAACACTTCCTTCTCTGCCATCAGCAAATGCTCTAAGCGCTTACGATCGGAAATATCCGTAATACGAATTTGCATAAACGGCTTATTTTGAAACTGAACTATTCTATATTCTAAAGCTCCCCAGAAGATTTGCCCTTTTAAAGTTTTAAACTCAATCTCGCGTGTCCACCCCCAATTATCTGCTACTTCCGTCTTTATCTGCTCCATCTCTTCTTTGCTGAAAGTAGAAACTTGAAATAATTGTGTATCTACTCCTATTAATTGAGCAGTTGTATCGGCTTCAAACATTTCAATAGCTTTCTTATTGCAAGAAACCGTTTTTAACGAACTCAAATCCGCCAAGAAATTAGCTCCTGCCGATTCGTTAAACATGTTCTTAAAAAATTCTTCATTCTTTCTAAGTTTTTCTTGGGTGCGCAGCCTGCTTCCTATAGATACCATTGAGAACGCTCCTCCAGTAAAAAAGACTAAGACAATAACGCCTTGAGATACCAATAAGTCCTTAGAAATAAATGTTGAAACGGTTACAAGAATAAAGTTGATTATCAGAAAGGTATTTAAAGATTTACTTGACTTATAGGGCATACAAGAAACCATATATACAATTAACAACCCTATGATATGATTTATATCATGTTTATAGGTATATGATTCAAAAATAGATTGTAATAGGATTAAATACGAACTGGCAATAAGAACCAACTGTAGGCGTTCTTGAATGAATTTCAGATAGAATGACAGAACTGCAGACAACACGAAAATAGCAGCAAAGACCATATTCACAATTAGAATAGGGACTCCTATAAAACCCGATTTGAAATATATATATCCGTTGATTAAATAAATTACACCAGCAAGAAATAAATAAACTCTACCGATATTATTTTCGGTATCGGTGCTGCTTATTAATTTATTCCAAAACGATTTTTTCTCGGTATTGGTGTTTATTGCAAATTCCATAACATTAATGGTTGGGCGCTTTTACAACAGTAATTTGAGAATGTTACAATGAATGCTTCATAAATCAGAAGTCCTTTGCAACGCAAGAGCCCGAATGACTCTGTATAATTTATTATACTACTCTCTAATAAATCGTTCTGAATCTATTGCTTCTCAACTTTATAAAAAACTAAGAATTCGTCAATATTGTTCAAACAAACTCAACAGGTTATGGCAAAAAGTCAAACACATCATGAACAAAACATGCAAGTTCTCGATCAAATTGCTGCTACGATTGGCAGTATGGGAATAGCACTACTCACCATCGAAGACCAACGCATCAACGGTCGCTCCTTCAAAATTAATGGAGAGGAAGTTTTAAATTTTGGCAATTGCAGTTATTTGGGGCTGGAAACCGACGCCCGTTTAAAAGCTGCTGCTATTGATGCGGTAGATAAGTATGGAATGGTTATGTCTGTTTCGCGCGCCTATGCCTCTATTTTCTTGTATAATGATCTTGAAAGGTTACTAGGTAAATTGTTTGAATCTCCGGCCTTAGTTTCCGTTTCAACAACGTTAGCCCACGCATCTAACCTTCCCGTGCTTGTTGGAGATAACGATGCTGTAATTTTAGATATTCAGGTTCATAATTGCGTTCATAATGCGGCAGAGCTGCTCCGCCAGCGGAATATCCCTATCGAAAAGATTCGCCATAATCGTATGGACATTCTTGAGGAGCGAATAAATGCCTTAAAAGATAAACACGACAAAATATGGTATATGGCCGATGGCGTTTATTCAATGTATGGTGATTATGCCCCTACCGAAGATTTAATGCGATTGATGAATGAATACGAGCAGTTGCATGTTTATGTAGATGATGCACATGGAATGAGTTGGGCAGGCCGAAACGGAATGGGATATATAAAGAGTAAAATGCCTAAACATCCAAGGTTAATTGTCGTGGTATCTATGATTAAAGGATTTGGCACTGCCGGTGGTGTTTCCATATTCCCTACAGAAGAAATGAAACAACGTGCAAGAAATTGCGGCAGCACACATATCTTCTCGGGACCTATAGCAAATCCGGTATTGGGGGCATCTATAGCTTCTGCTAAAATTCACTTGTCGCCCGAAATCAATGACCTGCAAAAAGCATTGAAAGAGCGTGTGGACTTATTTAATTATCTAGCCAAAGAATATGAATTGCCTTTAGTTCATCCTAATGATTCGCCGATTTTCTTTATCGGTGTAGGCAAGCCCACGGTCGGGTATAGTATGATTCGCCGATTGATGGATAAAGGATTCTATGTTAACTTATCTGTATTCCCCAGTGTATCTTATAATCGTACAGGCTTACGTATGCCGATTACCGTACACAACACCCTTGAAGATGTAGAACGCTTAGTTAAAACCATTGCCGATGAGTTACCCAAGGCTCTCGTTGAACAAGAGTATAGCATGAAATCTATTTTTAATGCTTTCAAGTTAGCGAAATAAGTTTTTTAATTTCTTTTCTAAGCCTCCCGACATTCATTGGGAGGCTTTTTTTATTCTAGGCGTTTCATCTTATAACGATTTTCGTTCACCTTAATATCGTTACGATAATATCGGACAATACAATAGTGGGTTGTTGTGTCGGTGGCGGGCACAGTAGTCGTTACAGTCGTGTTATATTTATAGGTACCCGGTGTTTGCTTTTGTTGATCTACAATCAGCTTAAGAATCTCTTCTTTTTCGTTCAATACAACTACTCTCATCGTAGCCGTAGTTTCTAATTCGTACTCCATATTAATATGTATCGTTCGCACCCAGTTCGCACTCACATTTGAATTTTGATGACGGTTTGGTGTTGGCTTAATATTCAATTTTGTTGTTAAGAAGTTGTACAAGTCTTTTGACTCCGGATCTTCTGAAGATAATGAACTCACATCGTCATCATCCGAGACAACCCATACCGCCAGTTGGGCAGATGAGGATTTATACTTCTTCTGTGCCAGATAATCGGCAAGGAGTAAGAGGGATCCAGTCGCTTTTTTCTTCACTGTAAATAGAACTTCTTTTGATGGAGCTCTTTTAGTTGCCTGCGAACAGAATGCCGTAATACGCTGGGTAATACTTTGCCCTGGAGCTAGTTTAAAAACATAGGGCAAGGTATTCATCATGCGTTGCATGGTCGTATCTACAGGTTGAAGAAATTGCCCAGGTTTTAATTGCACTTCTCTATGAGTTGAAGATATGTTCTTAAGAGTTAATTCAATACAATCGCCACTGTGCGTGCTTTGTGCATAACCATTAATAGGGCTGTCATTTACGCGAGCCTCTATGGCAATTATTTTTTGTTTAGCGGCATCTTCTATATCTATCACTTGTGCAGATGCCGTAAAGGCGCATAAAAGACCTATTAAGAAGAGGGATGAGTTCATATAATTTTATAAAACGAAATTAAAATGTACTTCATTGTTTGTAAAGCCATATTTAAAGATACCTTTGAAGCCCGTAACTAAAAAACGCAATGACTAAATACATCTTTGTTACGGGAGGAGTTACCTCCTCATTAGGAAAAGGAATCATCTCAGCATCGTTAGCCAAGCTTTTACAAGCACGCGGATTTAACGTTACGATTCAAAAATTTGACCCCTATATTAATGTTGACCCCGGAACACTAAACCCCTATGAACATGGAGAATGCTACGTTACTGACGATGGCGCAGAAACAGATTTAGACCTTGGCCATTACGAACGGTTCTTAAATACGCCTACTTCACAAGCAAATAGCGTTACAACCGGACGCATTTATCAATATGTCATTAATAAAGAAAGGGATGGGGCCTATCTTGGTAAAACCGTACAAGTGGTACCTCATATTACAGATGAGATTAAGCGTAGGATTCAATTACTTGGCAACGATGATAAATATGATATCGTGATTACAGAAATTGGCGGCACGGTGGGTGATATTGAGTCATTACCTTATATAGAAGCGGTGCGTCAATTAAAATGGGAGTTGAGTTCGAATAATTGTATCGTGATACATCTTACTTTAATTCCCTATCTAAAGGCAGCAAAAGAATTAAAGACAAAGCCTACCCAACATTCTGTAAAAGAACTTCTTGAAACGGGAGTGCAGCCCGATATATTAGTCTGCCGCACCGAGTATCCTATTAATAAAGAAATGCGCAGAAAGATTGCGCTCTTCTGTAACGTAACATACAATGCTGTAATTGAGAGTATAGATGCTGAAACGATTTATGATGTGCCTTTATTAATGTTAAAGGAGGGGTTGGACAAAACTGTTATGGGAAAGTTAAAACTTACTTCTAAAGAAGATCCGAACCTGGATAAATGGAAAGGGTTTTTAGGAAAATTGAAAAACCCTTTGCAAGAGGTTAAAATAGGTTTAATCGGGAAATATGTTGAGTTGCAAGATGCCTATAAATCGATCCACGAAGCTTTTATCCATGCCGGTGCATCAAACGAATGCAAAGTAGATGTCATTTCTATTCAATCAGAACAAATCACGAGTGACAACGTCGCCTCCATGCTTTCATCTTTAAATGGAATTTTAGTTGCTCCTGGATTTGGCTTTCGTGGTGTGGAAGGGAAGATCACCGCAATAAAATATGTACGAGAAAATAATATCCCCTTCTTTGGAATATGCTTGGGCATGCAATGCGCCGTTATTGAATTTGCTCAACATGTATTAGGCTGGGAACAAGCGAATTCTACCGAAATGAACCCCGACACTGATTATCCGGTGATCGACTTAATGGATTCGCAAAAAGAAGTGAACCGAAAAGGCGGCACGATGAGACTGGGCGCTTATCAATGTCAGATAAAAAAGAACTCTAAAGCCTTTCAGATATACAACAGCACTCTGATTTCGGAAAGACACCGCCATCGCTGGGAGATGAATAATAAATACCTCAGTCTATTTGAAGAAAGCGGATTAGTTGCAACCGGAACGAATCCCGATACGAATTTGGTAGAGATCGTAGAATATAAGAAACATCCTTTCTTTATCGGAGTACAGTTTCACCCCGAATTAAAAAGCACGGTAGATAATCCGCATCCATTATTTGTAAAATTTGTAAAAGCCGCTATGGAATATCGTAAAAAGCGTGAAACCGAGACTATAAGTGCCTAATGGTGCCTTTCGTCATATCCGAGAGATATGTTTAATATTGCGGTCACAAAATTTTTCAGCAGCGCGTGCAATCATTAGATAGAAATTCAATCATTGGTTTTGTACTAATCGGAGTTTTATTAGTCGTATTCAGTATGTATAATTCTCCATCTCAGGAAGAATTAGCTAAACGAAAAATAAAAGCCGATTCCATTGAATTAGTTAAACAACGAGAGTTAACCGAACAAGCACATAAAGACAGCTTACAAAAGCAACAGGATACCCTCAAGGTAAGCAGTGGAGCAACAAACGATAGTAGCACCACTTTTCCCGCTCGCTATTATACCCTCGAAAATGAAAAAATAAAAGTTACAATTAGTAATAAAGGGGCATGCGTTGCTGATGTACTGCTCAAAGATTACACAACATGGGATAAGAAACCTCTGCATCTCTTTGACCAGGAACACAATCAGTTTTCCTACTTATTGATTGTAGGTAATAAAGAAATTGACACAAAGAATTTATTATTCCAAGGAGATAAAGACTCAATTGTAATTAACGGCACAAATAGCGATGCTATCTCCTTTAAACACATAACTCCCGATCATAAAGAAATTGAAATTATATATACCTTAAACGGCGACTCTTATTTGTTTGATAAAAAATTAATCGTTAAAGGTCAGGTTAATGACTTGCAACGCATCGTTCAAATTTGGAATTGCAGCTTAAACAACGTAGAGCGGGTAAGGGAGAATGAAATCAACAACTCCTCAATCTACTTCCGTTACAGTAACGACGAAGTTGAACATATAGGAGAAGGCAAAAGCGAATCGAAGAACATTCCTGTAGCAGTAGATTGGGTTTCGTTTAAGCAACAATATTTTAATTCTACGATTATTACAAAGAATGGATTTGAAAGCGGTAGCATACAGGTGAGCGATGAAACGAATCCCTCTCTTCTAAAAGATTATAAAAGTGAATTTACCCTAAACTATAAGCCCTATACAAATGCAGAGTTTGATTTTCAACTTTACTATGGTCCTAATTCATTTTACGGGCTCAAGAAATACAATATTGAACTGGAGCATGTAATACCTCTGGGTTGGGGCATATTCGGTTGGTTCTCACGTCCGGTAAATCGTTGGTTCATTATTCCGATATTTAATTTTTTCAATAACTATATCAGCAGTTATGGTATTATTATCTTGATAATGACTTTCTTATTAAAAGT
>JBDHXV010000005.1:0-79924 GCA_039810885.1 Chitinophagales bacterium | reverse complement strand
AAATTGCAAAAGTTAAATATGCCGACATTCGGAATTACGTGATTGGTTCCATATAGAGCACAAGCATTAATGAGTGCTGCATCGAAAACCGTAATCTTAGAGTCTGCATTTAAGTCATTACAAGGTGTGGGGGTAATCGTTTCATCTAAGATTGTACTTATATATTCGTGAGCATCTGCGGTTTCTTGAAAAGAGTTCTGGTCTAAGTCGCCCATTTTAGTAGTTCCACCACATTCGCCGGTACAATCCATTTGCGTATTACCATAGACCTGACCTGAGCAGTCCACATAAGGCTGGCAATCATCAATAAATGAAAATATTTTGTTGCCGTTTGTATCATATTTAATGCGAATACAAACCTGAGCCCAGTTGTTGCTGTAATCCGTTTCATAATGGCCAAGTGCATCGGGGCTGTGATCCCAGTTAACACGAACAACGAATGTATAGGCTCCTGTATCCACATCGGTAATATCAATCCACTGACAATGAATTCCCGAATTATAGATATCTCCACATCCTGCGCTAATACCCATATTACCACAAGAATAAGTTGCTGTTCCTCCGCCGGAGCACTCTAAATCCATAACACAAAAGCCATTTTTAAATCCTGCAGGGTGCGCTTGTCCATTCATATCGTATAACACATGTTCTGCATATCCCACATAGTGGGGGTGATTGTGGCAGTTAATAAATGAAAACTGATCGGGGTTGTTCTGTGGATTACCTATATAAAAAGGTAACTGACCGATATTCTTAATATGTGTGCTAAAGCGAATGATGCGGCGGTCGCCGTATCCCGATAAACATTCTTCTTCTACATCGCAATTTTCAGCAACAGTATTGGCTACATACATACTGCTTTGTAATTCTGCCTGAAGTACAACTAAATCCGGAGCATTGGGGCAGCCCGGGTCACCGGCAAAGAGGCACGAGCCATCATATATCGTTGCCATTGGGTTGTAGTTGCAAGCTGTAGGATTCGTGCATCCGGCTATGGGAATAAAGTTTGAAAGATTCCACTTGATAGGCACCTGGCAATCTCCATTAGCGGAACCAATACGAATATAATAGGTGTGCCCCTCGCTCAACTGTACTCCTACAAATGACTGCAGCCCACAACTGTTATCGTTAAAAGTTAATGTGCCTACGTTTGTGCTGTCCCAATACAAATTATTACAATGGTCATAGATCCAAATTTTTGTATCGCAGCTATTTGAATCGCATGTAGAAACATTATACATGCCGGTTTGAGTAGGCGTAAATGCATACCAGTAATTGTTGTGCGATGCGGTGTACCAGTTCCCTCCGGCTACTACTTCCGCACTTGAACAATCTGAACCGGGAGGGCAATTGAACATCGTAGTTTGAGATGAGGTGTAATTACCTCCATTAGCTATGGTATCTCCATTCAATACCAACTTATAGTAACCCGCACCATAATTGCAACATATTCCATCACCGTAAGAATCATATATGGTAAACTTGTAACAAATATTCGGTAGTAAACAGAATGAATCTACTTTCGGCGTTAACTGTTGCATTGTACTGCTTTGGAGTACTATATTATTTTGATTGTCAAAGAGCTTCCAGCTCACTTCTGCAGGATAATTATCGGGCTTTACTATAATAAATAACTGTTGATTGCCCGGAGGGCAGACTGCGTATAGGAAAACTGCGTTGATAATAAAGATGAGTAAGAGTATTAATTTCTTCATAGTTTTAAATTCTTTAATGCAAGATAATTTTAATAATTGACTTTATACATGCTTATTATATCTATGTAAGTAGTCTGTGCATACCTTACTTTCTCTTTTTTTTGATTATTAACATCATATTAATGAATAAAAACACTTACCTCTTCCAATAGTACTGTTGTTGTTTTATAGCTTTGATATTCAAATCCTGAAAATAAAATGAAAAAAATTTACACAACACTCGCATTGGCTGCCTTGCTACTTGGCGGCTTAACAACATCAAACGCTCAGTGTTTGGGCGGTTTTGACATTCTTTATGATGCAACTCAAGGCACAACCGGATTAGTCGGCTCTCCTTCAGTTTACTGCCACTCCGGCTGTGGCATAACAGCAGGTACGGCATGGACATACGTAATTGGCAATTGGGGACAAGACGATGGTAAAGGCCAAATGACTGCAAATGGCGTTGACAAATGGTTATTATCTATTAATGACCCTATTGCATATTACTCTGCTGCCACTAATGGCCCTATACCGAGCGGCTCCAGTATTTATAGAGTTGGAATGGTGTTTCGCAATGCTGATGGCTCTAAAACAGGAAAAGACGACAGCGACGGAGATATTTTCGTTGACTTTAATGCTGATGGAAGTATCAGTTCTACTTTCACCGGAGTTTATGTTGAATACCATGCAGGAGTTGGCATCCACAATGTTGGCAACCTTGCAACCATCTCTAACTTTCCTAATCCTGCTTCTTCAGAAACTATTTTTGTTTACAACCTGAAAGAGAATGCTACTGTATCTCTTAGCATTGTGAATGCTATAGGCCAACAGATTGCTTTAGTAAATAGTGGCAACCAAACACCTTCTTTATACAAATACAGCTATAATACTTCTGACTTAGCTAATGGTGTTTACTTCTATCAGTTAAACGTTAACGGACAAACGATTACTAAATCATTTGTAGTGAACAAATAACCCTAAACCCTACATCATAAAAAAATCCCGATCGAAACGGTCGGGATTTTTTATTTAAAGTAAATTAAGCTTTAACGATACATTACTTCTTTAACACTTTGAATAACCCGTGCTGGATTGGGTAAGAAGGCTTCTACAAAAACCGGGGCATAAGATAAAGAGGTATCTGCGGTAGTTACACGTCGAATAGGGGCATCTAAATAATCGAATGCTTCCTTTTGAACCCGATACGTTATTTCTGTAGATACTGAACCAAACGGCCATGCCTCTTCAACAATAATTAAGCGATTCGTTTTCATTACCGAACGAATAATAGTTTCATGATCTAAAGGACGAATGGTTCGCAAATCAATAACCTCAGCCTGTATGCCCTCTTTAGCGAGTTCATCTGCTGCATTCAATGCCACCTTCATCATTTTATTAAACGATACAATTGTTACGTCTTGACCTTCTCGCTTAATGTCTGCTTTGCCGATAGGAATGTAATATTCTTCTTCAGGTACTTCACCCATATCTCCATACATAACTTCTGATTCCATAAATATAATAGGATCATCATCAATAATTGCCGATTTCAACAACCCTTTAGCATCATAAGGATTAGCTACTGAGATTACTTTTAATCCGGGGACATTGGCATACCAATTTTCAAATGCTTGTGAATGCTGTGCTCCCAGTTGTCCGGCTGAGGCCGAGGGTCCGCGAAAAACAATTGGACATCCAAACTGGCCTGCACTCATTGATAACGTTTTTGCAGCAGAATTTACAATTTGGTCTATGGCTAAAAGTGCGAAGTTCCACGTCATAAATTCAACAATAGGCCTAAGTCCATTCATTGCGGCACCTACCCCAACAGCAGCAAAGCCAAGTTCGGTAATCGGGGTGTCTATTACTCGCTTGGGGCCAAACTCATCTAACATTCCTTGGCTAACCTTGTACGCCCCATTATATTCAGCCACTTCTTCACCCATCAAAAAGACACGATTATCGCGGCGCATTTCTTCTTGCATTGCTTCGCGAAGTGCTTGTCGAAACGCAATTTTTCTCATTGTCATATTCTATTCCAAATTGAGGCGCAAATATAGTAGAAATGAACATAGTTCTTACTTCATCCATTTGCCTTCTGAGCTGTAAGAGTATTGTTAATTTCTATTGATAAAAGATTACAATGAAACAACTGCTCCCGTTTGTTTGAATTAAAAGGTGCTTCAACTTACCAATGCTTACATTTACCTTATGAAAAGTTTTGAAAAGCTGCTTTCTGAGAATAAACTTTGGGCAAAAGAGCGAGTAGAAAAAGATCCAAAGTTTTTTGAGAACCTTCAACATATCCAAACACCTGAATTTTTATGGATTGGATGTAGTGACAGTCGCGTGCCTGCAAACGAAATTACCGGAACACAACCCGGTGAAATTTTTGTACACCGTAATATCGCTAACATGGTTGTGCATACCGACCTCAACTTGTTGAGTGTACTTGACTTTGCTGTAAGTCATCTTCAAGTGAAGCATATCATTGTGTGTGGGCATTATGGCTGTGGAGGCATAAGAGCGGCGATGAGCCATAGAAATATGGGTATCATTAATAAGTGGCTTAGAAATATTAAAGACGTATATCGTTTTCATGATGAAGAATTGATGTCGTTTGCGAGTGAGGAAGAACGCCAGAACCGACTGGTTGAGCTGAATGTACAAGAGCAAGTATTAAACCTTGCAAAAACCTCTATCGTGCAGAAGGCATGGAGATATCAGCAACGGCCACATCTACACGGTTGGGTTTATAGCTTAGCCAATGGCATTTTAAAGCCTGTGTTTGATATGCCCCCGGGCACGTCAATCGAACATATTTACGAATATGATGACTTATAGAAGCGTTCATCTAATTAATAAATGATTCTACATTTTTGCATATTCATTTGAAACAAAAAATGGCACAACTGATAGCCGACTCGGGCTCTACTAAAGCAACATGGTGTTTACTCTCTGACAACGGTGAAAAAAAGATTATTAAAACTGAAGGCTACAATCCCTATTTCGTAAGTACAGAGCAAGTGTATCAGTCGTTGCAAAGTCAATTAATACCTAATTTGCCTAATGACCTAAAGGTTGCAACGGTTTCTTTTTACGGTGCAGGTTGTTCAACAATAGCGAAGAATATGATTATTAAGAATGCTATTCAAAAATGCTTTCCACAATCTCATGTCAATGTCGATCACGACTTACTAGCCGCCGCAAGAGCCTTATTATTTAATAAGCCCGGGTTTGCCGCTATATTAGGAACAGGTACAAATTCATGCTTATATGATGGTAAACAGGTTACTCATAACATTGACTCATTAGGATATTTCCTTGGCGATGAAGGCAGCGGCTCCTACTTGGGAAAGAAATTACTGCGTGATCATTTGCGCGGATATTTACCTGCCGAATTAGAGTCTAAATTCAAATCACAATATGCCCTTGGTAAAGAAGAAATTTTTGATCGACTCTATAATCAACCACTGCCAAATCGTTTCTTAGCTTCCTTTGCTTTGTTTTTTGGGAATAATGCATCTCACGAATACTGTAGGGACATTATTTATAGTGGATTTCAAGACTTTTTCAATCACTTGGTGTGCGGTTACCCGAACTATAAATCATACTCTTTTAATTGTGTTGGTTCTATTGCACACACCTTCTCCGATATTCTGCAAGTTGTATGTAAAGAACATCAAATGCCTTTGGGAATTATTATTCGCTCGCCAATAGATCGTCTTACAGAATACCACGAGCAATACACTCCATAAGGCTCTTTAGGAGTGTAATTCAAATTATTCAATAAAAAACATTTACAGGTCGGTTAAGAGGCTATTTTTTTCACTATACTTGTGCTTAATAAATTCACCCCATAGCATGATAAGACATTTTACCTTATTCTTAGCAGTGATGCTCTCAGGTATTACTTTTCAAAATCTTTATGCTCAAAGCGGAGGCATAAACGGCAGTGTATTTGATGACGAAAACCAGCCTATGAGTTTCGTAACTATTCAACTCGAAGGCACCTCACATGGAGCTGTTTCAGATGTTAACGGAAATTTTTCTATTTCCAATTTGCCCCCCGGGAATTATTTAATAGTGTCCTCTTTTTTAGGATACAAGAAATTCTCTAAAGATATAACCATAGGAAGCTCTATCGTTACGTTCGACATCCACATGGAGAAGGAGACCTCTTCTTTGAAGGAGATTGTAGTGATAGGTTATGGAACAAAGGAAAAGAAGGACTTAACCGGGTCGATAATCTCTTTAAACACGAAAGAGTTTTTAACAGGTAATGTAACTACTCCTGAACAATTGGTAACCGGCAAGGTTGCAGGCGTGCAAATAACTCCAAACGGAGGATCCCCGGGGTCGGGCTCTGTAATTCGCATTCGTGGCGGATCTTCATTGAATGCAAGCAACGACCCCCTGTTTGTTATAGATGGTGTTCCGGTTGATAATGGCGGAATTGGAGGCTCACCTAATCCATTAAGTTTAATTAACCCGAATGATATTGAGAATATTACGATTCTGAAAGATGCTTCGGCAACAGCAATTTATGGCTCCCGCGCTTCTAATGGTGTTATCCTTATTACTACAAAATCCGCAGTTCGAGGTAAGTTGAAATTAGAATTTAACACTGTACAATCTTTTTCACAAGTATCAAAATATGTGGATGTGTTGAGTGCAGATGAGTTTCGTAATTATGTGAAATCATTTGTAACCGACACCAATAAGTTAAAATTGATTGGCAAGGGTAACACGAATTGGCAAAAAGAAATATATCACAGTGCCTTTACTACAGACAACAATATCAGCATACAAGGTGGCATTAAAATACTGCCTTATCGTTTATCATTAGGCTATTTGAACCAAAGTGGAGTACTTATAACAGATAACATGCAGCGCAGCACGATTAATCTCAACATTGCTCCATCCTTTTTCAAAGATCATTTAAAAGTAACAGTGAATGAAAAGACCAGTTTTAGTCGAACCAATTTTGCAAACCAGGGAGCTGTGGGCGCTGCTATCTATTTTGATCCGACTCAAACCGTAACAACAGAAAGTAATCGTTTCGGAGAATACTTTGAATGGATGAATGGCAAAGTACCCAACAATCTGGCAACTCGCAACCCGATTGCTATGATTAAAATGCGCTCCGATATCGGTCAGGTAATGCGCTCCATTGGAAATATACAATTGGATTACAAAATGCACTTCCTCCCCGATTTGCGCGCCAATCTGAATCTGGGGTATGACATTGCTAAAAGCCACGGGACAGTAGTCGTTCAAGATTCGGCTGCTACGAATTACACTACCACACATAAAGGGTTCTACTCATACTATGAACAGTTTAAACGAAATAAGCTGATGGAGTTTTATTTAAACTATCACAAAGATTTATCAAACATTAAGAGTGTGATTGATGTTGTAGGAGGATACTCTTATCAAGATTGGTATTTTGAGTCGCCAAACTACCCGCAGTTAGACGGCAAAGGAGACACCTTATCTTCTAAGCCTGCATTTCCTTATGCAAAATCTCAAAACACACTGATATCTTTTTATGGTCGCTTGAATTACACCTTAAATGAAAAATATTTATTGACGCTCACCTTGCGTGATGATGGTTCATCGCGCTTTGCTGAAAACGAACGCTGGGGATTATTCCCTTCTGCAGCTTTTGCATGGCGCATAGGCAGCGAGAAATTCCTTGCCTCTGTAAAATCATTGTCCGATTTAAAGCTGCGATTAGGCTATGGTGTTACCGGCCAACAGGATGTGGGTGTTAATTTTAATTACTTACCCGTATATACTCAAAGTGATGCGGGTGCTTCGTATCAATTCGGCAATCAATTTTATTATACTTTACGCCCATCTGTTTATGACCCAAAATTCCGTTGGGAATCTACAACAACTTATAATGCAGGTATAGATTACGGATTCTTTAATGGTCGCATCAGCGGGTCAGTAGATTGTTATTACAAAAAGACTGTTGATTTGATTGCAGAGATACCGATTCCAGCCGGTACAAATTTTAAGAACCGCCTCCTAACTAATGTAGGTAGCATTGAAAACAGAGGTATAGAGTTCGTATTAAATACCATACCGATTGCTAAAAAAGACTTAAACCTTGAAGTAGGTTTTAATTTAACCTCAAATAAGAACAACATTCTCTCCCTATCAAAAGTAGCTAATGACACTTCGATTGGAAATCAGGTAGGGGGTATTTCGGGCGGTGTAGGTAACACGATACAAATCAACACGGTGGGCTACCCGATTAATACTTTCTATGTCTATAAACAGAAATATGATGAAAACGGCAAGCCCCTCGAAGGGAAATATGAAGACTTAAACGGAGATGGCATAATCAACTCGAGCGATATGTACCGCTATAAGAGCTCGAACCCTACGTTGTTCCTAGGGTTCAATGCACAACTTACCTATAAAAAATGGAGTGCCGGGTTCTCTGCACGCGCTGTGTTCGGAAATTATGTTTACAACAACACAGCTTCGTTTACCGCCGTGCAAAGTGCAATGGTGCCCGCGTCTCCTTATTTGAGCAACGCAACCTCCAACATACTTGAAACCAATTTTAAACAGCCGCAATATTTCTCGGATTATTATGTACAGAATGCTTCTTTCCTTCGCTTTGATAATATCAATGTCGGGTACAACTTCGGTAGGGTATTTAAAAAGACAGCTAGCATACGAATATATGGCAACATCCAGAATGCTTTTGTAGTTACAAAATATAAAGGGCTCGATCCCGAGGTATTTAGTGGCATAGATAACAACCTATATCCAAGACCTCGTATTTATTCGCTCGGCTTAAACATTCAACTTTGATCATCATCAAAAAAGGAAAAATCATGAAAACATCCTATTTAAAAGTTACGATTGCTGCTTTGGTGATAGCTCTAGGATTGAGCTCTTGCCTTAAAGACTTAAACCGCAAACCATTTTACGAACAAACATCAGCTACTATTTACGATGACCCTAACAATTACATTCATGTGTTGGCAAAGCTTTACGCCGGACTTGCAGTAAGTGGCCAGTCCGGGCCTGCGGGGAACCCCGACTTAGCCGGCATAGACGAGGGCTTTTCTCAATATTTAAGACAGTATTGGCAGTTGCAGGAATTACCAACCGATGAGGCGCGTATTGCTTGGCAAGATGGCACCATACAGGAATTAAATAAAATGACGTGGAGCTCTCAAAATGAATTTGTAACCGTACTTTATAACCGCATAATGTATCAAATAACTTTATGTAATGAATTTATTCGTCAATCATCAGACGAGAATTTGAACAAACATAAATTTTCCGACGCGGACAAGAACATGATTAAATCCTACCGTGCCGAAGCACGGTTTTTAAAAGCACTCAGCCTTTGGCATGGGCTTGATCTATATGGCAATATTCCGGATGTTACTGATGAAACCAAATTCCCGGGGTCAGATTATCCTTTGCAAATTTCCCGTGCTAATTTATTCAGCTATATAGAAAGTGAACTAAAAGACATTGAAAACAGTATTAACCCGGTATCTCAAAGCGTGTATGGACGTGCGAACCAAGCGGCTGTGTGGACTTTATTGTCGAAATTGTATCTGAATGCAGAGGTCTATATTGGTACACCTCGCTACGGCGATGCAATAACATATTGCAACAAGGTATTAAATGCAGGATACATTTTGGAAACTAAATATCGTAATCTGTTCTTAGCAGATAATAATCTAAGCAAAGAAATCATATTCCCTATTTGCTTTGATGGTATGAATACCAGAACTTATGGCGGAACGTGCTATTTGGTCCGTGCGCCGATGGGCGGTCCTGCATGGAATGCAGCAGATAGTTTTGGAGTCAGTGCCGGCGGATGGTTTGGCGTGCGAACCACGCTTGATTTCTATCATCAATTTCCGGATAGTTTAGATAGTAGGGCATTGTTTTTCAGAGACGGGCAAACGAATGATACCATTAAGAATTTAGCAACTTTCGCTCAGGGTATCGGTATCGCAAAGTACAGAAACATAACTTCTACGGGTGCAAAGGGCAGTGATCCGGTAAACTTTCCGGATACCGATTTTCCTCTATTCCGATTAGCTGATGTTTATCTAATGTATGCTGAGGCAACCTTGCGCGGGGGAGCTGGTGGTAACTTGGGAACAGCCATTTCCTATATAAATGAACTGCGCGAACGTGCTTACGGAAACAGTAATCATAATGTAACATCTCTAACACTTGACGATGTGTTGAATGAGCGAGCACGCGAACTGTATTGGGAAGCCTCTCGACGTACCGATTTAATTCGTTTTGGCAAATACACCGGAGGGAGTTATGTGTGGGCATGGAAAGGCGGGGTGCAAAATGGCCAAAGTGTAGATAACAAATACAATATCTATCCTATCCCCTCCTCAGATATTATTGCGAATCCAAATTTGAAACAAAACCCCGGTTATTAATAAAACAAATCTAAACCTTGATAAAGCCGCACACAGATATGGTGCGGCTTTTTTTATTCTCTTGTATTTTTGAGATACATGATATTATGAATCTGAACGACCTTGCTTTTAATTATATTGAATATACGCATCGCCATGTGCTCGTAAGTGGGAAGGCCGGAACAGGCAAGACTACCTTACTAAAACGAATTAAAAGCGAAACACACAAGAATACCGTAGTTGTTGCACCAACCGGAGTAGCTGCTATCAATGCCGGTGGGGTTACCATACACTCGTTTTTTCAACTTCCGTTTAATACATACGTTCCAGAGCCCTCTTCTCTAAGATTGTCCGACAACGTATTGAATCGAGACCGATTATTGAGTAAGCATCGCTTTAATCGCGAAAGGTTAAATATTTTTAAAAACCTTGAACTACTTATTATTGATGAAATCAGCATGGTGCGTTGTGACGTGATGGATATGATGAATATCGTTTTACAACATGTGCGGCAAGAATATCAGAAACCGTTCGGAGGCGTTCAAGTTCTTATGGTCGGTGATTTATATCAGTTGGCCCCTGTTATAAAAGAACAAGATTGGCAAGAGATGAAGCCTTATTACTCAAGTGTATTCTTTTTCGATAGTGAAGTATATCGTACTATGAATGCCGTAAACATAGAATTGGATAAGGTTTACAGACAACAAGATGAACAGTTTATTTCAATATTAAATGGCGTACGAAATAACACCCTGCGCGATGATCAATATGAGTCACTTCACAAGGGGCTGGATGAAACATACGAGCCCAGGCGTGATGACGGTTGTATCATCCTCACTACACACAATCAAATTGCAGATGAAGTAAACAATCAACACTTGACCTCTATTAAGAAACCGGTTAAAGTTTATACGGCTAAAAAAGAAGGCACATTTGATGAGCGTAATGCGAATGCCGATATCGAATTACGATTAAAGGTTGGTGCGCAGGTGATGTTTGTAAAAAATGATTTAGATGCAGCTAAGCGATTTTTCAATGGTAAGATAGCAAGAGTGAAAGATCTTAATGATGAGGATGTTGTTGTCATAGATGACGCCTGCAATGAGATTAAAGTAACTCCTTATACCTGGGAGAATATTCGTTATGAACACAACGCGAAAGAAAACAAGATTAATGAAGAAGTAATTGGGCGGTTTAAGCAATTACCCTTACGACTTGCCTGGGTCATTACGATTCATAAAAGTCAGGGGTTAACTTTTGATAAAGTTGTAATTGATGCCGGGCGTGCCTTCAGTCCGGGGCAGGTATATGTTGCACTCAGTCGTTGCAGAAGTCTTGATGGTATTATTCTCAAGAGCAGGATTTCAAAAAGTAATTTCAAGACTGACGACCGCATACTTTGGTTCTATGCGTCTTCACGGGTTACGGATTTAAATGAAGAGCAATTACTGTTGGATAAAATTGATTACCACTTTACTCTTCTATTAAACCTTTTTAACTTAAACTCAATTGAGAAGCAGAATGATCAATGGGTACAAGCAATAGAAGAGCATGGAAAAGGATTGGATAAAAAATATGTTAAATCATTATCCTTATACTTTGAACACTCTAACACCTTAGCAAGAGTTGCAAGACGATTTCAAGAAGAATTAAAGCAACTTCATCAAAGACACACGTTACCCGAAGAGAATGAGCAAATACGACTCCGGAGTTTTAATGCGGCTGATTATTTTATCAAACAATCCGATAAGATATTACAACAGATTCAACAATTGACATTAGTTTCAGATAAAGAATTAGTCAAGCAAAAATTAAATTCTATTGAGAAGTCGGTATTTGAAATGTGGTATAGGCAAAATACGTTGTGGCAAGCTTGTGAAAACGGGTTCTCTACGATAGCACATTTCAATGCCCTAAAATCATATCAACAACCGCGATTGACGAAGGTTGTCATGAAATGCGATACGTCTTCAACTTGTAGTCAATTAAAACAGATATTGATTGCGCTTCGCGAAGATTTATGTAATGAATATCAGCTCTCAGCACACCGAGTTATGCCGATTAAGACGATTGAATTGCTTTGTGAGCATTTACCTCTTAATGAATCTGAATTATCTAATATAAAAGGATTAGATAGCAATAAAGTGAAGAGGTTTGGTGCCGATATCTTACAAGTTATTCGTGATTATTGTCGTATGAATCAGATAGATCCTAAACAGGGGCTTGCAACGGCTGTATCGAAGTCAAAACAATTAAAGAAAAAAACTGCAACAAAAAATAAGCTATGAACTTTTCTTGCGCTGAAGCAAGTATAACAAAAATAGTATTCGACCACCATTCGAACAGATGTTTGATTCAAAATCATTAGCTCTTGTGTCGGGGAGCTACCGCTAATAAGGATATCGACTGTAGGTGAAGAGATACTCAAGCAATTAATTGATATCATCGTAACCCTCGGTAGAGAGATTGCGGTAAGATAGCATATCAGCTTATTACATACATCATCTGGGGTAATATAAAATCACACCATGGCATTCGTGGATGCTATGAATAATTAAGAATGCTCATTCCACTCAAACCATTCAAAAATCACGTTGTGAACTTTTTCTAATTGTTCCATCGTGATACAATAGGGCGGAACAATATATATCGTTGCTCCTAGTGGGCGCAGCAATACGTTGCGTTGTAAAAAGAATTCGTAGATTACATCACGCCACGCATTAAGATAATGTTGCTTTTGAGCATCCGGCGCAAAATCCACAGCAGCAATGGTTCCGCATATTCTTGGATCTTTGGCATAGGCATAAGAGTCTAGTTGAGTTTGAAATATTCTATGCTGTTTATTAATTCTTAGAATGGATTCCTGTGTTTCCGGCATCAGCAATAAATCTAATGAGGCATTCGCCACTGTACATGCCAATGGGTTCCCTGTGTATGAATGTCCATGAAAGAACGACTTACTTCGATCAACCTGTTCATAAGCCTCGGCCATACGAGCATTACATAAAGTAACACCCAGAGGCATAAAGCCCCCGGTTAATCCTTTCGACAAACAAATCAAATCCGGAGCGATGCGCAACTGATGTGATGCGAGCATGGTTCCTGTACGATAAAATCCGGTAAACACTTCATCTGCAATTAACAAAATGTTGCGCTCGTTAATCAGTTGCAGCAATTCATTCATTTCTTCTTTATCATACATCAACATTCCTGCTGTTCCTTGAACAAGCGGCTCATAGATAAAAGCGGCAATATCCTCTACTCCGGGTTGTGTTAGAATATGTTTTAGCTCATCTATACTTCGCCCATTGCCCATCGGTCTTGAAATAAATTTAACGTCAAAGAGATGAGTATCGAATGGTTTCGTAAACAAACTGCGTGCACTCACAGACATCGCACCGAAAGTATCTCCGTGGTATGCATCTTCAAAAGCAATTATAGTTCGTTTCTGTATATCCTTATTGTACCAATATTGTAATGCCATTTTCACGGCTACCTCAACTGCTGTAGATCCATTATCAGAAAAAAATACTTTATGTTGTTGCAATGCTACTTGCTCAATTAGCCTCTCAGACAACGTTGCAGCCGGTTCATGGGTAAAGCCCGCAAAAATGACATGCTCTAGTTTTAGTGCTTGTTCATATAATTTAGTTGCAATATAAGGGTGAGCATGTCCATGCAAATTAGTCCACCAACTGGCGATGGCATCAATTATAGTTTGATTGTTTGCAGTAGTCAGCGTAGCACCATGCCCTGATACAATAGGTATCACTTCTGAGAATTGTTTAAGCGGAGAATACGGATGCCATATATACGCCGCATCTTTCTCGAACCAATTATTTTTCTTCATACCAAGATATGCCTGCTTTCTTTAATTGTTTCCAAAAATCGGGGAATGACTTTGCAACACAATCCTTGTTGTCCAATCTAACTCGATTATTCAATAGGCATAACGGAGCAAAGGCCATTGCAATTCGATGGTCGTCAAAAGTGCTTATACTTAATGTGAGATTTTTCATTCCATCAGATTTAATATGAAAAGAATTAATATACTCGCGAAACGTTACCCCCCCTTTAGTTAAATTAATTCGTAAGGCTTCTACCCTATCGCTCTCTTTAAAGCGCAAATGGCTTATACCATAAAAGCCGGCATTAATTCCTAATGCAGCGCAAGTTACAGCCAATGATGGCACAAGATCCGGGTAAGATTCGCAGTAAAATTTAAGCGCTACTTTATTATTTTCAGAGCGCACATTTGTACTTATCCATACGCTATTATTTTGCTGTGATGTCTTTACCCCCAGAGCTTTATACAGTTCGATTAGAATTACATCTCCTTGCTTAGATCGTCTGTTTAAGTTTTGCAATTCAATCTTTAAGCCGGGGTTAAATGCTACCAGTTGATAAAAAAAAGCAGCACTACTCCAATCATTTTCTATTGTGCATTCGGGAAGTTGTATCTGTTGTGACGGAATCTCAATATGGTTATTATTTTTTTCATAGCGCACTCCGGCTTGATTTAAGGCGTGTAAGGTTAAGCTTAAATAAGGCTCCGAAACCATATTCCCTTTAAGTTTTAATGCTACCCCCATTGGAAATGCAGAAGCAGACAATAGTATGGCGCTTGCAAACTGAGAGCTGTCTTTTTGGTTTAGCGTTGTTGTAGAGCCATTTATTGTACCCCCTTCAATTTCAATAAATTCTTTTTTTTGCTTGATTCGGGCACCTAACTGCTCCAATGATTTTACTAAAGGAGCAATGGGTCTTTGCATAAGACGTGTGCTGCCTTTAATAATATGTTTCCCTTGCTTTATACACAGATAGGGCAAAAGAAAGCGATAAACGGTGCCGGCTTCTTGTACATCATAGTGCATAGAATGTTGTGCCAAGAGTGTTTTAAGCACTAACGTATCGTTCGCTCTGCTTAAATTGTGAATTGGCCATTTCTTCTTTGATAAGGCACGTAGTATCAACAAGCGATTACTTATACTCTTTGATGCAGGCAATTGAATAGAAACGGGTGATCGTATAATTCTTAAAACTTTTAATTCAATCATTATACACTTATTATTTCAATCGTTGCCCGAATGGCCTCAACAATCTCTTTTTCCTTCACCGCCACATCCAAAACCGGTATTCCGATATCTTTTAATAAGACCATCCTAATCTCACCCTCATTATTTTTTTTATCCTGATGCATCAGCTTTAATATCTTCTTTATGTCATTTGACCGCAAGGGTAAAATAGGACAATAACGTTTCAAATGCCTTATCAGCGCGGTGCTTTTTTCAGACGGGAAATCATAATATTTTACAGATAAGAGTAAAGCCGTTACTAATCCATAAAAAACACATATTCCATGTTTTGTCGTTTGACCCTTACTGAGTAAAAAGGATTCTATTGCGTGTCCGGTTGTGTGTCCCAGGTTCAGAACTTTACGTTTTCCAAGATCATATAAATCTTCATTAACTACTTCACATTTAAAAGCCACCGATTGCCTGATGATGAGTTCTGAATTCAAGTGTTCCAGTTCTTGTATTACGATATCGAGATGAGTTTGAGAGTCACACATTCCATGTTTGAATACCTCAGCCATGCCATTCATCCATTCATCAAAAGGGAGTGTTTTTAAGAGATTACTATTTACCCACACTTGTTTTGGATGATAGAACGTACCAAGAATATTTTTTTCATCATTCAAATCAAGAGCCGTCTTAGACCCAATTGCGGCATCCGTCATAGCCAATAGAGTCGTTGGAATATTTATGTATGCGATGCCTCTTTTATATACAGATGCAACAAAAGCACCTAAATCACAAACAACGCCACCGCCAAGGTTGATGAACAAAGTTTGTCTATCTGCTTTAAGACGGGATAGTTTCGTCCATATTTTTTCTGCCGTTGTTAAGTTTTTACTTTTTTCACCGGGAGCAATAGTGATGATTTCGATAGGTCTTAAAAAACTAAATTGTTTTTTAATTGATGGCCAAACTTTTTTATAGCAGTTCTTATCCGTGAGGAGTATATAGCGGCTGAATTGATTTGCCCGGATCCAATTGATCAACTGTTCTTCGCTTTTATCAATTAGAATTGTTACAGCTTGATAACGATATGTTTCCATGAAGGTTTGATTTATGGATAGAGCTTGTGTAGGCTTATTGCCATGGGTCTATCATCAAATAACACTTTTGTGCGCGACCACGTCTGTTTAAAGAATTCAGAAAAGCGGTATCGATTTAGCGATTCTTCATTCTTCCATATACTATAGGTCATCATCGAGCCGGGGTCGGCAACATCTTGCAACAAGCTCAGATGATTGCAGCCTTCGAAGGTGCTGATCACCGGATATAATTCAACAAATAATTTTTGAAACTCTTCAATATGTTCATGCTTAAATTTCATTTTCACAATACGAACTATCATAGAAAGTCTATTTGAATCGTATTATTCAATTCCGCTCCGATAAGGCCTGCAAGATTTGCCTCATTCAAGGCTATTTCCAAATAATCATTTGCATTGCAAAAAATAATAGGGTCCCGTAGTTTCACTTCTTCATAGGTCTGATACATGTGGTCTATAATGACGGAACGTCTAATATTTATAACGAAATTACGTCCGTTGCGATACTCTTCAAATTCTTTGTATTTAATATTTAAGATAATATTCTCATAACGATCTATGTTCAGGATTCCTGCACGTATCATGTTGTCATATATTGTGGGTTTAATCGTTTCTGAATGTTGGATTTTGTCAAAAGTCTCTGCAACCGTTTCAATGCTATTGTTTACTATTGCTTTTAATACTTGAGGGAAAATATCAATCGCCGGGAAAGATGGGTGCTTCACATAATCAATCGTATAAATACGATATAATTTTTGTGGTTGATCTCCGTCTAGAATTATCGAAAAAACACCTTTATCATGCGAGATGATATACTGGTCTTTATATAACATAATGAGGTATGGGTGGATCTCATCAAAAGAGAATGCAACATCAATAAAATGAATTGCCCCAGCAGAAAAAAAACGAAGAGCATTGCGTACCTGAAATGCTGCCATTCCAAAATGAAATGGTTGTATTTCGTGGGTGATATCCACAATGCGGATATTGTCAGAAGTCTGTAAGAGCTTTGATTTTAATGCCCCTGCGTAATAATCTTTGCAACCATAGTCTGTAGTGAGGGTAACAATGTTCATTCTCGCAATAATTATTTGTTATTTTTTCCTCATCAAAATAAGCCAAAAATTGACAGAACTTACGATAAGCATAGATAGTATTGACCCTATCGATTTTCTAGGCGTCAACAATTCAAGATTGACTATTTTAAAGAAGGCTTTTCCTAAGCTGAAAATAGTTTCAAGAGGTAATGTGATAAAAGCCGAAGGGAGCCACCACGAGCTGGAACAACTACAAGATAAAGTAAATATGATGATTCAATATGTTGAGCGCTTCGGTCGATTGAGCGATAAGCATGCAGAAGACTTATTGGGTGAAGATATAGAAGCAGAAGATAAGGAGTTTCTGCCTCCTTCGGGCGATGTAATTGTTTACGGCACCAATGGAACTATAGTACGCGCTCGAACACCCAATCAAAAGCGAATGGTAGAAGAGAGTGAAAAAAATGATATTCTTTTTGCCATTGGTCCGGCAGGCACCGGAAAGACTTATACTGCTGTGGCTCTCGCTGTTAGAGCATTAAAAAATAAAAGTATTAAGAAAATTATCTTAACTCGACCTGCGGTTGAAGCAGGCGAAAGTTTAGGATTTCTACCCGGTGATTTGAAAGAAAAGATTGACCCTTACCTGCGCCCCCTTTATGATGCGTTAGATGATATGATTCCTCCGGATAAGCTTGCCTACTATATCACAAATCGAGTTATTGAAATTGCCCCGCTTGCTTTTATGCGTGGGCGCACCTTAGATCATGCCTTTATTATACTGGATGAGGCACAGAATACTACAGACTTGCAATTGAAAATGTTTTTAACCCGTATAGGTCCTAATGCCAAAGCTATCATCACGGGAGATTTAACACAAATCGATCTTCCTAAAAATCAACGCTCCGGTTTATTCAAAGGTCTAAACATTCTAAAAAATATTCCGGGCATTGCACATATTTTCCTTACCGATCATGATGTGGTTCGTCATAGGCTTGTAAAGCAAATCATCAAGGCATACGATAAAGATGCAGAGCGACACGATGCCGGGATTGATGAACATAATAAACAAAGCGACAAAAAAAATCCTTAAATCCATTTTAACGTATGTCTATTTTACAGGCAATTCTAATTGCCCTCGTTGAAGGTATTACCGAATTCCTTCCCGTGTCCTCTACAGGTCACATGATTATTACCAGCGCCTTGATGGGTATCGAAACCAATGAAGTAGTTAAACTTTTTAATGTGTGCATTCAGTTTGGGGCTATACTCGCTGTGGTTGTATTGTACTTTAAACGTTTCTTCCGTAGTATGGATTTTTATTATAAGCTGTTCGTTGCATTTATTCCGGCTGCCATTGCAGGCTTGCTATTA
This sequence comes from Chitinophagales bacterium, assembly GCA_039810885.1. Lineage (GTDB taxonomy): Bacteria > Bacteroidota > Bacteroidia > Chitinophagales > UBA10324 > BJGO01. Next base: position 61,270 of record JBDHXV010000005.1, on the reverse strand, counting down.
AAACATGTGATTGACCAATTATTAGAAAGTGTATTTACTGTTGGTCTTACGCTGCTTCTTGGCGGTATCATCTTATTATTTATAGACAAAATTTTTAGAGATAATGCGAAAGATGACCGACTCATTACATTCCCCAATGCCTTTATAATCGGATGTTTCCAAGTACTCGCTATGATTCCGGGAGTATCTCGTTCTGCAGCAACAATTATAGGCGGCATGTCACGGGGATTAAGTCGCAAACAGGCCGCAGAATTTTCATTCTTTTTGGCAGTGCCTACTATGTTTGCTGCCACAGCCTTCGATTTGTTAGATAATTACCGACTCATCACGTCAGACAATATAACCCTCCTGTTAATAGGAAATGTTGTTGCTTTCTTTGTGGCAATGGGAGCTATTAAAACCTTTATCTCTATTCTTACTCGATATGGATTCTTCTGGTTTGGCATTTACAGAATTATCATTGGGCTTGCAATTTTGACAGCTCTTGCTCTTGGTGTTAATTTGCATTTAATATGAGATTTAAGGAATATGATGAAGGTAAAGTACTGCTATTTGATAAGCCTTATAAGTGGACGTCAAATGACTTGGTCAAAAAGGTAAAATTTTTATTACATACTAAAATCGGTCATTGCGGAACTTTAGATCCCTTGGCATCGGGGCTTTTAATCCTCTGCACCGGTAAAGCAACCAAACAATGCAGCTTAATACAAGCTGAACAAAAAGAATATACCGGAACATTCACTCTCGGTGCTACAACACCGTCTTATGATTTGGAAACTGAGGTGAATGAGACATACGAAACCATTCAAATTACCGATGCTTTAATTCGTAAAACAAGTCAATCATTTATTGGTGAAGTAAATCAAGCTCCTCCTGCATTTTCTGCAAAGAAGCACGAAGGAAAACGTTATTATGAATTAGCCCGATCGGGTGAAATATTTGAAATTCGTACTGCCCGTGTTAGACTATATGAATTTGAAATAATTGCCGTGCGCATGCCGGAGATTGATTTTCGAATTGTGTGTGGGAAGGGCTTTTACGTGCGCTCTTTAGCTCATGATTTTGGAAAGGCTTTAAACAGTGGAGCCTATTTAAGCGCACTGCGCCGTACCCGTATCGGGGAACATCGTATTGAGGAAGCATGGCAAATTGATGACTTTGTACAACATATTAAGAATTTGAGAAAAGAACACTATGCCAGTTTACCGAAATCTGAATAACCTGCCCACATTTAAAAATGCAGTAATAACAGTCGGGACGTTTGATGGTGTTCACAAAGGACATATCATTCTAATTCAACAAATAATAGATGAGTCAAAAAAACGAAACGGAGAAAGTGTATTAATCAGTTTCGAGCCTCACCCGCGAACAATTTTACAACCGGACAACACAACATTAAAATTATTGACGACTACTGATGAGAAAACGGAATTAATAGAAAGAGCAGGTGTTCATCATATTGTTATAGCTCCTTTCACAAGGAGTTTTTCTGGTCTCAATGCTCGCGAGTATCTCGAAAATTTTTTAGTCAAATTATTTTATCCTTCGGCGATTGTGCTTGGATACAATCATCAATTCGGTCATCATCGCGATGGTAATATTGAATTATTGATGAAATATGCTTCTATCTATAACTACGATGTTATCGAAATTCACAAGCAACTTATCAATGATATTGAAGTCAGTTCAACACGCATACGCATCGCACTCCTTGAAGGTGATATAACAACCGCAAATGAATTATTAGGAAGAGCATATTCCTTTCGTGGACATGTTGTTAAAGGGGATCAGCGTGGGCGCACCATTGGCTATCCAACCGCTAATTTGCAGTTGAATGACAATAAAAAACTAATCCCTGCACGTGGAGTTTATGCCGTTGAAGTGTTATTAAACAATAAACAATATCAAGGAATGATGAATATCGGTATACGTCCAACAGTAGATGGAACGCATGAAGTTATTGAGGTTAATCTTTTTGATTTTAATCAAGAAATCTACGGCGAATCGTTACAGGTTTTTTGTATTGCACGAATACGAAATGAGATGAAATTTAATTCAATAGAACAACTAAAAGAACAGCTACACAAAGACAAGCAAAATGCATTGCTTGCTTTAAAGCAATAATTACTTTACAGCCTTAGCTAATTTTTGAATCAGAATACCGGGTTCAAAAGGTTTGGGGATAAAGTCGTTAGCCCCCGCACTCATCGCAGTATCTAATTCTGTAGAAGTAACTCCTGCAGTCATCACCACTATTGGAATTTGATTGCCCGATTCCCGAATTTTCTGTGTTGCTTCAATGCCATCCATATCCGGCATTTGAATATCCATAATAATCACATCATATTGCTCCTTAGCAAGCTTATCTATTACTTCTATTCCGTTAATAGCTGTATCAATACGAGCTTGCTTCGCAATAGACTGAATTAAGCCCATGGCAACAATTTGATTAAAGTGGTTGTCTTCAGCGAGCAATATATTCATGCCATTTACTTTTTCAACTTCTTCCTTCGTGGGTTCTTTTTCTGATCTTATTTCTGTCTTCGTTCCAACAACATAAGAAATGTCAAACACAAACGTGGATCCTTTTCCATATTCACTGCTCACGTCGATGCGCCCTCCCTGAGACTCAACCAGTTTCTTAGAAATAGATAGTCCTAAGCCGGTTCCGCCAAATTTTCGGGTAATCTCGGTTGATGCCTGCGTAAATTTTTCAAACACTTTATTTAAAACTTCGGGCATCATACCGATACCCGTGTCCTTAACTTCACAACGCATTTTAAAATTCTGCTTATCTGTATATGTTCCACTAATTGAGACATGAACTGTTCCTTTCTCTGTAAATTTTATTGCATTTCCTATAAGGTTAATCAAGATTTGACTCAAGCGCGTTGGATCCCCGATAAGTACTTCCGGTACATCTTTATCAAAAGTATAATTTAATAGAATGCCCTTCTCCTCTGCTTTTAGTTGTAACGTGTTATATAGATGTTGCATTATTTCAAGAGGGCTAAATGGAATATTTTCAAACTCCATGCGACCGGCTTTCACTTTGCTTAAATCAAGAATATCATTAATAATAACAATGAGGTTTTCGCAAGACATACGAATGCCTCTTACATATTTCAAATGCTCTTCATCTTCTACTTTTTGTTGCAGCAATCGTGTCATCCCATAAACAGCATTCAATGGAGTTCTGATTTCGTGACTCATGTTTGCCAAGAATTGTTGTTCCATCTTTTCACGCTCTTCTGCACGAGTTCGTTCCATGCGTTCTACTTCTAACTGTTCTGCATTCTTTAAGGCTTGTTTTATAAATGTAACTTCATCAAGTGTTTTTTCCAATGTTTGATCAAAATCGGAGAAATCAATTGGCTTTGTTAAAAAGTCGAATGCACCGCGGTTCATTGCTGTGCGAATATTACCCATATCGTTGTAAGCAGAAACGACAACGACTTTGATGTTGCGTGGAATTTCTTTGATATGAGATAGTAAGGTTAATCCATCCATATCGGGCATATTAATATCCGTCATGATTAAGCCTATGTCACTGTTGGATTGTAATACTTCCAATGCTGCCACTCCATTATTGGCAAAGACAAATTCATATTCTCCGTTTCGTATTTGACGACGAAATTGTTGGGTAACCAGAAGTTCCACATCCGGCTCATCATCAACTATAAGTATTTTCTCAGGCATAGTGCTATTGATTAAATAAGATGGTTATACTTTGATAGGTAATATAATACTAAATTCTGTAAAAGATCCGAGTTGCGACTGTACTTGCAACTGCCCATTATGCGCTTTAATAATTTCGTAGCTTAAACTTAATCCCAATCCGGTTCCTTGACCTGTTGGCTTTGTACTAAAAAACGGTTGGAATATTTTTTCTTTGATTTCGTCCGGTATGCCCATTCCATTATCTCGAATACTAATGACAATGTTATTGCCATCTTTTGCCGTACTCACGGTAACCAAGGGCTCATAATCATCCTCGTGTTTCTTATCTCTGTCATTAACCGCATAGAAGGCATTGTTTAATAAGTTCAAAATAACACGACCTATATCTTGTTGTATTAAATCAAGCTTAGGAAGATCATTTGTAAATTTTCGTTTTATCTGGCAATTGAAATCACTCTTTGTTGATCGCATTCCCTGAAACGCAAACATGACGGTGACATCTAACAGTTTATTAATGTCTGTTATTTGTTTATCGACCCCTGTCTTCCCTGCATGCATCATCATGCTGCTTACGATATTATTAGCCCTATTGCCGTGTTCATTAATTTTTGATACGTTTTGTTTAAGCGTGTTTATAATTTCAATTTGTTCTTCTTTAGACGTGCTTGATAAGAATTCTTCGATTAGCTCTTGTGATATTTTAGAGAAGTTATTAACAAAGTTCAATGGGTTCTTGATTTCATGGGCAATACCCGCTGTTAACTGGCCCAGCGAAGCCATCTTCTCCGATTGAATCAATTGTTGCTGTGTTTGCGTTAAATCTTTTAAAGCTTGTTCAAGCTCAACAGATTTTTTCTCTACATTTTCTTTTTCTTTCATCAACTGTTGTGTTCTGTCCTTTACGCGCTGTTCCAATAAGATATTTGCTCGACGGAGGTTTCGAGTTCGCATATTAAATATTCCGAAAATGCTCAATAGCACAAACGTCGTAACCAGGATATAGAACCACCACGTTCTCCAAAATGGGGGCTTAATAACTACAGTAATATAAGTACCTTCTTCATTCCATATTCCATCATTATTAGCTGCCTTTACTCGGAAATGATAAACTCCGGGATCTAAATTAGTGTAGGCGACGTATCGGCGATTTCCGGCATTAGTCCAATCTTTATCTGAGCCTTCAAGTTTGTACGCATATAAATTTTTATCCGGGAATACATAATTTAATCCTGAAAATTCAAACGAGATAAAGTTTTGATTGTAGCTTAACTCAATATATCGTTTTAATGAAATCAATGAGTCTAAAGGATAATCTTTCTCGAACAGTTTAAAACTGGTAATTACGACTGCCGGTTTATTTCGGTTATAAATAATCTCATCCGGGTTAAAAATGCTTAGTCCACTTACTCCTCCGAATGTCAGAATGTTTACATCTTGCCTTGTAACTGAACCGATATTGTACTTATACTGTAATCCATCGAGTTCATTAAAATTTCGGAAGGTATAATTATCGCCTGTTCTTTTCAGACTACTAATTCCATTTCCTGTACTGAACCAAATATCTCCATTCGCATCAGATGTAATGGCAAGAATAACATTATCCGGTAATCCATCTTGTTCGGTGAATCTTTTGAACGTGAATGCTCCCGCAGAAGATGTTGCGTTTAATCCTCCGCCATAGGTGCCTACATACATAAATCCCGATTTACTGAAGTGCAGGCAATTCACATAATTTGATGAAACACTTTCGTTATCAGTGCTATATTGTAATACTTGAATAGCTGCATCTTTTTTCAAAATATTCACTCCTCCGCCACGTGTTCCTATCCAAATATTGCCAGAGGCATCTTCGGCAAAAGAGGTAATCCAATTATTGTTAATACCTTGAACTTTCTCAGCCGTTATTGAACCCGTTAATAAGGCTGACTTAACTCGATATACCCCAAACCCCATTGTTCCAATCCATATTGTTTTATTCGAATCTTCAAAGATGGTGGTGATATAGGCTTTGGAGGCGCCAGGCAGCTTTAGTGGTAACAACTTTTGAGAAGCGTCCGATAGGATTGCAGTGCCCTCATTTGTGCCAACAAATAACACGTTCTGCGTGTTTAAGCACAGTGCGGTAACATACTCTGACGGTAACCCATCCGCTACCCGATAGGTTTTTGTGTTATGGTGAAATTTATTCAAATGTGCTAAGCCATTTCCCATAATCCCAACCCATAAGGATTGTTCTTCTCCGCTACAAACAGCAAAGACATTACTGTTTAGCGATTCTTCAATTGTTGTTGTTCTGAATTTTATTTGGCTGCGGTCATACGTGTTTAGTCCGTATGTAGTGCCAATCCATAAGGTGCCGGAGCGTTCAATCATAACACTCCATACCGTATTGTTTGTTAAGGAAGAAGGGTTATTCGGGCTATTCTGATAGCGCATAAATCGCCCCGTTGCTGTATTCATCACATTTAATCCGCCTCCTAATGTGCCGACCCATAAGGCGCCGAAATTATCTTCTGCTATACTGAAAACGCTATTTTGACTGAGCGATGCGTCATTCCCTGCCTCGTTGTTAAAGATTGTAAACTGCCCTGTTGTTGGGTCTAACTTATTCAATCCTCCGTTTAAGGTGCCCACCCATACTGTGTTACTTTTTTTGGAAACATAAATAGACGCAATATAATTTTCACTTATTGAATTTCTATCCGCAGGATTTGAGGCATAAAAGATTGATTTCTTTTGATCGATATTGTAACGAATCAATCCTCTGCCGCTACTACCAATCCATAGGTTTCCGTTCGCATCTGTTGCCAAGGCGGTAATAAATTGTCCTAATGGGATTTTTTCATTACGGTTTAAACGAATAAGTTGCTTAGTCTGCTTATTATAAATATTCACTCCTCCCCCATTGGTGCCGATAAAAATATTGTCTCCATATTCTGCAAGTGATGTGATATGGTTGTTGCTAATCTTACTTTCTGATGCAGTATCTGTATGGAAACGTGTGAATTTTCCATGTACTTGATTAAACACACATAAGCCTTCGTCTGTGCCTACCCATAAATTATTTTCTGAATCTACCAGTAATGCTCTGATAACATTGTTCGGGATGGTCGTAGTATCGGTTGGATTATATTCAAAATGATGAAACGAGTATCCGTCGAATTTATTCAGCCCATCTTCTGTACCAAACCACATAAACCCAAATTGATCTTGTGCTGTACAGTAAATCGTGTTACTCGACAACCCTTCGGAAACTCCATAGTGGCGGAAAGTAAGCGGTTGTGCACAGATACTTGCAATATGTAATAATAATAAGATGCTGAATAAAAGAAGGGATGGTCGAAGTCTATTCATGTAACTACTTTTTGCCAATACCTTTACAAGCAGGGCACAAAATATACCCTGCGGGTTGCAAGACTTCATCTACCGTGTACGTGACATAATTTTTGGGGCCTATACCGTTACTGATATCTTTGGTGACTACTTTTTGTCGTTTAATTTCCTGTTGGTATATTTTTCCAGTGCCGTTGCATTTCCCGCATAGTACTTTTTGAGTGGTCACATCAATCGGCTTTCCTTCTACAGGGCGCGATTGATCTTTTCGTACTATGCCCGAATCAGGTTTTGAAGGCACATCAGCACTACTCACTTGGTTGTGTTTGATTACGATCGTATCAACAGTAGGCTCTTGTTGTGCTAAAATGTCGGACATCAACTTCCCATTTTTATATGTAACGGGAATAGAATCTCCTTCTGCTGTTATTAGCAATCCTACACCGTCGTATTCTCCATTATCAAAGTTGCCGATATATTGATCGCCGTTTTTATAATAATATGTTCCTTTGCCGTTATAGGCTCCGTTGACATAGGTGCCTTCATATTTATCTCCATTATTGTACCGGCTTATTCCTGTTCCTTGGATTGCATCATTTAGAAAGTCACCTTCATATTCACTGCCATCAGCAAAGTGGTAGATGCCCTTTCCCTGTTTAACATTGTTAATAAAGTTGCCTTTGTAAAAACTTCCATCTGCGAAGGTATAAACACCATCTCCATTATATAAATCTGCTTTAAAATTTCCTTTATAAGACGAGCCATTGTTGAAGAAGAACTCGCCATAACCGCTTTTCTTATTTTTAAAAAATCCTCCAATATATTTATTACCACTTGCAAACTCGTATGTTCCCTGACCGTCAAATTGACCATTGATAAAATCACCGGTGTAATTATCACCGTTTGCCAATGCCAAGTTCCCTTTTCCTTCCATACGGTTAGCCAAGAAGTGCCCTGTATATATATTACCACTGGCAAAATGCATTTTACCTTCGCCGCTCTTTATATTATTTTCAAAATCGCCTTCATATCTGTTGCCATTCAAATAGATCATTGTGCCTTTGCCATTTGGTAATCCGTTTTTGAAGGTGCCTTCATATTGATTTCCATTTACATAATGCATCTTCCCTATTCCATTTGTACAATTTCCCGTGAGGCAGGTATCGCCAAGGTTATTTACACTTTGTGCGGCTACATTAATTGAGAACTGTATAAAGAAAAGATTAGTGAATAAACTAAAAAAGACACACAAGCGGGCATTCATTATTTTTTCGGCTTCTGAGTGTTAAAGTTAAAGCAATTAATAAAAAATATTGTAAAAAAAATCTCCGCAAAAAAAATTCGGCGGAGATTAAGTGACGTTATTATTATTTAGAATTATCTTTTCAATTTCACGGATAATTCATCCACGAGGTTTAATACGTTGGTATCAAGGAACTCGTCCAGCTTATTTACAATTTCATTTTCAAATTTTTCGCAGCATGCATCCGTAAGTTGAAGTTCGACGTGATCTCCCGTTTTATGCAGTTGTATGCCCGCTGCTTTATGGTGTTCGCTACAAGTCATTTGACCTAATTGACGTTGGATGAACAAAAGTTGTAGATTCATAATTAAGTGTGTTTTTCTGATGGAGCGTAAACATAAGGTGCTCCATTTTTTCATACAATATCATAGGCTTAAAAGTTATTCACGTGAATACGTCAACAATCTAAATCCTGTTCACAATATTGCGGTATAATGATACAGCCTTTCAGACTTCCTCCATAGGTATTTTACAAATTCTACAAGTTCATCGAATGCTAATACTATCGGTTTTATCAATCCTTTGGTTCGCCTGCTTCTATGTTTTGTTTCGCAACCCAAAAGAGAAAGAGACTGAGCATTTAAGCATCGGTATCCTAAGATTAATTGTGATTAGCTAAGTCTAAATGTATTTATAGTAACAGATTAAACGTTGTTTGTAAGTAATTGAGAAGTTGGTGCGGGAATATTTTCATAAGCCTCTGACGGTTCCTTCTACTCGTAATCTTTACTCAAGCTTTTCTCCAATGCATTATTATATAAACTTTTCCATTCTTCTATCTTACCAAAATCCTCGTCATCAATTAATATATTACCGCTGGTAACTTGTCCTAAAGAAATAAATTCAAGTTCCGTATTCATTAGATATTTAATAAAGGCATCCTCTTGATTGCGATGCACGCTCACTACAACACGACCTTGCGATTCTCCAAATAAATATGCGTCTTTACGATAATCGCTATCTGTGCTGATATCAAACCCAAGGTCATCCACTAGTGCTGATTCAATAAGAGTAACGAAGAGTCCTCCTTCGGAGCAGTCATGTGCGCTTTGAATCAATCCTTTTTGAATCAATTCACTAAGGTGTTTTTGCATTAATAACTCTTCTTCTAAATTAAAGTAAGGCGCAGGAGAGTTATGGATACCACGCACGTGAGTTAAATACTCGCTACAGGCAATATCGTTTGTAATGACTCCAAGGATGTATATTTTATCGAGTATATTTTTAAAATGGAGTGTCATTCGCTTATTCATATCGGTTAATACCCCGACCATGCCGATTGTTGGTGTAGGGAGAACGGGGCCATCATCAGTTGATTGATTATAAAAACTGACGTTGCCTCCTGTAACGGGTGTATCTAGTGCGCGACAAGCGTCACCCATGCCCTTAATGGCTTCAACAAATTGCCAATATACGTGTGGATTGTAGGGATTTCCGAAGTTTAGGCAGTTCGTTATCGCAGCCGGTGTTGCTCCGGAACAAATAATATTGCGTGCAGCCTCACACACTGCAATCATAGCTCCGGTGTAGGGGTGAGCATGTACGTATCGCGAGTTGCAATCTACGGTAACTGCAAGTGCTTTATCGGTATGTTTAATTCGTATTAGTGCTGCATCCGATGGATTATTTGCAGAAGTGTTGTTGGTGCCTACCATCGAATCGTACTGTTCATAGACCCAATGCTTAGATGCGATGTTCGGTAATTGTATCAATTTACGTGCAATCACCTTAAAGTCTATAGGAACGCGTACTTCTTCAGGGTTAAACTCATTCAGATGTTCGATGTATTCAGGTTGTGTATATTCTCTTTCATAAACCGGTGCTCCGCCGCCAAGTACTAAAGCTTCAGCAGGAACATCGGCAACTAATCCATCTTTGAAATAATATTCCAGATAACGAGTATCGGTCACTTCTCCTATTTGAACACAATTCAAATCCCACTTTGCAAAAACATCCTCAATTAATTTTTCTTTACCTTTTTCGATAACCAGCAACATTCGCTCTTGAGATTCGGATAGTAAGATTTCGAATGGCTTCATATTCTCTTGTCGTGTCGGAACCTTATCTAGATAAATTTTCATACCACTCTCTCCTTTTGCGCTCATCTCAGAAGTTGAACATGTAATCCCTGCAGCTCCCATATCCTGCATACCCACAATAGCTCCGGTGGTAATGGCTTCTAGTGTTGCTTCTAGTAATAGCTTTTCCTGAAAGGGATCGCCCACTTGGACGCTGGGAAGTTTATCCGCACTTTCTTCAGTAATGTCAGTAGAAGCGAAAGTAGCCCCATGAATACCATCTTTTCCGGTTGCCGAGCCGACAATAAATACCGGATTGCCCACTCCTTTCGCAATAGCTGAAACGGTTTTCCCTTTTTCCACGATGCCTACACTCATCGCATTTACCAGTGGGTTGGTATGAAAGGATTTGTCAAAGAAAACTTCACCGGCTACCGTTGGTACGCCAAAAGCATTACCATAATCTCCAATACCTTTAACTACCCCACGTAATAAATGTCTAGTACGGCTTTCAGATAAATCTCCAAAGCGTAAAGAATTGAGTGCCGCAACCGGACGTGCGCCCATAGTAAAAATATCGCGATGGATTCCACCTACTCCGGTAGCTGCTCCTTGATAGGGTTCGATAGCAGAGGGATGATTATGACTTTCAATCTTAAAAGCGCATGCTAGGTTATTTCCAATATCAATCAAGCCTGCATTTTCTTCGCCTGCTTTAGTCAGTAACAACTTGCCTTCTCGAGGTAGGGTCTTGAGCCATTTGATAGAATTTTTATAGGAACAATGCTCACTCCACATCACAGAAAAGATACTTAACTCCGTAAAATTGGGTTGACGACCTAATACATCCACTATTGTTTCAAATTCACTCTCGCTGAGCCCAAGCTTTAATGCAGTTTCTATGTCGGGTATGGGTTCATTTATGGTAGTACTCATAGCTAATTCTTCTTGTATAAATTTTACGACAAAGGTACTTGATTTAAAGTCGCTTAGTGATAAGCAGTTTGTCGTTTCAAATTGTTAAAAAAATAAAAGCCAATTACTGTGTGTAATTGGCTTTTATTTAAACTACTTGAGCCGTGACTGATATAATTTACATAGTAACTCAAGATTCTGTAAAAAGTGCCCGCTCCCTGCTTTCTTATTTTATTGGCTCAAAGCGTGCTTGGAAGAAGCGAAGGTATTTTGGCTCATACACCATCTTCAATCCTTTAATTTTCATACGATCTTCATAGACGCGCGCAGCCGATTCCGCAATCACATCCATATGTGCTTGGGTATAAACACGCCTGGGTATGGTGAAGCGAACTAATTCCAACTTAGGATAATAATTCTCTCCGTTTGCCTTTCTGCCGGCCGATACAATTCCACGTTCCATAGTGCGCACGCCGGAATCGGCATAAACTGCTGCAGCCAGTGCTTGAGCGGGGAACATATCTTGTGTCAAATGAGGTAAGAACTTTTTTGCATCTACAAAAATTCCATGACTTCCGATAGGTTTAACGATGGGTACATTATAGTCCATCATTTTTTCACCCAAATATAATACTTGCCCTACTCTGGCACGAATATGATCATCGCTGACACTTTCTTCTATTCCAATTGCCATCGCCTCCATATCACGGCCGGCCAGTCCGCCGTAGGTGTGCAGCCCTTCGTAAACCACAACCATGTTGCGCGCCTCTTCGAAGATATCCCAATCATTTATCGCCATAAACCCTCCTATATTCACGAGTGCATCTTTCTTTGCGCTCATTGTTGCGCCATCGGTTAATGAGCAAATTTCTTTTACAATTTCTCGAACACTTTTTTTATCATAACCCTTTTCACGTTGTTGTATAAAAAAGGCATTCTCCGCCACACGAGTCATATCGTGAATGATTAGAATGCCATGTTTAGAGGTTAGTTTACGTAAGGCTTTAAGATTTTCTAAGCTTATTGGCTGACCGCCCGCCATGTTAACACTTGTTGCAATGCTGACATAAGAAATCTTATCGGCTCCGTATTTTTTTATCAAGCGCTCTAACTTACTCAAATCAACATTTCCTTTAAATGGGTGTTCATTATCAGGATCGTGAGCCTCGTCGATGATGATGTCTTCAAACCGCCCGCCGGCCAACTCCTGATGTAATCTAGTGGTGGTGAAATACATATTTCCAGGGATAATATCTCCCTTCTTTATCAGTATTTGGGAGATAATATTTTCGGCTCCACGGCCTTGATGTGTAGGAACAACGTATTTGTAACCATAGACCTCTTTAATAACTCGTTCCAGGTTATAAAAATTTCTACTTCCCGCATAAGCCTCATCACCCATCATCATTCCGGCCCATTGACGATCACTCATCGCACTGGTACCACTATCGGTAAGCAAGTCAATATAAACATCCTCCGATTTTAATAAAAAGGTATTGTATCCGGCTTCTTTTAAAGCACTTTTGCGTTGTGATGGTGTAGTCATTTTTAATAACTCCACCATTTTCATTTTATAGGGCTCTGCCCAACTGCGTTTAATTTCTTTCATAATTATGAAATAGGTTTTAATTTAATGGTAAAATGTCTAAGCATTGGAGCTTCCTCTGTTATAAGCAGCCCTTTGCATGCATCTCGATTTTGATATACTTCGATAATAACTTCCGCTACATAGTCAATGTGGCTTTGTGTATAGACTCTGCGCGGTATCGCTAAGCGGACCAAGTCAAGCGTTGCGGGAATAAGTTTTCCGTTTTTATCATATTTCCCAAACATTAAGGAACCCACCTCGACTCCCCTAATACCTCCGTGTGTGTATAGTGCAGCCACCAAACTTTGACCCGGATATTGATCAACTGGAATGTGTGGTAAGAAGCGACGCGAGTCGAGGTAAACCGCATGACCGCCGGCCGGTAACATTACCGGAACACCGGCTGCGCTTATTTTCTCTGTAAGATATTCAATGCTTCTAATTCGATATTGTAAGTAATTCTCATCTAAAATTTCTTCAAGCCCTACAGCAATTGCCTCAAGATCACGTCCGGCAAGACCTCCATAGGTGCTAAAGCCTTCAGTTACAATCAACAGATTGCGACATTGTGCCGCTAATTGCTCATTGCGTAAAGCAAGAAAGCCGCCAATGTTCGCAAAGGCATCCTTCTTTGCGCTCATCGTTACTACGTCTGCATAAGAGAAAATCTCTTGTGCAATTTCGCGAACAGACCGTGACGCAAACTCGGGTTCGCGCTTCTTAATAAAATAAGCATTCTCTGCAAAGCGACAAGCATCTATCATTAATTTAACGCCAAATTCATTGCAGATTGCTTTCACTTCACGCAAGTTTGCCATACTAACCGGCTGTCCACCTCCGGAGTTATTGGTAAGTGTCATTATGACGAAGGGAATATTCTCTGCGCCATATTGTTTAATCGTTTCTCTAAGTCTTCCACAATGCATATTTCCTTTAAAGGGGGCTGGAACTCCAATGTTCTTAGCCTCATCACATACGAGGTCTATGCCCTCGGCGCCGGAGAATTCAATATTGGCACGAGTTGTATCAAAGAGCGTGTTACTCAGGAAATATTTTCCTTTACCTCCCGTCAAGCTAAAAAGGATATGTTCTGAAGCACGTCCCTGATGTGTAGGTATAATATAGGAGAAGCCGGTTATTCCTCTTATCGTGTTTTCAAAGTGTTTAAAACTATAGCTGCCGGCATAAGATTCATCGCCTATCATCAGTGCAGCCCACTGATGATTGCTCATCGCACTTGTACCACTATCGGTTAATAAATCAATGATGACATCTTTCGATGCAATAAAAAATGGGTTGTAATGCGCCTGTTCGATAATGCGCTTACGTTCTTCAGGTGTGTTGAAATAAATGGGTTCTACACTTTTTATTTTAAAGGGTTCGATTATGGTTTTCATAAAATGAATTAAAGAAAGAGTTGTTTGGAGTTAGAATCAAATAGTCATGTGAGTGCCTCTAATGATGTATTAAGGCATAGGGATGGAATATTATGAAGGGCGTCTTTTTATATTAATCCAAACCATGATTGTACTGCAAACTTACTCGATACTTTTTAATCGCCTTTATACCGCCATCCCGGCATACAATGAGATATTTGTAACCTTTAGAAAGGGTTTGAAAAGCGCACGTCTTCTATATAACTTGAATCTGTAAGGCAATTTAGAAATGCGATGATGTCATATTTATCTTGTTCGCTTAGGTTAAGGCCCTGTAAGTGATTGGGTTTACTGCGTATGGGGTCAAGCCAAGGAGATGGCTTAGTTGGAGTAGCATAAAAGTCAAGCACCTGTTTTAGAGTTTGAAAACGGCCATCGTGCATATAAGGCGGATGTAATGCAATATTTCGTAAAGATGGAGACTTAAATTTACCCATATCAGACATAGCCCCGGTTACAAGGTAGCGCCCCTTGTTGTTTCCTTCATAAACACTGTCCAGGCCAATGTTGTGAAAATCCAAATCGGTGAATAACATCAGATTATGACAATGAAAACAATCTGCTTGCTCGCTATAGAAGAGATTCAATCCACGTTCTTCTGATGTACTCAAAGCGGCTTGTCCCATCATCCACTTATCAAATTTTGAACGGTCACTAATCATAGTGCGCATATACTGCGCAAGAGCATAGGCTATTTTTTGAGTGGTTATTTCTGTGCTTCCAAAAGCTTTAAAAAAATAGTAGGGGTAATCATGTACCGGTTTCAACTGTTCGGGATTACATTCAAAGAAGTCTTGCACTTCAAACATCATAGCATCTTCCATAGTCCCTTCTACCCCTCCATTCCATAAGAAATATTTATTCCACGCCAAATTCACGTGAGGTAATATGTGCATACCCTCGTTTATCACATCACTGGAAAATGATTGTGATTGAAAGTGGCAAGTAGAGCATGAACGATTATTGTCTTTACTAACAGCATTTTCATAATACAGCATACGCCCCAGCGAAACGCCTTCTTTCGTCATTGGGTTGTTAGGATTCAATTTCATTATAGGATAATATGGTCTCAATGTGTCCATATAATAAGCTGTAGGATTATATTTTGCTGTGTCAACGTTATGATGTTGCGTATTTACAGCATCGTGACGGCATGCCGTTAAGGAAAATAACAACAGCACAAACCATATTATTAGGTCTTTTGTATTCATGATTTTTTATTTTCTTTATTCAATACTTAATACATCACTTCCGTTATCCGCTACTTTCTGCATAGCAGGCTTATCTCCCATAATAGCATATCCATCTGTTTCAAGGTTATAAGGGTAAGGGTTATCAAACCACTCATTTACATCAACAATGAGTTTTAACGTGCGTTTTTCGCCTGCTTTAATATCTATAGGGAAAGTAATAACATCTAAGGAAGTGTATCCGTTAGTCCCAAGATGTAAGGTATATCCTAGCGGATTACCGGCACTTAAGAACTGTCCTTCAAATTTTAAGAAGTGATATCCTCCTCCCATCATCGTAGGCCACAGCATATTTTGAAAGTAGGTTGTTTGAGGTAAAGAATCATGTTTGTTATGAAGGGAGTCAATGCCAATAAGGAACTCAATCCCCGAATAGGTGCCCGCAGGAATATTATTCAATATGATTTTTTGATAGGCCGCATCACGGGCGTCAATAAAATAATACCCTTTATCGGTAAATGATGCTTGCATATTCTTCAATAGCTTAATGGATGAAAGAATAGCCTTTACTGTGCTTACCGAATAGTGGTTACCTGCCGCATTTTGATACATAATGGTATCATAGATAAGTTTATTCGTTTTGTGTCTAAACTCAACATTAAACTCGAGTGTGCCCGTTGTCGCTGCAGGTGCAGGCTCATCATGTTCTTCAGGTTTGCAACCAAAGAGCATTACAAGGCAGAGGGGAATGAGAAGTTTGTGCATAGTGGGCTATTTTATTATCCAAAGTTATCATTATCGTTAATGTCTATTTATGATTTTGCTCAGAGTTTTTAATTAAACCTAAGACTGCTTACCAACACATTATTCTCGCATATAAATAAGCTAATAGGAGGCTACTTTCTTCTTATTAATTAATAAAATGCAGGAAGTGCTTTTTTACAACTCTGAAGAGTACATTACATCAAACCAAGACCCGCCATTCTCGCAATCTACACCGGCTGATTTCAGAAATAATTCCGCCTGCCCACTGCGATTTCCACTGGCGCAGCACAAAATAATTGGCTGTTTCATTGATTTAATTTCTTCCAATCGCCGGCTTATTTCCTGCAAGGGAATATTAATGCTCCCCGGAACACAGCCCGATAAGAACTCACCTTGAGAACGCACGTCAATGACAATTTTATTCTTGCTCATATTCTATTATTTATGATGGCACAAAATTCTATCGGTGATAGTCTATAGATAGCCACTATTGTTACATTTTGTAAAAGCCTTATTATTAATAAAAGCTTTATGTTGTTCGTAAAAATTGCGCGGCTTGCAATGCAAGCCGCGCAATAGCTCAAAAATGAATTAACCAAACCTCGATCACGTAATTATTTTGTGATATTTATTTTTTCACCCATAACCCAGTCCTTATATTCTGTGGTGTAATACAAGAACACGTTACTTGCAGCAGCTTCAAATTGACCCGGGATCTCAGCTTTAAGATCTACGGGGATTTCAATCTCTTCATTGCTTTTTATCTGACGAAAATAGAGCACCAGATTATTGTCCCATATTTCGAAGTATGCCAATCTGTTTTGTGTTTGAAGTGCTTTTAGCTGTGATGCCTGAATACTTAATCCCGCAGGAATTCCTATAACCGCTGTACTAAAAGGCTTTGCATCATTACGCTTATTTTGAACCGTAATCGTCATACGCACGATATCTCCTACCCGGCATTGAGTAGTGTTTATAGTCGTGTGCAATGATAAATCACACGCATCGGATGAAGGAGGCCGTGCCACATTATATGTAATGTTCACGCTATAAGGCAACGCCACTTTCACTCCTTTATATTTTATCTTTAGATTATGATTGCCTTCTTCTATAAATTGCTCCAAGCCGGAGAGTTCTATAGGCTCCGTTTCTCCTGCTCTAAAGCTTGCTTCACCAATTTGCTTATCACCTATAAAAACAATTATAGTTCCCGATTCAGCAGTTCGCTTAGAAAACAAGCTGTATTTACTTATTGTCTTTAATGCAAGAATGGTAGCTTGCGTATTACCCCAATCGCCATAAGCATTACGCATGTTCAGAAGGTAATCAACAGACTTTTCAATTTTTACATAATCTGGATAGGTAGTGCGCATCATTGCTAATACTCCCAAGGAAGTTGTTTCCACATCAAGGCCAATGCCGGAAGAGCAGGTAATACTTTGTTTTGCTCCTTTAAGTGCCCCCTCTGCGTTTTGTGTGGCATATAATTTAACCATCAACTTGTCTGCCCGGGCTTTGTCTTTCGCATTGAGCAAGGTATTTGCCGCAAGTGCTAATAAATATGGATCGCTAGAAGTCAATGCTGTTTGATATGAATATTCAATCTCCTGAGCTAAGTCACTATACCCTGCTTCACTCAATGCATAGGTTATATATAGGTTAGTTACTTCTTCATTTGCCCGTCCAAAATTATCCAATGCATTAGGGTTACGCTGATAACCTCCTTTTCCATTTCTTCGTGCAAGTAACCAGTCCGATGTGCGCTTAATCATTTCTTCGTCAACATCCTTATATAACATTTTATACTCATTAAATTGCATTAGCCCATACGCGGTCAAGGCCTCGTGACCTGGAGCAGAACCAAACCATTCATATCCCTTCTGCTTCGTTTCAAAAGTGACTAAGCGTGCATAACCTTCCGCTAATAGTTGTTTTGCCTGAGCATACGTTTTCTCATCGCCATTTTGGCTGTTACGTAAGTAATCCATGATCATGGCATTAGGATATGATGACATGCTGGTTTGTTCAAAGCAGCCACTGGGCCTGCGAAGAAGGCCGCTGACTCCTTTTAAAATCGTGCTTACTGTGCTCGGGTAAGCCGTAACAGTAACTTTTACTGTGCCCGGTAATGCATCTTTAATTTTGAAGGAGAATGACTTTTCTAAATCTCGTCCACTAAAGCTTTGTTGAACAGGAAATCCTCTCAGGTCAACGCTCACCGGAACAGTTGTTGCATCACTGTAATCAGTGCCGTTAAACGTTAGTTGAATAGTATCTAAAGCTTGTACCGGCAGTGCTTTCAACTTACGATAGAGTACATAAGTTGTCTGTGCCGGCAGTGTTATGGTTGTATCCTTATTCTCTGAAGCAAATACTTCTACGTTGTAGCGAACTGAAACAGTTCCTGTAATTGTTTTTGATGAGTTGTTTTTTACGATAACAGGAAGGCTGAACAAATCACCTGAAGTTAGTGTACCCGGTAACTTGGACTGGATTGTTATCGGGAGCTGTGTAAAAATTAGTTTTTCTTGTCTTCCTATAAGCCCGCTTGAAGCAATTCCTTCTGCAATAATTCGAAAAGAAGTAATCAAATCATTTGTTGTAAACTCAAAACTTACTTTACCATTTATATCTGTTTCTAATGCATGATTAAAATATAAAGTCGGGTTAAAATCTGATCGCACGTCAGAAATATTTGGTGCGTATTTTTTTTGCGGAAATATTCGTGTACGATAGTAGGTTACGGTTTGATTTTGTTTTTGGATTGTGGTATCCATTTTAAATATGGTATTGATGCGTTTATCAACTATTAGTTCTTGATGATCTTGCTCTTCTTTCTTTTTCAACTGGTCCTCTTGAGGTTTTGTTCTCCGTTTCACTTGTTCAATATCTTTAGGAGCCGGCATGATTATCTCTGCATTTTGTTGTTGTATCTGATCACCTTTTATCTGTATTGGTGCAGCATCCATCATCAAATCGGGGTATATGTAATTCGTTGGATAGAGCCATACTGTGTTGGTTGTTGCATATTTTGAAATTGTAATTTCTTCAGAATTATAATTTGATGCAGAAACGGTGAGCGCTACAGGTTCATACAAATCAATATTTGTAAATAATGCTTTCCCAACATTATCGGTAGCGAATAGTGAACCACTTTGCTTCAATTTCAAATGTGCGTGTGGCAATGGTTTTCCGGTTACTCCATCAATAACCAATATTGTAAAAGATGCTATTTCTCCTTCATGAGTCAATGTCGGAGTTTGCTGAGTAAGAATTTGTTTCCAAGAAAAACGTCTCCAACCTGAAGTCATCATCAATAAGTCGAGAGCCGATAATGATTTGGATTCATTGAGGTCAAAATAAAAATTAGGATCCTCTACCTTTTCCTTCAAATCATATTCTAACAACATAGCAGATAAGATATTGGAAGACTTATCATCTGCATAGTTTACTAATTGATCATTAACTACGTTAACTAAAACGTATGCCGGCACAGGATTGCCGCTAGCATCGGTAGTTCGAAGTGTTGCTTTTACCTTGTCCCTGCTTTGATATTGGTCTCGCTCAGTTTCAATGCTTACGCTTAATTGCCTATCTCGATTCACAAAGACAAGCCGTTCTGTACGTGGAATCAATTGCTGGTCTAACAACGTTATTTGAGCAACTCCTGCCGGGAAATTTGCTGTTGAGATGCGCACTTCATTGTCCCCTTCCGACAATAATCTTGATGCGCTGAAATAGATCTGTCCTCTAATTTGTATGATAATGTTGGCTTTAAATATTCCGGTAGAATGAATGTTTAGCAACAACTCGTCTCCGGCTGTATTCACTTCCATAGTATAACCGTATGTGAGAGGTTTAGGCAAGTTCCATGTTTCTGAAACATCACTTGGCTTTTTTATAAATGCGTAATAACTTTCTCCTTGAGCGGGTGTGAAATGGAATAAGCCCATTCCCTTATGATAGGTTTTAAACTCTGTTATGACATGTCCCTTTGTATCTTTAATCACGCCATCAACACTTACCGGATTACCATCTTCATCGCTTGCCTTAAAAGCCACCCTTGAGGGTGTGTTCAAAATCAAATCTCCGCCTTCGGGGTAAAATTGAAGTGATATATTATTAGAAGAAATCGATATCTGCTTGTTCAGACCTTCTGTTACTCCATCATAATCTAATTTAACATTCATCTGCACATCTCGTGTTTTCATTTTTACCGGTAAATTGTAACGTACATACATCACACCGTCATCGCCGGTAGTAGAAGTACCTTCTTTAAATTTTAGGCCATCCACTTTTAACTCATAGGTAAACGACTTGTTACGAAGGGGCTTATTCTCGTTCGTGTTTGCAGAGAATTTAGCAATAACCTCATCCCCTTTACTATAGCTTGTTTTATCAAAAGTTAAGTTCATTTTCAGTCGCGGAAGAATAACTTTTTGTAATAAAACTTCTTTGGTATATCCTGCAGAATCACTTTCGTTTAGCATCCAATCGGTATAAGCTCTAATCTTATAATAGCCTCCAGGCATAGTATTAGATGTAATAAAATCGCCTCCGGCCTGTCCATTACGTGCAATGAGGTTGAGTTGTTGTGCAATTTTACCTGATGGTGTTTTAAGCTCTACGTGTACAATTTCGCTCTTATTCGATTTTTTCAGTTGTGCATCTCGTACAAAGACAGAAAACCAAATGTTTTCCCCGGGGCTGTATATAGGCTGGTTCGTACTTAGATATAATCTATCTTCAACATAAGCTTGTGCTTGTTTGTTGAATAAGTGCTCTAACGAATCTATTTGCTCGTCTTTCAGTTGTACAAAATTTTGTTGTGCCTGAATCATTGGTGTTATCGTTGCAACAGCAACAAAAAGAGCTGTGAGAATCTTTAGGGTGGTGGTGGTGGGTTTCATATTACGACTCGTTTTAAGTGAAGATGCTTTCATTATTATCTTTACACAAACGCTTCTAAATAATTTTGAAATAAATTTTAAAAGACAATATTGACTACATTTAATAATCGTTATTGCTAGCATTGAATCAAGGTAGTTTACATACACGCACCGATAGTGAGCTAATTCAACTTTACAAATCGCAACAAGTAAAAGAGGCCATTGGTATTCTATTCAAACGATACACACATGTAGTCTTTAGTGTTTGCATGAAATACTTGAAAAACCGCGACGATGCCGAAGATGCGGTCATGCAGATTTTTGAAGCGTTGTTAATAAAACTACCCAAGCATGAAGTTAAGGAGTTTAGATTTTGGCTTCATACAGTTTCAAAGAATCATTGTCTAATGAAGTTGCGAAAAGAACAAAGCATCCTTATACATCAGAATCAATTAAAAAAAGAAGCTGAGGTGTTTATGGAAATACAGACTGATCCGCATCATGAACGAGGAGAATGGAAAGAACATCTGTTGAATGAAATGAATAACGCATTACTTACACTAAATGAGCCGCAGCGGGTTTGTGTAGAATTATTTTATCTACACAATAAATCATACCAAGAAATTGTGGAACAAACAGGATATACCATGAATGAGGTGCGCAGTCATATTCAAAACGGGAAACGGAATTTAAAAACACAATTAGAGAAAACACGTGAGCAATAAGGAAGTACATAGAAGTAAATGCCTTACTGAGGAACAACTCAGCATGCTAGCCTATTCACAAGGAGCTCACCCTATGGAAACGCAGTGGTATAAACATATTGAAGAGTGTGAGATTTGCGCAGATATGTTGGAGGGAATGAAGTTAACTTCTAAAGATTCTTTTAATGAAAGTATAGAATCCATAAATCAAAAGATTGATGAGAGATTGTTAAAAGAAACCAATAAAGGGCGCGGCGTACCTTTAACTCGCTGGCTTGCTGTGGCCGCCTCATTTCTCATTCTGATGAGCTTAGCTGTTTTAATTAATCATTTCATGCAGCCTGATGAAAAGGAATTAGCCGGAACGCTGAATTCTGAGGAAATAACTCATCCCGAAATAAAACCTCAGCAAATGAGTCCATCTGTTAAGTCAAACACCCTATACATTACTCCTGATATTTCAAATCACAATGAATTAAAACCGGATGAGTCATCACCTTCAGCAACTTCTACTCTGCCCCCTACGCCACCACCTCCAGAAATGAAGGGCACCCTTAGCAGCGTAAATGAAGGAAACACTATCACGGCCCCAACCCAACCAAGCCATGAAACAGCCTTTTCAGATAATATTTCGGTTGAGGATTATAGAATTCCACCCCCGATTGTGGATGAAGAACCGATTAAGACTGAGAGCAGCACCACGGTTGTTGAGTCTGACGCTCTTTCAATTAATAAGAAGCATTCGAACAAAAAAGATATAAGCGCTAAGAGCGAAGAAGTAACGCCGCAGCTAATATTAAGTGAGAGTTACAACGATTCACTCAATCTCAATAAACAACAAGCTCCTGAAGAGTTATTGATAACTGCAAAAAAGCTATTGCAGCAGAAGAAGTATGAGCAATCTATTTCTTTGTGTAATCAAATTATATCACAGCCGGATAGTAAACTCGCCTATCGTGATGATGCTTTATTGGTTAAGGCCAATTGTTTGCTGCTGCAAGGCAAAAGCAAACAAGGAAAGGACATCTTGAATGATTTGATTCAATCAAATTCTAAGAAGAAAGAAGAAGCACAACACTTATTGGATAAGTACTAGATATCTACTCTGGCATATTTCGCATTACGCTCAATAAACTCCCTGCGCGGTGGCACATCATCTCCCATCAACATCGAAAATATATGATCCGCATCGCTGGCATTTTCTATAGTTACTTGTTTTAGAGTTCGGGTTTCCGGATTCATTGTTGTTTCCCACAATTGCTCAGCATTCATTTCTCCCAAACCTTTATACCTCTGAATGGTTACGGAATCTTCCTTGCCGCCCGCAATGCGTTCTACCGCAATCTTGCGTTGATCATCGTTCCAACAATACTCTTGTTCTTTTCCTTTCTTTATCAAATACAATGGTGGAGATGCGATGTAAACATATCCTTGTACAATTAACTCTTTCATAAAGCGAAAGAAAAAAGTAAGTATAAGTGTGGAGATGTGGGAGCCATCCACATCGGCATCAGTCATGATGATAATTTTATGGTAGCGGAGTTTCTCTATATTCAGGGCCTTGTCGTCTTCTTTGGTTCCTATACTGACCCCTAAGGCTGTAAAAATATTTTTTATCTCTTCGTTATCATAAATCTTATGCTCCATAGCTTTCTCCACATTAAGAATTTTACCGCGCAATGGCAAAATAGCTTGGAATGCACGGTTTCGACCTTGTTTAGCCGTTCCGCCTGCAGAGTCTCCCTCTACAAGAAATATTTCACATTTTGATGCATCCTTATCGCTACAGTCTGCCAACTTGCCTGGGAGCCCTGAGCCGGCCATGCCATTTTTGCGCTGCACCATCTCACGTGCCTTACGAGCAGCATGACGAGCCGTTGCCGTTAAAATAACTTTACTGATTATCTGTTTTGCTTCGCGCGGATTCTCTTCAAGATAATTGTTCAATGCTTCTCCGACTGTTGTATCTACAATACCCAATACTTCAGAGTTGCCCAGTTTCGACTTCGTTTGACCTTCAAATTGAGGCTCGGGAACTTTAACGCTGACAACGGCTGTGAGTCCTTCACGAAAATCATCTCCTGTGATATCAAAGTTGAGCTTTTCAAACAATTTGTTTTGATCGCCATAAGACTTAAAGACACGAGTTAAAGCACGCCGAAACCCGGCAACGTGGGTTCCTCCTTCAATCGTATTTATGTTGTTGACGTATGAATGAACATTTTCATTATACCCCGTATTATATGTCAATGCAATTTGAACCACAACATTCTCGCGGCCTCCCTCAGATACAATAGGCTCCGGAAGTAGCTTCTCGCGATTGCCATCAAGATATTTTACAAATTCTTCTAATCCCTTTTCCGAATAATATCTCTTACTTAAGAAATTGCCCTCTGCATCTTTTTCACGTTTATCGGTAAGAGTTATAGAAATTCCTTTGTTCAAATATGCCAACTCGCACATGCGATGTGCCAAGGTGTCGAAGTTGTAGTCTTTAACCGTGAAGATAGTTGAATCCGGCAAAAAGGTGGTTTGCGTACCGGTATGATTAGTCGTTCCAATTTCGCGAACGCTATACAGCGGCTTTCCTATACTGTATTCTTGTTCAAATATTTTACCGTCGCGATGAACTGTAACCTTCATGTGTGAAGAGAGTGCATTCACGCACGATACCCCCACTCCATGCAACCCGCCCGAAACTTTATAGGTATCCTTATTAAACTTACCACCTGCGTGAAGTACTGTCATAACCACTTCCAGCGCACTGCGCTTTTCTTTCTTGTGTATGTCGGTTGGGATACCACGGCCATCGTCTATAACTGTGATGCTATTATCTTCATTAATTGATACCTGTATGTTCTTGCAATATCCGGCAAGAGCCTCATCAATAGAATTATCAACAACTTCATAAACCAAATGATGCAGCCCTCTTACACCAATATCGCCGATGTACATAGCCGGTCTTTTGCGAACGGCTTCTAAACCTTCCAGTACTTGAATATTATCTGAAGTATAATCCGAGTGAGTTGTTTTTTCCATACTTATTGTCAGCAGTTCGTCCGCCATTTTATTTGATTTTTTTTAGATGTTCAAAGATACTTAAACTACACCTTATTTTGTAATAAAACCAAGCTCGTTACAGTAGTTTTTTCTGTTGAAAACTTATTATATGAAATCTTTACTGAATGCAGGTTTTAGTCTTTTTTTACTTAAAATCTTTCCTCAATTTATGAATACAATTCTATTAAAATCAAAATGGGCGTTTTCAATCATGTTTTTATGCTGCTGTTTTTCTGTTAATGCTCAGAAGAATACTGAAATCACTCGCCCCGAGATGCCTATCGATGAAGAAACAAAAATAGTCAACTACAAAGGAGTTGTTGAACTCAGTGGTGTAACAAAGGATGAGTTATATCAGCGAGCACTTAATTTTTTTAAGAGCTACTATAAAAACTCCTCCCAAGTAATTCAAAATGCTGATGCAGGATCTGGTAAAATTGAAGGCAAAGCTCAATTTACAACGCAGAAAACTTTAAAGAATGGAGTAAAAGCTCAGGCAGATATGGTCAAATACAGTATCAGTATAATGGTTAAAGATGGAAAGTATAAGTATGAAATCACAAAAATAAATTTACAGGCGCCCAGCTATAAGCCTATAGAAACCTATTTTAACGAAAACGACCCGATGAAAGAAGAACATTGGAATACGTTGACTCAAGCCGATGATGCATTCAACACGCTTATTGGGTTTTTAAAAGAAGGTATGGAAAAATCAACAAGCGCGCCGAAAAAAGAAGATTGGTAGGTCTATGCTTTATTAGCATTCTTGCAATTATATTTCAAATACCTAAACTCCTTATACAAGCGAGTTATTCTTCGTCTGATTTTATTTTACAATGTGCACCTTCGTTACCTCCACAAAAGTTAATCCGGCGAATTAAACCATTCGTATTACCATCTTATCGTTTTCAGGAAACATCTTATAATCAGCCCCTAAGAGAAGGGGTCTGTTTTCTGTTTCATGACCCGAGGGGTATCCGAATACAACAGGATAGTCATATTCTTCCACATGCTCTGCAATGATTTGATATGCCGTCTTGCCATAAGACACCTCGTTATCTTTCATATCCGTGAAATGACCTATTATTAGTCCTGCAAGATTTTCAAGCTTGCCGCTACGCTTCAGTTGCATCATCATCCTGTCTATATGATATAAGTATTCATCTATATCTTCCAAGAAGAGAATTTTGTTTGTAGTGTCAATATCTGAATCCGAGTTACTCAATGAGTAGACTACGGATAGGTTACCCCCAATAAGCGGAGCTTCTGCCTTACCGCTACGACAAAGTTTTGTAGTGTTAAGTTTTAAACTTGTTTTATTACCGTTTAAAATATCAAGAATGTTTTGCTTTGTTTCAGTTGTTGCATTAGAAAAATTAATAGGCATCGCACAATGCAGTGTAGCCACATCGTAAACCTTGTTGAGGTGATTATGCAATACCGTTATATCGCTAAAGCCGCATATCCACTTTGGCTTTTTAATAAATGCTCGAAAATCGATTTGATCAATAATGCGAACTGTACCATACCCCCCACGTGCACAGAAAATTGCTTTCACTGCTGGGTCATTCAATTGCTTTTGCAAGTCACGCGTGCGCAATTCGTCATTTCCGGCGAATTGGTTGTAGGTGGCACCTATACTTTCGCCAAGAGTAACACGGTAGCCGGTCTGCGTAAAAAAGTCTATAGCCGGTTGACACTCAAGGGTAGTTATTTTGCGTGCCGTGGAGATGAATGCAATAGTGTCGCCAGGCCTAAGCGGGGAAGGAATCATAATGTTGTAGTATTGAGGTTTGTATATTTGGAACGTGATTAAGCATGCATGATTTGCACAAAAGAATAAGATACTTTTAAAAAATTCAGGTGCAAGGTTACACAATTAGATTCATAGTACATGAGAAAGAAAAAACGTTATTTAATTACAGCAGCTCTGCCTTATGCTAATGGGGGGATACATCTTGGCCACCTTGCCGGAGCCTATATACCGGCGGATACGTATGCGCGCTATCTGCGTTTAAAAGGAGAAACGGTATTATTTGTATGTGGCAGCGATGAACATGGCGTTCCAATTACATTGGGCGCGCGAAAAGAAGGAATTACGCCAAAGCAATTCGTTAATAAATACCACGAGTTGATGAAAAGCTCATTTGACCGCTTTGGAATTACATTCGACATCTATTCCCGCACCTCAAACCCTACACATCACGACACAGCGCAAGAGTTTTTCCTCGACTTGTATCATAAGAACATTTTCACTGAAGAAACTTCGTTGCAGTTTTATGATGAGAAAGAGAAGCTTTTTTTAGCAGACCGTTACATTATGGGAACTTGTCCGCATTGCGGATACGAGAAAGCTTATGGAGACCAGTGTGAAAAATGTGGCAGCTCCCTATCTCCTAAAGAATTGATTCATCCGCTTTCTGTCATTAGCGGACAAACACCCATACTCAAAGAAACCAAACATTGGTACCTGCCTCTGAATAAGTACGAAAATTGGTTGAAGCAATGGATCTTAGGCGAGCATAAAGAAGACTGGAAACCGAATGTAATTGGACAATGTAAATCATGGCTTGATAACGGGTTGCAACCAAGAGCGATGACACGCGACTTAGATTGGGGCGTTAAAGTTCCACTGGAGGAAAGCGATGGAAAAGTCCTATACGTGTGGTTTGACGCACCAATCGGATATATCTCCGCAACGAAGGAATATTTTATGTCACATCCCCAAGCCGGCCAATGGGAAGATTTCTGGAAATCTGACGATACATCATTAATTCACTTCATTGGTAAGGATAACATCGTATTTCATTGCATTATTTTTCCGAGTCTGCTGAAAGCGCACGGAGGATACATACTTCCTCAAAACGTTCCTGCAAACGAATTTCTTAACTTGGAAGGAGATAAACTCTCTACATCAAGAGGTTGGGCAGTATGGTTGCACGAGTATCTTGATGATTTTAAAGGTAAAGAAGACGTGCTGCGGTATGTGCTCATCGCAACAGCACCAGAAACAAAGGATAATGATTTCACATGGAAAGATTTTCAAGCTCGTAATAATAATGAGTTAGCTGCCATATTAGGTAACTTAGTTAATCGCGCCATGGTTCTTATACATAAATATTTCGATGGCACAGTCCCCCCATACATTAAGACAAAATGTGATAATGTTGAAACAGATATTCTTGAACAAACACGCAGCATTAAGAAGAATTTCGAAGAAAGCTTCGAACGTTTTAGGTTTCGCGAGGCTTTAAATGAAGCAATGAATCTCGTGCGGGTTGGCAATAAGTATTTAACAGATAAAGAACCCTGGAAGAAATTTGAATCCGATATTGAAACAACCGGGCATATTCTTAACTTCACTCTTCATATCATTACTACTTCATCCATCCTTCTTAACCCATTCTTGCCGAACACGACTAAGCGCATCCTATCCTTGCTAAATTGTGAGGATGCACTATCGTGGAACAACGCAGGCAATTTTGAACTTTTTCCCCCTGGACATAAAATCAAGAAGCCTGAGATTATTTTTTCAAAAATAGAAGATGCTGACATTCAAAAGCAATTAGACAAACTTCACTCTAGAAGAAAACAAATAGAAGATAAAGTGACTTCACCAAAGCCTCAATCCAAAGCTATTATTACTTATGATGACTTTAGCAAGTTAGAACTTCGCATTGGAACTATAGAGACTGCAGAAAAAGTTAAAAATGCCGACAAGTTGTTACAGTTAAAAGTAAATATGGGCAATGAAGTGCGTACGATTGTATCGGGTATTGCACTTTCCTATAAACCCGAAAATATTATTGGCCAACAAGTATGCGTAGTTTGTAACCTGGCTCCACGAAAGATTAAGGGCATTGAATCTAATGGAATGATTTTAATGGCCGAAGATGACTCCGGAAATCTAAGATTCGTGATGCCGTCAGAACATGTTGCAAGCGGCTCAAGTGTTTCGTAATTCGCGTACTGCATGCTAAAAAGACTATTGGACAAACGTAAGGGCATTTTGTTCATTCTCTCTGCAAGCGTGCGTATCGATATTGTTTTCTTATAGTTGAAATACAAATTGAAGTTAATTTGCGTCTTGTGATCATCAAAAAGGATTTTAACTTAATCGCCTACAACACATTTCATATTGACGTATCGTGCCGGTACTTCTGTGAAGTTAGCAGTACGGATAATATTAAAGAGGTGTTAAGTGATAAACAATTTCAGATAACGAATAAGTTGATTCTCGGAGGCGGCAGCAATATATTGTTTACTAGGAATTACAATGGGCTTGTTATCAAAAACTCTATTCAAGGTGTCGAAATCATTAGAGAAGATGATGAACATATTTATGTTAAAGCTTCGGCAGGAGAAGTTTGGCATCGGTTTGTGCTATGGTGCATTCAGAATGAATTTGCAGGAATAGAAAACTTATCGCTCATTCCGGGGCAAGTTGGGGCGGCTCCTATGCAAAACATCGGAGCTTATGGCGTTGAGGTTAAAGATGTGTTCCACGAATTAGAAGCACTTCACATTTCTACTTTGGAAATTCATAAATTCAAATTAAACGACTGTGACCTTGGTTATCGAGAAAGCGTTTTCAAGAATAAATTTAAAAATCAATTTATTATCCTTAATGTCACCTTTCGGTTAAACAAGAAACCTGTCTTTCAAATAAAATACGGTGATATAAAAGCCACCCTGGATGAAATGAATGTGACCGAACTGAACATTAAAGCCGTTAGCGATGCGGTAATCAAGATTCGTTCATCTAAATTGCCTAATCCTTCTGTGCTTGGCAATGCGGGCTCATTCTTTAAGAATCCCATAGTAGATGAAAATATTGTTGAAGAGCTTTTAACACAATATCCACTCATGCCTCATTATAATCAAAAGGGAGGTAAGATAAAAGTTCCTGCCGGATGGTTAATCGAACAATGCGGATGGAAAGGTAAGATTGTCGGGCGCACCGGCTCGCATAAATCACAGGCTTTAGTATTAGTAAACTATGGTGGAGCCAGCGGAAACGAGATATATCAATTGGCTTTGGAGATAAAGCACTCGGTAAAAGAAAGATTCGGAATTGATATTGAACCTGAAGTGAATTTGGTTTAAGTCCAGGTGAAATGGGCAGTACCATTATATTTGCAACGCGGCCCCGTAGTTCAATGGATAGAACGAAAGTTTCCTAAACTTCAAATACAGGTTCGATTCCTGTCGGGGCTACAGATTGTTTTATATTTTTTGGCTCCGTAGTTTAATGGATAGAACGAGAGATTCCGGTTCTCTTGGTGGGGGTTCGATTCCCTCCGGGGCTACTTAAATAATCTTATTAATTACGTTTCAATATTTCTGCCCGAAAGCCCTCTTAAATATTGCCGGATAGATCATGTTTTTCATCTATTTCATAAGTCGGTGCTTTCATCATTATCTTAGCATAAAATTTTTGAAAATTGAAAAAGCTTAGTGTTAGCATTTTGTTCCTTAGTATTTTATTCCCTGCATTCAGCCAAAGTAAACTATCTCTTGGCAGCTCTTCGGAATATATTTTTTCATTAGGACATACTACAACATCAAACGGATCGCCTGTTGACCCCGTGCTTCGGTTTTCAGCTTGGCTTAATGCCGGCTTTGTGCTCGAAGAGCGCTTCAATAATAATTTGGCACTTGTAAGTGGTTTAAATATTCGTAATGTCGGAATGATTAATAAGATCGACAGTATTAAGTTAAAACATCGTGTATATGGGGTGGGCATTCCACTCGGCGTGCGAATTGGTAATCTCGATAAAAAGGTTAGTGTTACACTAGGTGCAGAAGCCGAATTCTTTATGAACTACAAAGTGAAAGAATATATAAATAAGGATAAGATTTATAAAAATAACAGATGGTTCTCAGATGATGTAGAGCTATTCAATCCTTCTGTTTTTGCGCAAGTTCAGTTTGGCAAAAAATATTATATCCGTATGAAGTATTATCTCAATAACTTTTTAAAAGAATGCGTTGCGGAAGCCGGATCGACTGCACCATGTGGATATACCTTACACGATAAAGCACTCACTGTTCTATATGGATATCCGAAGACGACACAGTTATTTTACATTTCTTTGGGAAGTGAAAGTTTGACAATGAGAAAACATAAGAATCAAAAAGAAACGCCTCCCGAACCTAAGCCCATTCGGAACGTGCGTACTATCTAAACTTCACAACGCGCAATAATTGTACTGAGATTTTTTCATCACATAAAGCCTAATTCAAGACGAGCTTCTTCGCTCATCATACTTGGGTCATAGGGCGGATCCCATACCACTTCCACCTTAACCTCATTGACACCCTTTATCGCTTTAATCTTTTGCTCAACATCAGCGGGAATGGCCTCACCCGCCGGACAAGATGGAGAGGTTAACGTCATACGAACATAAACGTTATTTAATCCATAGATACTTAATTCGTATATTAATCCAAGCTCCCATATATCAACGGGAATCTCAGGGTCATAACAAGTTTTAATCGCATCAATAATCTTCTCGCGAGTGAGTGGAATAAACTCGTTTGATTCAGTCATCTGTGCAGGAATATCGCTCATTATATTTATTGTTTGCTTTTTATTTGAAATCCCAAAGCGTAAGCTTTCATTAATTTCAGCATGGCCGATAATCCGTTGGCTCTATTCGATGAGAGATGCTCCTTTAATCCTATAGTATCAAGAAAGCTAAGTTCTGCCCGAAGGATGGCTTCAGGTGTTTCATTTGATAGCACTCGAATTAATAAGGCCATAATACCTTTGCTGATTGCTGCATCGCTATCTGCGGTGTAATGAACTAAGCCCCCATTCAATTCTGCATTCAACCATACTTGGGATTGGCATCCTTTTACTAAATGCTCATCCGTTTTATATGATTCATCAATATTAGGCAACGATTTGGCTTGGTCTATCAAGTGACTGTACTTATCCATCCAATCTTCAAACAATGAAAACTCATCAATAATGGCTTGTTCTTTTTCTTCAATCGTCATCTTAAAACATCTTTTTAACTCGCTCCAGAGAATGAATGAAAATATCTATCTCGGAACTTGTGTTATAAACCGCCAATGACGCACGAACAGTTCCGGGAATATTAAAATATTTCATGATCGGTTGTGTACAATGATGCCCTGTTCTAACAGCAATGCCCATCTTATCAAGCAGTACTCCGGTATCATAAGGATGAATACCATCAACTAAAAATGAAACAACAGAAACTTTATGAGGCGCCTCACCAAAAATGCGAATACCCGGAATTGTTTTCAGTTGAGATGTGAAATAAGATAGTAATTCAGATTCATACGTTGCAGCTTTTTGAATTCCTGTTTCTTGTACGAAGCGGATAGCCTCCCCTAATCCTATGATGCCTTCAATATTGGGAGTACCGGCTTCAAACTTAAAAGGCAATTCGCCATAAGTCGTTTTTTCAAAACTAACTTCTTTAATCATTTCCCCACCGGATTGATAAGGAGGCATTCTATCAAGCCATTTTTTCTTTCCGTAAAGTACTCCTATACCTGTCGGGCCATAAATCTTATGCCCTGAGAAAGAATAGAAATCACAATCCATCTTCTGTACATCAACCGGCAAATGCTGTATTGCTTGTGCCCCATCAATGCTTACCGGTATGTTGTGTTGATGAGCAATTCGGATGATCTCCTCAACAGGATTTATAGTTCCTAAAGTATTTGAAGCGTGAGTAACGCTAACTAGTTTTGTATTGGATGAAATTAATTTGACAAATGTTTCAAGATCTAATTCGCCATGCTCCAAGAACGGAATGACGCGTAATTT
The DNA here is from genome assembly GCA_039810885.1 of Chitinophagales bacterium. GTDB lineage: Bacteria > Bacteroidota > Bacteroidia > Chitinophagales > UBA10324 > BJGO01. Next base: position 28,581 of record JBDHXV010000005.1, on the reverse strand, counting down.
CAATTGTTTATGTTCACACGCTATTTGCCATGGCACAATATTAGCGTGATGCTCCATTGCACTAATAATAATTTCATCTCCGGGCTTTAGCATTTGGCAGAATGAATAGGCAAGTAAGTTCAAACTACCCGTGGTGCCTTGAGTGAAAATGATCTCTTCGTTTAATTCTGCCCCTATATATTTTTGAATGATCTTTCGTGCATCTTCCATCGCATCAGTGGCTTTCTGACTTAGGTAGTGTACCCCACGATGCACGTTGCTATTATATGACGAATAATAATTCTGAATACAATCAAGCACTTGTTTAGGCTTCTGTGTTGTAGCCGCATTATCAAAATAAATTAATGGCTTATCATAAACTTTCTCTTGTAGTATCGGAAACATACTCCTAATGGACGATACATCAAGAGCTGATGTGCTTGGGCGACGTGTTAACGATTGCTCATTCATTATTGTAGCTTTTGCTCAATTTTATTGTTTAGCCATGTTTTAATCTCTTCTGATGTTATAGATGTCGTTATATCTTCGGCAAAAGCACGTATAAGCATCTTTCTTGCTTCATCCTTACAGACACCACGGGCTTGCAAATAAAATAAAGATTCGTCGTCCAATTGACCGGATGTAGCCCCATGACTGCATTTGACATCATCTGCAAAAATTTCAAGTTGTGGTTTGGTATATATCGTGGCCTCTTGAGATAGCAGCAAGTTTTTATTGGATTGATAGGCACCTGTTTTCTGCGCATCTTTACGAACCAGTATCTTACCGTTAAATACAGCCTTTGCTTGATCGTCAGCAATGCCTTTATAGAGTTCATTGCTTTGACAGTTTGAAACAGCATGATCTACATGCGTACGATTATCAATAATCTGATTTCTTGTTGGTGTATAGAGTCCTTTCAAAATGGCCTCGCCATCTGATCCCTGTAATACAACATACAGGTTATTTCTGATTAAGCTGCCGCCAAGAGCAATCGTGTAACACTTCATCCGAGAAGATTGGTGTAGCTTACACGAAGTGTAATGAATCAACGAATCTGTTGAAGTTGACTCTGTTGCGTTTTCTAATTGTTGCAGTTTAACACAGGTCAGACGCGCATCATTTCCCATTTCAATATGCTCAAAATTATTCGTCAATGTAGCCCCATTGCCCGTTGCATAAAAAGACTCTATTACTGTTGCTTCCGCATTAGGCTCTAATATAATAATGTTCCGACTTTGTATGAGTAGTGGTTTTTCTGATGCATTTGATAAATGAATAAGACGTATAGGATATTGAGCCGTCTTATTTTTTTTTATACGAATCCGGATGCCGTCAAGAACAAAGGCATCATTCAAATTTTTCCACCCATCATTAGGGAGGATCTCATCTGTTGAACTCCATATTACTTCATCTTGCAATAGCGATTCTCTTATGCTTGATATTTCTATTCCGTCATCATCCGGGATAATAGAAGAATGTTGTTTTTGGTAATATCCATTTACAAAAAAGAGGATATGGCATTTCAGATTTAATTCATTCTTGATTTCTGAATATTCGCTTGGTGCGGTAATTAATGAAGGGATGGTATAGTCGCATTTCAGAAATGGCTCCGTATTCGTATGTCTCCACTCCTCATTCTTGACCGTAGGAACCCCTTGTTCTATAAAAAATTGAAATGACTTTTCACGAACATAAGGGTACAGTTCAGCCTGCCGTTTCACTTGATTAAAGATTGTTTCAACCTGTTCTGCAAACACATTTTGTGTATTGCCCGCAATTGTACTCATGATACCTTAAACCGTTTCTAATTCTTTTATCCAATCGTATCCCCTTTCTTCCAACTCAAGAGCTAATTCTTTCGTGCCGGATTTTACAATGCGCCCGTTGCTCAGTACATGAACAAAGTCAGGAACAATGTAATCCAATAAGCGCTGATAGTGTGTAATGACTATAAAAGCATTGTCTTTGTTCTTTAGTTGGTTAACTCCGTTAGCCACAATCCGCAAGGCATCTATATCTAAGCCGGAATCAGTTTCGTCCAAAATAGCCAAAGATGGCTCAAGCATAGCCATCTGAAATATCTCATTACGCTTCTTTTCTCCTCCGGAGAATCCTTCATTTAAGGAGCGTGTTGTTAAGCGTGAATCCATCTCTACGATTTTCATTCTCTCCTTCATCATAGATAGAAATGCTTTCGCCTCCATTGGTTCCTGTCCGCGTGCTTTACGCATTTCATTTACTGCTGTTTTTAAAAAATTGGTTGTGCTAATTCCAGGAATTTCTACAGGATATTGGAATGCAAGAAAAACACCTTGTTGTGCACGAACTTCTGGCGATATATCTAACAGGTTTTGTCCTTTATAATGTATGTCTCCTCCGGTAACTTCATATTCCGGGCGTCCTGCTAATACCGATGCCAATGTGCTTTTGCCTGAACCATTGGGTCCCATAATCGCATGCACTTCTCCGGGTTTTATTGTTAATGATAATCCTTTAAGTATTTCTTTCCCGCCAACATTAGCGTAAAGGTTGTTTATTTCAAGTATGTTCATATTATGTTAAATTAAAATATTAGCCAACAGAGCCTTCTAAGCTTACAGCAAGTAGTTTTTGCGCTTCGACAGCAAATTCCATTGGCAATTGATTAAAAACTTCTCTGCAATACCCGTTCACTATAAGATTTACTGCCGCTTCATTTCCAATGCCGCGTTGATTGCAATAAAATAAAATATCTTCTCCTATCTTACTTGTAGTTGCTTCATGTTCAACACGTGCTGTAGGGTTTTGCACATCAATGTATGGGAAGGTATGTGCGCCACATTCATCGGTCATTAGGAGTGAATCACATTGAGAAAAGTTATGTGCGTGATCCGCATGTTTCCCCATACGTACTAAGCCGCGATAGCTATTCTGACTCCTACCCGCACTGATCCCTTTAGAAACTATACGGCTCTTTGTATTTTTCCCTAAGTGTATCATTTTAGTCCCTGTGTCGGCCTGTTGTAAATTATTAGTTACAGCCACAGAATAAAATTCGCCGACAGATTCTTCTCCTTTCAATATTACACTAGGGTATTTCCATGTTATTGCTGATCCTGTTTCTACTTGAGTCCATGATATACGCGACTTTCTTCCTGAGCAAATACCTCGCTTCGTAACGAAATTATATATGCCCCCGTTACCCTCTTTATCTCCCGGATACCAATTCTGAACGGTCGAATATTTAATCTCGGCATTTTCCATTGCTACTAATTCTACAACGGCAGCGTGTAATTGATTTTCGTCACGCATCGGCGCGGTACAACCTTCGAGATAGCTTACATAGCTGCCTTCATCAGCAATAATCAGGGTGCGTTCAAATTGTCCAGTATTCGCCGCATTAATTCTAAAGTGCGTAGAGAGTTCCATAGGACAACGCACGCCTTTAGGAATATAGACGAATGAGCCATCACTGAATACAGCAGAATTCAGAGCAGCGAAATAGTTATCAGTAATGGGGACTACCGATCCAATATATTTCTTAATAAGTTCAGGATGTTGATGAATGGCCTCGGTGAAGGAGCAAAAGATAATGCCTAAGGCATTGAGTTTATCTTTAAATGTAGTTTTAACACTAACACTATCTATAACAGCATCTACAGCTACTCCGGCAAGTGCCATTTGTTCTTCAAGCGAAATGCCTAACTTATCAAATGTGCTTTTAATCTCCGGATCAAGTTCGTCAAGGCTATTTAACTTTTTCTTAGGTTTTGGCGCCGCATAATAGTAATAATCCTGATAATCAATAGGCGGGTGTTTAATCTTGGCCCAAGTCGGTTCTTTTAAAGTTAACCAGTGACGAAATGCCTTTAATCGCCACGCTAATAAAAATTCAGGTTCATTTTTTTTCTTGGATATAAATCGAACAATGTCTTCGTTTAATCCTTTAGGAGCAAATTCTTGTTCAAGATCTGAAACGAAACCGTATTTGTAATCGTTTTGCGTTAACTCATTTAATACATCATCTTGTTTATCAGCCATAGCGAGTTAGGTTGCTTATTTAGACAAATTCTAAAACACAAAAGTAAGATAATGTTTGAAATCAGCCAATCATTGTAGTGGAAATATTTAGAGGCGGCCGGGTTACATGGATTCAAATGAGATTTCAAGTATCTCGAATCTTATTGTTCCGGCAGGAACCATTATTTCTGCAATCTCACCTACCATTTTACCTAACAAACCCTTACCAATTGGAGAACTCACGGATATCTTACCTATTTTAATATTGGCTTCATTTTCAGATACTAGAATGAATTGTGCGTTAGTTTTAGTGTTTAGATTCTTAACTTTAACCGTGGACAAAATCATTATTTTGGATGCGTCCATTTTACTCTTATCAATAATCCGCGCCTGCGCTAGAGTTGTTTCCAACTGTGCAATTTTCATTTCCAACATGCCTTGAGCATCTTTTGCCGCATCATATTCTGCATTTTCCGATAAATCGCCTTTATCGCGAGCTTCGGCAATTGCCCTTGCGATGTCTGCCCGTCCTTTTGTTTTCATCTCGTTCAGCTCTTGTTTTAACTTTTCGAGGCCTTCCGGTGTGAAGTATTGGATATTCGCCATATTAAATTTGATTGATTTTAAAAAAATAAAAAACGCTCTCTCGCGAAAGCGTTTCTATCTTGATTAATTGAGGTATTAATTAAAGCAGAATTCGTACACCTATGGTGTGTGTACCGCCCCATGGTTTGCTAGTACGATAAGAATAGTCAAATGCAGCACTTGGTCCTCCCTTTTTCATTGGTAGTTCTATAGAAACTCCACCGCTAAGGCCGGTAAATGCTGTGCTTCTATCTTTTGAACTCATCAATCCTTGCTGATAATTGTACCCACCACGAATCATAAACTGTTCTTTGAAGGCATATTCTAATCCGGCGCCGATTTGATCCCGATAGAATGAATTTGATGTGAAGTTACCGGCAAGCGTAAGGCGTTGACTTTGGTCGCTTCCTTCACCTGCTCCAAATTTGAAATCATAAGAAAGTCCGATGTTTAACATCGAGGGTAACTCAAATTGTTGAGAGCGTTTTTCAATAGTTAAAGGGTAATTTCCTTCAGGTGCTGTTCCTCTAAATGAAAGAGCATCTCCGTGATATCGCATTGGGGTTCCAATGTTCCGTAATGCAATGCCAAACTTTATTTTTTCAGGGTCTTTCTTCGTGCCGGTTTGGTATTGAATACCCGCATCTAGAGATAAGCCTGTAGCTTGAATATTAGATACGGACTCTGATATTCCGCGTACAACAAACCCTCCGTATATGCTTCTTGAAAATATTTTTGAGTAGGCTAATGCAATATTTAAAAACTGAGGCTTATATACCCCTATGCCCCCTTCCGGGTTTTGAGTAGTTGTTACAGGGATCTCGCCAAATGTCATGGACATGATAGAGACACCTAACACGCCACCTGATTTACCAACAGACTGCGAAAACCCTAAGGCATTAATATTGATCCCCGTGCCTACTAAATAGTTGCTATGTGCAAAGCCTATTTCGGTCTTTTTAGTAAATGCTAAGCCGGCTACATTTTGGTTCATGGCTTCAAATCCTCTAACGGTGGAGGTGTTTAACCCATTCCAACCACTGCTGCGCCCCCAAGGATTAATAAGCAACTCATACGCACCGGCCTGGCCAGCGCGGTCTTTATTACCGGCAAATGCCGATAGGTTTAAAACGATTAAGATTAGGACTAAAAGTCTTTTCATAATTTCAGATTTTCAATTAAAGGGTTAGAATGAGTCAAGATCTATTGGTCGTGTAACGCCAAACCATTTTAATGTTTTTTCTCCAATGCCTTCAGCATTAATATGTATAAGATACATACCGCTTGCAATAGGAACACCGGCAGTATTTTTCAAATCCCAATCGAGCGATGTTGATGAATTATCATCACGATTGTAGCGTCGAATAAGGGTACCATCCAATGAATAAATCGTTATGGTGCACTTTTGAGGAAGGTTTGCAATTTTTACACGGTTATCAATCTGATTTCGTTCGTACCCGGAGTATGCATAATATGGATTTGGAATAACCTTTATTGTATCTAAGGCTGTCTTTGCTATAACTAAATCATTTTTAACTGCCGCAATATTTGCAGTATTGAAAGTATAGCGGGGTTTAGTTTCATTGATAATATCGCCTGCTTGATATTTTTCATAAGGGCGATTCATACGAATTCTAACTGTGGTTTCTGTAGGTATTAGCCCTTGTGTTAGTGGTAAGAATTTCTTTTCTTGCTCTAACATGGGTTGGGCAACCCAAGCTACTGTTTTGTAAACAGCTAATCCAGCAGATACCGGAACTGATGTTGTGCCGGAAGCTAATAAAAGTTGGCTCTTGATATAAGCACACTCATCATATTGAGTTTTCATGACATAAATCCAGTGGCGACCGCCGAATATAGCTTCTCCGGAAGGTGTAAAGAAATTAGCCGTTGGGTTCCATATCATATCGCGGCCGTTTTGATCAATCTGCCATGAATCTTCACCGAACATTACGTTTAACCGCATTCCTGTTTCCGGATCTATTGCATAACCCGGGAACCAGCCCATTCCGATATCGTTCGGGTCGGATGAAGGAATACCATTTTGATCTACTGAACGTCCATGACGTACAGCCATTTTAGGTACACCTCCTTCGCTCAGTGCTATTTCCGGGCAAGTTTCGATGACTACGCAACGAGTCCATTTAGATTTATCTGGAGTAAATACCAAATTAATGCTTGGCAAGTCGGTAAGTACGTTTTGAGAGCGAGCAGCAGCATTGTTTAAAATGGGGCCGTAATATATGTTTTGAGAGCAGAAGCGATAAGGCGCAATTGTGCGGTTTGCAATCTCTTCGTATTGTGCAGATGGGTCTTCAAATTGAGTTACCCCGCTCACGGACGTGTATGAATAATCGCTTGTAAGATTTAACATAACGGTGCCCTGATGCTTGTAGCTTCCGGATAATATCCAATTAAAATACGGGTTTCCATCTACATCTGGGACCCCACTAAGCCATGATTTTGTTTTATCCTTTGCTGTTATATCCCACCCGATAACAAACTTCTGTTCACTAAATAATATCGGAGCACTTACTTGTTGTATATATACGGAAAGGCCCCAGTCGGGTATGAGTTGTTCATTACCCACGCTGATGTTTTTTTCAGATAATACTGTGTTCCCATCTTTCATTTGCAATACCCAAGTTGAGGTGTCAGACATGGTGTTCGTTGAACCAACGGTTGGGCCTTTAATCATTAATTCAAAATCGGCTGAAGGCACAGATTTGGGATCAAACACTTTAACAGATACCGGACCGGCACCATTTTTATACTTTGGATTAATTGCTATCCCATTTAGAAGGATATCATTAACGCTTTCGGAGGTGAGGTCAACGAATAGTCCACCATTACCTCTGCCTTCTTGGCGAACGATTTCAGGACCATCACCATAATTGGAGTTTAGTTTCAATCCCGAAAATTCAGGGTCTGTAACGTGCGGTATTCCTTTGACAATGTTTACTGAGCGGCTTGATAAATACGGTTGTTTCTGTTTTGTAGTAACCGTTTGAGCAATGCTATCTCCATTCTCATTAAAGAGATATCCTGTTATCTCTGTATTCACAAAACCATTATAGGCATAAGGGACTACTGCGAAATAATAGGTTTGATGATTAATTAAACTTTTATCCGTTATCGCAAATGAATTTGTGGTAATCTCAAAGGTGTGTTTAATGCCGGCATCGTTACCTATTACTTTTAGAACCGGCACCTCATCGCCTATCGTAGCGTCATAGACGTAATTCACTAATTTATTTATTCCATTCTTAATATCACACTGATAGATTAACTGTGCTTTTGTTGGATCGCTTAACTCTTGTAAGGATATAGACGCGCTCTTTAGTTGATAAACCTGGTAGCCTTCAAACTTAAATAGTGAGTCTTTAATGTTAAGTTTTCTCAATACAGGGTCGGCCTGAGAATAGGCTTCAGTATTTTTATATCCCTCAATGGCAAGAATGAGCTTTTTATCTAATTCCACTATTTTAACTTGAGGAGATGAAGGTCCATCAAGAATCTTGAAGTTGGAATCAAAGAGTGCCTGAGCTTTATTATCGGCTTTTAATAGTAAGTCAAAAGTTGGACAGGGAGCATAAGTGCCTATAGGAGGGCGCACCCATACAACACCTACAATGATATCATTATTTGCTCCGGGTAATAGAGTGAATGGTCCGGAACTCTGTACAAAGCGACGGTCAGCGGCAGTGTTTTGTTGAGAGCACTCTGACCAGCCGCTGTTAATACTTGGTTTACTTGGAAAAACATATTTTGTTGGTGTCGTACCTCCATAAGCAGTACCCCCATAGGTATATGGTGAACCATCTTTCCACTTTCCGGATAAGTATCCGTAGTAGTCGGATGTTTTCTCGGGATTGCCCATTACTGTAAAGTCATTATTATAGTATAGGAAATATGACATTCCTAACTCGACACCATTTTCATCTAATGGACCTTGAAAGTAATCAATACCTACTAAAGGTGGTTGGTTTCCATAACCTCCTCCAGAGCCGCAAGCCTCATCTACCGGGTCTGCATTGTAAACAATACCTAAACCTTGAACCGTATCGCATCCGATATAGTCATCGAGGTGGCAACCTAAATCCGGGTCGCACCATTGGCCCATAAAACAGTTTGAAATAGATGTTAAGGATTTGTTTAATAAGCGATATTTATAAAAGGTCATGTCGTTTACTTCATCTGAAGTTTTAAAAGCAAACGCTAATGCCTGTATCTCAATTCCAATAGATTCGCCGCCTGTTTCTGAGTGTATATTGCCGTTATCATTGTAAACCCACCATATCATCTGATCAGCATATACGTTTGAATTATTCTGACCGATAATAGGGTAATCGCCTTGTGTAGGGTCGTAGTTTCCGTCTTCATCACGATCAAAGAACGGAGCCATATTGCGGCTGCCAACTACGGTATTAAAAGGATTATTTCGTGCAGGCCAGTTTAATATATTTTGAGGAATAGCATCGGCTGAAAGCGGAGCACCTCCATTAGTATCCCATAGGTTAATGACCTCTTCAATTTCTGCTCCTAATACTTGCCAGTGACGATCAAAGGCGCTGCATATATCAGAAGTGGTTGTGCCACCTACTCCATCTAAGGGGCCTGGAAAAAAGTCGTTCCCCGTTTGGCGATAGGTTTGGCAAGCTACCTTTAACTGATTGTTTTGGTCAATGCCTCCAATCCATATAGCACTTGCAAATAACGAATTTGCCGGTGTTTGACCGGGCTCAACCTTTGGCACCTCATACTTAGCAACATTTACCAAGTCCCACCACATATCACCGCCGTTCTGAATTTTTGCACGAACGTTATTGATATTTAAGTCAATGGATGATGTTGCGGGGGAACAATCGCCGGCACTAATGCGATCACCCACATCCTTACGGTGCGGCAGCCCGCTCAACTCTTTAGCTGACGTGTTCAAAGAGCACAAACCCGCTAAAATGATTACTGATGCGGAGGTGAACCAATTTATTCTCATAACAGATAGTTTAATCATTTATTAGAAGTTTAAAACTACACCTGCCCAAATTCTACGTGGCATGGTGTAGTTGCCTGGATTTAACAATTTAACGCGATATAAATCTTGATAAGCTTCAGCGTCTAATTTTCCTTGTAAAGACTGCTGACCTGTAGCGGATGCGATATACCCATCGTCTGTTGATGAGCCGGTATAACTATAAACGGAAACTACATTTTTAGCATTTAGAACATTTTGCACTAATACAAAAGCATTGATGTATGCTTTTTTCTTATTATCTTTTGTGGTAAGTATAAAATCTCGATCTAAGCGCATATCCACCTTGAAAGTGTATGGTAAACGAGAGCCGTTCAAGCTACCTTTTAATGCAGATTGTGTTACTACTCCGAATAAAGCTTCCGGTGTAGGATTTTGCTGACGAGTATAAGGTGTTCCAGAACCTACACGGAATATGGTGTTCAATCCGGTATTCTTCAATATTTGTTTGCCATTCTTGGTTATCGGACCATTATAGTCTTTTCCTTCGCCGAAGCGATAGTCAATCGTTGCATTAATTGTGTGACGTTGATCGTAGCTAAACGGAATAATGGCGCGTAAGTTAGGTTGCCCTGAGTTAATCAGATTGACGGCTGATGTTGAGTTTGACCCCGTGCCTTCTGCAAATTGCAAGGTGTAATTGAAGTCCATGCGAATATTCTTAGTGCGGCGCATTTCATACATTATTTGTAACGACTTTACCGTACCGAAGTCAAGATTGCCATAAGTCTTATAATCAATAGGCAAGGCATAAACAATATTACGTGCCTGCACCATGTTTTTTAATTCTTTGTATGTAAGCGATATAGTTAGTGCCGATGTTTTGCTTATGGCTTGCTGGAATCCAACTTGATAGTCAATTGTTTTTTCGGGTAATAAATCCGGATTATTAAATCTTGAGTTTACGGCAATCTGTTGCCAAAATTCGTAGTTATATGGTGTTGAACGGTTATTGAAGGGGCGCTGAAGTAACACATCGTAGTGAGCGAAGAATAATGCTTCATCAGATATTGGAAATGAAAAGGCAATGCGAGGCAAGAAATTAATCTGCGGGTCATAGTCCTTAAAGCCGGCTTCCGTTATGGTTGATTTACGAGTGTATCCCGCAGCTAAATAAGGTTCTATGCGACCCGTTGCTGAATTTTGTGCAATAATTTTGGGGTCTGAAATTTCTGCACCTGTAGCATCATACCAAGTGTCTTTATCACGGTAACCCAGTATAGATGTTGGGTTTTCAGCATTATTCACATAGACGACATAATTTTTACCAATATTATCCGGATGTGATACTTCCTGACCATTTATTGATGTTACATCCCCAACGGTGCGGATAGGGAAAAGAGAATACTGGTCTTTTAGTACTTTTTGGTTTGCATCGTAGCGGTCAATGCGTAATCCGATATTGAATACAAGGTCTTTAAAGTTGAAACGATCTTGGATATAAGCAGCAGCATAAATGGGGCGGAAAGAGCCTATGGGCCTGGTATAAATTTCGCGCCCATCTACGGTTTCTTTCTTTGTGAAAAAGTCGAAGAATGAGGGCTGTGACTTTAAGCGATTTCCGCGCCAGTCGTATCCCCAATATTGAATGTACGTGTTACCATTATTAAACAATTCATCCGGGCTAAACATATTTATGCTGAAAGTGGATGGGTCCATATTGTTGATGTCAAGAAACTCTGATTGGGAGGCTCCTATTTTATTACGAAGGTTGTAATCGAAGAACGATTGAGTGCCATCATTTTTATAGTTGTAATTTACCGTATCCATAAACACCCCTCCTTGTGAGTAAACCATAATTGGATTATCCTTATCAAGGATTAAATGGGAATTGGTGAGTTGACGCGCAAGTCCCCAAATTCCTATACCGCCTGTAGGGAATATTCTGTAGCCTCGATCATCGCGCTGCTCATATTCAAAGCCAAACTCCAGAGCGTGTCGGTTTTTTTCTCCGCCAATAGATGATGGGCGCACAATATCCACTGAGCCCTGGAAGGATAAGCGATATTGGTCATTCGTTAACTTTCTAATTTCACCTTGAGTATAACCTGATGCGCGATAGAGTGAATAAATATCACTGGGGGAGAATCCGTTGAATAATCCTCCATTATTCAACATCGTATTTAAACTGCGGTAAAGAGAGGAATTTCCGTTTAATCCATAGATTCCATCAATAGGAGTGCTGCCGGATAAGGAATAGTAGTCAATTATGTAATTGGATAAATCCGGGTTCAAATCTGATGGTTGATAGGTTACTAGAGTATCTGCATAACCTGTAAAGTAGTTTGCTGAGATTGGTCTGTAGCCATTCGGAGTCATTATACTATCTGTAGTATAAGAATATTGAGGTGCTTTATAGGTCTTAAACTTGCCGTAGTAGCTGTAATCAAAAGGCTTTTTCAACACGTCATTATCAATGGTTTGAACGAAGTGTGTATAGTCAAGTTGAATGTTGTAAAAGGCATTTTGGAATACCGAGGCTGATTTATTTTCAGCAGTGATTGAGTTTTTAAAACGCTGTGTATAGCGAATAAATCCACGATAAGTACGCTCATCGAGGCGTACGTTGTTGTAATAGTTAAACATTGAATTTAGGCCATCATAATCAATGCGTGAGAATTGCAAGTCGGCATTCCCTCCCACAGTAACGTTTATGTAATCCGTGAGGCGGAAATCAATCTTAGAAGCAAAACGAAAATTGTTATCTCGATCATTCAAGCGGGATTTAACATTTTGCAAGTCGGATGCATGCACAAACGATGCTCTGTTAGAATAACCAAACCCACTCGGATTGGGAATAAGTGGATTTTGTCTTATTGTGGTAAGTACATCGTCTTTAACACGCCAAATACCTAATGCAGAGGGGCTGCCATCTTTATTTCCCAAATATTCTCCGGAGAAGAAGAATCCGATTTTTGCTTGTGAGGTATCTGTCTTTTTGTATTTGGTATATATAGGTCCGCTAATGTTAAAGTTAACCAGTTTATAGCCAAATCCATCTAAGAAGTGTGAGGTATTTAATTCTAAACCGCCGCTGAATATTTTTGACGGGCCACGTGTGGTAATGGTAATAATACCTCCCGTAGCGTCACCATATTTAGCCGGGATACCTCCTGAGATTAGCGTTAATTGCTCAATAGCTGTGGATGGCAAATTAATGTTGCCGCGCATCGGAATACCGTCCACATAATACCTATTATTGTAATCACGGTTACCTCCCACGTTTAATGATTGCCCATTATCGCGTTGAAAAACACCCGCAGACATGCCGACTAAGTCGTTTGGATTATTGCGTGAGGTAGCAATTTGTTGAATTTCTGTTTTGGTTTTCGTATCGCCAGTTTGTGTTTTATCCGGGTCAACCAGTTTACGCTCAGCTGTGATGATTACAGGTTTAATTTCATTCACCACTCGGGTCATCTTAATGGTGAGTGTGGACATTTTATCTGAGCTAATAATTACATTATTTATTTCTATAGGATTGTAGCCAACAAAAGAAACCTTCACCGTGTATGTGCCCGGAATAATAGGCTTGATGGAATACGAACCATCATCTTCGGTATAGCCCCCTGCCTTTTGCACCCCTCCCTGTATGATAGCTACGGGAGCAAAGCCGATTCCTTTATTCGTTTCTGCATCTATTACCTTTCCCTGCAATTCACCGGTTTGTGCGAAAGCTCCTGTTGAAAGTAAAAGTATAACGATAAGTAGCGAGTAAATTTTTCTCATACTCAATTAGGTTTAGTTGTGGGTTCTTTTTTGAAGGTGGACAAATATAATCGTTAAACGGAATTACCAAACTAAAGTAAAATTTATTCTGGTTAGTGTATTATGGTCGTATTTACTTTTTACGTTAGCCTGACAATGAGATTAAAAACATTAATATCCTTTTAAAAACTTTTTAATTTTTTTAAAAGTATTTTGGCATGCTGCTTACGGGTACTGTGGCTTTTGCCGGCAATGTGTGGTGTGATTAATATTCGCGGATGTATGCTGAGGAGATGATAGAATTCTTTTTCTTCTTGAGTGTATGTTTCCACCTCTTCATTATCAATAACATCAAGACCTGCTCCTTGTAATGACTCTTTGTTCACCATATCAAGTACGGCGTGCAGGTTTAAAATATTTCCACGAGATGTGTTAATTACAAACCAAAGTCTCTCAAATCGGGAAAGGTAAGATGCCGTTATCAAGTTGCGCGTTTCTTTGGTCAGTGGAAGATGAATGCCCAGGATGTGTGCTCGTTTTTGCAGTTCTTGCAAAGAAACCTTTTTGCAATATTGATCAAAACTATCTCGATACTTGTCAAAGCCGATAACTTCCGTATCAAATCCTTGCAATCGTTTTGCAAAAGCTGAACCTGTGTTTCCATAGCCGATAATACCTACGGTGAGTTCACTAAGTTCTTGTACACGGAACGAATTACTGTCGAAGATTCCTCGTTTTACTGCATCGTGAGAAGTTGAAAAATTGTGCAGAAGATGGATAATCATACCCACGGCATGCTCACCTACACTTCCCGCATTAGCTTCCGGTGTTGTAATTAATCGAATATTTTTAGTAAGGGCTGCTTCAGTGTCTATATGGTCCGTACCTGAGCCAAGCCTTGCTATGAACTTCAGCTTTTCTGCTCTTTGAATTAATGCGCTATCCAATGCTATTTTAGTGGTAACAATAATGCCTACATAATTATGAATGCATTCTGCCACATCATATAAATTTATGTTCGGCTGATAATCGGGCTGATATCCAAGCTCAGTTAATCCTTCAATAAGAAGCGGATCAACCATATCTGTAATTAGAACCTTCATTGCTTAGTCATTTCGTTTGCAAATAAAATCCAATCTTCCACACTTAATTGTTCAGCGCGTTTGGTTAATATCTCTTGATGCTTGATTTCAAATTTTAATCCTAATACTGCTAATGCATTTCGTAAAGTCTTTCTGCGCATATTAAATCCTGCTTTTATCATTTTAATAAAAAGTTCTTCGTGTAATATCTTAGGCTGTGTAACCTTGCGTGTTATCTCAATAACGCCCGATGTCACTTTGGGCGGCGGGGAAAAACTTTCCGGCGAAACATCAAACAAATATTGCACATCATAATATGCCTGTAATAAGACGGTCGTTATTCCATACTCCTTATTGCCATGAGATGCAGCAAAACGTTTGGCTACTTCCTTTTGAAACATACCAATAATCAACGGCACCCGATATTTTTCTTCCAATAGTTTAAAAATAATTTGTGTAGAAATATTATATGGAAAATTTCCGATAACACTAACTTGTTTCTGCCCAAAGTGCAAATCGAAATCTAATTGCATAATATCTGCCTGTATAAGTTGTCGACTTCTTTCAGGGTATTTTTTTTTAAGATATGAAATACTGCGTTCATCAATGTCGCATACATATACAACATCGCCATAGCGCTGAAATAAATATTCGGTAAGAACCCCTTTGCCCGGACCAATTTCTAATACAACTTCAAGCGGTGATGGGCTGAATGATTCAATTATTTTTTGAGTTATGTGGCTGTCCGTTAGAAAGTGTTGCCCCAAAGATTTCTTTGCCGTATAATCATTCATAAAGGTAACCGCTGTGTGTGTATGTAAATGTACGGGGTAAAATTTATCAGTAGTTTTGAGGCTCTTAAAATTCTTTAAACATAGATGAAGCCCAATATACAATTAGATTCTAAGTCATCGAAGTTCGATGCACAAATTCTGTTAATTGATAAAAAGACCAATCTTAGCAAGTGCGGATTAAATAAACAAGAAATCGAGAATGTGCAAACTTGGATGAAAAAAGAAATGAAGCAGATTCTTTTTTTTAATCAGAGTGTGAAAATTGTACAAATAGTTGATTCAAAAGACGAAGCCTATAAAACACACGAAGAGTTACGCAAATATGGGAACACATTAAATGCCCAGACGAACAAACACAAATGTAAAAGTGTATTAATTCAGAATTTCAGCTCCATACAGGGTGCAACCTATTTTGTTGCTGAAGGCATGGCTTTAGGCAACTATCAGTTTATTCAATATAAAAAAGACGCAGATAAAAAAGAAAATCGACTGCAAACTATTCGTATTCAGGATACGCAAATAACAAAAGCGCAGATAATGGAATTGAACGCCATTATAGATGCTTCATATCGTGTGAAAGATTTGGTAAATGAACCTGTGAATCATTTGAATGCGGAAGGGTTGTCCGCTGCTTTCAGCAAAATGGGTAATGAAGCCGGAATAAAAGTAACTGTATTCAATAAGAAGAAAATAATCGAACTGGGAATGGGAGGTTTACTTTCAGTTAATCAGGGAAGCATAGACCCCCCAACTTTCACAATTATGGAATACAAGCCTGATAACGCAAAAAACAAAAAGCCTATTGTACTGATAGGTAAAGGAGTGGTGTATGATACGGGCGGGTTAAGTCTAAAACCCACCGGCAACAGCATGGATTATATGAAATGCGATATGGCCGGAGCCGCTACTATGGGTGGAGTAATTTATGCTGCTGCAAAAATGAAGTGGCCCATTCATTTGATTGCATTGATGCCGGCAACAGATAACCGCCCCGGGGGCAATGCCTTTGCGCCCGGAGACATTATCAAAATGTACAATGGTATGACAGTAGAAATGCTAAATTCCGATGCAGAAGGTCGAATGGTTTTAGCTGATGCCCTCAGCTATGCTAAACAGTATGAGCCCGAGATGGTTATTGATATGGCTACACTCACCGGTGCAGCACACCGTGCATTAGGAAACTTTGCGATAGCTTATATGAGTACGGCGGAAAAGAACACGATGGAGCAATTAGAGAAAGCCGGAGATGCTGTATATGAACGTTTAGTTTATTTCCCGCTGTGGGATGAATATGGTGAATTACTGGATAGTGATATTGCAGATATGAAAAATGTAGGTGGTGCATTAGCCGGTCAAATTACTGCAGGTAAGTTTTTACAAAAATTTACCGACTATCCTTGGGTACATCTTGACATCGCAGGTCTTGCATTCTTGCATTCTTCGATGAGCTATCGTGGAAAAAACGCAACCGCCATAGGTTTGCGCTTAGTGTTGAAGTTTTTAAAAAATAGATTCAATGAACAATAACAAATATATCATCGGCATTACCACAGGCGACATTAATGGTGTTGGCTTAGAGGTAGTATTAAAGACATTCTCCGACAACAGAATGTACGAGCGCATTACTCCTGTGTTATACGGCTCCTCGAAAGTGGTTTCGTTTCATCGAAAAGCATTAAACTTAAATGCCATCAACTCTGTAAATCAAAAGAGCATCGAGCATCTACAATTAAACACGCTGAACATTATCAACTGTTATGAAGAGGAAGTCCATGTGCAGTTAGGTGTGCAAAATGAAGTTGGCGGAGCCTATGCCCGTAAGAGCCTCGAAGCCGCTACCGTGGATTTGCTTGGTGGACATATTCATGCATTGGTTACTGCCCCCATCAACAAAAAAAGTATTCAATCTTCTACATTTAACTACTCAGGACACACAGAATACCTGGCTGCGAAAACCAATCAAGAGCCTTTGATGATTTTACTCCATGATGATTTGCGGGTGGCCACGGTTACAACACATGTGCCGATACAGGATGTCGCTGCTCAAATTACACGAGAGCGTGTCGAGCGCAAACTCACCCTTCTGTTTAAATCACTACGACGAGATTTTGGAATAGATAAACCACGTATCGCCGTATTGGGCTTGAACCCACACGCAGGGGATAACGGATTAATCGGGCAGGAAGAACTCAATGAAATCCTCCCTGCAATAGCAAACGCAAAGCAGAATGGAATGATTGTTTTTGGTCCGTATTCCGCCGACGGATTTTTTGGTTCAGGACAATTTCGCTCATTTGACGCTATCCTGGCTATGTATCACGACCAAGGCTTGATTCCTTTTAAAACATTAAGCTTTTCTTCGGGCACTAACTTCACAGCGGGATTATCCGTGGTGCGTACCTCACCGGACCACGGCACGGGGTTCGATATTGCTGGGCGAAACCTTGCCAATGAAGACTCTTTTCGTCAGGCTTTGTTTACAGCTATAGATATATTAGATCATCGAGCCGCATTTGATGAGCGCACGGCAAACCCTGTAAAGCATCAGGAAGTTGCCAGAGAGAGGTCATAATCAGATATTCAACACCTAAATTCTGCCGTTTAACGATTATTAAATACGTTGGTATCTAATCGTTTCAATCTTTACCGAACATGTGTTTGGTCATTATGAAACGTATTTTGTTTTTTCTTCTCCTGTTCACTGCAATCGCTGCTGTGTCAAGAGCCCAAAACACTTCTACGGAAAAACCGATAGATTCTGTTATGGTACGAAAATTCTCTTTAGACAGTCGTAACCCAACTGCTCAAAGCGGTAAGTATAAAAACTTCAAGCCGGAGATTGAATATGTACAAAAAGAAAATGGCTATTATCTCTGCATGAAAGAGTCTAAAGGCTATCACGTATATATTCAAATAAAAGACGATGACGATAACGTCATCCTATTTAAAGAAGAACATATTGCTCCGGGTAATTCTACCATTAAGTTTGAAACGGAAGAAGGTGAGCAGAAAAGTTTTAAAGTTACTTTTCAAGAGTTGGATGGAAGCAAGTCCGCTACATATATGTTCGAATCATACGATGAGTTGGTTTATATCTATAACAAATAAGGATTATTTTGCATCGCAGCGATTGCTGCTATGCCCTCAAAATCAAAAGCTCAGAAAAAGAAAGTTCCTACAACTAAGCATGTAAGAGTTGTACAATATATCGGCTTTCCATACCAGGCTGAAGTCTTATCTATCGTTTTCTTTCTTCTATCTTTTATTGTTATCCTTTATCATGAACCGTGGCGCGATGAATTACAAGCTTACTTACTCGGGAGAGAGAGCTATTCCATTCGCGAACTGTTAAATAATATCAAATACGAAGGTCATCCTCCGCTGTGGCATCTGATTCTTTTTATTCAATCACATCTTATAGATAGTTTTTTTGTTTCTCAAATCATACACAGCATTATTGCTACTGTAAGTATATACCTGCTCAACAAATTTTTTACGCTTGATTACCGGTTAAAAATTCTTTCTTCGTTTAGTTATTTTCTGTTTTTTGAATACAACATTGTTGTGCGCAGCTATGGGTTAGGTATCATGTTGTTTTTCGCTGCAATCGCTCTTTATACTCAGTACATATATAAGTCCTCAAAGAGTTCTCTTAGTGTTGTTTGGCGCTATGTTGTACTCGGGCTGTTATTATTACTGTTGTCCAATACCAGCGTTTTGGGCATGGTGATGAGTGCAGCGCTTATGGCATTAATTTTTACAGATTATCTTATTTACCTACGCGAGAAATCACTGAGTAGAGTGCGTGTGTACGGTGCATTTGTTGTGCTAATCTTTTTTATCATCGCTACGGGAATCAGCTATCACTTCATAAAAAGCGAGCCGGACAATTCATATCCTGTTAATTATACAAAAGGGTTGGATATGAATGCCGTCAAGTTTGCACTGTCTAAAATTTTTACCAATTACTTTGTTATCCTTCCAACAGAAAATCATATTTACTGGAATTTTCATGTACTCTTAAATCAGGAGTTAAGTACTGCATTTTATTTAGGCTTTCTGACATTGATTCTTTTTGGACTGTATTTCACAGCACATTCTCGTGTTGTCTTATTTTATTTGAGTGGCACTATGGCCATGTTGCTTTTTCTTTATCTCACCAATATGCGCCCATACCGATATTCAGGCCATCTATTTATCTTTTTACTAACAGCTTATTCTTTAGCCGAGTTTTATAAAAATGATAAGCAACTTGTAAGCATTATTCAAAATTCATTCCTCGATTCTCTTGCCCGATATGCATTTATTGCTATTCTTCTTTTCAATGTGTACTCAGCTTCAATTGCATTTTACAAGGATTTGAAGTATCCTTTTTCAAATTTCACGTCGGCGGGTGAATATATCATGAAAAATAAATTGAACCGCTATGCCCTTATGGGAAGCAGCGATTTTATCGTCTCACCCTTAACCTACTATACCCATAATGCCGTATTCTTGCCCGAGTCAAAGCGAGAGCAACGTTTTATCATTTGGGACGGAGCTCGACGCTCAAAGGTTAGCTTCAATGATATCATCTCGGAACTCAATGAACAGGTGCTTAAACATGATACGGTGCTTCTGATATTAAGCACACCGTTAACATTTATTGGGCCCGATCAGAAGAACCATACGTTTATGGAAGACCATATCGCAGGTACCGATATTCACCTGAAATACTTTCATAAGATAGATACACCCAACAGTGTTAATGATGAGAATTATTATTTCTATATGGCCAACAAGGTGAAACCATAAAAAAGAAGAATATAACGTAACAAAAAGAGAATTTTTAACTATAAGCTACTTGCAAAAAACCGTAGCTTATGAAACACATCTTATGGCTAATTTTATTCACAGCCGCCTTTCAAACTCCTCTTCTCTCAAAGCCTGTGAAAGGTCCGGCTCCCGGTGAGCTTTCCTATCAGGTGATTAATAGCAGCAGTATTAAACTCATCTGGCAAGGTTCTTTACGCGATTATATCTACACATTGCGTTATCGTGTTAAAGGAAGTTCTCAATGGACTTATTACAGTATCGAAGCACCCACAACAGTGCGTCGGGTGTTTAATCTTGTGCCTGCAACGTGGTATGAGTGGCAGGTGCAAACCGCATTCAGTTCATCTAAGAAGGATACATCGAGCTTTGTCAAGGGGCCTGATTTTGTTACGGGTGTGGATTGTCATGCTCCTGATTACCTGAATGCAACCGTGTTGGAGAATAATAAAACTATATTCCGCTGGGAAATGACAAGCCCCGAAGCTGTTTACACAGTACGTGTTAGAGAAAAAGGGAAAGATGAATGGAGTATCTATCAAACGTCTATAAATAATTTACTGCTATCCGACTTAAATGAAGGTAAAATTTATCAATGGGATGTTTCCGTTACGTGCGATGAGAAGTTACATCTTGAATCTAGCCACTCCGAGATAAATACTGTTCAATTGCCCGTAAACAATTCTACAAACAGCAAATGGCAAAGTCCCTACTACCGTTACGAAAATTTGAGCAATCTGAAGAGTGAAAATATTCAATACATTACTTTTATTGAAAATAAGAAATCAATCGGTAAGTTTAAAAATGCATTTCTTGTTAACGTAATGGGTGAGCGCTTGATGACTTTGCCTGTTTATTACAAGAGCAACTCAGGCGAAGTAGCATTCGAGCTTTCTGATAATATTCTTCCCGGTGTTTATTCTGTTGAGTTCTTAAATAGCGGGGAGCAAATCAGCAAGCCGATAATTATCTCTTCACGTTAATTTATTGTGACTGCCACCAAACGCGCCTACCTTGCGTGTCTATATATTGCCAATGCCCGTCTTGTTTTACATAAGCCAATCCGCGAAAGAAGTCTTTTGCGTCTTCATAGACCGCTGGCAAAACCAATACGCCTGAGACATTTATAAATCCATACTTACCGTTAACTTCAACTCGTGCATATCCGTTGTGGAATGAAAAGCACTTCATCGGTTGGGGTTTAATAATCCATTTTCCATTTTTATCAATAAACCCATACTGACCAATCGGGTTCGCCACATTCACTTGTTCATTGCGGCCCACACACACGGCGGCTACTCCCTCGCTAAAAGACTTTACCGTATCATACGCAGGCGAAATAACGATCTTGCCTTGTGTATCCAAAAAACCGTATTTGCCATTATCATAAAATGTAATCAGGCCTTCTTCAACATTACCCATATCGGCATAATAGGTTGATAATGCCGCAACGGGTTTTCCATTGGTATCTACATAAGCATCTTGATAACGGCCTATTCCCATATTTTTCTGCACTCTTAAATACCCTTCACTATATGTGATGTGCTCATCTTCGAAAAATCCATATCCCGGAGGTAACTGAAAACGCTTACCTTGTTTAGACACCAAAAAGTATTCGGCATATCCTGCTTCTGACACAATAGTGCGATTACTTGAAAAGTTTGTTGCATATCCGATAGCCGGCAAGCCTAAGTTTAATACCTTACCTTTTTTATCAATAAAGCCCCATTGTAAGGGCATATTTGCCTCATACATTCCTACCACACAAATACCTTCGCTAAAACGCTTCACTGTATCAAACTGTGGATCAATAATCATCTTATTGGATGAATTAATAAAGCCGTATTTATTGCCTTGTTTTACAGCAGCCAATCCATCATAAAAATAAGCTGCATTATTATACATATAGGGTATGGCTAACTCTCCTTTTACATTGATGAATCCATATTTTGCATCTTTTACTACAGGAAATAGTTGCGTCTCTTGCTTATCCTGTGCAAACAACCGCAGTGTACTCACCAAGAGCGTTAAGAATAGATTAAGTCTTTTCATTCGGTAGATTTTACTGTGTAAAGTTAACTGCCACAAGCTAAACAAATGCCCTGCCATGCGGCTTCAATTACGGTAAAAATAAAAAAGGGTGACAGGAAAACCCGTACACCCTTTTTGCCTATATGTGTTACTTATATTTCGTATTGCTTCGGCTTGACACTACGAAACTTCACAGGGGGGGTATTAATATTTTACAACAGTATATCTAAAAAGAGAAGAGGATTGTCGTGAAATACTTAGTAAATAGGTGCCGGATGGCAAACTTGATATATCAATACTATTTGCTGAATTATAAGTTTGTTGCAGGCAAATCCGACCTAACATATCATGTAAGCAAATAACATCGTCCGGTAGAAACGACTCAGATTGAACGACAAAATGACCATCGTTCGGATTAGGATAGATAAGCACAGCCATTGCATCCTGTATGTTCTGAACACCATTAATAATAACGTTCACAGAGGCAGACGCAGAGGACTCGCAACCAAAGTTATTCAATATAACAACTGAATAATTACCATTTTGAGTTGCTGTATAGGTTTGACTTGTGGCTCCATTAATTGGTGTGCCGTTTAAATACCACTGGTAACTGCTTCCTATAATGGTACAAGTTAAAGTCGTGTTATTCGTAACCGTTATGGATGGTGTTGGAGGTAAAGCAACCACCGTTATGATCTGGGTAGCAGACCCTGTACAAGAATTCCCGTCTGTTCCAACTACGGAGTATGTGGTTGTGTTTACAGGTGTTGCTGTAACGGATGATCCTGTGCCGGCATTATTACTCCATTGATAAGTACTGGCACCTGAAGCGTTCATCACCACACTTGAGCCTGCACAAACAGAATCAGTTGAAGCAGAGATTGTAACATTCGGGTTGGCGTTCACCGCTATGGATACCGTTGCAGATGCCGTGCAGTTGGATGAATTGGTACCGGTTACCGTATAGGTTGTCGATGTAGTTGGTGTAACCGTAACACTCGAGCTTGTACCTAAGGAATTGCTCCACTGGTAGGTACTTGCTCCGCTTGCGGTCAAGGTAGAACTCGAGCCATTGCATATTGTGCTGTTCGATGCCGTGGCACTTACATTCGGGTTGGCATTCACGATGACAGCAACAGTTTTTGTATCACTGCATCCGCCTGATACACCTGTTACGGTATAGGTAGTCGATACGGTTGGCGATATCGTAACGGAAGCCGTGGTACTGCTGCTTAATCCGGCAGATGGGGTCCATGTGTATGAATTTCCGTTAGATGCCGTAACCACACCGGACTGCCCTTGGCACAAGGATAGGTTACCATTTGATACACTGATTGTAAAGGATGAACAATCTGTGATAATTACGTTTTGAACATAATTCGTATGGCTCCATCGGCCTTGCGTATCGCGCGTTCGGAGAAATAAATTATAGGTGCCTTGTGAAGGCGGATTCTGCAGTGTCAATACTCCGTTATTCAAATCATTTATCGCAACGGAGAATGTAGTATCGGCAGCATTGCCAAAGCCCGGGTCGGTGCTTCCCCAATAATATTCAATGCGATTGATATTATATACTGTTTGGTCAGAAACATAAATCGTATGAAAATTGGTATGGCTCCATTTGCCATCAGCACTTTTTGAGCGCACGCCGATAATATGAAATCCATTAGACAGTGGAGGAATAACAAAGCTGTGGTTATTGACATCGGGCTGAGAGGTGAACCCGGTTACCGTAGTGCCTGCGCTAAATCCGGGATCCGAATCTACCCAATATCGTATTGCTACAATGTTCGCATTGCTTGGTGCAGGATACGTATAGAGTGAGAAGATATTGGTATGGCTCCATTTTCCTGCCGCATCCAAAGAACGAATTCCTAAAAAATGGAATCCGGGACTTAAAGAAGGAACAGCGAAGCTAAAGTTGCTGATATCCGGCTGAGTAGGAGCTCCGGTAAGGATGGTGCCGCCTGCGAATCCCGGGTCGCTATCAATCCAATATTTTATTTTTACTATGTTAGCTACCGTAGGAGTTGGATAGGTAAATACAGAGACAAAATTAGTGTGGCTCCATTTTCCCGCCGCATCTTTACTTCGTATTCCTACAGTATGGAAGCCCGGAGATTGTGCCGTAACGTTAAAGTTGAAGTTGCTGATATCGCTCTGCACGGGCAACCCTAAAATGTTGGTTGCCAACCCGATTCCCGGGTCGCTATCCGCCCAATACTCTGCCCGAGAAAGGGTTTGTGCCATGCTTGCCCACACAGAGAGCAGAAGACAGCAAGTTAGAAAATAGTGTTTCATAAGAATGAAATCTGAAGTTAGCATTTAGTTGTTAGTATGTGTGCTGATGTTCACGTTTATGGTACCACCCTGCACAGACTGAGAAGGAGCGTTCAATAAATAAATGGCGGGTACATTCGGAACACCACTCAAGCGATACGGATCGGCACCACCCCACACGCCTGTTTCGATATTTGTTGCTGTCATATAACACTCAGGGCATTGCTGTATCGTATTCACATGGAGCTTGTAATCTGTAGAGCCTGTAGTATTGGGAAATACTGCCGCAACGGGTGACTTTATTTTATTTGTGTTACCGGGCACGGCCAGCCATGCAGGCATCGTTGTTGTAACGAATAAATTATAATTAACATTCGTAATTGAGTTGTTGTTATTGTCGAAAACGCCCCCTTTGATAATATTATATTTAAAATCTACATTGGCACTCCAGCAAGATACTCCATTGTTAAATACACAATTTGTAATGTTTCCCTGGCAATTATTTTGATATCCGGTGCCGGAAGAGCTTATGGTTACGTAATTACCGAAATAAGAATTCGTAATATTTAATCCGTTTACGGGACCGGGGTATGATTGATGATATAAGCCCGAATTCGTATAACATTGCTTTATTGAAATATTATTTAACACATCAGTGCCGCTATTTTGAAGCTCGAATCCGTCTTCTATGAAGCAACGCTCTATGCGTATATTACTTGAATTTATATAGATGCGGGCATAGCTATCATCAGCTATGCGAATGCCTGTGATGAGGGTGCCGGCAGCTCCGGAGTTTAGAGTTATCCTATTAATCGTTGCCGGAGTTGAGTTCTTTTGTAAGCCCGGGTTTTCGTTTAAGAAATAGCCGGGGCCGATAATCGTTAAAGGAATATTAAGCGTAATAATTCCATAACCGACACCACTGGCCTCCACATGAATGGTGTCGCCCGGATTGGCCGCACCTATACAAGTTGGTAAATCGGTATAGGCCGCACCGAAGCCTTGATTGTTCACACGGCGAATTGTAGCTTGTGTAACCGCATGGGTTAAGGTAACTAAAGCAAGAAGAAGAGAGAGTGTTTTAATTGTTTTCATGTTTTTTGAGTTTTTAATTAATGAATAAAATGGGTTTGGGTTTATTTAAAATAAAATGAATAATTATTCCGGGTTTTGTGTGTTATATGTAGTTGAAGCAGGAGCTTGTTGTGGGGTATAGTATTCTTTGTCTTTTAATTTACCGGTACCATAAAGAGCTAATGCCAGAGCAGCAGCTAATGCAATGTATGCGCCCATAGAAAGAATATCTGTTAACGCAGGCATAGACACCTTAGGCATAAAAGAGCCTAAAGACCCCATAGTCTGTGAATATTGATCTTGAGCAGACTTTAATGTAAAATAATAGGTTACGATAAATATTAAAATAGCAACTACAGGTGCAAGGTGAGCTATGCGTATGTACTTTGAAAACCGTTTATCGTTGGTCACATTTTGAAACAGTATCACTCCGGATGCAAGGGGTACAAGAGCTAAGGACATTAAGGCCAGGCGAGAAATGCCCGTGATCGTATTTCCATATTGCCCTGGAGAGATGGCATTCGATGTAATATCAAAGCCCGTAAACTTGATCGAGAAAGCACTTATCCATGTCATAAAAAAATACGTAATAAGTAAGAGTGCGGCAGCAAGGTTGGTGCCCGTGAATTTAAAAGTTGTTTTCATGATTATTTTGTGTTTATTATCACAAACATCAATAGCCAAAGCAATGAAGTCAAGCTATTTTGATTATTCGCAGGGCTTGGGTGATTATTTGCGCGCCGGAAAGAGGTTTAACCTGTTTATTGTTCTATGAAGTTGAACTATTTTTGTTTTATACACTATTCTATGCAGAAAGCCTTTCTCGGCATCTTTCTTATCTTATTTATGGTTACTGCACAAGCGCAGGATTTGCACCACACTCTTGATTCTTTACAAGTCGAGTTAAAAAAACATTCTAAAGAAGATTCTGATCAGGTAATCCTTTTTGAAGCCATTGCTTTAAATTATTCATACAGCAGTCCCGATTCAGGTATTGCCTATGCATATAAAGCATTAACGATTTCAGAAAGAATAAACTATAGATCGGGTATATTAACCAGTTTGCGGCAATTAGGGGCATTCTATCTGAACAAGCCCGATTTGATTAATGCTTTGAAATATCTGAATCTGGCACTGAAAGCAGGAAAGAGATATAATGAACCAGGTTATGTAGCAAGCATCAACAATAATCTCGGGTTTATGTATCTGTCGGTGGAAGATAACCAAAAGGCATTGGGCTATTTTTTTGCTGCTCTGCCCGATATTAAAAAAAGTAAAGAAACCTATGTCGAATCGTATATCCTCAACAATATCGGGTTGGCATACTTAAATATGAATGATAATGCTCAAGCACTTACATACTTAGGTCAGGCGCTTGTCTTAGCGGATTCGTTAAAACTGTCAGAGGTATTAGCCAGCGTCTATTTGAACCTGGGGATTATCAGTAAGCGCGAAGGAGAATTGGATAAAGCTCTGATAAATTTTAATAAGGCAATCTCTTTTTCGGATGTATCGGATAACAAGTATATAAAGGCGCAATCTATCGGAGGAGTTGCCGAAGTATTATTTGAGAAGAAAAATTATTTAGAGGCCGAAAAGTTTGTTAGCACAGGCTTAATCATAGCACAGTCCGGAGATTTTTTAATGCCACAGCGCGATATTTATAAACTACAGTCTGATTTATTTACCATTCAAAACCGCTTTAAAGATGCGTTTCTTGCTTATCGAAACTATATCGCTATACGGGATAGTATAGCGGATACAGATAAAAAGAATGCCATTTTGAGAAATGAATTACAAACAGTCTTCGACAATAAAGAAAATTTATTGCAGCACGAGAATGCTCGTGTGAAATTAGATATGGTTAAACAAATGATCATTCGCAGGTGGGTTACTTGGATTGCCTCAGTACTTATACTTCTATTTCTCGCAGGTATTTACTTGTATAAAAAGCGCCGCGACTTATTACAAAAACAAAGCGAAACCGAGCTCAAATCGGAAGTAACAGAAATGGAATTAAAAGCCTTGCGAGCACAAATGAACCCCCATTTTATCTTTAACTCTTTAAACAGTATCAGCAATTTCATAAACACACACCACATAGAGCTTGCCGATGATTATATTACTTCGTTCGCCAAACTGATGCGCTTGACACTTGAGCTTTCTGAGGAACGCACCATTTCATTGCAGCAGGAATTAGAGCATTTAGGTCTGTATCTAAAATTGGAACAGCAGCGGCTTGACCACCGCTTTACTTATCAATTCATCATCGATGATAAAGTACAGTTATCTGAATGGGTTTTACCTTCCTTATTGCTGCAACCTTATGTCGAAAATTCTATAGTCCACGGACTATCCGCAAGAGAACAAGGGGGCGAAATTAAAATTAAGGTTACCCTTATCCAAAACAGCTTACACATCCTTATTGATGACAACGGAAACGGAAGATCAGAATCCGAGACTACCCAGAAATCCAAGCCGTATAAATCTATGGGCACGAGCATTACGAGAAACAGGATACGGCTTTTCAATCAACAATATCATACTCATGCAACAATTGAAATATCGGACTTAACACCGGGCACTCGTGTAGAATTAGTTCTCCCCATTCTTCAGGATTATTAAATAACAAACTATGGTTACAGCCCTACTCATTGATGATGAACAACATTGTATAAGCCGGCTTGAAAAGTTGCTTGAAGAGCAACAAATTATGCCTATACAAATTTTGAAAAGTTGCACCAATATTGAAAGTGCTTATGAAGCTCTGTTATCGCTTCATCCACAACTTGTGTTTCTCGATGTGCAACTGAAAGATAAAACATGCTTTGAGCTGCTTTCAAAACTGAAGCAGATTGATTTTGATATCATCTTCACTACGGCCTCTGAACAATATGCCGTGCAGGCGTTTAAATTCAGCGCTGTAGATTATTTATTGAAGCCTATTGCGCGAGAAGATTTGATGGCGGCTCTATCTCGCTTGAACGATAAACTTCAGACAAAATTCTCTTCGATACAGATTGCCCACTTATTGCAAAATTTTTCTAATCCGAATAAACGGATTTGTATTGCCGATCATAAGACAATGGAATTTGTACCTGTTCAAGACATCATACGCTGCGAGGCTGACGTAAATTATACCCATATTTTTTTAGAAAATCATATTAAGAAAACAGCCTCTAAGCCATTAAAAGAATTTGAG
>JBDHXV010000004.1:0-96945 GCA_039810885.1 Chitinophagales bacterium | reverse complement strand
CTTCTCCAAAATATTTACCAATCAAACAGAATAATTGCCTAATTCTTCTGTATCAAATCGAAAAAGCAATAACTTAAACCTATAATAACTTTCATTTCAATCTATACTGATTTAAGTTACTTTTTATTAAAAAGGTAAAAGAGCCGCCAATAACAGAAGAAGAATTGCAGATGATGATTGAACAAGGATCAGAGCATGGCGTTATTAATGAAAACGAAACGCAGATGATGAAGGGGGTGTTTCGTATAGGAGACAGAAAAGTTAGCTCATTAATGACCCATCGCAATGAAATTGTTTGGATTGCTGCAAAGGCGAGCAACGAAGAAATTTATGCACTAATTCGTAACAGCATCCACTCCTCATTTCCCGTGTGTGAAGGAGACCTTGATAAAATAATTGGGGTAGCTTCTATTAAAGATATCGCCATACAAATGGCCGAGCAGCGGCAGGTCAATATCAATGCTATTCTGAAACAACCGCTCTTTGTTCCTGAAACGGTTGAGGCATTAGAGTTGTTGGAACAGTTTAAGGCTACTCATCACCACACCGCATTTGTTACCGACGAGTTTGGCGTATTGCTTGGCATCGTTACTTTCCATGATATTCTTGAAGCTATCGTCGGAGAGTTGCCCTTGTCAGAAAGTGAGGCTGAGCCTGAACTGGTTTATCGCAGCGATGGCAGCCTTTTGGTAGATGGCAGTAAGCAGATAGATGAAGTATTGGAAGAATTAGGAATTAAAGATGTAAAAGAAAACGAAGTCGGAAACTATAAAACACTTGGAGGATTTATGATGCATCATCTTGGTCGCATTCCGGTTTCATCAGACAATTTTGAGTTTAAAAAGTATTCTTTTGAAGTAGTAGATATGGATGGGAAACGAGTAGATAAGGTTTTGATTCAAAAGTTAGAGCAGAAATAGCCTGCATTATTCTTTCTTTTTATACAACAAAGTACTGAATTGATAGCGAATTAAAGCATGAAACGCATATTCAATAATCTTGTCATTGATATCGTAATAAGGCTCTACCTCTATCGAAAAAGACAGGAAGTCGTGGATACGACGGCTGTATATTGCTTTTACAAAAATTAACTGACGGTCTTTTTTATAGGCGTACTTGTCTGTAAATATGGAACTGCGGCTTTGCGTAATAAATCGGCCATAGGGAGCATAAAAATCCTTTCCTTGCCAATAGGAAACAGCTAAGCGAAACTGGTCAAAGAATGAAGCAGAAAGCTCTGCCTCCACCCCGTTGCCTGTTTTCGGTATTCCATCTTTTTGTTTAATATCGGTAACACTATGATAATAACGCCCTCCGCACATTATAGATGTAAAGACTTTTGACTTGAAGTGAGTACCGATAAAAAGCCCGGTACCTAAGTTCAAAGTAGTGCCTGAATTAGCCTTGTCGATACTGTCGCGGGTTCCTATTTGCCCGCCGTGGTGATGTGCTAAGGCAAAAACGGGAACAGTTAGATGCCATCGTGTTGTATCCTTAGCACTATTGGCAATAAGAGAAAACCCTGCCTGAAATGCTTCCAACCCGTTAGAGTCATGGTAAATCATTCGCTGCCATTGAACCCATTGATCTGTTGTGAAATAATCCGAGGCATACCGAAATTGCTCTCCATATCCTAAAGGGTCAAAAACTATTTGATCTTGATTATATAACGCTTCGGGCATCAAGTGGTAATCTCGGTTATTCAATGACCCGAAACGGAGCATCCATTCCTTTGGCGTAAAGAACTTTACCTCACTGCTTCGCAAACCATAATATTTCTTTTCGGCAACAAAGGCAAGTAAGGGTAAGACCCGGCTAAACTTATCTGTGCCGAAATCATACTGCAAAAAGGCACCTGCTTCAATATGAGTTGTATGCGATGCGGCAACGAATACACTTGGGGCCAATGTCGTTCCAAAGAGAGTATATCCTTTCTGAAGATCGTTATAGTATTCGTAGTTGCGAAAATATCCCAGTTGCTCGATGTGTAGAGAAATGGAACGTATCTCAGGCTCGATATCTTCCTGAGCAAATAAGGCGAAGGAGAAAAGTAAAAAGCCCATTACAAGGGCTATTCGTGTTTGTATTGGGCTTTTCATGAGCGGGCTGTTTTATCTATTACAATTTCACCATACGATGACGCAGTATTTGATGATCAACCGTTGTAACTTCTATCAAATATGTGCCACTATATAAATCAGAAAAATCGGCATAATAAGAAGTGCTGTTTAGTTGATGTACAGATTGCACCAACTGTCCTAAAGTGTTGTAAACATTTATATGATCAAGATAAACCGGAGCAGCTATTACTGTGTAGTTTTTTACAGGGTTGGGTATTAAAGTAAACTCCCCCTCAGTAACGGGGAACACACTGTTTGGTTCGTTATCTATAATCGTTAAAATAGTTTTATTATTTGTGCCTATGGTGGCATTATTCGTAGGATTGGCTAATATCAATGCGATGTTTTTGTTGCCTTCATAAATCTGATCATCAATAATACCTACATCAATAGTTTCGGAACTGTTGCTGCTTGCCGGAAAGGTTACTGTGGTATTAGTAAATGTAAAATCAACTCCTGCTGTTGCCGTGGTTTGTGCCAGGAGCAGATTCACATTTACAGAAGTTGGATTTGCATTTGGCCCAAAGATTTCTAACTGAACCGTGCAAGTGGCGATTTCCTCCGGACAATTTTGAGTGGCATTTAAGAAAAAGACTGAAGGGGGATCAACCGCCACATCGTCATCAATAATGAAAATGGAATCTGTAGCAAGATCGATTAGGGCATTATTGGTCGGGTTTGAAATCTGAAGTACAAAAAACTCAAGTTGTTCTACCTCGGTATCGTTAATGATTGGAATTGAAACCGTTTGTGTATCTGTACTGCCAGCCGGAAAGGTTACGATTACCGGATTGGGAAATAGATAATCGGCACCCTCGGTAGCTGTGCCGCCAGGTAAAACAGTCATCGTTACGGAAGTAGAAGTTACGGCAGGGTTTAGAATCTTTAACTTCACATCTACGCTGCCATCAATCTCAGAAACGTATTGCTTTGCTTTCACAAAAGAAATTATCGGAGAGGTAATAATAGGACAGGGATCCATTGTGTGCGAGCCTGCATAAGTAAAGGTGTTTACCGGATAACTAATCCATTCATTTTGACCAATAGTCCAGTTCTTCTGTCCTGAGTGTACATCCGGCTTTCTAATAAGGCTGTGGTCTTTAGTACTGCTGGTATCCGCTACAACCCAACCACCGTTAGCCGGCATCTGGCCAATTTTCCCAATGATATCCAGCGTGTCGGCAGTGTTGGTATTTATTAATGCAATGGCATCATCGCCGTTAAACCACGCTGAAGAGGTGTAAACCTGATTGGCTAAAGAAAGTAAAGCCGAAACAGCCTGATAATGCACTAATAGGAAAGTGCCGCCGGGGTTAATACTTCCGGTCAGGTCTGTCGTTTGCGTACTCACCCCTCCGTTATAAGACACATAAATCTTATACCCGGTCAAGTTAATAGTCTGTTGTGTAGGATTGTATATTTCAATGGCTTTGTTATTGTTTGTTCCCTCTATATATTCTGAGATAAAAAGTTTGGAACAAGGTATTTGTGCAAACAAACTTGCACTGGCAAATGCGATAAACAAAGTGAGTATAGCTTTTTTCATGAGTTACTTAATTTTGAGGCCGTGAAGATAGTTACAGAACTTAAAATTACTTTACACCTTTCATTAAATCTGATTAAAACATTATCCCTTTCATGTCTGATTCAAAAGAGATTGCTTCCGGAATATTACTCGTTGCTGAACCCTTTATGGAAGACCCCAATTTTAAACACACGATAGTATTACTCTGCCACAAAACGATCGATGGGGCTTTTGGCTTTGTCTTGAATAAACCTACAGGGATTAAGGTAACAGAGGCGCTTGATGATTTCCCTTCTGAAGATTTTATGTTGTACGAGGGAGGACCTGTAGAAAAAGACACCATTCATTTTATCACTACAAGAGGTGATATAATAGAAGGGAGCAAGGAGGTTGCAAAAGATCTTTATTGGGGAGGCGACTTTGAAAAACTTAAACTCTTGATTGATACTAAACAAGTATCACCCGATGAAGTAAAATTTTTTATTGGCTATTCTGGCTGGGATGCCGGGCAGATAGAAGATGAAATGGAAATGAAAAGTTGGATTTTATCGCCCGTAAAAAGTGAATTTGTGTTTGAAGAAGACACCATGAAAGCGTGGCGAAACGTACTGCTCAACTTAGGAGAACAATATAAGTTTATTGCAAATATCCCAGAAGACCCAAGCCTGAACTAAGGCTCGGTTAGGGCACGCACAGCCAGAGCATATCCGCTTAAACCCAACCCGCAGATTAATCCTTTGCACTTTGATGTGAGCCACGAATGATGACGATAAGCCTCGCGGCTAAAAACATTGCTGATGTGTACTTCAATAACAGGAACTTCAATGGCCGCAACCGCATCGGCCAAAGCAATAGAAGTGTGGGCATAACCACCGGCATTTAATATGATTCCATCAAAGCTGAATCCAACACGATGCAATTCGTCTATTAAATCTCCTTCATTATTGCTGTGAAAGCACTCCAAATGGATATTCGGAAACTCTTGCACCATATCCGAAAAATAATCATCAAACGAGGTGTGCCCATAGATTGATGTTTCGCGTTGACCTAATAGATTTAGGTTTGGGCCGTTGATAATGATGATGCGTTTGTCCTTATTCATATACTATACAAAAATACCTCTTGCCGTGTACAGCCCAAACCTCACATAAAAGATTACTTAAATTATTTTGTAGTTATGGATTGGCATAGCACCATAAAAGGGTTTGAGTCTTATTTAAAATTAGAGCGCTCATTATCGGGTAATTCTGTACAAGCTTATCTGCATGATATTCGCCTATTGAATCAGTTTCTGAAAGAAAAAAATATACATAAAGCACCTTGCGAAATTGAATTGGAGGATTTACAGGCATTTGTAAAATACATTCATAAATGCGGAATGGCAGATTATTCTCAAGCACGTATCATTTCAGGGCTGCGTGCTTTTTATAAATACATGGTTATCGAAGATTTACATGATAAAAACCCTGCGGAATTACTCGAAGGGCCTAAGCTGCGTCGCAAGCTCCCGGATGTTTTAAGTTTAGAGGAGATTGATCAAATGTTTGCCTGTATTGATCATAGCACGTCGGATGGACTGCGTAATCGTGCTATGCTTGAAACCTTATATAGCAGCGGGCTGCGGGTGAGCGAATTGATTGACTTAAGATTGTCTAATTTATTTTTTGATATTGGCTTTATTAAAGTTATAGGCAAGGGCGATAAAGAACGTCTTGTTCCGATAGGGAATGATGCAATTAAGCATACTAACAATTATATTACACATGTGCGTGCTCACGAAAAAATTAAACAGCAGTCGGAGAATATCGTTTTTCTGAATCGTTTAGGATCAAAGCTTTCTCGAGTGTTTCTTTTTATGGTGATAAAGGATCTGGCTTGTAAAGCAGGAATTAAAAAGCATATAAGTCCTCACACATTTCGGCATTCCTTTGCTACGCACCTCATTGAAGGCGGAGCCGATTTAAGAGCTGTACAGGAAATGCTGGGGCACGTATCCATTACTACAACTGAAATTTATACACACTTAGATCGCGAGTATTTGCGGCAAACCGTGCTGTTACATCATCCCTTATACAACAAGTCCTAACACCTTATTAGGTTTGTAAAATGATGAAGAACATTTTGCTTAGCTTATTCAGTACAATTATCATAGCTTACATCAGCATACAATCAGGATACTTTGATGTGGAACATGCTTCTATTAATGTCCGGATTAGTAAAGTGACTGCCCAAGGTGACTCTTTATTATATAGTCATCAATCTTTATCCAACTATATCGGATTCCCCGATAGCCGCATTCATGAGTTTGAATCAGAGCATAAAACAGATCAGGTGAAATATCTTTTTAATAAATTAAGAAACGATAGCCGTTATCATGAATGGAATGAAAAATCAATAGATATCACGTTGCACTTACGAGAACTGAACAGAGCCCCCAAAGACACCTTTACCGTGCGTGTTCTTGGATCAATAACAGGGTTTTGTTCACCACAAAGTGCAAGAGAACTCACTCAACTCTTTCTCGCTCACCTCGAATACGGACTAGTCGAACCATCGAAGTAATCACATACCTGAACTACTCGCTCTTTTCTTATTTCTTTTCTTCTTAATACTCCCGTCAATAATCCATAGCCAACCAAAAATTGCTTCAATCCTTAAGCTTTAATTATTTGTTAGCGACAGGTATCTGTTCATGATTACAAAACAACAAGTAGTTGGAAATAGCCATCACGAAAGAAGGATTATTAAAGAGCAAGCCAAGGTCTGATAACAAAAAACCCTGCTCTATTTAAGGCAGGGTTTTGAACGAAAGATTTTATTAAAGAAAATTATTTTGTCGCTGATTTAAATAAGCGGTTTACTTCATTCCAATTGATAATGTTCCAAAAAGCATTAAGATAATCAGGACGACGATTTTGATACTTTAAGTAATAGGCATGTTCCCACACATCAATACCTAAAATAGGCGTGCCTTTAACTTCGGCTATATCCATTAAGGGGTTATCCTGATTAGGGGTTGAACACACAGCAAGTTTTTTATTCGTATTCACTATTAACCAAGCCCATCCTGAGCCAAAGCGTGTAGCGCCGGCGTTGTTAAACTGTTCTTTAAACGAATCCATAGAGCCAAAAGTGCCGATTATGGCTGCACTGAGTTCATCGGATGGTTTTTCGCCTTGGGGAGAGAGGATAGTCCAAAACATACTGTGATTCCAATGTCCCCCGCCATTGTTACGTACCGCCATTGGATACTTACTTATGTTATGAATAATTTCATCCAACGAATAGTTGGCTTCGGCCTTGCCCTCTAAAGCTTTATTCAGGTTATTTACATACGCTGCGTGATGTTTGTCGTGATGTATCTGCATCGTGAGTGCATCAATATGTGGTTCCAAAGCATCGAATGCGTAAGGAAGATTAGGAAGTGTGAACGCCATATCCTTTTTATATTTTAAGTTTTTAAAAAATGAATTTGAATTATTGTACAAACAAAAATAAGAGTCATTAGTTCAATCAGCGCCGATTGATGCGATGAGGATAAAAAATCAACAACCGCCCTATGATTCCTTATATGAGTATAAAAATCAATTACATTAGCCGCACATTATGTGGCGTTTATTTCCTCTGTTAATATTCCTGTTATTAGGCTTTAGTGCTTTGGCACAAAAGGCTTCAATTTATGGCGTTATTACTGATATTAAGGACAAGCAACCTCTCATCGGGGTAACCGTGGTGATTAAAGGGACTTCTTTTGGAGCAATTACGGACATTGATGGCAAATACAGAATTGAACATATCAGTGCGGGTAGCTATAATATTGAGTGCTCTTATATCGGGTATGAGAAAATGCTTTTCACCGGAATAAAATTGAAAGATGGAGAGAGCAAACAACTTAATGTTGAAATGAAAACTTCAGCATTCACTATTGATCAAAACATCGTTATCATTGGGCAGAAACCATTGGTTGATGTAGAAGACGCCAAGTCCGTTAAGCAAGTAGGTAAAGATGTAATCGAAACAGCCCCCAATCGGAACATACAAGGAATATTGAATACGCAAACAGGGGTTGTGCAAAACCCCGAAGGAATTCATATTCGCGGCGGACGCACGTATGAAACAGGTTTTTTTATTGATGATGTTTCGGCCACTGATCCCTTAGCCGGAACGGGTTTTGGAATTGACATCGGCTCTAATGCCATAGATAATATTGAGGTTAACACAAGCAGCAGCGATGTGGATTATGGTAATGCAACTGCAGGTGTCGTTAACACAAAAACCAGAAGCGGCGGAAATAAATTTTCTGCTAATGCAGTAATTAAGCAGGATAATTTTGGATTTAATAAAAATTGGAACTCATCGTATAATCAAACAATTGCCGAGATATCTTTGGGGGGGCCGCTTACATTAAAGAAATCAGAAACCAAATCACGGTTAAAGTATTTTGTTTCAGGTAAGGTTAACTTCTCAGATACCTATATTAAAAAGCCTGCCGATCAACTTTACAGCTCGATCTATACCGACCAACCCCTCTGGAGCCCGAGAGAAGATAACCGCTGGGCTATAATGACCAAGTGGAATTATGATTTATCACAAACAAAGAAACTGTCCTTTACTTATTTAAAA
Organism: Chitinophagales bacterium; assembly: GCA_039810885.1. Taxonomy (GTDB): domain Bacteria; phylum Bacteroidota; class Bacteroidia; order Chitinophagales; family UBA10324; genus BJGO01. The sequence continues at coordinate 88,677 of JBDHXV010000004.1, read as the reverse complement.
TCACTAAACATTAATCAGGATGTAAATATGTTGCGTATAACAGGCAATGATATTGGATATATGCCGGGCTATCAATTCGAATTTATGCAATCACCGGATAACGCCAACACGTTTACGCACGATGCCAATATGCAGGTGCTGCAATACATCAACACCCCCAAGCCAACCTACTCCTATAGGATAACCTTATCTCGATTGTTTGTTCATCTTCGAGCCGATGCAAATGGCCGCCCTTGGAGACCTGAAGTAGTAAATACTGAATTTGATCCACGCTCAATCGTGGACTTCCCTACAACCATTTTTAACCCTAATGACTCCATAGTCTTTGTTTATCCTTCATCCGGCTTTTACAATAACGGAGGTATAGCCACGCTGTGGCACGATCACTATGTAGAAAGCAATACTTTGAAATTCACTAACAGTTTATATTCCAGGAATACCCTGAGCCGTTTATATTTTGGTGCAGAAATTAAATCACAAGAGATGCGATGGATTGATATAACGCGGCCTTGGATTGGAGCTCCTATTCAATTAGCCAATGGAGAGTACACCCAATCCTTTCGCCTGGGTGATTTAAGTGATGTATGGAAAGCAACTTTAATCAAGGGCGCTTTCTTCCTATCCGAAAAATATAAGTTTCGTGGATTGATTGCCGATGTTGGCCTTCGATATGAATATTGGTTTCCGGGAAAATTTGTTGATGATGCCATTAACAATACGCAAGCCCCTATTCCGGATGCTATACGTGAGAATTATTTAAACAACACCGTTTCGGTTTTTGGTCACAGAATGAAGATGCGCATCTTACCTAAGTTGGCAGCCTCATTCCCAATCAAAGAAAATCAAATAATGTACTTTAACTATGGCCATAGCATGGTGGATCCGCACCCGAGTTATATCTATACCGGACTAGACCCCAACTATGCCGACCGTTCAACCTTGCGTCGCGTAGGGAATCCTGATTTGAATCCCGAAGTTGATATATCCTATGAGTTAGGTCTTAAATCGCAGATAACTCAAAATGATGCACTAACTGTGTCAGCCTATTGGAAAGATAAATATGACTTCATTACTTCGGCTTCGGTCCTTATACAAGATGCAAGTGGTCGAGAGGTTGCTCGCACGATTCGAATTAACTCCGATTATGCTCGTGTTCGCGGCTTAGAACTAAGCTATACCAAGCGAATTAAAAAATGGTTTGAAAGTTCTACCTCTTTTTCTTATAGCATTTCAACGGGGCAAAGTAACTCGGCTAATCAAAGTCTGGCGGAGATTTTACAAACAGGAAATACCGTAAGTGCCAAAGAATTGTATTTAGTTTGGGATTCACCCATTGATGCCAAGACCTATGCGCTTATCCGATGGAATGAAAAAGATGGATTATGGGGAAAGAAATGGTTGAACAAATTTTCAGTTTATACTGAGGCTATTTACAGAACCGGCCGACGTTACACGCCTTATCTGTTTAAAGGGTATGAGCCATTTAGTGGTCGTCCAATTTATGAAATGGACAACAACCCGAATAACCGATACTCTAAACTTAGTGTGAGTAATTTTTGGCTAAACATCAGTGGCCGTAAATGGTTTAAGTATAAAAAGACAGAGTTTGCGCTGACATTTGAAATAAACAATGTGCTCAACTCAAAGAACTCGGTCATTATAAATCCGGTTACTGGGCGCGCTTGGCGTATAGGGGATGACGTCCCCACAGAATGGCGCGACCCTCGCTACATTGACCCTCGAGACTCACGCTCTTACGGATTACCTCCCGATAATCCGGCTCGATATTATGAACAACGGCATTTCCTTATTGGGTTAACCTTACGTTTTGGCTAAAAAGACACACATTAAATAAACCGGATAGTGTGTATTAGGTAAATATATTTTAACGATTATATTTGCCGCACCCATAAATTAAAAAAGCATTAAGAAAATGAAATCTATTCAAAAAGTTTTGCCGTTAATTGCGATGCTTATAGCTTCCGCAAATATGGTATCGGCACAAATGCCTACCTCACCAAAGAAGTACTTTAGAGGAAACAGTATTACCCTAAAAGGAGGTATAACTAACGCATACACCGATATTCGCACGAAGCAGTTCGGATGGCATAAGGCAGGGGGAAAGAGTGAAATCAAACCCGGCTTTGGTCTTTCTGTAAATCACATGTTCTCCAGTGTATTTGGTGTGCAAGGTAATTTCTCTTATAACCAACTCTTGGCAATATCGGATAAAGACACGGTGTATAAAGAGTATCAAAATACATATAAAAACTTAGGCTTTCCGGGTCCGGTTTATTTTGAAACGAACGTGCTTCACGGAAGTTTAACCGGCTATGTTAATCTAACAAACTTAGCAATGGGACTTGCTAAGGCAAATCAAAAAGGTAACCACGGCCGCCGCTTGGGTGTATATACTGCACTTGGTGTAGGCTTAGTTAGCTTCTCAACGGTAATTAAAGACCTCCCGGGTGATGGAATTGCTGAAGGAGTATCTTATGATGTGCCATACAAAGACCCTGTAACAGGAAAATATACCGGAGTGGGTGGATATCTACGTGGCAAATCTGGCCCGAATACAACAGAAGTTGATTTTCCTTTCTCTTTAGGCATAAAGTATAAATTGTCTAAGCGTATCGATCTAGGATTAGAACATACGGTACATTACATTATGACAGATAAACTTGATGGCTACGCTTATTTCCCTAAGAGTGCATTCAAGAAAAACAATGATAAATTCAGTTTATCAGCTATAACCGTTACCTATAAGTTTGCTGGCAAAGATGAAAATATAGACTACATCGAATGGATGGATCCTACAGAAGTAATGTATGACGATTATCAAATGTTAAGCGATAAGATTCGCAAACTATCTACGGATACGGATAATGATGGTGTGTCTGATATATTTGATAAAGAACCCAATACGCCAGCCGGTGTTACGGTTGACGGTGCCGGTCGTGCATTGGATTCAGATGGTGATGGTGTACCGGACTATAAAGATGTAGATCCTTTTACTCCTAAAGGAGCTACTGTAGATGCCGATGGCAAACCGGTTGACTCGGATGGCGACGGTGTTCCTGATGTGTTAGATAAAGAACCAAACACTAAACCGGGTTCATTAGTGAATCAAGAAGGAAGAACGATCAAGCAAGACTTTGCTACTAAGGATGACCTAAAAAATGCGGGTGGCGGATATGTACCTCCAACAATTTATTTTGATAATAATAGCTCTGTAATTAAAACGGTTTACTATCCTGAGCTAGCAGAGTTAGCGAAGTATATGAAACAAAACAACAACTCGGTTATTGTTACAGGTAATACCGATATCAATGGTTCAGAAGCATCAAACCAAAAACTTGGACAGAAACGTGCAGATGCAGTTAAAGAATTCTTAACCAAATATTATGGTATTGACGGGGCACGCATCGAGACAAAATCAGACGGAAAAACCAAGCAACTCTACAAACAAAATTTACAAGTTAATCGACGCGTTGATGTAGAGATTAAGAAGTAACAACTTATCTCCGAAAACCAAAAATTTTCCGAAGAGCCGCACATACCGTGCGGCTCTTTTTTTTTAAAAATTATTACGGAAGTTCTATTTACGACACTCAACATTCTCTAATATTATAGAATGAAGTGCGTTAAGAAACTCATTATCATTTTAGGTTTATTACCCTTACTTTATATTTCCCTGCAATCTTCAGGAGCTAATATAGACTCTTTACTGCTTCATATTCAAAAAACAACTAGTGACTCAGAAAGAGTTGTTATCAACAATGACATAGCTTGGGAGTTAATGTTTAATGATCCTGATTCTGCTTTACAGTATGCAAAAGCAGCGTACAATGACCTCCAGCACTTTGCAACGCCACAACTTTTAAGTGATAGTTACAATACGCTCGCTTCCATTTACTACTTGAAAGCTAATTATGAACAATCTAAGTTCTATTGCATATTGGCTTTGATTGTTAGATCAGCATCAAACGACCAGAGAGGATTAATGAGTTCGTGGAACAATCTGGGTAATACGTTAAAAGAATTAGGACAATATAAGAACGAACTACAGTGCTACTACAAAGCCCTTGCTTATGCTTCTGCAGTTAATGATACCTTCACAGCTATGCGCATTTCAATGAATGCAGCCGATGCATACAAAAGGTTAAATCAATTTGATATTGCTACGCATACGATTAAAGAGGCCTTACAAATAGCCCTTCGTTTTAACAACAATAAGCAACTTGGTATAATCTACCTCAACTTAATGAGCACCTATATTGAAATGAATCAACTTGATTCGGCAGAACACTATTTGCCCTATGCATCAGAGTATGTGTTGAATTATGGCGACAAGTATATTTTATCTAAATATTACAATGCGTTATCCAACTTGTACAAAGACACACACCGCATAGAGCTAGCCATTGAGAATGCGAAAAAAGCGATATTTATTAACAAGGAAATAAAAAATAATAACAGCCTAGCCACTAATCTTGTCAACCTTGGTTCGTGTTATGAAAGTATTGGTCAGTTTAACAAAGCCTATGATTATTACACACAAGCATTATCTATCTCTAAAGGATTACGCACCTTACAATGGATGCGGCAGAGTTACTATGGTGTTGCAACAACATCAGCCGCACTCAAAAAATATGAACAAGCATATAGCAATCTGTTACAATATATTAGTCTTGACGACTCTCTGCGAGGCGATAAAATCCAACACGAATTTGCCGAGTTAAAAATATTATATGAAACGGCTCTAAAGGATAATCAGATTGTTCAATTACAAGCCGATAACGATAAGAGCCTGCTTGCCATTCGAGAATCTGAACTGAAATCAGATAGGAAAAGTTTTATTATCACATTTATCAGTAGCATAATAGTCATTTTATTATTAGCCTATGCTGCTAAGTTGCGTTCATTAAAGTATAAGCGTGAAACAGAAAATGTTATTTTAAAACAACAGGTGAGAGAGGAGGAGCGTGTCCGATTGGCAAAGGATATACACGATGAATTAGGCTCAGGACTCACCAGAGTGCGATATATATTAGAATTACTGAGCAAAGGCCCGCTTGTGCAAGAGCAGAGACAACATCTGATTACTATGCAACAAACGACTTCACAGATTGTGGACAATATGCGCGATTTGATATGGGCAGTAAATCCCGATAATACAACATTATTAGGACTTACTTCACGCATACGCGAATATTGCAGCGATTATACGGAAGATCTATCGCTTGACATTGAGTATCATATAGATGAAGGCATCCCCGAACATAGAATAAGCAGTGAAGTTCATCGAAATGTGATGATGATCGTTAAAGAAATTATACAAAACATAGTCAAACATGCGCAAGCCTCACGAATAATAATCCGAATAGCCTCAGATAAAAATGAATTCATGCTCCAGTTTGTGGATAATGGAAAAGGATTTACACAAACTAATATAACCGGAGGCAGCGGACTAAAAAATATAAAACAAAGAGCGATAAGAATGGGGGCAGTCTGTATTCTGGACAGCATACCCGAAAAAGGCACATCAATTACGATTCATTTGCCAATCAATAAATTAACTACCACTTAATTACTACTTCAATGTAGAACTTCCTCAAGCCAGACAGATTACATTTGCCTTATGCCAATTGAAGTAGCTATTATAGAAGATGAGAATGAGTTGCGTAACAACATTGCGCAACATATCAATGGAGCAGCAGGCATTCGATGTAGCCATACCTATGCCGATGCGGAATCGGCACTACTTGAAATTCCTAATGTGCCTGTTGATGTAGTTCTTATGGATATTCATTTACCCGGTATTGACGGCATACAATGTATTGAACGACTAAAGCCCCATTGCCCCAAAGTTCAGTTTATGATTTGCACTTCATTTGAAGACTCTGAGTTAGTTTTTAAAGCATTGAAGGCAGGAGCAACCGGATATATGGCGAAAACAACCGAACCGGCAAAACTTCTTGATGCAATTATTGATTTATACAACGGAGGGTCTCCTATGAGTAGTCATATTGCCCGCAAAGTGGTATCTTCATTTAATAATATTGAAGGCAACAACGAGTTACAAAAACTTTCACCTCGCGAAAAAGAAATACTCACCCTATTGGCAAAAGGGTTACGGTACAAAGAAATAGCAAGCCAGATATTTCTCAGCACTGAAACGATACGAACACACGTAAGAAACATATACGACAAGCTTCAGGTCAATTCACGTACTGAAGCATTAAATAAAATATTCCCTAAGTAATAACGCGAGCAGCACTTTATCGGCAAATTGATTTTTCATTTTTTATTAGGTTTGTTGTATTCATGCAAGAAATATTCTCAACCATAAAAACAAACCAAACGAAAGGAGGTAAATGTTTTGCCGTGTTGATCGATCCCGATAAAGTTTCTCAACCGCAGTTAAACAGAACCATTGATATGGCGGCAGATTGTGGAGTAGATTTTATTTTCGTCGGAGGCAGTTTAATTCTACACGATAAGTTTGAGTATTGTGTACAATGTGTTAAAGAACGATGTGATATTCCTGTAATTCTATTTCCCGGAGGAAACAAACAAATCTCTGCTAAGGCAGATGCCTTATTGTTACTATCACTTATCTCCGGTCGAAATCCCGAGTGGCTGATTAGTCAACATGTAGAGGTGGCTATTAAGCTGAAGGAAAGCAAACTGGAGATTATACCCACAGGCTATATTTTAATTGATGGTGGTCGTGAGACTTCGGTAACCTATGTAAGCCAAACGAAACCTATACCTTCAGATAAAGTTGAAATAGCAGTAAGTACAGCGGTTGCAGGCGAGCTCCTTGGTATGAAACTTATTTTTATGGATGCAGGAAGTGGAGCAATCAATCCGGTATCGCCACGTATGATACGTATGGTTAAACAACACATACAATGCCCGTTAATTATTGGAGGCGGTATCAATACATCTGAAAAGGCGATTCGTGCTTGTGCAGCAGGGGCAGATATTATTGTGGTTGGTAACGCCATAGAAAAAGATACTGCACTTATCCGAAGCATTGCGGATAGTGTTCATCATTTTGCTGCTGTTTAGGGTATGATGAAGGCTCGGGTTGTCAAAGCAACAGGTAGTTGGTATCAAGTAAAAACAGAGGATAACATACTTGTACCTTGCCGCATTAAAGGAAAGTTGCGCTTAGTAGATCGTCGCTCTACAAACCCCGTCGTCATAGGCGACTGGATTACACTTGAAAAAGATGTGCATGGCAACGATTACGTGATCCGAGACATATTGCCACGAAATAATTATATCATTCGGCAATCATCTCGTCATAGAACAGCAGAGCACATTCTTGCAGCAAACCTTGATCAGGTACTAATTGTTGCAGCAATTTCACAACCTATGACACCTGTGGGATTCATTGATCGTTTTTTAGTTACAGCCGGAGCCTATCATATACCAGCCATAATTGTTTTTAATAAAACGGATTTACATAATGCGGCAGATCAGCAGCAGTTAAAATTGTTAACCGACACATATTCTAAAATTGGATATCCGGTTTTCCATCTTTCATCGCACACAAAAGAAGGAATAGATGCTGTTCAATCGTGCCTGCAAAATAAATTCACCTTACTTTCAGGCAACTCGGGCGTAGGAAAGTCAACGCTGATAAATTTATTAGCTCCGGGGTTAAACCTTCGTACCGGAGATCTTTCCGGCTTTAATCAAAAGGGTACACACACCACCACCTTTGCAGAAGTATTTGAATTACCCTTCGGGGGTGAAGTTATAGACAGCCCGGGCATTAAAGAATTTGGCATACTTGATATAGAGAAAGAAGAGGTTTCACATTATTTTCCCGAGATGGAGCACCTATTGCATCAATGTAGATTTAATAACTGCCTGCACATAAATGAGCCGGGGTGTGCAGTAACAAAAGCCTTAGAAGCAGGCCAAATAGCACCTTCGCGTTACAATAGTTATCTTGGAATTATTAATGAGCTTGAAACAGACGAAAAAATTTACGACTGAATTATGCGGGTAGTTATTCAACGGGTAAGTGAAGCCTCTGTTTTTTCAGATGGTAAGTTAACAGGCAGCATTAAGCAAGGATTAACCATTCTGCTCGGTATAGAGCACGCCGATGGCAATGCAGATGCAGACTGGCTTGTAAAAAAAATTACAGGGCTACGAATCTTTCCTGACTTAGATGGGAAGATGAATCTATCTGTTTTAGATGTAAAGGGAGAAATACTTTTAATCAGTCAATTTACTTTACACGCTTCGTACGAGAAAGGAACCCGTCCGTCTTTTATCCGTGCCGCCAGGCCAGAGCAAGCGGCTCCATTGTATGAATATTTTAAAAGCACATTGAAACACGCTATCGGGCAAAATATCTCGAGCGGAGTATTTGGAGCCGACATGAAAGTTCACTTAATCAATGATGGCCCTGTAACGATCTGCATGGATAGCCGTCAGCGAGAGTAGCCCGGAGTGTATATAATAGTGAATCAGGCACTGTAGCAAAGGGCATATCATATAGTGCGGCATTTGTTCGTTAAGTACAGAGTCATTAACATTAACCTCAATGACATTCAAGACTTTTATACTCTTCGCTATTTGCAGTTGCTCTTTGACTTGCCTTTTGATGAAGGCAGTTGAAGCACAATCCGTAACCGTAAAGCAAGAGCGAACCACTCGAATCTTATTCATCTTCGATGATTCGGGGAGCATGAGTGAAAGTTGGAGTGGAAGAAAAGATGTGATTGAGGCAGGCCCCGATCGTATTTCTATTGCCAAGCAAGCATTAATAGATATAATAGATACATTAAAACGCAAACAAAATGTGGAGTTAGCGCTGCGCGTTTATGGCTTTCAAAGCCCTGTTGTATTAAATGATTGTAAAGATTCAAAACTTTGTGTGCCTTTCGGTAAGGATAATGCCTATTACATCAAAGATTTTATTAAAAAGCTTTCACCAAACGGAGTTACCCCACTTGGCTATTCATTAGAGCAATCGGCAAATGATTTTCCCAAAGATTCTTCGGCACGCAATGTTATTATTATAATAACAGATGGAGTCGAGTCGTGCGGGTACGATCCCTGTCTTGTTTCTGCCGCTTTGCAAAAAAATCGAGTCGTGTTAAAACCCTTTATCATAGGGATGAATATTGATGAAAAGTTAAATGCCAAATTTGAATGTATAGGTAACTATCTGAATCCCAAAGAACCGGAAGAATTCAAGCAGAACTTATCAAGCATTATTCAAACAATATTATCGCCGGCAACAGTGCAGGTGGCACTATTAGACAAAAATAATAAGCCAACAGAAACCGATGTCAATATGACGTTTTATGATGCTACTACAGGATTCACAAAATACAATATCTATCATACATTAACCTATCGAGGAGTTCCCGATACCATTAATATTGATCCTGTTACGTCATACAATCTTGTTGTACACACTATACCACAAGTGGAGAAGAAGAACATCAAGATAGAAAAAGAACAAAACACATGGATTGAAGTCCCTGCAGGCCAAGGCTTCTTAGAGTTAAAACTTAGCGGGGGCACTATTAACAATACGATTAACAATAAACTCAAGTGCATCATTAGAGAAAGAGACAGTTACGGAACGCTTCATGTACAGCAAATCAACAGCTCTGAAAAGTACCTCTGCGGCAACTATGATTTGGAATTTATGACCCTGCCACGTTTAAAGATGAATAACATCAACATTGACCAAAGTAAGACTACAACTATTGAAATACCGGTTCCCGGCATTGTTAACTTGTTGAAACAGCAAATGGGTTATGGCAGCATTTTCTATTTTGAGGATAACGAGTGGAAAAAATTATATGAGTTATCTCGAAACAGCGGCACAGAGACTTTAGCTTTGCAACCCGGCACATACAAAATATTATACCGTTACAAATCAGCAAAAAAAACTACAGACACCATTGAGCGCAACATCACCATCACATCCGGGGGCACCGTCAGCGAAAGACTTTGACCCGCGCCTTTTTGAATATTCCGACAAAGACAAAAAAGAAACTCGTGCCGGTTATGGCGCAGGCTTGTTAGAAGCGGCCAAACAAAACTCAGAGGTTGTTGCTCTTGCAGCAGACTTAGCCGGATCGCTTAGAATCGATGAGTTTATAAAAACATTCCCCGACAGATTTATTCAGGTTGGAATTGCAGAAGCGAATATGATGGGGGTTGCGGCCGGACTTACTATAGGAGGTAAAATTCCTTATACCGGAACCTTCGCCAACTTTTCTACTGGACGTGTTTACGATCAGATTCGTCAATCTATTGCATACTCCGGTAAGAATGTTAAAATATGTGCATCGCATGCAGGATTAACACTTGGCGAGGATGGAGCCACACACCAGATTCTGGAAGATATCGGTATGATGAAGATGTTACCGGGCATGTGCGTTATTGTCCCTTGCGATTTTAACCAAACTAAACTGGCAACCATAGCCATAGCCTCTCATAAGGGCCCAGTATATCTGCGCTTTGGTCGTCCTAAGGTAGCTAATTTTACCTCAGAGAGCCAGCCGTTTATCATAGGTAAAGCGCAAATATTAATTGAAGGTAGTGATGTAAGCATCTTTGCCTGTGGGCATTTAGTATGGAAAGCAATCGAGGCAGCACGCTCCTTAGCGGAACGGGGTATAAGTGCAGAGGTAATAAATATTCACACCATTAAACCTTTAGATACGGAAGAAGTCTTAAGAAGTGCTCGCAAAACAAAATGTGTGGTAACAGCTGAAGAACATCAACGCAATGGCGGTTTAGGTGAATCCATAGCATCAGTATTGTCTGCAAACTACCCTTGCCCTGTAGAAATGGTTGCGGTTAATGATGTTTTTGGAGAAAGCGGTAAGCCGGAAGAGTTGTTGACAAAGTATGGTATCGACACACCGAATATTATTACGGCTGCGTTAACGGTACTTACCCGCAAGAACTAATTTGCTTTTGCCGGCATCTAGATTATGATGCTATCAGATGAAGAAATAATTGCTCAATTTCAAGACTCGGCCACGCGCCACCGCGCTTTTACGATAATTGTTGAACGTTATCAGCAAAAATTGTATTGGTATGTACGCCGCATAGTGATTTCTCATGATGATGCCGATGATGTGATTCAGAATACATTCATTCGGGTATGGAAGAGTTTGAGCGCATTTAAAGGCAACTCTCAATTATACACTTGGCTCTATCGCATTGCAACCAATGAGAGTATTACATTTTTAAATAAAAAGAAAAGATATGCAACAGTCAGCATAGATAACAGCGATGAATATTTATTAACTACTCTCAAGGCAGATAAAAATTTTGACGCCACGGTTGCAGAATGGAAATTACAACAAGCTATACTACGCTTACCCGAAAAGCAACGTTTAGTATTTAACCTGCGCTATTTCGATGAAATGCCCTATATGGAAATGAGCCAAATTCTCGAAACATCGGAAGGAGCATTGAAAGCAAGCTACCATCACGCCGTAAAAAAAGTAGAAGAATTTTTATTGAATCATTAAACTATACCATCATCACGAAGTCATATAACACAGTTTACAATGAAAAAGAAAATTTATTCAGATAAAGAAGAATTAAATAAGAACGAAGAGTTCAATTCACTGCAAAAAAAGAATCCATTTTCTGTTCATAGCAATTATTTTGATAAGACAAAAGAATTAATATTAAGCGAAACCCGATTGAAAGAGCAAATACAGTCAGACAACAATCTGTTCTACACACCGGATAATTATTTTGAACAACTTTCAAAATGCATCATTAAGAGAACAATACACTCAGAAAAGCAAGCATCGCGTTATTCCATCATTGGCAGATGGTTGTATGTAGCAGCAGCAACATTCGCTTTAATACTTAGTAGTTATCCAATATTTAAAGAAAAGGCTATCCAACAAGAGAGCACATTCTCTTCCATAAACAATGAGGAACTAAATGAGCTTGTACAACAGAATATTGAATATGTTCCAATTGAGGATATCCTGGACGATACCCATTCCGCTCTTTCATTCATTCCATCAGAATTTATAATCGATGAGCAAACCTTAATGCAATATGACTTTAGTGCAGAAGATTGGTCATCATTTTAATAACTAAAAAAACCAATTTATATCATGAGAACCTCAATCATCCTCCTGTTGATGACATACTCCCTCATCAACACCACACATGCCCAACAACGTAAGCGCAAAGAAGAAATTGAATCACTGAAGATTGCCTATCTTACTAAAGAACTTAACCTTACAACAGCAGAAGCACAACAATTTTGGCCCGTCTATAATAAGTTCAGCGATGAACTTGAAAGCATCCGCAAAAATCATAAAGCTGATTTAGCTAATGTTAAAATGAATATTGATTCATTATCGGATGCAGATATTTCTAAACTTATTGATAACGAAATGCAATTCCAACAAATAGAGCTCGATCTAAGAAAGAAGTATATCGCAGAGTATAAAAAGGTATTGCCAATTCGAAAAGTCGCCTTATTGCTTCGTGCCGAACGCTCCTTTAGAATGGAGTTGTTGAAAGAGTTTCGCAACCGCCCGGTTAATGGGCAGCCTCCCCCACCACCATCACCAAAGTGATAATAATAATTGTTATGGCACCAATATTGAATAAATTTGAACTCTCAATTCATTCTATATGAAAAAACAACTTGGGATTGTTGCTTTATCGGGCCTTTTTTTCTTCTTCACTTCTTGTGTTAAGGATAATGAATCAAGCGATACTGGAATTGCCTTAGACAGTTATACCATAACTCAGGAGTCAAATGGTATTATTGATGCACTAAACTCTGCTGCCTACGATAATGGAGTAATGAAATTGGATGAATCAACAGGCATATTATCAACCTTATTACCCGAATGTGCAACGGTGACGATAGACACCACATCGAATCCAAAGACCATGGTTATTGAATTCTCGTCAGATGGGAATGGTTGCCTTTGCAGTGATTGGGACAACAAATACCGTAAGGGAACAATCAGTGCTGCTTGGACAGGTAAGTACCGAGCAGAAGGTACAGTGATTCAAATTAAAACAGACAATTATTATGTCTCCGGAAATAAATATGAAATTCTGAAGACTGTTACTAATAATGGGCAAAATACAAGTGGAAATCTAACTTACACCGTAAATATTCAGAAAGGAAACATTTATTTCAGCGACAATACTACGTTTACAAGTACAGGCACCCGCACGCGCGAGTGGATTTCGGGAAGCAATACCTTAACACCTTACGATGATGTCTATCGTATTACAGGTTCTTCATCAGGAGTTTCTCGCGATGGAGATAATTATACGTCAACGATAACATCACCTTTAGAAATTGCCATCGGCTGCCGTTGGATTCGCAAAGGAGTTTTGGTGGTAACGCCAAGCGGAAAACCCGCTCGTACCATAGACTTTGGCAACGGCGCCTGTGATGGTAAGGCAACAGTTGAAATCAACGGTACGGTGTACGAGATTAATTTGTAACCTTCAGGTTTCTCATTTTACATCGCTGCTCACAAGCCGCTTTTTTTATTTCAGGACAATTTATTTACTATCTGTGTACTATTGAAACAATGTTGGTGTATGGTTAATATAGTTTTGTGTTTCGCATAAAGTAATCCATTGAGTTCGGTCATCAGACGCCTTGCAGGGCAAACAGCAATTTATGGGCTAAGCAATATTGTTGGCCGCCTGCTAAATTATTTTTTGGTGCCATTGCATACATACCTGTTTTCACAAATGCAGTATGGCACTATTACAGAGTTCTATGCATATAGTAGCTTCTTATTTGTATTATACACTTATGGTATGGAAACAACTTTTTTCCGATTCAGCAGTCAGAATCGGGATAATCGTGAAGTATGGAATACATCTATGCTCTCCCTGCTGCTTACGTCACTGTTATTCTCTTCGGCACTTTATATCGCCGCAGAACCTATCGCACAACAACTTGGCTATGCACATAAAGTGTACTATGTAAAATGGTTTGCAGTGATAATGGCCGCAGATACCCTCTGTGTTATTCCATTTGCTAACCTGCGTTTGCATAATCGCCCGTTACGCTATGCTTTTTTAAAACTCAGCAACATAAGCATTACAGTAACGTTGAATTTATTATTCCTGCTTTACTTACCTAAGTCTGATTTCCTAAAAAACATTTTTCCCGAAAATTATGCCGAGGGCTTTGTATTTCTTGCCAACTTAATTGCCAGCGTAATAACCTTCTTCTTTTTTCTATCGGATTATCGCCGCTTGCACTTTCGATTAAACCGTCAACTTGTTATAGAAATGCTTCGTTATTCGTGGCCACTCATTATTGTAGGAACCGCAGGTATGATTAATGAAACGATGGATAGAATATTGCTAAAAAAGTTTTTACCCTATAGCGAAGACCAGAATCTGGCGTTGATAGGTATTTATGGGGCGTGTTACAAGTTGTCGATTTTAATGACTCTATTCATTCAAGCTTACCGTATGGCAGCAGAGCCTTTCTTCTTCAACGAATCTACAAAACAGGATGCACGAAAAACCTACTCAAAAACAATGAGTGCCTTTGTGGCAGTATGTGCAATTATTTTCATTGGCATTATGATTAACATGGATTTCTTAAAATACTTCATAGATAAAAAATTTCATGAAGGCCTTTTTATCGTTCCTATTTTATTAATGGCTAATATGTGCTTGGGTATTTATTACAACCTCTCTATATGGTACAAACTCAGCAACCAAACGTTGATTGGTTCTTGGATAGCCTTGATGGGGGCAGCAATTACGTTTACACTCTGTATATGGTGGATTCCTCAATATGGCTATGCAGGAACGGCCTGGGCTACGTTCATTTGCTATGCAACGATGATGATTATTTCCTACCTTGTTGGGCAGCATTATTACCCGATTCCCTATAACCTAAAGAAGATAATCGGATACATCGCAGGCTCGCTTTTACTATACTTTACCTATAGCTACTTCTTTGAAGGATTATATGATAAAAGCCGTTTCTTTTTCTTTAGCCTAAATATGCTGATTCTTGCTCTAGTCTTGCTTGTTATTTATTTAATCGAGTTGAGAAAGAAGCCCCTGCCAACATAGAGGCTGCTTCATTATCGAATAGATTTAATACTGCTACTTTTGTGAAGTATGAAAATTAAAATCATTAATAAATCCAATAACCCGATGCCAGCGTATGAAACAAGCGGCGCAGCGGGAATGGATGTACGGGCATTCCTGGAAGAGTCGCTTACTTTATTGCCGATGCAACGGGTACTGATTCCAACGGGTTTATTCCTTGAAATCCCAATTGGATACGAGGTTCAGGTAAGACCCCGTTCAGGTTTGGCAGCTAAAAAGGGGTTAACTGTGCTAAACGCACCGGGAACCATTGATTCTGATTATAGGGGAGAGTTGAAAGTGATTTTAATTAATCTGTCGGGTGAACATCAAACGATAGAACCTGCAGAACGCATAGCTCAACTCATCGTTGCAAAACATGAAAAAGCCGAATGGCAAGCGACAGAACTCCTTTCAGAAACGGAGCGGGGCATAGGTGGGTTTGGACACACCGGACATCGTTAACTTTACATACTAATTATCGAAAAAATCCGAATGAAGATTATAGTACCTATGGCCGGAATGGGAAAACGAATGCGGCCACACACACTCACAACTCCAAAGCCCTTAATACCTATAGCAGGAAAACCTATTGTGCAACGTTTGGTTGAAGGGTTAGCCTCTATGTGTACGGAGAAAATCACAGAGATTGCATTTATCGTTGGTCATTTTGGTGAAGAAGTCGAAAAGAATCTGATTCATATTGCCGAAAATCTTGATGCTAAAGGAAGCATCTATTATCAGGATGAACCATTGGGAACAGCCCATGCAATTATGTGTGCTGCGGCAAGCATTAGCGGTCCTGTGATTATAGCTTTTGCTGATACCTTGTTTTATGCCGACTTTCAGATAGACACCTCAAAAGACGGAGTAATATGGGTACATCAAATCCCAGACCCGTCTGCTTTTGGTGTAGTCATCACCGATAAGAGCGGAGTTATAACGGATTTTGTTGAAAAGCCAAAAACATTTATCTCCGATTTAGCTATCATAGGGATCTATTATTTTCACGATGGCGAATACCTGAAATCAGAATTACAATATCTGTTAGATAACAATATCCGCGAAGGAGGAGAATATCAGATTACCACAGCATTAAAAAATATGAATGCAAAAGGCAAAAAGTTAAGCATAGGTAAAGTTCGCGAGTGGCTCGATTGTGGTAACAAGGACGCAACCGTTTTCTCCAATCAACGTGTTTTAGAAAATTCTAAGAACGAAGTATTAATCCACGCTACCGTAATTCAGGAGCATGCTGTTATTGTACAACCGTCATATATTGGTGAAAATACCGTTATACGGAATAGCGTCATTGGTCCTTATGCCTCGATTGGAAAAAACTCTGTTATTGATTCTTGTCTTGTTAAAAACAGCATTGTTCAAACACATACGAAGTTGTCCGGCTTATTAATTGAAGATTCTATGGTAGGCAATCATTGTGAAATACAAGGTAAAGCAGTTAACCTAAGCATTGGCGATTACACGCGGTCTTTATAATGCATAAATTACAATTATACCTGTTGTGTGTTGTCGCCTTGAGTTCTTGCAAGGTGAAACAAACTTCAACGAGCACAAATAAGGATAAAGACTTGTTTCCCACTCATGTAAAGTCTGTGAGTGATGTTAAGCAAGAACAATACTTTATTGAAGGATGCCGCCGTAAGATAAGTGGAAATTTTAATGCCTCCGTTGCACAGTTTAATGAGGTGCTGACAATAAACCCGCAAAATGATGCCGCATTATACAATCTCGCGATGATTTATCTCGATAAACGAGAATATGAAAAAGCTTTACAATATATTATTTCTGCGCTAAAGCTGAATAATTCCAATAAATGGTATAAAGTAGCAGCAGCAGACATTTATGAGGCAACCGGCCGCTACTCAGATGCAGCCGGATTGATGCAATCTTTAGCAAAACAATATCCTAACGAACCCGATTATCTTTCTGATGAAGCTTATTTTTATATTAAGTCTTTACAATACGAAAAAGCAATTGCCGTATTTAATCAATTAGAAAAAATCACAGGACTTACCGAAGAAATTGCCACTGCACGAAAAAATCTTTGGCTAAATCTAAATAAACCGGAGAAGGCCATAGCAGAGTTAAATTCCTTGATACAGGCCTATCCGAATGAGCCATCGTATTACGGAATGCTTGCAGATTTATACACAACCTTGAATATGAACGAACGTGCGTTGCAAACGGTACAAAAACTTGCAGCAATGGATAGCACCAATCTGAAAGCACAATCGATGATGGCTGATTATTATTTAAACCAACAAGATTATGACCATGCTTTTCCATACTTGAAAAATGTTTTTCGTTCGTCCGAGATCACTATAGACTATAAAGTAAAAACGCTATTCACATACTTGAATGTTTTACAACAAATCAAACGTAGAAACGAGGCCATCCTTCTTGGCTCCTTACTTATTGCAGCACATCCGAATGAAGCCAAAGCTTATGCAATAAATGGAGACATCCTTTTTCAAAGCGGTGAGGATGCAGAAGCCTTAGATATGTACTATAAAACACTTCGGATAGATAAGAGCCGCTTTATTGTATGGCAGCAAGTTTTTCTTTTACAAACAAGGTTAGGGCTGAAGAGTGACTTGTTGAGTTACACAGAAGAGGCTAAAGAGTTGTTTCCTTATCAACCACTGGTTTTTTATTACAATGGATTGGCGTGGCTCGATAAAAAGGAATATAATAAAGCCATATCATCATTAGAAACCATGATTCGTTTTGACAGCGAGGATACCGGGTTGAGGTCTCAGGCAGAGGCGACTTTAGGAGATTGTTATAATGCCATACAAGACTATACAATGGCAGATCACCATTATGATAATGCATTAGAAATAGATCCTAATAATGTGTATGCGTTAAACAACTATGCGTACAATTTGGCTCTCAGAGGTGTTAAACTGGATAAAGCAGAACAGATGGCATCTAAAGTAGTGATGCAGCTCGCACAAAGTAATCCAAACTATATAGACACCTATGCTTGGGTTTTATACAAACAAAAGAAGTACAGTGCCGCCTTATCGTGGATGGAAAAAGCAATTACGCCAAGTACAAAGTCTCCGTCTGTTCTCGAGCATTATGGTGACATCTTATTTCAATCGGGAAGAATAGACGATGCAATAAAATTTTGGCAGCGAGCTTTAGATAACGGAGGCGACAAGCAACTGCTTCAAAAGAAAATCAATGAACGCAAGTTGGCCGATTAAATCAATCGGCTTTATTCTGTTTATGCTTTTTAGCGCATGCGGCTTATTTCGCAAATCTTCGAAATATAAGCCGGAACCAATCTTGTCAAATTTTGAAAAACATATTGCCGATTCCATGCTGCAGGTTAATAGGTTTACCTATGAATGGTTGAATGCAAAATGTAAAATAAAAATAACCGATACTGACGGCACCATGGACTTAACAGCTAATATCAGAGCGAAACAAGACAGTTCGATATGGGTGTCGGTTAGTCCATTGTTGGGCATCGAAGTAATGCGTATTTTATTTACACAAGACTCCGTCCGCATCCTAGATCGCTTCAATAAAAAGAATGAAACATACAGCTATGAGATCATTAAGCGGTTCACTAATATCCCCGTTGACTTTTACACGATTCAAGATTTAATACAAGGTAATGCACTTTATTACGATCCGCATCAAGGTAAGATAGTAAGACATGACACAACTCTGGTGTTGAATTCGAGCACGGATAAACTTAATACCTTCGTGTACCTTAACCGCCAATACCGTATTCTGAAAATGTTTATTCAAAATAATTCAGATAATAAAACATTGACCATTACGAATGGGGATTATACTTTGGAGGCACAGAAGCCCTTTGCTTTACATAGAACATGGATATTACATGATGGGGAAGAATCAATGATCGAACTTGATTTCTCCAAAATAATTCTTAATGAACCACAAAAATTCCCTTTCTCAAATAAGTAATGTTGCAACGGCTGTTGATTATATTGTTATTATTAGGAACAACTTTTACAAAAGCTGCCGCTCAGACAAAAGAGGAGTTAAATAAGAAGAAGAACGATTTGATGAAAGAAATCAATTCTTTGCAAAAAGAATTAGATGCTACTACAAAAAATAAAAATGCATCACTGGCTCAGTTGAATACTATTAAGAATAAAATCAATTTACGAGTACAACTCATTAACACCTTCAACAAACAGGTTACTCTGATCGATAAAGACATCAGTAAAACAAATTCGGATATCTCCGGTCTTAGAGCCGAATTATTAAAAATGCAAGCGAACTATGCGCGTATGATTCGATATGCTTATAAGCACCGCACAGCTTATGATGTGTTGATTTTTATATTTTCTGCCGAGAGTTTTAATGATGCTGTTGAGCGTATAAAATATACTCGTCGCTATAATACCTATAAAAAATTTCAGGCTCAATTGATTACAATATCCATGCAGGATCTCGGTAACAAGCAAAAAGTATTGGTAGCACAGAAAGAAGAGAAAAAGCAAGTTATTCAAACTCAAGAAAAGGAAAAAAAAGTGTTAACTCAAGAGCATAATCAACAAGATATTATTGCTAAGTCATTAAGTAAACAAGAAAAGAAAATTAAAGACGATATCAATGCCAAGAAAAAAGAACAAGCGAAGCTGAACAAACAAATACAAGATTTAATTAAGAAAGAGATTGCTTCAATTACAAAACCTTCAAGCCCGATAAAAACGTCGAGTGGAGAGAGCAGCACTTTAACACTTACACCGGAAGCGAAAGAGTTATCAAACAGCTTTGCGGCTAATATGGGTAAGCTTCCCTGGCCTGTTGAAAAGGGAAGTATTTGGGAAACATTTGGTACACATGAACATCCGTTATTAAAAAATGTTACTACAAAAAATAATGGAATGGATATCAAAACCACTCCGGGTGCTAGTATTCGTACCTTATTTAAAGGCACGGTAATAAGCGTTTTAACAAACCCGGTGTATCATCGTGCGGTATTGATACGACATGGTGAATATTTTACCGTGTATAGTAATCTGGAAAGTGTAAATGTAAAAGCCGGAGATCAGGTAAATACCAAAGATATTATTGGCAAAGTTTATACAGATAAAGAAAATGATTTAACAATCGTGCATATTGAAATATGGAAAGGTACGGTGTTTCAGAATCCCGCACAGTGGCTGATGAAAAAATAAATCAAGAGAAAAGTAACTGAACAGAAATCCATGCTAACAGGCCGGCACCTATAGGCAAAGCATCTTCTTCAATATCGAAGGTCGAAGTGTGCACCGGAGATATAATTCCTTTAGCCTTATTGCCCGTACCTAAGCGAAAAAAGCATGAGGGAACTATATGAGAGTAATAAGCAAAGTCTTCCGAAGCCATTCTGATGTCAAGGTTCTTTACATTAGAGGAGCCGAGATAATTTCGTGCTTCTTGTTGTGCAACTCGGGTAACGACTTCATCATTTATTAAAAAGGGATACCCTTTTTCTATTACACATTCGATTTCACAATGGCGTTCGTGCGCAAAATTTTGTATGAGATTAAGAATCTCTTCGTGGCATTGAAAACGCCATTCTTCATTCATTGTTCGAAACGTCCCTGCTAAGGTGCATTGATCAGGTACTACATTCGTAGCTCCTGTAGCATGTAAATCTCCGAAACTCAATACAGTAGGGGACGGAGCAAGTTTATAAACTGATGCCAAGTGTTCTATTTTCAGTAAAAGCCCTGCTGCAATATAAAGTGGATTGTTAATCTCATCCGGAATAGCCGCATGCCCGCCTCTCCCTTTTATCGTTATATAAATCTCATCGCACGAAGCCATATACATTCCGCTTTTAAAGCCGACTTCTCCGGCTTCGAGTGAGGGAAACACGTGCAGTGCCAAAGCCATATCCGGCTTTGGCCTATCCAACACTCCAGCAGCAATCATTCGAGTTGCGCCACCCGGCAATTTCTCCTCAGCCGGTTGAAACACGAATTTGATCGTTCCTCCAAAATCATTTTTGTACTTAGATAAAATATGCAACGCTCCAAGCAAACACGTGCTATGTACATCATGGCCGCAAGCATGCATCACTCCTTTATTTATACTGCAATAGGGTACAGCGTTTTTTTCTGTAATTGGTAAGGCATCCATATCTGCACGCAGAAGCAGCGATTTTCCAGGCTTGGCTCCTTCAATTTGCCCTACAATCCCATACCCGCCTATATTACATTGGTGAGCTATCTGATAACTTGCAAGTTTAGAAGAAATATAAATCATAGTTTCCTGCTCACGTTCACTAAGCTCCGGGTGTTGATGAATGTGCCTTCTGATAATCAATAATTCAGGGTAAAGAGCTGCGGCTTCTGCCTTAAATGTTTCCTTATTCATCGAATTGCATACAAAGGTATTCCTAAGTTATTAACTCTAATTAAAGAAGATATAAATGAAGCATTTGTTTATCAATTATTACATTCCATACCAAGTAGTTAAGAACACCGTTCAAATCACTAACTAAATATGGGATTAGCACGTATTTTTATTTCCGAAGCAAGACAATGAATAAGACACTTTTGATAATACTTTTTACTGCATTGTGTAGTAGCCCGGCTTTTTCCCAAATATTTTTCTTCGATAACTTTAATAATGGTTGCACTTCGAACTGCTTAGCAGAGACCTACACAGGTCCTGGTGGGGCATGGACTGTATCCACAATTGGGGTGAATAGCCCAACTCCGAATAAATGGTTTATCAGTTGTGCTGAAAATGGGATGCCGGTAGGAAGCTGCGGCTCGGGCTGTATAGGAAGTGGTGATGCTACACTCCATATCGCATCTACAATAGATCAAACATTTGCGACAATGATTTGCCCTACAGGAGATTGTGGAGCAGCTTATTATGCGGGGCTTCCTCCATTAGATGATGCGACTACAAATCAACGGGTGGAGTCTCCCTTGATTGATTGTGCCCTTGCCCTCTGTGCACCTAAGTTATCATTTAAATATATCTTCTTTGGAGATCCTCCATTTGATTATTTTATGGTAGAATATTTTGACGGCAGTTCATGGACTATAATAGATAACCCGGCACAGACCACTGTATGTGGAAGTGGGCAGGGCCAATGGACCAATTATTCGCTAATCTTGCCAGCATCTGCTATTGGCAACCCTACGATTAAAGTCGGATTTAGATGGATTAATAATAATGATGGAAACGGCACTGATCCCTCTGTAGCTATTGATAGTGTGATGGTTTCTACACCGACGCCCCCTGACCCGCAGTTCTCAGTTACAAATAATCCGCTCTGTGAAGGCGCCACAACCACCGTAGTTAATGATAACATAGAACCCGGTGTTACCTATTCTTGGAACTATGGCTACAACACCTTTACCGGAGCAACGCCCCCTGCATTTGACGCAACCTTGGCTGGTGGCGCTGGAACATATCAGATAACGCTTACCGCATCAAATGCTTGCGGTTCTGTTTCAACAAGTACATTTGTCACGGTTCAGCCGTGCTCAGTATTTACAGCAGACTTTAACTTGGATCAAGACTCTATTTGTGTAAATGGATGCATTAGTATTTCTAACCAAAGTAATTACCCGGCCGGGCCAATAACGTTTGCATGGTCTTTTCCCGGTGGCTTGCCCACCTCCTCTAACTTAGAAACACCTCCTACGATTTGCTATAACACCCCGGGTTCATATACAATTACGTTAATTCTGTCCGATGGCTTGGGAAGCATTGATACGGCTACCGCTACAGTAACCGTTACTACCTGCAATACTCCGCCTATAGCAGCATTCAACCCAGGTGTAACAGGAGCGATATGTTCTGGCGATTGCCTGAATATAACAAACCCAAGCACATATTTAACGGGTGCAACCTTTGCCTGGACCTTTCCCGGAGGCACTCCTGCGTCATCTTCAGCTATAATGCCGCCGCAGGTTTGCTTTAATACTGTAGGGTCGGTTATCATAAAATTAGTTGTAACTAATCCGAATGGGCAAAAAGACAGTACGACATATAACTTAACGGTTAATAATTGTAATAACCCGCCAACTGCCGACTTTGCTCTAAGTGATACATCTATATGTTCAGGACAAACTATATCATTTACTAATAACTCGATTGCAGCTACAAATGCGATTTACACTTGGACCTTCCCCGGAGGCACTCCAAACAGTTTTAACGGGGCCTCCCCGCCTGCGATACATTTTAATACTGCAGGTACTTTTACAGTTCAATTAATTGTAACCGACAATGGCGGCGCAGATACGGCTGCTTATCAGGTTACCATACAAAATTGCCCTGTGCCGGTAGCTCTGTTTTCTGCTTCATCCTTAAATATTTGTAAAGGAGATTCGGTGGTATTTACTGATCAAAGCCAAAATGCAACAACTTGGAGTTGGACCTTTGCCGGCGGATTACCGGCATCTTTCAATGCACAAGCTCCACCGGCTGTTGTTTATACAACACCAGGGGTTTATACGGCAACCTTACTTGTTACTGATGGGGCAGGCTTAGACAGCACATACAGCCTGACAATTAATGTTTCAAATTGTGGAGCTCCCATCCCTGCGTTTACTGCATCTCATGTAACCATTTGTGAAGGAGATTGCATACAATTCTTCGATCAAAGCACAGACAATCCACAAGGTTGGTATTGGTCTTTCCCCGGCGGGGTCCCCTCATTCTCTACTCAGCAGAATCCGCCATATATATGTTACAATAACCCCGGAGTATATCCAGTAAGCCTAAGAGTATTTAATAGTGTCGGGATAGACTCCTTAACGATACAGGCTTATATCGTTGTTAACTCGGTAACTCAGGTAAATACCACATTTGACTCTATTACGATTATCTTAGGTGAATCTGTAACCTTGGGGGCAAGCGGTGGCGTATTTTATAAATGGTATCCCAATTTTTATTTGGATAATGATTCAATTGCTCATCCGATTGCAACACCTAACGATACAATTTTATATAATGTCGTTATGACCGATATGAATGGTTGTACAAGTACAGCTAACGTGTTAGTGAATGTGCGCCCTCCAAACCAAGTCTTTGTTCCCAATGTATTTACTCCCAATAACGATGCAGTTAACGATTTTATAAAACTCTATACCACGGGGGTGATCGAGAAGTCTGAGTTCTACATCTTTGATAGGTGGGGCAATCGCGTATTCTATTCTGATAATGTTAACGACCGATGGGATGGCACATATAAAGGCAAAAATTGCAACTCGGGTGTTTATGTATATTATTATCGTGTGGCTTTTAGTGATAGTCGTGTAATGAAAGGCAAAGGAGACATTACATTAATTCGATAGACCGTTTTTGGAAAGAGAACATAGAGGAGAACTCATTCAAACAAAAGAATAAGTTCACGACAGGATTCTGCGTAAAGTAAATTATCGTAGAGGATACATTAGATGTGCTTCGCCTATTACTCAATTTTTAATGATGACCTCATAGTAACACGGTGCAGTAAAATAGCACCGGGTATTTTGAAAAAAGGCACTACGAAATAAAATTGCTGCTCTCTAAAGCTGGCTGATGAGTTGGGTATAGTGTTGCTCATACTTTACGAATAAGATGCTGCAATCATCATAGATGGCCAATGTCCCCTAAATTAAAATAGAATTTAAACTGGTTTGAACAGGTTAGAATGCGATGAAGAAAACAGAATATCCGTAACATTCAACAAACGAAACATCAACAGACTGCGGCATAAAAAGCATAAATGTAATAATCCGGTGTTGAATACTAAATCAACAATCAGATCTCGAATCAGATTAAAGGTTAAATTCTACATTAATTCCTCTGAATACAGAATGAGGCAAAAAGATATTATTATTTTGTACCCTCATTAATGCATAAGATAACAATATATTTGAAATATGGATAAGAAGTTTGCTCTGCCGGTATTATTATATCATCGCATTGTTGAAAAAGAGACAGCTATTGGCAGACATAAAATTTATATTCAAAAATCAGAATTTGAAAATCAAATGAGATATCTCAGTGAAAGTGGGATACAAACAATAACATTCGAGGACCTTAATAAAGATCCGTTAATGGATTTATATAATAAGGTCATACTCACTTTTGATGATGGATATGCAGACAATTATACTTTGATGTTCCCAATACTGAAACGATACGGGTTTAAAGCAGTAATCTATTTAGTAACAGGCCTAGCCTACAATCAATGGGGAGTAGCGGAGGGAGAACCTAATGTGCACTTGATGAATAAAGAACAACTGAAGGAGCTATGTGATTATGGAATAGAAATAGGAGGGCATACAAGAAATCATCTCGATCTATCGAAGTGCGATGATAAGCAACTAATAAATGAAATTACCGGATGTAAAGATGATATCGAGCAACTATTAAAAAAGAAAGTGACGAGTTTTGCCTACCCGTTTGGGGGCCTTAACGAAAGAGTAAAAGATATAACAAAAAAATCAGGTTATGCTTATGCCGTATCAACAAATACGGGCCCCAAGCAATTTATGAATGATCTCTTTCAGATTCGCAGAATTGAAATAACTCCTAAAACAACGCTGCGAAGCTTTAAGAATAAGGTAAGTGGTTATTATTTTCAACCAACGTTACTTGAGTCAATATTCAGAGGAGACAAATCAAATAAATAACTATGGCAGTAAAAGTATCCGGCTTCTCTTTTATACGAAATGCTGTGAAATATGATTATCCTATTCTTGAAGCTATCCTTTCCATACTGCCGGTATGCGATGAATTCGTGCTTGCAGTTGGTCGTTCTGACGATGATACGTTAAACTATGTCAAGTCCATAAACTCTCCCAAGATGAAGATTATAGAAACCGTATGGGATGATACGTTGCGAGAAGGCGGGCGGGTACTTGCAGTTGAAACAAACAAAGCTTTTCATGCTATATCATCCGATGTTGACTGGGCTTTTTATATCCAGGGAGATGAGGTGATACACGAGAAATATTTGGACAACATTAAGCATGCAATGATTCAATATAAAGACGACATGCAAGTAGATGGATTCGTTTTCGACCATCTTAACTTTTATGGCTCTTACGATTACATAGCAGATGCGAGGCATTGGCAGAAGAAAGAGATACGAGTAGTGCGCAACAGAAAAGATATCTATTCATATAAAGATGCCATGAGTTTCAGAAAGGGAAATGATGGGAAACTCAATGTTAAATATGTTGACGCCTGCATTTATCACTATGGGTGGGTTAAGGCTCCGGATATTATGCAGAAGAAACAACTTGAGTTTCACAAGATGT
Source organism: Chitinophagales bacterium (assembly GCA_039810885.1). Classification (GTDB taxonomy): domain Bacteria; phylum Bacteroidota; class Bacteroidia; order Chitinophagales; family UBA10324; genus BJGO01. The sequence goes on along the minus strand of JBDHXV010000004.1, from coordinate 62,278 downwards.
GGCACGATGATGAATGGGTAAAAAAGAATATACCTGTGGTTGAAGAATTTGATTATTCAATCATTGATTCTGTGGAGCACTTCAAGGGCACGCATCCGAAAGTGATGACAGAGCGACTGAAGCGTTTGAACTGGAAATTTTCTTTCGATCCCACAAAGACAAAAAAAGAATCTTTTAGAAGGCAAGTTCTTAATACCATCTACAAAAAACTTGGCTGGCATATCGGAGAATATAAGAATTATAAATTACTGAAATAGTTTTTTTAGAAATCACATTCAACAACAAACAACCTTGTGAAAGAGAGGCTGCTCCACATAGCAAAAACTATATTCAGAGGAGTGGGGCAAATTATGCTTCAAGAAAATGCTTTTACAGGAGTATTATTTTTTATTGGCGTTTTATATGGTTCAGTGCTGATGGGATTAATGATGCTATTTGCTGCCGGTTGCGGCACACTTACTGCCATTTTATTAAAATATAATAAAGATGAAACAGCACGCGGTCTTTATGGATTTAGTGCCGCATTAGTTGGTGTAGCACTGCCCGTGTTTATTAAACATGAGTTCTTACTTTGGTTCCTGGTTTTAACAGGGGCTTCAACAGCGACCATTATTCAACATTTCTTTCTTAAAAGGAAGATACCAATATTTACGCTTCCATTTGTGGGCGTGACGTGGGTAATTATTTATTGCATAGAATTTTATTTCCCTAATCACACTATTGCAGCAGCGACATTAACTTCGACCAGTAACCTCTCCACGGGAGTCATCAGAAGCTATGGACAAGTTATCTTTCAAGAGAGCATTGTATCAAGCATTATTTTTATTATTGCTGTTTTTATACAATCTCCGCTTGCAGCATTCTATGGTGTGGCAGGGGCATTAATAGCAACACTGGTATCAGAAAATCTTGGCGCACCACAACAAGCAATAAGCATGGGGCTGTTTGGCTACAATGCAGTACTGTGTGCCATCACTTTTTCGGGAGTAAGTTCCAAAAACATAATTTGGGCAATTACCTCTGTGTTATTATCCGTTATAATCAGTTTATTTCTATCATACCATAACATCACTCAGTTAACATTCCCATTTGTAATGGCATCGTTTGTTACTATTTCACTAAAAAATAAAACCTCAAGAGACCATACAAGCGAATAAGAGTTAATAAAACAGAATCAAGATTAAGCGATCTTTAAACCACTAAGATGTGCCACCCAATTATGATGAACAATGTGCTATGATGCATAAACGAAAATAATGAGATTCAATCCTCACACAAGACATTCTTATTATACGATGATGCTATATTTGGGGGGCTTTTCCCTATTAGACGGCAAAAAAAAATACTCGCCTTTTTAAGAGAGAAAGGTTTTTAAAATCAGATAAAACAGCTTGTACAAAATAAAAAATGGAGAACGTAACATCAGATGATTATATCCGCGGAGGCACACAAAAAAGTTACTATGCGGAAGATGAAAGAGAATATTGCCTTTGCCCGCTTTGTGGAAGTGAAGACTTCTTTAAAATTGATGACGATAAGGGCTTACAAGTAGTACAATGCAAAAGGTGTGATCTTATTTATACAAACCCAAGAGCAAAAAATTCTGAAGAAAATTATTTTGGTGATGCAGATACATTTTACAATGAAGCTGCATTAATCTTCAAAGGAAAGAAGCCTCACCATAGAGATAAAAATTACACCAACCAACTTAATGAAATTAAAAAAATCAAAACCAAAGGAAAGCTTCTGGATGTAGGAGCCAATATGGGCTTCTTTTTGAGAATAGCCAGAAATATGGGCTTTGACACGGAAGGAGTTGAGCCAAGCCCCTCGTTAACCAAGATTGCAGTTGAGCAATGGAATCTAAAAATTCATTGTGCCTTCTTGGAAGATGCAAATTTGCCCAAAGAGAGTTACGACATCATTACCTTGATTGATGTGTTTGAACACGTGGCTATACCTAAAGCATTACTAAAAACATGTTCTGAGTTATTGAAACCAGATGGTATTATCGTTATTAAGGTGCCCAATGGCGATTACAATAAATTAAAGATGAAACTTGCTAAGCTAACCGCTAAAGACAACGGTATCGATATATGGGATTGCTGCGAACACGTGGCACATTATACCCCCAGCACATTTAAAAAAATGGCAGAGTCTTGTGGATTCAGGGTTAAAAAAAGAATGATTCCCCTACCTATTCACCCGCCGATTTGGCCAAGCCTTGTTGGGCATTGTTATCAATACCCATCGCCCCACATCTTAGATTGGAAGCGTGTTATGCTTAGGAATATCTTTTACTGGATTGGCAGTATAGAATTGCTATTTAGAGATAAAAGTAATTTCGGCCCTGACCTCATGTTTATCATCGAAAAGAAATGATAATTGTTTTATTTAAGCTATTATCTCGGACTGCATCATCCTTATTTCGATGAGAAATTAATTTATGTTTAAAGTGTTCTGAAAAATAGAAACAGATCTATTCTGAATTTGTTATTCATATCCATTAAGGAATACAAGAATGACTTTGCAACTTTTCTCTAGGGTATTCGAATTCAGAATGAACCTTAATTAATACTTTAGAAACCCTAACTTGATTATAGAGTTATACGACCGATACTACTTCTTCTCTTTTACGACTAAGGATAAAAGAATAGAAAGGGTCAAAGTGAGGATAATAATTAATAAAGACCACTCTGTACTTAGGTGTACATCGAAAATTTGAATCAGCATTTTTACGCCTATAAAGATTAATACTACAGAAATTCCATGATGTAAAAAACGAAATTTAGATACAGCATTACTCAACATAAAAAACATAGCTCTTAATCCGATAACTGCAAAAATGTTAGAAGTGAGAATGACCATCGTATCTTGTGTAATAGCAAAGGCTGCGGGAATGCTATCTAAGGCAAATATGATATCAGTTGTAGAGATAATAATAATTACCACGAATAACCGTGTAGCAAGTCGTTTTCCTTTTTCACGAATAAAAAACTTGCCGCCACCTTCGCTATCTGTAATAGGTAAATATTTATTCAGCAGTTTTAAAATCCAACTTTTCGAAGGGTCATATCCTTCTTCTTCTTTAGTAACAAATAGTTTATATCCTGTATAGATTAAAATGGCCCCAAACACATAAAGAATCCACTGAGCTTGACTGACAAGGGCAGCACCAATCACGATAAAAGCTATTCGCAAGAGTATTGCAGCCAGAATTCCCCAAAACAATACAATGGCATAATGCTTATCTGAGATTCGAAAGAATTTAAGAATGAGAATAAAGACGAATATGTTATCCATTGATAGGGAATATTCCATGATATAAGCAGAAAAATATTCTGCAGTAGCTGTTTGCCCCTTCTCTAAAAAGATGATAAATCCGTAAACAACGGCTAATCCAACCCAAGCAATACTTTGAAGTAAGGCCTGCCCGAAACTCATACCAGTGTTATTCTTCTTCTTTACAAAAAGAATATCGAGTATCAAAGAGAACATAATAATCAGCGCAAAAAATAAGTACTGATAAGTAGGATTATGTATATGATCTCTGATGAAGTTCAACTCGGTAAGGGTTACTTTTTAAAATAATCAAACGTTTGCAAGAGTTTTCCGAAATGATAATCTTGAAGCAGATAAACTTCATTGCTGCCATTCAGTGTGCCATAGAATCGGTCTAAGTCATAAGGACGAGGAGTTCCATGAGCATCACTTTGCGATTTAGACCGTTTTGTTATTTCTTTAAAATAACATTTCATCTGCTGCTCGCCACCGTTTCTAAGCCTTATGCTGATCACACAAAATGGTGTTGTGGAAACTGCTTTTAATTTTTCATCTTCATTAAAGATAATCGCTTCACAATACACAGCTTTTAGAAAGTCGATATATTCAAACACTTTCTCTTTATTAATAAGTCTGACGGGTAACGTTTGGTGTGTATTTAGGTTTGTTATGAGGAAGGAGTCGGGCTTTTGCACATTAATGCTGAAAGATGCTGCGGTAGGATCGCTATACTGCACTCTTATTTCGGCCAATGATGGGAACGGTATTGCCAACATTAAGCGACTGCGCACCTCATTGATATCTGCACTAAATCGGGTTTCAAGAGAGCCTACAAAGCCTGTGTTCCATACAACATACGGCTTCTGAGCCTTTTCTACCAACATGTAGTTCCCTTTCCCATCAGGAGAAGGCGGACCGATAAAAAAACTTCGCACCTTTTTTCCGGCTTCATTATATAACTCCACCTTTTTATTATTTGACGCTATATCTTTAATAGAACTCTCTAAAGCAGACTGTGCGACCGGATAACGTACTGAAAAGTTCTTAATCGTGCGCAGCATAATATCAATAACATCTCTTCTTACAGGGAGCCCATTTTCTTGCATAGTCCAGTTACTTGCATTTCGGATGTAAGTGAGATGTGTACCATTTACATCGCTGATAAAAATTTTATGAATAGCCGCCGTATCCTCATAAGCAAATTCGTTATCATTAACTCCAAATGTAGAATTAGGGTTTTTGAAGATTACAAAATAAACTAAGACTGAAATAGAAAGTAATATAGAAAGGTATAGTATGTTCTTCTTCATTGAACTTATTTGGTATAGTTAGACGGCAAAACGACGCAACCGAACAAAGGTGTAAATAATTCCGAAAAGGATTATCAGTGCAATGGGTGCCGCTATATTAATGAGTTGCCAACGGAACTTCTGAGCCTTTACCTTTTCGGTATCAAGTAAACGTAGTTTTACGTCTTTTGCGCGTGTTAATATACGATCTTGGCGTCCTGTTAGATAATCTATGCAATTCAACAAAAAGTTTTTATTGGCAAAGAACTCTTGAGTGTATTTAAAATAACCTAAGCTAAATGGTCGCCCCTGAGCATTAAATTCATTCATTGCAAGGTTGGCATCACCTATAACAATTATCTTCGTATTGCTGCCTTTTGGCAAAAAGGTCTGTTTAAGTGAATCACGTAAGATTTGCTCAAATTCAGGTTGCACACGGTTATTAAATACAGACGTGAAAGAGCCTTCCAGCAATACGGCAACAGGTAAAAAACTTTTATTAAAGGTGGCTTCATCCGGTTTATTTTTTAATAATCTGAAATCAATTTGCCACGGAGTATAGGCTATTTTACAGCGACGCGAAGAGCAAAGCAAGACTGTTTTCTTTATATCCGTATTTAATGCGGTATCAATAGGGCTTGTAAATTCTGTATATACGGCATCAATTTCTTTATTAATAATATGGCTATTATAGGGAGTAAGTATGGGGAAGTAATAACACGGAAATAACCGAAACTCCGGTTGGTTATTAATGTAATTTACTAACAGAGGCACAGGATTACACTGCAAATCCATTAACAATGCAGGGTTTACACGTACACCGTAAGTAAACAATTGGTCATCCAGATTAAGCCCCATGTCCAATGCAAGAAACGAGGATTTGTTCTGCACGCTGTCTGTACTCGCTTTCATATTATCAAGGAGCCATAACACCGTGCCCCCATTCATAATATATTGATCGATCTTAAATTTGGTTTGTTCATCAAATGAAGAAGTGGGTTGAGCTACAATTAGTGTTTTATACTGTTTGGGAATGTGTGTGGTAAGATGGATATTGAGTGTATCAATCTGATAGAACTCGTTCAAAGAAGTGAGCAAGTCATAGAGTTTGTATAACGGCACTTCATTCTGTCCGCGTAAGATGGCAATTCGAACGGCTTCATCCATGTCCAGCTTTTTAATGGCAGAAGCAAACTTGTTTTCCAACTTAGAAACCGAATTATTCAATGCACGTTGTGCCGTTATCCCGTTATCATTCATTAAGAGATTAATGGTGGTCTCTTTGCCACGATAAAAAATTGTCGCTCCGGGTAATATTATTTTTTCTGAGTAGGCATCAGATTTTGCTGTTTGAATATTCGTTGGTTGCAGGCCCTCTGCAGCCATCTCTTCATAAATTTTCTTTTTTTCATCCGGCGATTTATTCAACAGAGGGTCTTCAAATTCATATTGTACATTGTTGCCTGCAATGCTTCTGAATTCGTTTAATAAATCTCGTGTAGAGTTTTCCAGCCGTTTAAATCCGGCCGGCAAATCACCCGTCAGATATACTTTTACAAATACGCGATCTTTTAAACCTTTTAACATAGCCCGCGTGCTGTCATTAAGAGTAAACCGTTTATCCGCCGTGAGGTCTATGCGTTGAACAGTACTCCCCGCAAGTATATTTAACAGCACTATAATGATGACAGTAATAAAGAATCGATAATAAGCCTGCTGCTTTCGACCGCGCATTTTCTTTTTTGAACCTGTTTTTTCTATTTCCATTTTCTACTTTCCAAGATGAATTTAGTGCTCAGATTGAACAGAGCAGAAAAAGAAATAAAGTACAAAATATCACGCAGGTCAATAACTCCTTTACTAATATTTTGATAGTGCTGATTGATTCCGATGTTTTGAATGAATAAATCAAAACGCCCCTCGATGAGAGGTAAGCGACTTAAAGAGTCAAAACCGTTATAGGTGATAAAACATAAAAAAAGTGCAAGAATAAATGCTGCTATCTGGTTCGTTGTAAGTGACGAAGCAAAAACCCCAACAGAACAAAATGCAGCACCCAGAAAAAATAATCCGATAAACGATCCCAGGGTGGCACCGCTATCAATATTTCCTTTTGGCGCACCCAGATCATAAATAGTGATGTAATAAATTACGGTTGGTATTAATGTGAAAAGCACTAGAGAAACTGCCGCAAAATATTTTCCGAGCACCAAGTGCATTTCACGTATAGGACGTGTAAGCAACAGTTCTATAGTACCTGTTCGCAATTCTTCAGAAAACATGCGCATGGTCACTGCGGGAATCAGAAAGATAAAAACCCAGGGCGCATAAAAGAATAACGAATCCAAGTTGGCAAATCCAAAGTCGAGAATATTTGTATCAGGGAATACCCATAGAAATAAACCGAGAATTAACAAAAAACTAATCATTACAATATATGCAGTAAGTGAGCTAAAGAAGCCGGCGATTTCTTTCTTATATATTGCAAACATCAGGGCTGAGTGAGATTACGGAATACTTCTTCGAGGTCGAGTGATTCCTGATGTAATGAAATAATAGTCTTGTTTTTCTCAACGGCAAAACGAAACACGGCCTCTTGTATAGAGAGGCTGCTGTATATACGCCATTCCAACTTATTGGAACTTTCGACACGTTCTACATTTTTAATTTGTAACAATGCATCACTTTCGATGTGTTCTTTGAATGTAACATGCGTAACGTGCTGTTGTTTGCTCCTTTGTTGCAACGATTGGATATCGTCATCGGCAACCAATTTACCTTTATTAATTATTATTACACGATTACACAATGCTTTAACTTCTTGCATAATGTGTGTCGAAAGTATGATCGTCTTTTCTTTGCTGAGGTTTTTTATTAGCTGTCTTATTTCTACGATTTGATTAGGATCCAGCCCGGAGGTAGGCTCGTCAAATAGGAGCACTTCGGGGTCGTGTAACATAGCCTGTGCAAGACCTACACGCTGCTTATATCCTTTGCTGAGGGCACCTATTTTTTTCGTTTTCTCTCGCTCCAGTCCGGTAGCTGCAATCATCTCGGCAATACGTTGTTTCTTGTTATTAATATGTGGATGCAGGTTAGCAATAAAAGCAAGGTACTCGCGAACATACATGTCATAATATAAAGGATTGCTTTCAGGAAGGTAGCCAATCTTCTTTTTTACCTCATCGGATTGAGTGATAGTGTCCGCACCGCACACCTTAATATGACCTGATGTTTGTGGAATGAAGCAAGTAATCATTTTCATCGTTGTAGATTTTCCTGCACCATTAGGACCAAGAAAACCAAGTACCTCGCCTGGTTTTACTTCAAAACTGATATGATCAACTGCTTTTTGTTCATCATAGATTTTAGTAAGATGTGATACGATTACGGACATGAGAGATTCTGCCGAGCGAAAATTAAGACAGGCTATCGGTTCTATAGAGTAAAACTGGAGTCATTGTCCACATTTATTTTTTATGATGACTGATAAAACAAAAGAGCCACTCCCGAGAGCGGCTCTTCTTATAGAAGATAAATTAGTTATCGAGTGGGTTTTGTCATACTGGAGGACTGCATCAAAGATTGAAGTTTAGGGCTGATTTTTGTTTCTTGCTGCTTCTTCAGCATTTGTAAATTCTTGGCTTCCTGATAGTTTATTGGTGTAGGAGTAATGTAGTGATAGTTTCCACGGGTGTCGCCATCTCCCCATGTTAGATCTGCACCAAAGCGATGATCTTGGAAGTTCAAACGTTTACAGGTGATACGATAACTGAAAGATACGTTTGATGAGCCATTCATTAATTCTTTAACTTTAAATGAAGTAGTTCCGGGTTCTACATATAAGCCATTGCAATTTCCCATTGGAGTAAGAGTAACAATCATCGGGTGTTCATCATCTATGACTACAGTTTCGAGGAAAAGTTCATCTAGTTTTATTTCTATCTCACCATTGACCAATTTGCCCGTTCCGAAATCTTCAAACCATACTTCTGGGCTTTCAATGCAGTATAATAGCTGATTCCCTTTTGTGGTACCTACAGATGCAGACTTCGTACCATTAACAATAGCAAAGTTACCACTGCCATATATTGCATAATTCATATTATTACCGGCAGAGCCCCACACCCCGATATCATTGTTGCCAACAGGATACGAACCATTCCATCCGATCCCTGACACACCTATACCGAAGGCGGCTGTGTTATACTGTCCCTCTACACCAATATTTAATGTGCCAGTCAAACGATTATTAAATCCAAGAACACCCGCACCCATATCTACAGTGCCATTATAGGTGCCTGTAATACCTGCGCCGTTTGCAGATGAGCCTTGGTAAAGACCATAGCCACCGGAGCCTACAACGCCACTTGCGTCGCTATCTGTCGTAGAAAAGAACCCTCCATGCCAGTTACTGGATAGCCCGATATTGGATGCACTTGTATTTGTACCGGAGTTAATACCCAAAATTGAGGGAGCCACGCCGGTGGAAGAAGTTCCGTAAATAATTGGGTTGGTTGCAGTTAAAGCACCAAAGCCAACGCTGCCAACATATCCGATGTATGCATTCATCGCATCTGCACCATTGGTAATGCTTGCATTTAATGCGTATAGGCCGGAAGTAGTATTCGTAGATATTATTTTTAAACCACTAATAGTGCCGGAGTTTAAGATCATACGATCTGTTCCTACGGGAGCATTGTTTACACCAATGGTAGTTCCGTTATCTTGAATAATAGAATTGCCTAAAGTAGTACCATTGGGTGTAAAGCGTGCCACGTAATTATTGGTGCCGTTGCCGCTTAATCCACCACCACCTGGAAGAGTAATACTTCCTCCGCCTAAGCTGAGTGAAACGGTATTCCCGCTTATAGATATTGTTTGAATTTCGTTCGTAGGGTTGTTGTCGTTATCGCCGGTATTGGAAATAACGTTACCTGAAATGCTGATTCCCGTTCCTGCGGTGTATGTTGTGCCGGTAGGTAAGGTCACAGAATTTCCGTTGCTGATAGAAAGCGAGTTGCCACTTACACTTAAAGTCTGTAATTCATTCGTAGGGTTGTTGTCGTTATCGCCGGTATTAGAGATAACGTTACCTGAAATACTGATGCCGGTACCTGCGGTATAAGTGGTTCCTGTAGGAAGCGTTACCGAGTTGCCATTGCTAATGCTTAATGTGCTACCGCTTAGAGATAAAGTTTGGTTGTCGGATCCTGTTGGCAGGGTAACCGAATTACCGCCGCTAATGGACAACGTATTGCCTGTAAGGGTCAATGTTTGATTGTCGGTATTAACATCATTTGCAGGAGCCCAGTTTGTTCCATTCCATTTAAGGGCTTGACCTGAAGATGCCCCTTGTTGTGCTATGGCTAAAGGAGACCCGCTAGTTCCATTGCCCGTCAGAGTTTGGTTACTTACAACGGTTTGTGTTCCCCAATTATCTGCGCCCGATCCCGTAGGCAATATTACCGAGTTGCCATTACTTATACTAAGGGTGTTACCCGAAATGGAAAGTATCTGACTGTCGGTTCCACTTACTGTGGCCGGTACCCAACTTGTTCCGTTCCATTGCAACACCTGATTAACGGTTACTCCGGCAGTATTCACATCACTCAGATCGTTTAGAGACTGAGCGCCACTTCCAGATCCGGATTGTGCTGCATATAAGGCATAGGGTACGCTGAGCAACTGTGTGGTTCCCATATCTAGGTATGAAGTGCCATTATTCGGATCCATTTCTATTTTTAAAAACTTAGCACCGTTAGCCCAATTAATAGCATTGAAAGTACCACTTACCGGAGTACCGCCGCCAATCGAAACGGTAAACAATCCGAATTGGTTGGTAGTAATGCCGCTATGTGTTTCCATATAAATAGGTGTTCCGTTAGCGGTAAGGTCTTTGAACGTAATACGTAGGCTAATTGTTTGATTGGCTAATTCTGCTCCGGAAGCATTGCGTGCTACAGCTTGGTAGTTGATTCGTGGTGGAGCTTGTGCAAATAACTGCGTGGAGAGAGCTGCGATGGAAATTAAGAGTAAGAAATGTTTCATGCTTTTTTAGGTTAGGACTTTTTTAAAAAATAATCTTTTGAATTTTTATTGATTGCGTAATGCGGCTTTGTGTGTCATATACCGTAATGAAATACATAGAGGCACTAAGTTGATTGAGATTTAAGCTAAATTGTTTTTGTGTGCCTTCGTTTAAGATACTCATTGGCACCGTTAATTCACGACCAAGCAAATCAAAAAGTTTTACTTGTGTTGAAGAAGCATTAGGGGCAAAAATGAGTACAGTAACTTCATCTACAGCAGGGTTCGGATATACTTTGATGTCCATATCTCCTTTTTCTATACTTTGCACACTAACTCCTTTTAGCTTTTGTTGCTGGAACCCTTGAGTAAGAATGTAACTACCCGCAGTTACAGTTGTAGTAATCGGTTCGCCAACAGTTGAGGATAGAGAGTATCCGCCTGTTGTTTTAAAATTACCCGAAGAGGCTATTACAACCGGCGATAAACTTTGTGCTTGTATATAGTATATACATAAACTAAAGAGGGGGAGGAGAAGTTTTTTCATAGTTTAGTCATTAATCTTTCAAAAGTAAGACACTTTATTTATTCTGGATATTTGCATATAATAAATTCATAGATACTTTATGTCTAAAGAAAAATTTATAGAGCAATTTCAAAAAGAATATTCCTTTCAAGGAGCTACAATTGAGGTGGGAGCGGCTATGTTTGATGGAGAGTGCCTGCAAGGAAACATCGTACATCTTCCTTTAAGAACGTTTAACCGACATGGATTAATTGCAGGGGCAACCGGTACAGGCAAAACCAAGTCATTGCAATTAATAGCCGAAGCTCTTTCAAAAAAGGGAGTGCCCGTGCTATTGATGGATGTGAAAGGCGATTTAAGCGGCATTGCTAAAGCAGCAATACCAAACAGCAAGATTCTTGAACGTGCAGAGAAAATCGGGTTAGACTATCAACCTGCAGATAACAGCGTTGAGTTTCTATCCTTATCCAAGCAGCCCGGAACACGCTTGCGTGCAACCGTTTCTGAATTTGGACCCATTCTGATGTCAAAGGTATTAGGCTTAAATGACACGCAACAAGGCCTCATTGCCTTAATGTTTAAATACGCTGATGACCGCGCACTGCCGCTTCTTGACTTAAAGGATTTTAAAACGATGTTGAACTATCTTAATAATGAAGGCAAAGCTGAAGTTGAAAAAGAATACGGGGCTATTTCATCAAGCAGTGTTTCCACTATTCTGCGCAAGGTGATTGAGTTAGAACAGCAAGGTGCCGAATTGTTTTTTGGTGAGCCGTCATTTGAAATTGAAGATTTAATTCGTTCAGATATTAATGGAAGAGGCATCATATCTATATTGCGCCTCACCGATATTCAAGATAAACCTAAGCTTTTCTCAACCTTTATGCTCTCTTTATTGGCAGAAACATATAGCAAACTCCCAGAAATAGGAGATCCGGAAAAGCCCAAGCTGTGCATCTTTATTGATGAAGCTCATCTGATTTTTGATGAAGCCTCGAAGCAACTTCTTGACCAACTGGAAACAACGATAAAACTGATTCGCTCTAAAGGAGTAGGAATCTTCTTTATTACACAACTGCCATCGGATATCCCTTCAACTATTCTGAGCCAATTGGGATTAAAAGTTCAACATGCACTACGAGCTTTTACAGCATTAGATCGAAAGGCAATTAAAACCGCAGCAGAGAATTTTCCGCTTACTTCCTACTACAAAACGGATGAATTACTTCTATCGCTCGGCATTGGCGAAGCATTAATAACAGCTCTAAATGAAAAAGGAGCCCCTACCATGTTGACTGCTACTTTAATGGCCCCACCGGCATCTCGAATGGATGTACTTACAGAAGATGAATTAAAGAACATTATCCAGCACTCAACTATTGCTTCGCACTATAATCAATCCATAGATAGAGAGAGTGCATTCGAGATACTGCAACAAAAGTTAAACACAGAGTCTAAATCATTATCTGCCGAGTCGGGAAAATCTCTCGGGAAAGAGGAATCCGGCACCTTTGAAAAGGTATTAAAAAGCCCCATTACACGCAGCATAGCCGTAACAGTGGCCGGGGCACTTACTAGAGGGCTGTTGGGCGCCTTAGGCGTGTCCACCAGAAGCAGGCGTAGGTTGTAAAGTTTTATTAAAATGACAACCGCATTTGATAATGCACGTGACGTAGTCCTCATTCACAGTGGCAGTGAATACTTCGATTATTGTTGCCACCTAATTGATGCAGCTAAACATACGATACACTTACAGACCTACATCTTTGAATCGGACAGAACCGGGCAACGCATAAAGCAACATCTGATAGAAGCTGCAGCGCGAGGAGTTAAAGTATTTCTTTTGTTAGACGGCTTTGGCTCTAAAGGAATAGATAATGCAGATGTGGATGAGATGAAAAGAGACGGGATAACGTTGCGCTTCTTTTCACCATTGAATCGTACTCGGCCATTCAGATTAGGTCGGCGATTGCACCATAAGGTTTTAGTCACTGATGAACAATATGCTTTAGTGGGAGGTATTAATATCTCTGACGCATATTCGGGCTTTGACGGCAACAAACCATGGTTTGATTATGCACTGTATATTGAAGGAGAGGTGTGCATTAAACTTAATAAAATATGCTTATCGCTCTTTAACAAGAAATATATTCCAACAAAATTATTTTTTAATCAAGGGAAGGTTAAAGAAGAGCTTCTTATACGTTTTAGACAATGTGACTTTATTCGAGGTAAACAAGAAATTACCAAGAGCTACAAAGAATTTATAAGCAATGCTAAAAAGGAAATTGTAATTGTGAACGCCTATTTCCTGCCGGGACTTCGTATGCGACGTCTTATGCAAAAGGCAGTAAATCGAGGTGTGCAGATTTCTGTGTTGCTTTCGGCAAAAAGCGATGTGCCGGTTGTGAAACGTGCCATGAATTACTACTACTCGTGGTTATTTAGAAATAAAATTCATGTATATGAGTACCGTCCAACGAATGTACATGCGAAAGTGGCCGTGTTTGATAGTGAGCTGATAACCTTAGGCTCTTACAACTTAAATTATCTTAGTGAGTACATTAGCGTTGAATTAAATGTCGATGTCAAGTATCAACAAATTGCCTCTGAGTTAAGCCTCGAGATTCAAAAGATAATTCAATCCGACTGTGTACATTCGGCTAATAATTTTTACATTCATACGAATGTATTCTCCCGCTTTCTTGATTTTTTGAGTTATCAATTAATAATTTATGCTATGCGTTTTCTATTTACCTTAACGGAGAAAGAGCGAATTAATATTTTGAAATGATGGCAGTATGTGTATTTTTGTAACCTTTTTAAAAACCCTTTTCAAAATGAAAAAACTCAACAACCTCCTGATGGCTTCTATCCTTATAGGAAGCACATTCATGTTTACTGCTTGTGGTGGCGGAAACAGTACAGACACAACCACAGACACTACGGATAATACCGGCTCAACAACCAACGAGAACGCCCCGGTAATTACTATTGATACGAATGGATGGGAAGCTACAGACCTGAGCGCTCTATCACCACTTACTCCGATTATTCTTAATTTACCTAAAGGAGTTAAAATGGAAAAGAATGGTAATGGTGGCGTTGATGTTTTCCTGAATAATGCTTATCAGATTACGGTTTCTAACCTTGCCGTAAGTAGTCTGGCTGAAGCACTCGATAATCTAAAAGCATTAGGTATCAATCATTCAAGTTATCAAAATGGTAAGATTGAAAAAGAAGATCCTAAAGGTTTTGTATATACCTATCAAATGAAAGATGAAGAAAATGGTACGAAATACCAGCCTGAATCTCACTTCTGCTATGTTGTAGATAAAGACGGTGCTTTCTATACCATTCAGGATGTTCGCCCACTGGATAACTTCTTCCTTGCAGGCAGCACATATACCTTGGATAATGCTCAGAAATTGTTCGATGCTGTAAAAGCTTCAGCTAAGGTAAAATAATATTTATACCTGAGATTTATAAAGAAGGCTGCCTGTTTCAGGCAGCCTTCTTTGCTTTATGGTAATTCTATCCCAATTTTATTTTTGTATAATTAATATAGAAAGCATGATAACAAAGTACACTGTTTTAACAATAATGATTGAGGCGGGGAGCGACAAGAATAAAGTTGAGAAAAGGACTGATGATAGAATTAAAATATAAAAAGTACCCGGGGTGGGACTTGAACCCACACAGCCATTGCTGGCCACAGGATTTTAAGTCCTGCGTGTCTACCGATTCCACCACCCGGGCGACCTGAAAGCATAATTTGCTGTGCTCTCATTTCTTAAATTATTCTATTGAATAACAAAAAAAAGAGCGGGAGACGAGACTCGAACCCGCGACCCCAACCTTGGCAAGGTTGTGCTCTACCAACTGAGCTACTCCCGCTTTTCACGTAAAATACAGGCTTTTCGGTATCCTGTATTTTTTGTGGACTGCAAATATATCATTCCGATTAATTCAAACAAGGATTTTTTTATAGCATCTCATACAGTGTTACTCATAGGAGAGAATCATCATTTCATCTGTTTCAACTCTTGTAACAACAACAGTGCTTCAACGGGTGTGAGCGTATTTATGTCCAATTGTTTTAATTTTTCATCCATCTTTTTTAGGCGGATATTATTTTCATCAAACAAATCCAATTGTAAAACCGGAGGCTTAGGTGCTAAAGCGGATATGCCCGGATGGGAAATGGTTTTTGCTTCTAATTGTTTCAGTATCTCATAGGCCCTTTGCACCACCTCGTTGGGGATGCCGGCCATACGGGCTACGTGGATACCAAAACTATGTTGGCTACTGCCGGGTTCTAACTTGCGTAAAAAGATGACCTTTTTTCCGACTTCTTTAATACTCACATTATAGTTTTTGATTCGAGGGAATCTTTCTTCCAGCTCGCTGAGTTCGTGATAGTGTGTTGCAAATAGTGTTTTAGGGTTTGCTTTGGGATGATCGTGTAAAAATTCGGCTATAGACCATGCAATGGAAATACCATCAAAAGTGGCTGTACCTCTTCCGATTTCATCAAGAATCACCAAGCTCCTGTCGGTAATGTTGTTTAGAATACTTGCCGTCTCGCTCATCTCGACCATAAAGGTGCTCTCTCCCGAAGAGATATTATCACTGGCTCCCACTCGAGTAAAAATTTTATCAACCCAACTTAATCGTGCAAACGTTGCCGGAACATAAGAGCCGCATTGTGCCATTAATTGGATTAAGGCAACCTGACGAATAAGGGCAGATTTGCCGGCCATATTGGGGCCGGTGATAATCAGTATTTGTTGTATTTGATCGTCAATCAATAAGTCATTGGGAACGTATTCTTCGCCAAGGGGAAGCATACGTTCTATAACCGGATGGCGAGAGCCTTTTATTTCTGATTTTAAATCCTCGCTCCATTCGGGGCAGCAATAATCATATTGCGATGCACAATAGGCAAAAGATAGTAAACAATCTATCCGAGCAACGAGTGAGGCGTTTAATTGTATGGTCTTGATAAACTCGCCGATGTGTAATACTAATTGTTGAAATAACTGTGATTCTAATTGTAATATTTTTTCTTCCGCATTCAATATTTTCTCTTCGTATTGTTTCAACTCTTCGGTGATGTATCGTTCTGCATTTACCAGAGTTTGTTTGCGCGTCCACTCGGCCGGCACTTTGCTTTTGTGTACATTGGTTACTTCTAAATAATATCCGAATACATTATTGAATGAAATTTTTAAAGAACTGATACCTGTTTTTTCAATTTCGCGTTGTTGAATTTCCAATAAACGGCTTTTACTATTATGACTTAATTCAAGCAACTCATCTAACTCCTCATTAACTCCATTTTTAATTACGCCACCTTTCTGCAATAAGGCCGGAGCATCGTCACGTACCTCATTTCCGATACGTTCCCGAATACTGTTACATGGGTTCAGTTGTTCGGCAATTTGTAGCAATACTTCTTGCTGAGAAGCTTCAAAAAAGTTTTTTAACTGATCTATTGCGTCAAGTGAACGCTGCAATTGAAGCAACTCACGAGGAGAAATTTTTAAAGAAGGGATGCGGGAAACCAGACGCTCTAAATCTCCAATCTGTTTAAGCAATGCGGAAGTTTTATGAAACAATTCATCGTTGCTATAAAATACATGAACTACAGCCTGGCGCTGTTGTATTCGATGAATATCTTTCAGGGGCAGGAGCAACCAGCGATGCATGAGGCGAGAGCCCATTGGAGTATGCGTGTGATCCAATACAGATAATAGCGATTTCCCGGCTTCATAAATCGGCTGAATAATTTCTAAATTTCTAACTGTAAATCGATCTAACCATACATATTCCTCTTCATCAATTCGGGAGAGCGAGGTAATGTGAGCTAGGTGCGGATGTTCTGTATCGGACAAGTATTGTAATGCCGCACCGCAAGCAATAATGGCAAGAGGCATATTTTCAATGCCAAAGCCTTTCAAGCTTTGTGTTTGAAAGTGTCGCGTTAATAATTGATATGCATGATTCTGTTGGAAAGCCCACTCGTCCATAGCATAGTTGTAATAATCATTTCCTAATTGCTCGGTATAGAGTGTACGCTGATGCTTGGAGTACACTACTTCTGCCGGCTTGTAACTTTGCAATTGTTTTTCAATCGAACTTATACTGCCTTCAGAACCCAAAAACTCGCCAGTGCTAATATCGAGTAATGCAAGTCCGGCACGCTGTTCCTGAAAATAAACAGTAGCTAAGAAATTATTCCGTTTGTTGTCGAGTATTTTAGCATTGTCGGTAACTCCCGGAGTGACTAATTCAGAGACACCACGCTTTACAATAGTCTTCGTCAGCTTAGGATCTTCTAACTGATCGCATATAGCTACTCGATATCCGGCACGCACTAACTTGGGCAAATAGGTATCCAGCGCATGATGTGGAAATCCGGCTAAATCAACCATAGAAGCGGCACCATTGGCTCGCTTGGTTAAGACAATACCTAACACAGCCGAAGTCTTAATCGCATCTTCGCCAAAGGTTTCATAAAAATCACCGACTCTAAACAGTAAAATGGCATCCGGATACTTGGCCTTAATGCTATTGTACTGAGCCATCAAAGGCGTCTCTTTTCCCGCCTTATTTTCTTTACTCGGTTTCAGTTCGCTTACACTCATGGGCGGAGGCTAAAATACTGAAAGCCTTTAGGGTTTTAGCACTTGTTTGCAAAGATTCTTTCGTGGCATCTTTGTGTTTATGAGAAAAATTGCCAATGAGGAACTGGGGCGAATAAATAAAATAGATTATTCCAACAGTGTTCGTAGCAAAGCGGTCGTGGTATTGGATAATATCCGGAGTGCTATGAATGTGGGATCTGTTTTTAGAACGGCAGATGCATTTGGTATGGAGGCCGTCTATCTCTGCGGCATAACGGCAGTTCCGCCAAATCGTGAAATTCAGAAAACAGCTTTAGGTGCTACAGATTCTGTTCCTTGGGCTTATTTTAATACAACACGCGAGGCTTTAATTCAACTAAAGGATAAGAATTATAAAATCATAGGGGTGGAGCAATTAGATGAAAGTGTATCCTTAGAACTGTTTAAAGCGGATAGGAGCCAATACTATGCATTTGTTTTCGGAAATGAAGTCAATGGATTAGGTGAAGATACTTTGGATTTGCTGGATATAGGAATTGAAATACCTCAATTCGGAAGTAAGCACTCGTTTAATATTGCAGTAAGTGCCGGCATTGTACTGTGGCAAAATTGGCTATCCAGCAGATAATTAAAATGCTGATGAAGTAATTTGTAACCCTTCTTTGAAATGAACGGTAGGATGGTATCCAATCAATTCCCTTGCTTTACGAATATCTGCAAGAGAATTACGAATATCTCCTGCTCGATCTTCACGATGAATCGGTGAGATGGAGCAGTTTAAGATTTCTTTTAATAATGCAGACATATCAAGCAGAGAGAAATTTTCACCTACGGCGATATTGTAAACCTGATTTAATGCCAACTTATTAAGGGTAAACAATGCTTTGATATTTGCTTGCACGGCATTCGATACAAAAGTAAAATCACGAGTCTGCTTGCCATCTCCGTTGATATACGGGGCCTGTTTATTTTTCATTAATGAAATAAAAAGTGGAATCACAGCAGCATAAGGACCATTAGGGTCTTGCCTTGGCCCGAAGATATTAAAGTAACGTAACCCGATGATTTCCATGTTATATACATTGGCAAAGACTTGGGCGTAGTATTCATTCGTCTTTTTTGTAACAGCATAGGGAGACAGCGGATTTCCCGTTTGACTTTCCACCTTGGGCAAGCTCGGGTGGTCGCCGTAAACGGACGATGAAGATGCATAGACTACACGCTTAACTCCCGCATCACGTGCAGCTACCAGGGTATTCAGAAAACCATCTACGTTAATTCGATTGGTGGCAATGGGGTCTTTGATGGAGCGGGGCACAGAGCCTAATGCGGCCTGATGCAATAAGTAGTCAGATCCTTCGAGAGCCTGTTGTATTTCTTCTATATTGCATATATCTCCTTTGATAAAGTGATAATTAGGATATGTTGTAAATAAGTCAACATTTTGCTGGCGTCCGGTGCTAAGATTATCAAATGCGCGGACTTCTTTAGCTCCCTGTTTTAATAAATATTCTACTAAATGAGAACCTATAAATCCTGCACCACCGGTAACGACTATGATTTTGTCACTTAACGCTGTAGTATGAAATGGTGTCTCGTACATTTCCTGCAATTAGCGTTTTTCGTATTGTGCGTCGTAATAATTTTTATACGTTCCACCGGTAACGTGTTGCAACCATTCATCATTGGTCAGGTACCAATCGATCGTTTTGGAAAGTCCTTCCTCAAATTGTAAGGAGGGGTGCCATCCCAGTTCACGTTTTATTTTTGTAGCATCAATGGCGTATCGTAAATCGTGCCCTGCGCGGTCTTTTACATAAGTTATTAATTGTTCAGAAGTTTGAGGAGGTCGCTGGAGTTTTTCATCCATTAGCTTGCACAATATCTTTACCAAATCGATATTCTTCCACTCATTAAAGCCGCCGATATTGTAGGTTTCTCCGTTCTTGCCGGAATGGAAAATTAAATCGATAGCTTGAGCATGATCATTAACCCAAAGCCAGTCACGAACATTATCCCCTTTGCCGTATATAGGCAGTGGTTTATTGTGCTTTATATTATGAATACAAAGAGGAATTAATTTTTCGGGAAACTGATGCGAGCCGTAGTTGTTAGAACAATTTGACAACACCACAGGCAAGGTAAAAGTGTGATGATATGCTCGTACGAAATGATCTGAACTTGCTTTAGAAGCAGAGTATGGGGAGCGAGGGTCATAGGCAGTTTCTTCTGTAAAAAATCCTTCCTCGCCTAAAGAGCCATAAACTTCATCGGTAGATACATGATAAAAACGCTTTCCGGTAGTGTCTTTCCACGTCGCACGTGCTGCATTTAACAGCACTACGGTTCCTACCACATTTGTAAGTACAAAATCCATAGGATTGGCAATACTGCGATCTACGTGGCTTTCAGCGGCAAGATGAATAACCCCATCATATTGTTCTTTATTAAAAAGCGTCAATATCGTTTCTGCATCTTTAATATCTGCTTTAATAAATTTATAGTTAGGTAGGTATTCAATATCCTTGAGATTCTCGAGATTGCCGGCATAAGTGAGTGTGTCCAGATTATGAATGGTATAATCGGGGTATTTATTTAAGAATAAACGTACAACGTGCGAGCCAATGAAGCCTGCACCGCCGGTAATCAATATTTTTCTCTTACCCATTTATAAACACCAATATTTAATATTATGATTTAACTTGTTTCTATAAATGCCTTTCACATCTATCACTACACAGTTATCGCCACAAAGATTATTGAAATAATTAGGGTCTAAACTTAAATAGTCTGCATGGTTTACTGCCACAATGATGGCATCATATTTACCGCTTGGTTCTTTCACCAATTCGAATCCATATTCGTGTTTTAACTCATCAGAATCTGCATAAGGATCAATAACATCAATGTTTACAGAGAATTGTTTTAACTCGTTAATAATGTCTGCAACTTTTGAGTTTCGGATGTCACTCACATTTTCTTTAAAAGTAGCTCCCATTACTAATACACGTGATTTGCTGATGTCTTTGTGTTGTTTGGTCATCAATTGCACCGTACGACGTGCAATATATGGCCCCATATCATCATTAATGCGTCGTCCGCTTAGGATAACTTCCGAATCATATCCCAATTCCGCAGCTTTGTAAGTAAGATAATAAGGGTCAACGCCGATACAATGCCCCCCTACCAATCCGGGGTAAAATTTAAGGAAGTTCCACTTGGTAGAAGCCGCTTCAATAACATCGTATGTATTGATACCTACTTTATCGAAGATGCGGGATAGTTCATTCATCAATGCAATATTTAAATCGCGTTGAGTGTTTTCAATGATTTTAGCTGCTTCTGCAACTTTGATACTCGGAGCGCGATGGGTTCCGGCTTTCACTACGATTTCATACACTTTGGCAATTTGTTCTAAAGATTCCGCATCACTGCCTGATACCACTTTCGTGATTTTGGGTAAGGTGTGTTCTTTATCTCCTGGATTAATTCGTTCGGGAGAATAACCTAACTTGAAGTCTTTTACATTTTTTAACCCCGAGATTCTTTCGATTACAGGTAAGCAATCATCTTCTGTACATCCGGGATATACTGTTGATTCAAATACGGCATAATCTCCTTTTTTAATCACCTTGCCTATTGTTTCGCTTGCACTTAGCACGGGTATTAAATCCGGCACGTTGTGCTCATCAACTGGTGTGGGAACCGCAACTATATAAAATTGTGCCTCTCGTAGGTCTTCAATTGAACTGGTAAATTTTATATCACAATTTTCAAAAGCCTCCTTTTCTATTTCGTTGCTCGGGTCTATTCCTTTTCTCATCATTTCTACCCGCTTAGGGTTAATATCAAAGCCGATGACTGAAATTTTGCGGGCAAACTCAAGGGCTATGGGCAACCCAACGTAACCTAAGCCTATTACGGCAAGTTTATTCTTCTTTGCTAAGAGATCGTCGTAGATCATTTATTTTATTCGTTTTACTTCGTCGTTTTCTAATTTATAAAGTTGAAGGCTTTCCGGGCATTCAGCTATTCCTTCTTGATTAAAATGAAGGCGATGACCATATTCACTCATCCATCCCATTTGATGGGCAGGGTTACCAACCATCAAGGCATAGGGTTTCACATCTTTAGTTACTACGCTGCCTGCGCCGATAAAACTATACTCGCCAAGTGTGTGGCCGCATACGATAGTCGCATTAGCACCAACCGATGCGCCGCGTTTTAGTAAGGTTTTTTCATACATGTGTTTCCGTACGATGGCGCTGCGAGGGTTGGTGATATTAGTGAACACCATACTTGGGCCAAGGAACACCTCATCTTCGCAAATAACTCCAGTATAGATTGAAACATTATTTTGCACTTTAACTTTATTCCCCAATTTAACTCCCGGAAGAACCACAACATTTTGTCCGAGATTGCAATCTTCGCCTATTTCACAGCCTGACATTATATGCGAAAAATGCCAGATGACTGTGCCATTGCCAATTATACACCCCTCATCAATTACTGCTGTGGGATGTGCTTTAAAAGGTGGTTTTGTTTTTATTTCGCTCATTTTCGATGTTGAACTATCCTAAAATTAGGTGCGCAAATATAGTTTTTTTGAGGTCAAGAATAGCTTCTGGCCTTTTAGCGGGCATTAGAAAATGGAAAATTCAGTAGAGAAGGTTGGGGGATTTTTACGCTATATTTTAACTCGTCGCATTTAGAGCTTTTTTAAAATAGTCGTATGTTATACGCAACCCTTCCGCACGATGTACTTTAGGTTCCCATGCTAAAATCTCCTTCGCTCTTGAAATATCGGGTTGGCGTTGTTTAGGATCGTCAATGGGTAAAGGCTTATAAATAACTTTTTGTGTAGTATTCGTTAACTTAATAATTTCTTCGGCAAATTGACTTATTGTAATTTCATCGGGGTTCCCAATATTTATCGGTATAGGATAATCGCTTAATAAAAGTTTGTAAATGCCGTCAACTAAATCTTGAATATAACAGAAAGAACGAGTTTGAGATCCATCTCCAAAAATGGTAAGGTCTTTTCCGGTAAGTGCTTGATAAAAAAAGGTTGGTAATACGCGTCCGTCATTAAGGCGCATTCGAGGGCCATACGTATTAAAGATGCGTACAATACGAGTTTCAAGTTTATGATAGGTATGATAAGCCATCGTTATAGACTCCTGAAACCGTTTGGCTTCATCATATACTCCGCGTGGGCCAATAGGGTTTACATTTCCCCAGTAGTCTTCGTTTTGAGGGTGTACCAAGGGGTCACCATAGACTTCGCTGGTAGATGCAACAAGGATTCGGGCTTTTTTGGATAAAGCCAACCCCAGTAAATTATGTGTGCCGAGAGAGCCTACTTTCAAAGTCTGTATTGGCATTTTTAAATAATCTATTGGTGAAGCCGGTGAGGCAAAATGGAGGATATAGTCTAAATGCCCCGGAACATAAACAAACTTGCTTACATCGTGATGATAGAAGGTAAACTCTTTTATGGGAAATAAATGCTCAATGTTGTGTAAGTCTCCGGTAAGAAGATTATCCATTCCGATGACCTCGTATCCGTTATTTAAAAACTTATCACATAAGTGAGAGCCTATGAACCCGGCAGCACCGGTGATGAGTATGCGTTTTCGAACCATTTTACTCAAGTGTTTTTAATAGTTACGCGACCAATGCTGTTGTAGTAAAATCCATATTCATCAGGTGTATTAGTGTTAAACACGTTTCGTCCGTCAAAAATGACTTTTTGTTTCATGATTTCTGAGAGTTTCTTAAAGTCCGGTGTTCGAAACTCTGACCACTCAGTGAGAATAGCCAAGGCATCCACATCTTGTGCCGCCTCATAAGGGGATGACCCGTATTGAATCCGGTTGCCGAATAAGCTCTTCGTGTTCTCAATAGCTTCGGGGTCGTATGCTATAATAGATGCTCCCTCATTCAAGAGTGCCTCAATAATGTATAATGCGGGTGCTTCACGAATATCGTCTGTGTTAGGTTTAAAAGCCAATCCCCAAATGCCAATGACCTTATCTTTTAATTTACCGTTAAAATAATCTTTTATTTTCTCGAATAGTATCAACTTCTGAATACTATTTACTTTCATTACTGCATCTAATATTTTAAAATCATACTGATATTCCTGCGCAGTTTTATGTAATGCTTTTACATCTTTAGGAAAGCAACTTCCTCCATATCCGATTCCGGGAAAAAGGAAACGTTTTCCGATACGATTGTCGCTGCCTATTCCCTTACGCACCATATCTACATTGGCTCCTACACGTTCGCATACATTAGCAATTTCATTCATGAAGGAAATGCGAGTTGCCAAATAAGCGTTGGCGGCATATTTCGTCATTTCGGCACTTCGTTCATCCATATAAATTATAGGATTGCCTTGGCGCACGAACGGTTCATATAAAGTATCCAGTTTTTTTCTTGCACGCTCTGATGAAGTGCCGATGACAACACGGTCAGGCCTCATAAAGTCATCAACAGCAACTCCCTCACGTAAGAATTCAGGGTTGCTGGCTACATCAAATTCTGTTTTTGCATTTTTTGCAATAGCCGCTCGTACCTTCTCTGCGGTACCAACCGGTACCGTGCTTTTATCTACAATAACCTTATAATCTATGATTAGTTTGCCTAATTCATCGGCCACGCCCAATATATATTTTAAGTCGGCACTCCCATCCTCGCCGGGGGGAGTGGGTAAAGCTAAAAAAATAACTTCTGCATCTTGAACCGCTTCAGCAAGGTTGGTTGTAAAGAATAAACGATGATACTTAACGTTGCGTTCAAAAAGGGTATCTAAATCGGGCTCAAATATGGGGACTTTGCCTGCTTTTAAAGAGTTAATTTTTTCTACGCTTATATCTACGCAAATCACCGTGTTTCCTGTTTCGGCAAAGCAAGTTCCCGTAACCAGCCCGACGTAACCTGTTCCTACTACAGCAATATTCATGTTAGGTTAATTTAAAAACTCTATAACACATTGTGAAATATATTGCAACTGCTCATTTGAAAGCTCGGTATGCATAGGCAGGGATAAAACACGCGGAGTTAAATAATCGGTATTGGTTAGTGCCCCACTTATGTGGCCTCGATTTTCAAATGCCTTTTGTTTATGACAAGGCACAGGGTAATAAAGCATAGTGGGAATTCCTTTATCTTTCAAATGCTCTATCAATGCTTCGCGGTTCACGCTTTCATGTAGAATTATTGTGTATTGATGAAACACGTGTTTAGCGTAAGGAGCACGATAAGGAGTCGTAATTTTTATATTTCCCTCAAAAGCCTTGTCGTAGTAATCAGCGGCCTTTCGCCGCGCATCGCAATAGGCATCCAGATGTTTGAGCTTTACACGTAGAACAGCGGCTTGGATAGTATCCAAGCGAGAGTTAATGCCGATTAAATCATGTTGATATCGAATTCTTTGACCATGCGCTGCGATCATTCGACACTTTACGGCTAATTCGTCATCATTTGTGAAAATAGCACCGCCGTCTCCGTAACAGCCTAAATTTTTTGATGGAAAGAAAGAAGTTGTACCGGCGAGTGCCATAGCGCCATTTTTCTTGATAACCCCATTGCTGAATGTGAAGGTGCCGCCTATTCCTTGTGCGTTGTCTTCCAATACGGGAATCTTATGCTCGGCAGCTATCTTCAAAATTTCCTCCATATTAGCTGCTTGTCCGTATAAATGAACCGGAACAATCAATTTTGTTTTTGGCGTAATGGCTTTACGTAAGGCATCTATATTTATTGTAAACGTATTGCGATCTACATCAATAAAAACGGTTTCCAAACCTAACAATGCTGCCGCTTCCACCGTGGCGAAATAAGTGAAGGACGCAGAGATTACTTCATCTCCAGGTTTCAGACCTAGGGCCATCATTACAATCTGTAATGCATCTGTGCCGTTTGCACACGGAATGCAATGTTTACTTCCGTTGTATGCGGCCATTTCCGTAGCAAAGTCCTGAACGGGCTTGCCATTGATAAATGCGGTAGAATCAATTACGTCTTGTATGGACTGATCAACATCTTTTTTTATTTTCCGATACTGACCCTTGAGGTCAACCATTTCAATCTTATTCATTGTATTTAAGCGTGGCAAATATAGTATATAAGGAATGTTATTCATTTGCAGTTTATATTCTTGCTAAGTTTGAAACGGATGAAGAAATACTTAATACTAACAGGTCTTTTTTTTAGTGTGTATAGCTCAAGTGCACAATCGCTGAAAGAGGCTTCAATTGCAGGCACCCTGATACAAGGTAATTTCGGTTTATATCTGCCATTCGGAGATTTGGCAAACCGCTTTGGTAACAACAGCAGCATAGGCGGAGGAGTATATCGCAAATCTGTCTCAAATTTTATTTTTGGAATAGGGAGCGATTTTATTTATGGTCGCACGGTAAAGGAATCTTCATTTATTGATTCGCTAAGTGCAGGGAGTGACTTAATTGGATACACAGGTACTATTGCCGATGTTGCTTTATTTGAACGGGGATATATGATTTATGGGAGCATAGGTAAATTAGTTTCTATAAAAAAGATCAACCCCAATTCGGGTATTATATTCAGTGCGGGAGTAGGATTTTTGCAACATAAAATCCGCATTGTCGATCAGGATGAAATATTATTACAGTTGAATAAAGAATATAAAAAGGGATATGACCGTCTAACGAATGGCGTTTTATTTAAACAAACGATTCAACTCATAAACCTTGATGCACGACGCAGGATGAATTTCAGAGTTGGATTTGACTTTAATGAAGCCCTTACACGTAATCGCCGCTCGTGGAATTTTGATGAACGGAAACAAGATAACACCTTGCGCTTGGATATGATGATGGGGCTTTCTGCATCTTGGATTTTGCCTCTTTACAGTAAGAACGAAGAACGCTTTTATAATTATTGATGACATTTTTGATTTATCAAATCGGGATATTCCTGTATGGAGGTTTCATTCGCATAGCCTCAATGTTTAATCACAAAGCAGCTTTATGGGTTGAAGGACGTAAAAATTTGATGTTGAGTATTGAACGCCACTTTACTGATAATAAGCAGCCCGTAATCTGGATGCATTGTGCATCGCTAGGAGAGTTTGAACAAGGAAGACCAGTTTTAGAACGTATTCGCAAAGAGTTTCCCGGATATAAATTATTACTTACTTTCTTTTCACCATCAGGATATGAACTGAGAAAAAATTATTATGGAGCAGATGTAATTTATTATTTGCCCTTAGACACACCACGCAATGCAAAACGATTTATTACTGCTGTAAAACCGGCTGTCGCACTGTTTGTTAAATACGAGTTTTGGCTTAATTATATTTTTCAATGCAAGAAGCAAGGAGTTCCTCTTTTATTGCTTTCAGCAACCTTCAGACCTTCACAAATATTTTTTAAACCTTATGGTAGAATATTCTTAAAAGCACTCCGGAGTTTTCATCGTTTGTATGTTCAGGATGAATGTAGCAAAAAGTTATTGATAGAGTATGATGTTCAGAATATCCAAGTTGCCGGAGATACACGTTTTGACAGAGTTCTGCAAGTGGGAAGCCAAGATGTTCAGATCCCTTTTATAAAAGAATTTATAGGAGAAGATAAATGTGTAGTTGCAGGGAGTACGTGGCCGGAAGATGAAGAACTCTTTCTTTCTATAGTTTCAAAATTTCCTACAGTGAAATGGATTATAGTGCCTCACGAAATCAACGCAAGTCATATTCAACAGATACTTCTGAGCATTTCTAATGCAGTAAATTATACTTCAATAAATGAGAGTAAGGAAGTAAACCTAAAACAGATTTTGGTTCTGGATAAAATCGGACTGCTATCCGCATTATATCGCTATGCGGATATTGCCTATATAGGGGGCGGATTTGGTGCGGGCATCCACAATATATTAGAAGCTGCAGTTTATGGAAAGCCTATATTGTTTGGCCCGAATTTTCAAAAATTCAGAGAGGCGCTTGAGTTGCTGAAACTTGGCGGTGCTCAGGTTGTTAATAACCAAATAGAACTGGCAACAATATTAGAAACATACCTTAATGATGAGGTTAAAATGAAAAAGACAGGCAACATAAACAAAGAGTATGTTCAATCGAATAAGGGGGCAACAGAAAAAGTCGTAAGCGATATAGAAAAAATACTTACATGATATAACGACGCTCCACCAGAGTCTTAAACTCGGTTACCATCTCATTATCATCTGCCCAGTTAAGCTTCGGCTGTAAATAGGTGTTGAGGTATTGCTTTGCCGTTTCAAACGAATCACACGAGTTGAGGTAGGTGATAGCTTCATCATATAAACTTGCATCATTGCCAAACAAGAAATTGATATAAGAGAATCGTTTATTTAAACTGATGAAGATCTTTAAATCCTTAATCGGGGTGAGTTGCATTCTCGATGCAATGTCTTTATCTTCACGTTTAAAGTTCTCATTTATCGAAGGCTTATCTCCGGCTACTTTAATTTTAATGGTGTCTGATAAGGTTCTTTTACCGCTGCTGAATGTAAATGATGCATTTAATTCATTCCCCGCCTTTTGTGAAGGCGGTATAGGAGGCGTGCCCGCTGTTTGTTGAGGTGTTGAGGGTAAAGGAGGCTGGGGATAGCTTGGATTTTGTTGAGGAACCTGTGTTTGTGGATAATTGGGTTGGTAGTTTTGTTGAGGATATGGTGGATATGAAGCAGTCGGCTCGGGCGCGTTGTAGCCCTGAGTTGGGTACTGAGGCATATTAACCGGAAGGCTCAGTACTAACTCATATAATTCACGCACATAATTCACCAGTAAATCTTTATCTACCTTGCTCACCACACCGTTATTTTGTGCAATAGAGTGTTGCAAGTAGTTGATTTTCTCTACCAGTACTGTAATCTTTGTTTGAACGCCAATATCCATATTATATATCTGTGTAAAAGTAATTGCTTAACGATAAATTCTCTTATTTTATTCGATAAATGGTAGAATCAATCTTACATAGATTGAATAAGCCTATTGCTTTACCGCAAAAAGTTATATTTGTCACAGCAGGATAAGAATGGAACGAAAAGATGTTATACAACTCATTATAGACAAGCTTTCAGCCCGAAAATATTTAGAAATAGGAGTTTTTGACGGTCGCTGTTTTATGGAAATACGAGCACCATATAAAACTGCAGTTGATCCGGATATGAAAATCACATTCCGATATAAGTTGCATGCCATCCGAAAGAGGCCAGAGAATTTGCGTAATAAATATAAACACACCACAAGCGATATCTTTTTCAATGAAATAATAAGATCAAACAAGAAAACAGTATTTGATGTAGTCTTTATTGATGGACTACATACCTATCAGCAAACTTTTTTTGATATTATTCATACGCTGCAACACATTCATCTGCATAGTGCCCTCGTTTTACATGATATTAATCCTGAAACTGAAGCGTTGGCCCTGCCGGCAGCTTCGCGTAGTGCCGCAAGGTCAGTACATAAGGAGAAGAGTTTTTGGTGTGGCGATTCGTGGAAATCTTTCCACCATTTTATTCAGTTAAATAAACGCTTAGATCAATTTGATTTATTCACACTCAACTGTGATTACGGTTTAGGTATCGCCTTCCCGAAACCTAATTTTAACCCCTCCGATTGGATGAACCTTAAACCCGAAAAATTTTATGAAGAATTGCCTTACTCCTTTTTAGAACAAAAACGTAAAGAGGTCATATCATTAGTTGACCCCGAATATCTACATCATTACTTGAATAATAAAACCTTGAGGGCCACCTGACGTGTTTTTAGAGCCGTATGTTAAACCCCACCGCAACGGATGGATTGAAGTTGTTTGCGGATGCATGTTTTCCGGAAAGACGGAGGAGTTAATTCGTCGGTTAAAACGTGCTAAGATTGCGAATCAGAACGTAGCTATTTTTAAGCCCAAGCTGGATGTGCGGTATGATGAAGTCAAAATTGTATCGCACGATGAAAACAGCATTACCTCCGTACCGGTCAAACATGCATCGGATATCCCCGCATTAGTTTCTGACATAGAAGTTGTTGGTATAGATGAAGCACAATTTTTTGATGATGCCTTGCCAAGAGTATGTGAAGAGCTTGCAAATCGCGGCATTCGGGTTATCATTGCCGGGTTAGATATGGACTTTTCCGCGAAACCTTTCGGCACTATGCCTCAATTACTGGCACAAGCAGAATATATAACTAAGGTGCACGCCATCTGTGTAAAATGTGGAAACTTAGCTTCCTACTCTTATCGTTTATCCGATATTGAATCAACAGTATTGCTTGGTGCAAAAAATCATTATGAACCACGTTGCAGAACTTGCTTTATCGATGGAATGGAAAACAAGCGTTAATCAACGCCATTTCTCCATAACACCTAATCCAAATAAAGCGTAGTCGTAAATTACAGGGTCATCGTGATTGAACATGCGCAAATTACGGGTAAGCTCAATGGCTGCTTTCCAGTCATTTTGTTTGCGGGTAAGTAATTGTAAGGAGCGTGCTACCCGTTGTACGTGAATATCTAATGGGCAAATTAATTGCGAGGGCAGAATGCGTGTCCAGATTCCGAAATCTACACCTTTGTCATCGCGGCGCACCATCCAGCGTAAATACATATTCAATCGTTTACACGCCGAGTTGCGCTCCGGTGTTGCAATGTGTTTTCGTGTTCGTTGCGACAGAATATCGAGTGAAAAAAATATATGATGAAATTGCGTTAGTGCATCATATCCATATTCTTCATTTGTTTGAGCAAGCGGTATAAATGCATCCTCCAGAGAAGAATGAGTCTGATAATAATTTTTTAAGAAATAGATGAAATAAAGCAGGTCGGTAGTATTGAATGTTCGATGCACAAAGCCAGAAAAACGTTCCAAATCTTTCTCTTCGTGCTGTGTAATAAACTCATAAGGCGACATCTCCATCAACTGCATCAGTTTTATATTGTTTTCTATAATTGTCTTTCGTTGCCCCCAAGCAAGCGCAGCAGAGAAGAGTCCGGATATTTCAATATCCTGCTTTTTCTCGAACAGGTGTGGAATACTTATCGGATCATTTATAATAAACGAAGGGTTATTGAATTGCTTCGCTTTTTCATTTAACAATCTTTTTACCTCTGCTCGGTTCAAATAGATGGGAGTTGATAGTTCAAAATAAAATTTAACGAAGCCTCCAAATCTTCATGCAACACCCGATCTTGCTCATTAAAAGATACGGCCAAACGATAGTCTCCGATAATTTTCTCAAGTATAGGGCTGCTCCGTAATGGTTTTCTAAAATCAAGAGCCTGTACAGCATTTAATAATTCAATAGATAAGATTCGTTCGGTATTTTCTAATACGCGAAGGCATTTAGTTGCGGCGTTTGCTCCCATACTCACGTGGTCTTCCTGACCATTACTGCTTACAATGGAATCAACGGAAGCCGGTGAACAAAGTTGCTTGTTCTGGCTTGCAATGGAAGCAGCGGTATATTGTGGAATCATCAGGCCGCTGTTTAATCCTGCATTCTTAATAAGAAATGCAGGAAGCCCGCGTTGCCCGCTTATTAATTGATAAGTGCGGCGCTCAGAGATGCTGCCTAACTCACTCAAGGCAATAGCAAGGAAGTCAAGGCTTAATGCCAAAGGTTGTCCGTGAAAGTTGCCCCCCGAAAGTATCTCATCTTCCTGTGCAAAAACATTAGGATTATCGGTTACCGAATTAATCTCTGTTTCAACAACATGTATTACATAATCTATAGCATCTTTTGAAGCACCGTGCACTTGTGGAATGCACCGGAATGAATATGGGTCTTGAACTTGTTTTTTAGTTTGTGCAGATATTTCACTTCCGCTAAGCAATTTACGTATAGTTGCAGCAGTATGAATTTGCCCTGTATGTGGGCGTGCGTTGTGCAGGAGGGCATTGAACGGCTCTGCTTTACAATCAAAAGCATCACAAGATAATGCAGCAATAATATCGCTCCACAATAATAAACTTTGTGTACGCAATAAAATGTGAACCGCATAGGCGCTCATAAATTGGGTGCCGTTCAATAAGGCAAGTCCTTCCTTAGATTGTAGCTTTAAGGCCTTCCACTTGAAGTGAGGAAATAAAGATTCAGCATCATATAGTGTCCCATTATATTGCACCTTTCCTTTACCTATCAAGGGTAAACATAAATGAGCCAAAGGTGCCAGATCGCCGGAGGCGCCTAACGAACCTTGAGTAAATACGACCGGATAAATGCCATGATTAAAAAAGTCAATTAACCGCCATACAGTAGCCAAATCCACTCCGGAGTGACCGTAGCTCAAGGATTGTACTTTTAATAGCAGCATCCAACGCACAATTTCTTTATTTACTGCTTCTCCCATACCACAAGCATGACTCATCATCAAATTCTCTTGAAGTGTGCCACATTGTTCAGGAGAAACCTTTACATTACATAAGGAGCCGAATCCGGTATTGATTCCATAGTAGAGGCTACCGCTGTCTTGCATTTTCTGATTTAGATACGTGCGACAGTGTAAAATCCGCTCTTGAGCATCTTCGCTTAATCCTAACGTCACGTTACCTTGATTCAATTTACTCAACTCCGCAAGGTTCAGCGGACGAGATCCGATTTCAAATATGTGTTCACTCATTGGGTTGCAATTTTAAATAATTCTTCAAGGCTTTCGGCCACTGTTTACTTGCCTCTTATTTTTTTAAAAAAATCTTTTAATAATACACTACATTCCTGTTGTAATATACCCCCCTCCACCAAACACTTAGGGTGCAGGGGAGAAGGTGCGTAAAGCGTAAACCCTTTTTGCTCATCGTAGGCTCCAAAAACCAGGTGTGAAATCTGTGCCCAGCCAATTGCGGAGGCGCACATCATGCATGGTTCCAATGTTACATAAAGACTATAATCAGTAAGATACTTGCTATGAAAGGCTGCTGAAGCCGCCGTTATACAAAGAATCTCTGCATGGGCTGTTATATCTTGTAAGAGTTCTACCTGATTGTGACCACGGGCAACAATTTGCTTATTATAAACTAATACAGATCCAATGGGCACTTCATCTTTTTCGAAAGCTTTATGAGCCTCTTTTAAGGCCTCGCGCATATAATACTCGTTAGACATTCAAATTTAAACGTTAATGTAAATACATAATTAAGTCATCGGAAGCTAAAAAGCAAGCCGCTATATTTGCCCTGTTTGATGAAACCGTATTTTATCCTTTTTTTACTATTTTGTGGCTTACACAATATAGTATTTGCTCAGCCAATATGGACTTTGGATAGGTGTATCAGTTATGCACGCGAGAATAATATTCAACTAAAGATTACACAACTAAATGCTGAACTCAATGAAGTTAATTATTCACAAAGCAAGTTTAACTTTCTCCCTAACCTGAATGCCAACGGAAGTTATGGCATCAGCCGCGGACGGAATATTGACCCTACAACAAATACGTATATCGTACAAAACATAACTGGCGGAAGCGGCACCATCAGCACTTCCATAACCTTGTTTGGAGGCCTTCGCAAACTAAATCAGATGCGAGAAAGTTACTATGCTTACATGTCATCAAAATATAGTGCAGAGCAAACACTAAATGATGTTTCATTAAACGTAGCCAATGCTTATTTGCAGATAGTTATGGCAAAGGAGCAACTATTGCGCGCAGAGCAAACGCTTGCGCTAAGCAAAGAACAACAAGAACGTACAAAGAAATTAGTCGCGTCAGGCGTGCAATCTGAATCCGCTAATTACAATATAGACGCTCAAGTAGCACAAGATGAAGTGAATCTGATAGCTGCGCGTAACCAACAGAATATCGCATTGTTAAACCTTCAGTTGTTGTTGAACCTTGAAAAGCCGGTTGATGTAGAAGTGCCTTCCATAGAGCTACCCGAACATTTTGAGTATGGGAGCGGGGCCGTCGATAGTATATTTAATAAAGCGGTGGTCTCCTTTCCTAGTGTGATGAGCAGTTACTACAATCTTCAAAGTTCATTTAAAACCCTGCAAGTGGCGCGAGGTGGGCGATATCCAAGCATTAACTTCAGTTATAGTTTATTTACCAGTTATTCTGATGCTGCAAAAAACGTAACAGGATATGACACCACAGGGGCGATTTATCCCATAGGATATGTTATGGCAACGAACCAATTGGTTGTGGCACCGGAATTAACTTACCATTACAAGAACATTCCTTTTGCTGACCAGCTAAACAATAATTTAGGTAAGAATTATGGTCTGGGAATTTCCATCCCCATACTAAACGGATGGAGCACTAATGCGGGAATAAAGCGAAGTAAGTTGCAATGGAGCATCGCTCGATTTAATTATGATCAAACCAAACTTAACCTAAAACGAGATATTAGCACGGCTTATGCTGATGCACAGGCGGCTTCATCGCGCTATGCTTCACAAAAAAAACTACTGGAGTCTTTACAAATAGCATTTGATTTTACACAAAAACGATATGAAGTCGGAGTTACGAATGTATATGATTACAGCACGGCCCGTAAGAATTTATACGACGCCGAATCTCAACTGCTTCAAGCGAAGTATGACTATCTCTTTAAATTAAAAATTCTTGATTTTTATCAAGGTAATAAAATAACACTACCCTAATGAAACGGATTTATTGGATTGCTGCCTTCGTAGTAGTTGCACTCATTGTGTTTATCATAATAGGTAAGAAAATGGGATTTATCGGAGGGAATGCTCATTTAAAAGTCAGTGTGGCAGAAGTTGTACGAGGCAACATTACGGAAACCGTTACGGCAAGCGGAAAAATCTATCCATCACTCGAAGTAAAAATCAGTCCCGATGTGGCCGGCGAAATCATAGAACTATATGTTAAGGAAGGCGATTCCGTATATGCAGGCATGGAACTTGCGCGCATAAAACCGGATAACTACATCGCAGCTTTGGATCGTGCCGTTGCCACACTGAACACGGCTAAAGCCAATCATCTGAATACCTTAGCTCAGCTGACGCAATTGCAAGTGCAATTTGAAAATGCACAAAAAAACTATAATCGTAATAAGACTTTATTTGAACAAAAAGTAATTGCCGCCTCTGATTTTGATCAGATAGAAACGCAGTACAAAGCCGCTTTGGCTAATTACAACGGTATGCAACAACAAGTGGATGCGGCTAAGTTTAATGTGGAAAGTGCTCAAGCAGGCGTTAAGCAGGCGCGAGACGACTTGAGCAAAACGAGCATCATTGCCCCTGTGGGAGGAATTATTTCAAAGATGAATGTCGAAAGAGGAGAACGCGTAGTTGCTACATATCAAATGGCAGGTACTGAAATGTTTCGAATCAGTAACCTGTTTGCAATGGAAGCACGTGTTGATGTAGGCGAGAGTGATGTGTTGCGCGTAGGTTTAGGAGATACCGCAGAGATTACACTTGATGCGTACAACGATAAAAAGTTTAAGGGTGTAGTAACCGAGATAGCCAATTCGGCGAACTCGTCTGCCGCCGCAGGAAGCACCGACCAAGTCACTAATTTTACAGTGAAGATTTTAATCTTACCGGATACGTATGTGGATATGATTAACGCAGAGCAAAAGAAATTCCCATTACTACCCGGAATGAGTTGCGCCGTTGATATTAAAACACGTAAGGTAGAGAATGCACTTAAGGTCCCTATTCAATCGGTAACGACTATTGTAACAGGAGACAGCACACAAGAAAAGAAAGTACAACCCATAGTATTCGTATTAAATAAAGGAGATAAACTTTCGGCGGTAAATGTAACTACCGGTATCCAAGATGATGAATTTATAGAAATTAAAAGTGGACTGGAAGAGAAACAACAAGTAGTAGATGCCCCCTATAGTGCAATATCTAAAATATTAAAAGATGGCATGGTTGTCATTGTGGTAAAGAAAGAAGAACTCTTCAAAGAAGACGAGTCAAAATAAACCAATATGAGCTTACAAGTAAAAGTCGGAGTACTTGGTGCGGGAAGTTGGGCTACCGCATTAGTAAAAATTCTGAACGAGAACCAGCATCGGGTGAACTGGTATGTGCGTAATAAAGAAATACGACATCATCTTTCTGAAATCGGTCATAACCCGAATTATTTGAGTTCGGTTTCTTTTCACATTGCACAAAATAGTATAGAAGCAGATCTCGAAGAAGTAATTAATAACTCCGATATTGTGGTTATCGCTATTCCTGCTGCTTTTATAAAATCAAGCCTGGCACATCTGCCCGAAAACATTTTTGAGGGCAAGCAAGTTGTCAGCGCAGTAAAGGGTATGATTCCAGAAGATAATCTCATCCTAGCAGAATATTTTAATCAACAATTTAATGTCCCCTTTAAATCGTTTGGAGTGATTAGTGGGCCTTGCCATGCAGAAGAGGTAGCTCTTGAGAAATTAAGCTATCTGACTATGGCTTCTCAAGATAAAGATTTTGCAGAATTATTAACGCAACTATTTCGGTGCCGCTACATACATGCTAACCCAACAGACGATATTTTTGGTACTGAGTATGCTGCTGTGCTGAAAAATATTTATGCGTTGGTATCCGGAATTTGTCATGGTTTAGGGTATGGAGACAACTTTCAGGCGGTGTTTATTAGTAATGCATCTAAAGAAATGGAACGTTTCATTCGTGCAGTACATCCAATCAATCGAGATATTAAAGACAGTGCCTATCTCGGAGACCTCTTGGTTACGGCCTACTCACAGTTCAGCCGCAACCGCACCTTCGGAACAATGATAGGCAAAGGTTACACTGTAAAATCTGCGCAGTTAGAAATGAATATGGTTGCTGAAGGGTATTACGCCACAACCTGCATTCATCATATTAATAAAGAAATTCAGGCAGACATTCCCATTGTTGACGCTGCATATAACATCTTATATGCTCGCCATGCTCCCATATTGGAAATCCGTTTGTTAACGGAACGATTAATTTAAAAAAATAACTTATTGATAAGGAATAGGGTTGAAAGTGAATCCCTTTTCACCAAAGTAGTCTAACACGCGAGGCAAAGCATACTTCATTCGGTTCTCGGCCTTTATGTTGTCGTGAAAAACAATGATACTACCGGAAGTGGTATGATTGAGAACATTTCGTAGAACCCGCTCTTTGCTTATCGTCTTGTCAAAGTCTCCGCTGAGCACATCCCACATAATAATCTTAAAGCGCTTTTGCATAATGCGAGCCTGTGCACGTGTAATGCGACCATACGGAGGCCGAAAAAGCGGAGTGTTTAATACCTCAGCGCACTTAAGGCTATTGCGTAAATAATCGTTTGTGTCGGTACTCCATCCGTTCAGATGGTTTTGGGTGTGGTTTCCCACGTGATGGCCACCCTGTTGAATTTGTTGCACTAAATGTGGTAGGCGTTGCACGTTATCGCCAACTAAAAAAAAGGTTGCTTTTGCCCGATTCTTTACAAGTGTATCCAGAATCCATTCTGTGATCTCATTTGTGGGACCATCATCAAAGGTCAAATAGATATTCTTATTTGATGCCGGAAGACTCCATATCTGATCAGGGTAAAGACGCTTTAAAATCTGTGGAGTTTTAATGAAATACATCCTATTTGCGGCAAAATGCACTATATAGTCTGTAAATTAGACCATAGGGTTGCACGCACAAAGAAAATATTTTTCTTAACCCCTGAAGAGGTGCTGAATCTCCTGAATAATTATGAGTTCCGATTTGTTTTTCCCCCTAAAACTGGAAGCTATTGCATTTGCAGTAAGCATGGTAAGTTTCTTAATCTTATCCGTAAACAAGTACTTATGAGATT
The DNA here is from genome assembly GCA_039810885.1 of Chitinophagales bacterium. Taxonomy (GTDB): domain Bacteria; phylum Bacteroidota; class Bacteroidia; order Chitinophagales; family UBA10324; genus BJGO01. The sequence goes on along the minus strand of JBDHXV010000004.1, from coordinate 24,747 downwards.
TGTAAAAATCCTCAAACTGCTTCATACAACTTGTTGAAGAAGCACGGGCATCGTTTAATAAGTCAAATGCCGAAATAATTTGAAAAGCAGCATCAGAACCAAAATCGTCTTCGGCGTCTTCCACCGGTAACCAATCACTTTTTACGATTTCGTAAAGTTTTTCAGCCTCTTCTTTTTTTACCTCAGCATCTGAAGCCGCTACGGCATAAAATAGCTTACCCAATTTGTGATAAAGACGAAGCATCATTTCTTCTGAAGGTTTCATAATCGATGAGTTTATTTCTTTGACAAGTTAAAGATATTGAAAATCAAAAAACGGAATAGGAGTATTGTCATATTCCGCACTTGTGTAATTTATTTAGCAGTAAAAAAACAGGACAGTACTTTTGTCCGCAGGGTATTACCCTTTTGATAATTATGCAAAATAAATTTATAAGAATAATGTGCGCTGTATGCCTGTTAGCAACAGCATCATGTAAACAATCTCAGAAACAAGATTCTATGAGTTATCAGGTATTTAAGCCTGCCGATTTTGATACAACCGTTTCGGCCGGCGATAATTTCTATATGCGTATTAACGGCTCTTGGATTCATAACACGGCAATCCCGGGTACAGAGTCAAAATGGGGCACCTTTAATGAAGTGGATGAATTAAGGTATGGCATCTTGAGGAAAGTATTAGAGGATGCGGCAAGCGATAAAAATGCAATCCCATCATCTAACCGCTTCAAAGTAGGAGCATTCTATACTACAGGAATGGATTCCACAAAGCTCAATGAACAGGGAATAAAAGTGATAGAGCCGCTGTTACAAGAATTAAATGCCGTGGATTCAAAAGAAAAATTAGTAACCTATTTGGCAAAAGCCATTACGCAAGGATTGAATCCGCTTTTTGATTTATATGCTGATCAGGATCCTGCTAATTCCAATAAGATGATCTTAAACATCAGCCAGTCGGGCTTGGGCTTACCCGATCGAGATTATTACTTTCGAAACGATACAGCCACGCAACGAATTCAAAAAGAATATAAAAACTATGTGGCTTCAAACCTTGTGGTATTAGGTATTGACGAAGTAAAAGCTGTGGAACAAGCTAATAAAATTTATGACCTTGAAAAATCATTAGCAGAAAAATCACTTGATAATGTTTCATTAAGGAACCCCTATAACATTTATCACAAGATGTCGGTCTCAGAGCTAGTTAAGTTTACCCCGGATATAAATTGGAAAAATGTATTCACAACCTGCGAACTGGGAGTAGTTGATACATTGAATATTGGTATGCCCGAATTTATGAAGCGTTTAAATGAGAAAATAAAAACATACCCTATTTCGGATTGGAAACTCTATCTCACACATCATTTGATTGATCAACTGAACCCTTACATGGACGATGCTTCATATCAGCGTGCATTCCATTTTAAGCAGCAAATATTATATGGTGTAAAAGCTCCCAAGCCGCGCTGGAAACGTGTAATGAACACACTCGGCTCAACAATCGGCGAAGCATTGGGAGAAGAGTATGTAAAAGTTGCTTTTAGCGAGAGTGATAAAACACGCATGAAAGAAGTCATTGAAAATATGCGAGATGCCTTTAAACAACGCATTTTAAAACTCAACTGGATGAGCGATTCTACTAAGCAAAAAGCAATATATAAACTGGAAAAAATTATGGTGAAAGTTGGATATCCGGACAAGTGGCGCGATTATTCTTCACTTAATATAGATAAGGAAAGCTTTACAAAAAACATATTGCACTCTTGGGAGTTTGAGTTTAAACGAAATATGAATAAGCTCAATAAGCCGGTTGATAGAACAGAATGGCTAATGAATGCATTTACCGTAAATGCTTACTATAATCCTTCTAACAATGAGATTGTATTTCCTGCGGGAATCTTACAGCCTCCATTTTACGATAAATCTTTTGATGACGCCATTCTATATGGAGGCATAGGCGCTGTTATTTGTCATGAGTTAACTCACGGCTTTGATGATGAAGGCAGCAAATTCGATGCAGAGGGTAATTTAAAAAGCTGGTGGACGTTGGACGACACGAAACGTTTTGAAGAAAAGACTAAAGTGCTTGAAGAGCAGTATAACAAGTTCTTTGTATTAGATTCATTGCATATTAACGGTAAGTTAACCTTAGGCGAGAACATTGCTGACCTTGGAGGAGTAATGATTTCTCTCGATGCCTTTAAGAAAAGTAAACAATTTACGTCTAATGAAAAGATTGACGGTTACACACCCGAAGAACGATTTTTTATGACTTGGGCACGGATATGGCGCATAAAATACACTGATGCAGCACTTCGCAATCAAGTTCTTACCAATCCGCACTCGCCGGGAGAATTCCGCTGTAATGGTATCTTGAGCAACTGCAACGATTTCTATAAAGTGTATGATGTTAACGATACTCAAAAAATGTTCCGTCCGGAGCAGGAACGTGCAGTCATTTGGTAAACAGTAGTTTTTCTAATAACCTCGTAACGCCTTTTTAAACAGGCATCATAAAGCAACGGTAAAAAGGGTATAGCGAAAGGTTGAATAGCTTAACGCCCTTCTCTCATCAGGCTTTCTATTTCTTCTGCCGTTATCGGAATGCTGCTCATTAAGTCAATGGGGTCGCCATCGGTAACTAAGATGTCATTCTCGATTCGGATACCTATCTTTTCTTCCGGAATATAAATTCCGGGCTCACAAGTAAAGACCATGCCGGCTTTCATAGGAGCAAAACGATTACCGATATCGTGCACATCCAATCCCATAAAGTGCGATGTGCCATGCATAAAGTATTTTTTATAAAGCGGTTTATCCGGATTTTGCTTCTTCACAGCATCGGCATCCAATAGTCCAAGTTTAATCAGTTCTACCTCCATAATTTTTCCCACTTCATTGTTTAAATCATTCAAGATCGTGCCCGGGCGCAACATCTGCTTAGCTTGCTTCATTACGCTTAATACGGCATTATAAATTTCTTTTTGCCTTGGTGTAAATTTTCCATTCACGGGAATAGTACGGGTTAAGTCACTGGCGTAATTGGCATACTCAGAACCAAAGTCGAGGAGCAGCATATCTCCGTCTTTGCATTGTTTATTGTTTTCAACATAATGCAGCACGCACGCACTTGCTCCCGATGCAATGATATGGTAGTAGGCATACCCTGCTCGATTACGAATAAACTCGTGCATGATTTCAGCTTCAACTTCATATTCCATTACTCCCGGCTTAACAAAGGTCAATACCCTACGAAAAGCTTTCTCCGTTATGGAACAGGCATGACGAATAATGTCAATTTCAAACTTGGATTTAATCTCTCGCAACTGCTGTGTTAACCGACCGGCCCGCTCGTAGTGATGCATGGGGAAACGTTGCTTTAATTCTTGTGCAAAGCGTAAATCGTGATAAGGCACTTTCATCACTTGACGATCATTTTCGTTTATGTTGAGGTAACATGTATCCGCATAAATCATCAGAAGATTAAGAATCGTTTCAAATTCATCATTCCATAAAATAGTGCGAATGCCGGATGCGGCTAAAGCTTCATCCATAGTGTATTTGTGTCCTTCCCAAACAGCAATATGTTCATTCGTTTTCTTGAGAAAGAGCACTTCCCTATATTCCGGACGAGGGCAGTCAGGATAAATCAACAACATCGTATCTTCCTGATCTATACCACTGAGATAAAACAAATCGGGGTTTTGTCGAAAGGGAAGAAACGAATCGCCGCTGCGAGGCATTTCATCATTACTATGAAACACCGCCATCGCATTGGGCTTCATTAGCGCTGAAAAATGTTTGCGATTTTCTATAAAGAGTTGTGCAGGAGGTGCATCGTATTTCATTGTATGAAAGTTTATGGAGTACAAGTTTCAAAAAAAGATTTTACAATTTAAAAAATATCTATGCTATGAGGATATTGCAGTTTCATCCTATCTACTTTGATTTTAATAGTAAAAAACGAGCATCATCGAACTTTCAAATTAGATACATTTGTCCAACTCATTTATTACTAATAAAATCATATTCCAGCTTCAACAGAGGAAATGTCCAATACCTATCTCGACCTGATACAGCAAACCTTCGATTTTCCGCAGGAAGGTTTTGAAGTAAAAAATAACAACCTGCACTTTAATGGAGTTAATTTAATGGAAATCGTTGGGTCGTATTCTACGCCTATGAAGATTACTTACTTACCTAAAATCAGCTCACAGATTAACAAAGCCAAAGCCTTGTTTAAAAAAGCATTTAAAGAGTTGAAGTACGAAGGCAAATACAATTATTGCTACTGCACTAAAAGTTCGCATTTCTCTCACATACTAGAGGAAGTATTAAAAAATGATACACATATAGAAACAAGTTATGCATACGATATTGATATTATCCGGAAATTATATGAGCGGGGATCTTTCGATAAGGAGCGTTTCGTTATATGTAACGGCTTTAAAAATAATCTTTACACCTCCAAAATTTCCAAGCTAATTAATGATGGCTTTAATGTGATTCCTATTTTGGATAATAAAGAAGAGATTAATCGTTATCAGCGCCTGGTCAAAGGAGTTTGTAATATTGGAATACGCATAGCCGCAGAAGAAGAACCTTCATTCGAATTTTATACTTCGCGCTTGGGTATTCGCTGGCGCGATATTCTTGAATTTTATGTTCAAAAAATTCATGATAATAAGAAATTCCGCCTGAAGATGCTGCACTTCTTTATTAATACCGGAATAAAAGATGATGCCTATTACTGGAGCGAATTGAACAAGGCACTAAACGTTTACTGTCAACTGCGCAAGATATGCCCGACACTTGATTCGATCAATATTGGGGGAGGCTTTCCCATAAAAAATTCCTTAGGTTTTGAATATGATTATGAATATATGGTGAAAGCTATAGTAACACAGATTAAGAATGTGTGTAAGAAGAATAAAATTCCGGTACCCAATATTTTTACGGAGTTCGGAAGTTTTACTGTGGGGGAAAGTGGGGTCGCTATATATAAAGTTTTAGCACAGAAGCAACAAAATGATGCAGAGTTATGGTATATGATTGATTCGTCATTCATTACCACTTTGCCTGACACGTGGGGCATTGGTCAACGCTTTCTTATGTTACCCATCAATAAGTGGGACTCCGAGTATCAACGGGTAAACCTCGGCGGATTAACATGTGACAGCCACGATTATTACAACTCCGAAGCTCACATTAATCAGGTGTTTTTACCTCGAATCAGCAACAGTGAACCATTATACATAGGCTTTTTCCATATTGGCGCTTATCAGGATCAGTTATCGGGTTATGGTGGCATTAAGCATTGCTTAATTCCATCTCCACAACATGTACTAATCAATTACGACAACAAGGGAAACCTGAAACACTGGCACTTCGCCAAGCAACAAACAGCATCCAGCATGCTCAAGATACTTGGCTACGAGCAAAAGCACGCAGAAGAATAGAGTCTAAAATTTTATATAGTTTTAAGGTTCTTTGTTAGTAACAGGTATTAGCCTTTTTTTAACCTAACATACTTATCAGGTAATTATGCAACAAACAACTCTTAACCCCTATGCGTTGCATTTTTCTATTGTGTGCTTTATTCCTAATTGCTACAGGAGAGAGTAGCGCACAAGAATTCTATTTTAGGGCAGGTTACGGTTTAAGCTATGCGAATCCAAGAGAAATAAACCGATTGATTGATGTTCACAATAATCTAAATCGTTTTTACTACAATACCGGAAACGACTTTAATAAAATTCATTTCTTAAAAGGAGTCGCTTTTGGTATTGGTCAAGAATACGATGTGGTTGGATATGAAATTTTGTGGGAAAATAAGCACACGGTCAGCAAGGCTAATTTTATGTATAATAATGAAGAAATTGAAAGGCAGCTGAAGATTCGATCGAACTTTCTCTGTTTTGCATTTTATGCCGGAGGGGCACTAAAGGGAGGCTTGTCTGTTGACGTTGGCACATTTAAGGGCTTCTATAAGCGTGCTCCTAAGGGTTCCATTAAAGATACCTCATGGACCTATCTCTTTCAAACAAAGCACTTTATGACCGGGGAGTCGTTTTTAAAGAACAAAGAATTAATTTTTACTACCCAAGTCGCATTCACCCCGTTTATACAGTATGAAAGAGGCCCGTTGGGAGTGCGGCTATCCTATCAGTTTCATGCAATGAAAATGGATATTGATGACGCAGAGAATCGCTTATTAGGGGGTAGTAAGATACAGGATGGAAATTTCTTGGAAGATAAAATGAGTAATGTTGGACTATTAGTCTATTTAAAATTAGGAGGTCGCCATGATTAACAAACTATTATCTCTATCAATTCTTCTCCTGTGGTTCTTTCCTACGAGGAGTCAAGCACAAATAAGCCTTCAAACGGGATATGGGATTTATAAGTTTAAGTCGTCGGGCTTTGAAAAATTCTTTGATTCATACAACAGTATGAATGCTTCTAATGCTAGCGAATTGTTTAAAGAAGATTTTAGTAATGCAACCGGATTTGGGTGGCGCATTGGTTATGTATATGCAAAAGAAGAGTTCGGCCTGTATATGAATGCGGCGACAGGCAGCTCAACGTATCGTACCAGCAACACATTCACCTTTATAAATAACTCAAAGCGAGAACTGGCTTTGAAAGTCAATGACTGGAGCACGGATCTTAGTATAGGCATTGGAAACACTTATTTTCATATAGCACCGGTTGTAGGGTTTTATCTAAGAAGCAATACAGCTTACATGGGCTATATCTATACCGATGGCACAAAATCGTATGGGTTAGAAAAACTTATGAATGGAATCTTTACTGCCACTCGCTTTTCAGGAGCATACGGCGCCGAAGTCGGTGCGGGAATGAAGTATGTGAATATTATTTTCAGAGCGGTGCGCTCCTATAAACCTTTCGGGTATGATGGAAGCCCTGAGCGACAGGACTATTATAAAGACTTAACAGATTACAAGAATTATAATCCTAATGGAGCAGGTTCTCCATCGTCATATATACCGGAAAATATTCCTTTTTTCTTAACAGATCAACTTGCTTCGGAGAGTGCCAATAACTTCGTACATCTCAACGACCACGGATGGCACTATTCAATTGGCTTGCAATTCAACCTACTTTTTAATAATGACTAAGCAATCCTACCTTACATTCTTATTCCTAAGTGTTACGGTATTATTCTCCGCTTGTGATATTGAAGATCGCAAAGCTCCTCAACTATATGGTGGAAATGGAAAATGGGAAATAGAAAGCTATGAAAGCATTAGCTATGATGAAGCAGGAGCAATTACAAATAAAAGCACACTCGAGAACCTCGGATATATTCAATTTATGAGTAGTGAGTCATTATTCGGGCTTTATGGATATCGCGTAGGGCTTTTTATGAAAATTGACTCAATGGTTAATAATGAACCAATAAAATATACAGGTTATTTCATGGAGTATGTGTATGATGGTAAAAGATTTCAAATACGTGGCACAAGAGGAACTATTCCCATTATTGAAGGTCTTTATACAATAACAAAGGATAAGAAAAATAGAAAAGAATTTCAAATAATCACTTCCTTTGAAGGAACCCCGGTAAACGACATCCATACTCGTGCGGTATTGACATTAAAGAAGATGTAATTCGGAGTTCATCTTATCTATTGAATCGAAAATTATCGGAAACTATTTCCGAAGATTTAGTTTCTTCCGTATTAATTTGTCATTTAATTAAGCTATTCTTGTCATCTTGTCATGTTTTTCCTCATGGTATTTCATTTGATAGAACAGAAGAAAAATTAAAACTATGACACTTCTTAAATTCAAAAACGATCGGTTAAACACTCCCTCATTGTTTAGCTCATTTATGGATGATTTCTTCCAAATGGATTTACCTGCAATGCCCCGAGTAAGTGCGGGTATTCCTCCGGTAAATGTTAAGGAAACAGCGGAGGCATTTCAGTTGGAATTAGCTGTGCCGGGCTTATATAAGGATAATGTTGAGATAAATCTCGATGGTAACCTATTAACTATAAGTGGCAAGCACGAAGAAAAGACAACGGATGAAAAAGACAAATACACTCGCAGAGAGTACAATCTAAACAGTTTCAGTCGTACTTTCACTTTGCCTGAGAATATAGATAGCGAAAAAATTAATGCGGACTTAAAAGACGGCATTCTGTTAGTGAATCTTCCGAAAAAAGAAGAAGCTAAGCAGAAAGGACCAAAGTCAATTAAAGTTTCATAAAAGTATCCTTTGTGCTTAACTGCACGTTGGATTATCCTTCATAGGATGGGTTTGGGTTTGAGCCGATTGTGAAAACAATCGGCTCTTTTTATTTATTCTACATTATATTGATAAGTAAGGTGGAACGCAGAGCATTAATGAGCGAGCGTTATTGAATAAGTACAATAAACAATAGGGGCTTGAATAAAATAGAGGAAGTGAGCTAGGATATTATTGTCCAGCGAGCTTTTTTATATGCTCTTCTAATTCAAACTCATCACCGTCAACATATCCCTGGTGCATATACACGATATTGCCGCTTTTATCCACTAAAACAGAAAAGGGAATATTTTGAAAATTAAGTAAGCGGCGGGTATCTTGATTGGGATCTAACAATACCAAGTAAGGCCACTTGGCCCCTTCAACCTGTGCTTTTACCTTGGAGCTGTTGCGCGCATCATCCATCGAGATAGCAATTATCTCGGCATTATACTTTTCTTTCCATTCTTTCTGAACCTCCATCATATTATTCAGAGACTTCTTGCATGGAATACACCATGTTGCCCAAAAATCAATGATGACGATCTTGTCGCCTCCGGTAATCGTGCTGAGCTCAACTTTATCACCATTCAACTTGCTTAACTCAATTTGCGGCAATTTCTTATTCTGCGCCTGAGTTAAAACAGTAAAACTTAAAAGGAATGCTGCAAGTATGTATTTCATAAGAAAGATGAATTTATTTTCAGTGTTTCAAGTATCCTGCCACATTAAGTTGGCTTAACGAAAATACATATATTATACAATCTCTTTGTTTGCATCATCCATCAAAATATTTGATATTAGCACACCTTTTTACATTTAATTATTCTTAATGAAAAAAACTCTACTTGCACTGTGCTGTTATTTTTTAATAACAGAATCATTTGCACAAAGCGGTCAACTTTCGGGCGACTTAATGCTCAATGCTAACTTTTTTCAGCGCGATACCTCGATAAACGCTGCAAATACCCCTTTATATGATAACTATTTGTCTTCAACGGAAGGGTGGTTTACGTTAGGTTATACTTATAATGATTTTAATGCTATCGTCCGTTTTGATTTATTTAACAACTCGAATCTAATAAATCCTCAAAAGGCATTTACCGGACAAGGGCTTGGTTTTTGGCAATTACGAAAAAGTATTAAAGATTTAACCATAACAGCAGGGTCGTTTTATGAACAGTTTGGCAGCGGTATCGTTTATCGTTCCTATGAAGACCGCTATCTGGGTATCGATTATGCAACGGTTGGAATAAAGCTCGATTATAAAATATCTGAGAACTGGAATATTACCGCATTCAGTGGCCGCCAAAAATTGTGGTTTGATTATTACAAGCCTATCTTAAAAGGCGCACGTATGGAAGGGAATATCAAAGTGAATGATGATTTAAGCTTTCTACCGGGTATAGCAACATTAAATAGAACCTTAGATGCATCATCTATGAATTTTATTGTTTCTAACTTGAATACCTATCCGGATAGTTTAAAGTTTTGCCCTAAGTATAACGTTTATGTCGGCTCATTTTACAACACAACGAACTACAAAAATCTGAGTTGGTATATCGAGGGAGCATATAAATCCAGCGAAGCTATGGTGAATGCGGATAACAAGTTGGTAAACAAACCAGGCTCGGTATTGTATAGCTCATTAACCTATTCTAGAAGCGGATTAGGAATTACAGTCCAGGCAAAACGCACGGAAAGTTTTGATCTGCGCACATCCCCCAATGAACGTTTATTGCAAGGCGTACTAGATTATTTACCTCCTTTGACACGACAAAACTCATTCCGTTTACCGGCTCGTTATAGCGCTGCAGCCCTAGCCTTAGGGGAAATGGCTTATCAGGCTGACATCTTTTATACTCCTGTTGACGGGTTTACTTTAACATTGAATTATTCCAACGTGCACGATTTGAATAATGTCCGTCTTTTTGAAGAATATTTCTCAGAGATAGAAATTAATAAATGGAAGAAAATGAACATCGTTGTTGGCTTTCAGCAATTATTCTACAACATTGAGGTATATCGTCTTAAACCGGGAGCCCCGCCAGTTGTGGCTTCGACACCTTTTATAGAATACACCTATAAAATTTCTAAGAAGAAGTCTATTCGAACCGAGTTGCAGTACCAAAATACAAAACAAGACTTTGGGTCTTGGCTTTGGTTTCTTGCAGAATACAATATTGCGCCACGCTACTCTTTTGCTGTGAGCGACATGTATAATGTTAACCCCAACCTTGCCAATGTAAACGGAGCACACCATTATTACAATGTATATTTTGCTTACACGCGAAACGCAAGCCGCTTTACGATTGCTTATGTAAAACAGGTCGAAGGCGTTAACTGTATGGGTGGTGTTTGTCGGTTTGAGCCGGCATTCAGTGGTGTACGCTTTACGATTGCTTCATCATTTTAACAAAGACAGAAACATGAAAAAATTAACATACCTGATTCTATCATTTGCCGTTATGGGCATTTTCACTTCTTGCGAAGAACAATGTCCTTTAACTACAACAACCCCAACCGATACAACACAAACTACTCAATTGAAAAATATACTGATTGAAGAATTTACTGGAGTAAAATGTGTCAATTGTCCGGAGGGGCATGAGATTTCTCAAAGCATTGCAGATATTCATAGTGGCCGAGTGGAGATTGTTACCATTCATAGCGGATATTATGCAGTGCCCTATCCATTTAGCTTGTATAACTTTAAAATACCAGAGGGAGTTGCAATAGATAACTTCATAGGACCTGCTGCCTTTTGGCCTACTGCTGCCATTGATCGTAAGCTATATCCGGGTCAAACAGAAATTATGATGGATAAAGCCGTTTGGGTAGGAATTGCTGCACAGCAATTACAAGAACCACTAAAAGTGAAAATAAACCTGAATGCTAACTACAATGTAGTTGACCGAAAACTTACGACATCTGTGAGTCTCGAATATCTTGAAGAAATTACGGATGCGCAAAGCATTACAGTACTAATCACTGAAGACGGCATTATTGATGCTCAGGAAACCCCAACAGGGGTTGATACCTTTTACGTACATCGTCATGTGCTTAGGGCAGTACTTACCAATGCTATTGGAGATTTAATAACCGAACCAACGCCATCCGGTGCAGTAATAACCAGGAGCTATCAATATACTTTACCAAGCGGGTGGAATGATACGAACTGCCGTGTTGTAGCCTTTGTTACACGCAATACGGCGGAGAGTAAAGAAGTATTACAGGTTAATGCTAAACCTGTTAAACAGTAAGCGCCTCCCTTTAGCTAATTTAGCTGCTTGTATTAAACACTATGAAAATTTCATACAATTGGCTGCTTGATTATCTAACCGTAAAACCAACGGCACAGGAAGTAGCAGATATTCTAACGTCCGTTGGACTTGAAGTAGAATCTTTAGAAAAATATGAAAGCCTTAAAGGAGGCTTACAGGGATTGGTTGTTGGGCATGTTCTGGAGCTCAAGAAACATCCGGATGCAGATCGCTTAAGAGTTGCAAAAACGGATGTAGGCAATGACACGATTTTACAAATCGTATGCGGTGCAGCTAATATTGAAGCGGGTCAAAAGGTAGTTGTTGCAATGCACGGAACGCACTTGTATCCAATTTCGGGAGAGCCGTTCATCATTAAAAAATCGAAGATTCGCGGAGTTGAATCGCAAGGCATGATTTGTGCCGAAGATGAAATCGGATTAAGTACTCATCATGACGGCATTATTGTACTCGATGCATCCTTAGTACCGGGCACCCCGCTAACAGAAGTTTATGCAGTTTATACCGACTATACGCTGGAAGTAAACATAACTCCAAATCGAGGAGATGCAATGTCTCACATAGGCATGGCACGCGATATTGCCTGCTGGTTTGCCATTCATAAAAAACAACCTGATACTTTTCGCTTGCCATCATACTCTTTCAACGCAATCTCCCTGAATGCAAATTATTCTGTTGAGATTGAGAACAAAGAGGCTTGTAAACGATATAGTGGCATTTTTCTAAGCGAAGTATCAGTATCAGATTCTCCGGAGTGGTTACAAAATCGCTTAAAAGTAGTTGGACTAAAACCGATAAATAACATCGTTGATGCAACAAATTATATCCTTTATGAATATGGTCAGCCTTTGCATGCATTCGATGCCGATAGAATCAATGGTCATAAAATATTTGTTAAAAATCTGCCCCACGGCACCCAATTCATTACACTTGACAATAAAGAGTTGAAGCTACAAGAGGAAGACTTAATGATTTGTGATACACATGGCGGTATGTGCATTGCCGGCATTTACGGCGGACTAAATAGTGGTGTAACCTCAGATACAAAAAACATTTTTTTGGAAAGTGCTTGGTTCCATCCGGTTAGTATTCGTAAGACAGCAGTGCATCATCAACTGCGAACAGATGCAGCAATGCGATTTGAGAAACAAGTAAACCTTGACAATACAACAGAAGTGCTGAAACGTGCTGCAACATTAATAGCAGAAATCTCAGGAGGAAACATTTCGGATTCTATCGTTGATGTAGGTCAAACTAAAGTAGAGTCAAAGACGATAACACTACGCTATGAGAAACTTAATGAATTGAGTGGCTTTACAATTGACAGAAAGACGGCAAACACCATCTTGCAGCAACTCGGCTTTGAGTTAATAACAGAAACAACACAAGCAAGCACTTGGGCAACTCCGGGTTATAAGAATGACTGCTCCATTGAGGTGGATTTAATCGAGGAAGTTATTCGTATCCTCGGATACGACCACATTCCATTAACCACAGCCTTGCATGCATCTTTAGCTTATACTAACGAATACAGTCAGCGTGAACAGTTTCAAAGAAGATTGCAGCAAATTATTTCCGGACTTGGTTTTACGGAAGTGCAGAATAATTCCATTTTCAGTGCTCAACTAAGCGAACAGTTAGTGCCGCAAAAGAAAGAAGAAATCGTGCGCCTCTTATCTTATTCAAATATGGGATTAGACTCATTAAGGATAGATATGTTAATGCCCCTGCTTCACACCGTTCGTATGAATCATAATCGTAGGGAGTTGGATTTAAGGCTGTTTGAAATTGGCAAAGTGTATTCTAAAGGAAATAATCAATATTCTGAACAGGCCAAACTATCATTACTGCTTACGGGAAGTTACGAGCCCGAACATTGGCGTAGTAAGAATATCAATGTTGATTTGTTTCAACTTAAAGGATTTGTACAGGCATTATTACAGAAACTCGGTATCACAAATTATGCGATAAGCGAAATTGAAAATATAGCTTGCGATTATGCACTACAGTGGGGAAGAAAAAATCATATATTGGGCTATACCGGTATCATATCTTCAGATTGGCTCGATAAGTTTGATGTTAAGCACCCCGTATTTTATACAGAGTTAGACATAGCTGCATTACAATTAGCGTCAGACATTCCGGTAAAATTTACGGAGCCGCCCAAATACCCCGCTGTGCGTCGCGATTTAGCCCTCCTTTTACCCGTAAAAGTCGCCTATTCCGAAATTGAAAAACTTGCATATAAGAATGGCGGAACGATTCTTCGGGAGATGAACCTGTTTGATGTATATAGAGATAAAAAAATGGGGAATGATATTAAATCTTATGCAGTTAGCTTTACCTTTATGGATGATAATAAAACAATGGTTGATGCAGAAATAGATGAAAAAATGCAGCAACTGATGACTTTATTTGAAAAAGAGTTGAACGCTACAATTCGCAAATGATGAACGCACTATTGGATGATGCTACACGATTGCAAAAAAATGTGCAATCTCTAATAACAGAGGTACGTACTTTGCGCAAAGAAAAAGAGCAGATGCTCAACAAAATAGATCGACTTGAAAAAGAGTTAGAGCAAATTCAACATCGTAAGGGAGAATTGCAACGCATCTTGGATTTAAATACCTTGTCTGCTACACTTACCAAAAAAGAAGATATTACCGAGTTGCGTAGCCGGATAACGGATATGATTAAAGAACTGAATAAGGTGATTTATTATATTGAACAACAAGGCTGATATGAATGATAATAAAATTTCTATTGAGATACAAATAGCTGATCGCCGTTATCCTTTACGCATTGCTCCTACTGAAGAAAAAATATTGCGTCAGGCGGAAGAGGAATTGAAGCAAAAATTAAATTATTGGCAAAGTCAGGTTTCGATTAAAGAAAATCAAGATTATTTGGCACTTGCTTTACTTAACATGCTTGTAGAAGATATTAAAACACGCAAAGACAAAGAAACAAAACTTGCATTCGTTCATACAAAAGTTAACAGTATGAATAAGCACATTGAATCTTTGTCAATTAATCCGGAAACAAATAACGACCCAAACGATTAAACAACCATCGGGCAACAAAGAATCTCTTATTTTTGCATCAAACGAGATACGTTGATTACAAAACGGCAGTTTTATTAATAAAGCAGATGATAAAAACATTTCTACTAAATGGATTCACAAACACTCATTATAGCCATAGCTATAGGCATTGCAGCCTTAGCCATAGGATTGATACTTGGCCGTATCATCTTTGTTCCTGCTGCACAGAAAAAGGCACAGGAAGCTGAACTGGAAGCAAAAAGAATTACAGAAGAAGCCAAACTGCAAGCAGAAACCCTAAAGAAAGATAAGTTGCTGGAAGCAAAAGAAAAGTTCCTGCAACTAAAACAAGAGCATGACAAAGAGATTGCGCAGCGTACCCGCACTCAAGAACAATCGGAAAATAAGATTAAACAACAACAACAATCGCTAAACCAAAAGATTGAAAACATACAACGTAAAGAGCAAGAGTTAGACGCACAACGCGACAACTTGAAACGTCAAACGGAATTGGTATTGGTTAAAAAAGCAGAAATGGAAAAGGCTGCTGAGCAACATATCAAACGCCTGGAGCAAATTGCAAAACTGACCGAAGGAGAAGCCAAAGCAGAATTGATCGAAACCTTGAAGGAATCCGCCCGCACTGAAGCCATGGCTTATGTAAAGGATATAATGGACGAGGCTAAGGCCAAGGCGAATAAAGAAGCTAAGAAAATTGTAATTCAAACCATTCAACGTACTGCTGCTGAGCATGCCATTGAAAATACCGTGTCTGTTTTTCATATAGATAGCGATGATGTCAAAGGGCAAATTATCGGTCGTGAAGGAAGGAACATTCGTGCGCTCGAAGCAGCTACAGGTATTGAAATTATTGTGGACGACACTCCGGAAGCCATCGTTATATCAGGCTTTGACCCGGTGCGCCGTGAAATTGCTCGCCTCTCACTTCAGCGTTTGGTTGCCGATGGACGCATTCACCCTGCACGCATCGAAGAGGTAGTAGAAAAGACTAAAAAGCAATTGGAAGAACAAATTCGGGAAATTGGCGAACGTACTGTGATTGAATTAGGAATAAACGGATTACACAACGAGTTAATTCGTATGGTGGGGCGGATGCGTTTTCGTTCTTCCTATGGACAGAATTTGCTACAACACTCAAAAGAGGTCGCTAATCTTTGTGCGATAATGGCTGCAGAGCTAGGTATTAATCCTAAACTGGCAAAACGAGCAGGGTTGTTACACGATATAGGGAAAGTGCCGGATGAAGAGAGCGAGTTAAGTCATGCATTACTTGGTGCAAAACTGGCAGAGAAATATAGCGAGAACCCTGCAGTAGTTAATGCTATTGGGGCGCATCATGATGAGATGGAAATGTCTTATGTAATTTCTCCAATCATTCAAGCGTGCGATGCCATTAGTGGCGCTCGTCCGGGGGCACGCAGAGAAATTATGGAGCAGTATCTTAAACGCCTGAAAGATTTGGAAACCATTGCGTTAAGTTATGATGGAGTAGAGAAAGCTTATGCCATTCAGGCTGGACGCGAGTTACGTGTAATCGTAGAAGCAGATAAAGTAGATGATAAGAAATCGGAAGAGATTTCATTTAATATGGCACAGAAAATTCAAAATGAATTAACCTACCCGGGTCAGGTTAAAGTGACGGTTATTCGCGAAAAGCGCACAGTAAATTTTGCAAAATAGAATATAGAATACTTATTTAAAGAAACGCGGATTCTTACTTCTTTAAAGCATCATGGACAAGGTTCAACATTTGTTGATGCACGTTATTGTTTGTAGCGATAATTTCTCGATGTGCAATAAAACATGTTGTTGAAGAAAAATCTGTCACTTGTCCCCCTGCTTTTTGAACTATATATGCTCCTGCAGCAACATCCCAAGCATTGAGGTTATATTCAAAAAAAGCATCAAAACGCCCGCAAGCAGTATAGGCTAAATCTATGGCGGCAGAACCTAAGCGCCTTATGCCTCTGCATTGCGGCATTAAAGTTTCTAAAATAGATAAATAGTGGGCAGAATAATCAAAAATTTCATACGGAAACCCTGTAGCAACCAAACATTCCGACAAGTGATTGCGCCCACTTACAGAAATCAGCGTTCCATTCAGGTAAGCACCGCCTCCTTCATAAGCATAAAAACATTCCTTATGCATTACATCATAGACTATTCCAAGCACCGCTACACCTTGGTGATATAATGCTATACTAATACTAAAAACAGGAATGCGATAGACAAAATTTGTTGTGCCGTCAAGCGGGTCAATAATCCATTGATAAGGCTTATGTGCATCGCTTACGGTTTGTTCTTCTGTATGAAAACTTGCCTCCGGAACTAAGCGACCTAAGCTCGCAACCAATAGTTTTTCTGATTCAATATCTACATAAGAAACCAAGCTATTCAAACTTTTTACTTGAACAGCAGCAGGGTTGAATTTCTCATACTGTGAGCGAATGAATTCGGCAGCAACTTCAACAACAACAAGGGTGTCTCGACAAAGTGTTTTATAATTCATTTATTTCTAATTCTGCAATATAGGAGATAAAGAAATATTAATATGGAAAGAATCTGCATAAAACGACCAATATAGTCTCCGTTCCTGACATAGAATGTTTCCCCAAAACCAGCTTCTAAGGTTTGCTTGATAACGCCTTCATGCCAGTAGGGTTGGGCCTGTTGTATTTCACCTAGCGTATTTATGAAACAAGAGATCCCGGTATTAGCAGAGCGAGCTATCGGGCGACGAGTTTCAATAGCACGCATTGCACCATAATATAGATGTTGAATGTGTCCTGCAGTTTCTCCCCACCATCCATCATTTGTTATTACAAAAATCAAATTAGCGCCACGCCGGATATACTCCGTCAGGTATTCACCATAGATACTTTCATAACAAATTACAGGAGCTACACCTATAGAGTCTTTTGAGAAGAAAACGCTGGGATGTTTTTGCCTGCCGAGGCTTCCGCTCATGCCTCCCATATCAATACTCATGGATTCGAGAAATCCGAAAATTGCGGGGTAGGGCATTTTCTCTACACCGGGAACCAACTTACTCTTATGATAAACTTGAATATTCCCGTCATGCGTTAACTGCATGCTGCTATTAAATGCATCATAACAACACTCACCACTTTCGTATTTGCGTGCTGTTTCCGTTACGGCACTGTCGTAGCGTATATACCCGCTGAATCCTGTTACCAGATAGGCTTTGGGAAATTTATCTAAGAAAAGCTCCAACTTGCTTACCGTTTTATCTCTAGATATATTGTTCTCTATAATTCCTTGCGGAAAAGCTGTTTCAGGCCATACAAGATAATCTGTACTTGAATCGCATTTCTCTTCAGATAGACGAAACAATGTTTGCATTTGTTCATCTAAGCGGCTGAAATCAAACTTCTCATTGTAAGGGTCAATATTCGGTTGCACTATAACTACATTCTTATAGATTCCTTTTTTTGTTCTCTGTTTAACATGATGATAGATAAAAAGAGAAGTTACAATAGGGATAACGAGGAATAGCAACAGGAGAGAAACAAGTTGTATTGCTTTTTGTTTCGACTTATGATAAGAATAAACAAGTTCACGAATAAGTAGGAACACAAGAATATTTACTGTTAGCACCCAAAGCGATCCACCCAATACTCCGGTATATTCATACCATTGAATATACTTTGGATATAAAGCCAAGCCATTTCCTAGAGTAAGCCAAGGCCAACTTAAATCCCAATTCAAGTGAAGATATTCGAATGCAATCCAATATGCCGGCAACGAAATATAACCGATGATGTCGTTTGTTCTTTTCTTGGTGATATGAAACAACAAAAAGGGAACCGTCATCAGAAGTGCATTTAACACATTGGCCAGCATGCCTGATATCGGCTCAGTAGTGTTTCCTACCCACCACGTTACAAAGACATTCCAAAACAAAAAAGTCAGATAAGCATGCGCCCACATACTAACATTACTTTTCTTTGGTAAGTAACTGAGTTGATGCTCTATCCATAACAAAGGAACAAAAGCTGCAAACAAGGCAATCTCCACAGGACGGGGCACCCACGCAATCCAAAATAGAAATCCTGCAACGAAAGTCAATAATAAATTAATCAGCCGATTCATTAGATAGCAATTGTTTATTCTTATGTGCCCCTTCAACTACAACGACAAATTCTCCGCGAGGCTCGTGTTTCTTAAAATGGGTTATTACTTCATCAACTAAGCCTCTTATAGTCTCTTCAAATTTCTTAGTCAACTCTCTAGACACGCTTACGTGCCTCAGTCCAAAATATTGTTTAATCTCTTCGAGCAATTTAACAACTCGAAATGGAGATTCATAAAAGACCAAAGTATAGGGCAATTCGGATAACTGCTTTAATTGTGTGCTGCGCCCCTTTTTGTGAGGAAGAAATCCGTATAATAAACAAGGATGAATAGCAAATCCGCTTTGCAACAATGCTGGAATGAAGGCTGTGGGGCCAGGCAAGGCATCAATCGGAATCTGTTGTTGAAGAGCAGTACGAATTAATAAAAATCCCGGGTCTGAAACACCGGGAGTGCCGCCATCGCTCACTAAGGCGCATCGTTCTCCGCTTTGTATCCTTTGAATAACCCGCTCGGTAATGTGGTGTTCATTGAAGTTATGATACGATAGTACGGGCTTTTTAATTTGATAATGCTGCAGCAAATATGAAGTAACACGGGTATCCTCAGCACAAATAAAATCACACTCTTTTAAAACACGTATTGCGCGCAGTGTGATATCCTCTAAATTACCAATCGGTGTAGGAACAATGAATAAACAAGACATGCGTCATTAAAATGATTTCATAAAAAGCAAAAGCAATTTGTAATAATCTTCATAATCTGTAAGAGGTAGTGTAGCGGCTCTGTCGTAAATGTCATGGTAAGCGTTTATTCCTCCCAGGGTATAAATGAAAAATGAAGGAACTCCTGCTTGAGTGAAAAAATAATGGTCGCTGTTTGCAGCCTTTCCTCGAGGTTGTACTGTTTTCATTAGGCCATATTTTTCGTTTAATGCTTTTAGTTTCTGAAAATGTAAGGTGTCGATAGCTCCATTCACAACCTTAATACCATCATCCCCGGTACCCGCTAAGTCAACATTCACTAAAAATTTGATATGATTTAAGGGTATTAGCGGATGCTCGACAAAATAGTGTGAGCCGACCAGACCCGCCTCTTCGCCGGTAAAAAAAATAAAAGCCACACTATACTTGAGCGGGTTTTTGCTGATTTCTTTAGATAAATTTAACAGCAGAGAAACACCACTGGCATTATCATTTGCTCCGGGAAAATAGGTGTTCTTTCCCAGCATTCCTAAATGATCATAGTGTGCAGTGAAAACCAAAAAAGAATCGGGAACCTCCATCCCTTTAATCACAGCAAATACATTCTGTGATTCATAGTTCGAAATATACTCTTGCTCTATGTTGAGTTTTACCTTCTTTGGAGCTTTATAGGTTGAATCCACTAATAGTTGAATCCACGCAAATGATAACACTTCTTGCGAAGCATCCATAGTTAATTTCTTTTCGTTTAACTCCAGTACACCGGCGGCACCAAAAAGATTTTGTTGCATTAACCATTCTACTTTTTTCTTTTCTAAACTCTTGGGCCATTTATTATGTCTGAAACATAGTAATTCATATTTTTTACATTTTATCTGAATGTGCAATGAATCTTTCTTCCAAAGCTTTTTAAAGTTAACATACTTAACATCATAAGTCCCTTTGATCCCTTTTGAAAAAGCTTCTACAATAAAGTCTTTCCCGGGCACCATGTTTTTATCATCTACACGAAGTTCCATAGCCGAAGGAAACGTGTTTATGCTTATGGGCACTTTCTGGAGAATAACGTTCTGACTCGATAGGGTACTCTCAAGGGTCAGGTAATTGTATATATAGGTAGCGGCCTTCCGATCTCCGTTGTTAACATAACCGCGGCCAAACATTGCACTTGAGCTAAGTGTATCAATAATATGTTGTGCTTCGGATAAAACTTGCTGTGCTTGAACTTGTAAAGCACATACAAGAAGGAATAAGATTAACGTATGGCAGCGCATTACTTTCCTGCTTCGTGCAGGCTATATTCATAATATTCCATTACAGGATTTGCCAATAACTTCTGACATGCTTCATCTACAGCCGCCGTAGCTGCTTCTTTATTTGTTGCTTCCAGTTCCAGATGAATATGCTTTCCTATTCGCACATTCTTAATTTGAATTATTTCCATGTGTTTGAGTCCGTTTAATACTGCCTTGCCTTGTGGGTCTAGTAACTCCTTCAAAGGCATAATTATTATGTCGGCTTGAAATTTCATGTCGTGGTCTTAAATTATTGCGAGGCTAAGTTAAAGTTTCCTGCTTCATTCTTCGACATCAGGAACCCTAATAATAAAAATCGAAAATAATATATAGAGAATTAATGAAATGGCCACTCCGGTATATTTTAACCAAGCGAGAGAGATAAGGCATAACCCTAAGAAGGAATATATGGCAACATTCTCTCTGATCCTCCAACTTTTTAATTTAAGAGAAAACATCCTAATATCCGAAACCATCAAGTAAGAAAAGAGAAGAGCAACAGCATAGAGGAAATATTTATTGATCACATAGGCCCCCAAGCCATTTGAATTCGTAAAGTAAATAAGGGGTAATGAGGCTACAAAGAATGCCATAGCCGGCGTAGCGAGTCCTCTAAAATATTCTTTTGATATGGGTTCTATATTGAAGCGCGCTAAGCGATAAGCTGCGGCTAACGGGAGCAACAGTGCCGGAAGAAGGTATATCTTAGAGGTAAGCAATGCTCCGGTTTCACTAAAATAGGCACGTTCCAATAGTTGATAAAGGAGCATTCCGGGTAATACACCAAAAGTGACGACATCTGCCAATGAGTCTAGCTGTTTTCCGATTTCGCTCTGAGCATTAAGTAAGCGAGCGACAAAGCCATCTGCAAAATCAATAACAGCAGCAACAATAATTATCATTGAAGAAAAGAAAATGCGACTATTGATTTCTTGCGTATCATAAAGCCCGCTGTATGAGCCTATTTCACTAATAAGAAAATACCGCTCGTCAAAGGCATATATAATTCCGACACAACCCAAAAGTAAGTTCGTTAATGTGAGAGTATTAGGAATATAGAGATGCAGGTTTTTTAATTTCATATTTGTACAGCGAAGATAATTATCTGTAGAACGAACAATGCGAAATTTTTATTCACCCATAAAGGATAAATGCGTTCATCGGAGTGTACTACATTAAAAAAATTATTTTTGCTTTTAATCTTTAGCATAGACTATGGCACGACCACGAAGACCCGATCCTGTCGGTGAGGTAGAAAAGGTATCACTCAACAAAGAAAACGTTAAACAAGCCCTATCCCTTTTTAAATATATTCTGCCATATAAGTGGTGGTTTTTCCCGGGGTTATTTTTTCTGTTACTGTCTAACATAACTACTATGTTATTCCCGTTCGTTACGGGAAAGTTAGTAGATGCAGCTAAAGCAGGAACTCCCGGTGTAATTACGCAAACCATAAATCATTGGGCTTTTTTACTCATTGGCATTTTAGCATTTCAGGCAGCGTTTTCTTTTTGTAGAATATATCTTTTTGCACGAGTCGCCGAATTTTCGTTATCAGATATTCGACGCACTACTTACACAAGACTTATCTCTTTACCTATGATTTTTTTTTCAAATAGAAGAGTGGGAGAGTTAAGCAGCCGCCTGAGCGCAGACTTAACTCAGATTCAAGGTATGTTAAGCAGTTCCTTAGCGGAGTTTATTCGTCTGATTCTCACCTTAATCATTGGCATTAGTTTCATTGTGTATATATCATGGAAGTTGACTCTGGTCATGATTTCCGTCTTCCCTGTATTGATTATTGTTGCTGTATTGTTTGGAAAAAAAGTGCGCAAACTTAGTCGTGAAGCGCAAGATCATCTTGGCGAAGCGGGCACCGTGGTGGAAGAAACATTACAAGGTATTACCAATGTCAAAGCCTTTACGGCAGAACATTACGAGGTAGAACGCTATGACACCAAGTTGCGTAAAGCAGTTCACCTTGGAGTTTGGAGCTCCGTATTCCAAGGAAGTTTTGCATCATTCATTATCTTCGGTTTGTTTGGCGCTATTGTGCTTGTAATGTGGCAAGGATCTCGTCTTATGGCCAGCGGAGAACTTTCAGCAGGTTCATTTATCTCTTTTATGATGTTTACTATTTTTATCGGAGGGAGTATGGGTGGATTTGCAGAAGTCTATAATCAATTGCAAAGAACGATAGGCGCAACACAACGAGTACGGGAGCTTTTAAACGAAACACCGGAAGTTATTACAGACTCATCATATCCTGTCGAAGAGCGATATCACTTGAGTGGCCGTGTAGAGTTTCGTGAGGTGTCCTTTCGTTATCCTACACGTAAAGAAGTTCCCGTATTAAAAAATATCACATTTCTTGCGGAAGTCGGGCAAAAAATTGCACTGGTAGGACCAAGCGGTGCGGGAAAAAGCACATTGGTAAGCCTATTACTTCGTTTATATGAACCAGATGGCGGAGTTATTACTTTTGATCAGCACGTCTCCAAAGATATTCCCTTAACACAGCTTCGCAAGCAAATGGCATTTGTACCGCAAGATGTTATTTTATTTGGCGGAAGTATTTTTGAAAATATTCGCTACGGAAAGCCAGACGCTAACGACGAAGAGGTGCGTGAAGCAGCGCGTAAAGCCTACGCTGCCGACTTCATCGAATTATTTCCGGAAAAGTACGAAACGAAAGTTGGCGAACGAGGTATTAAACTCAGTGGAGGGCAACGCCAACGAATAGCTATTGCACGCGCCATATTGCGAAACCCTAGAATATTGATCTTGGATGAGGCAACATCTTCTTTAGACTCCGAATCGGAGCGTATGGTACAAAAAGCTTTGGAAGAACTAATGCAGGGTCGTACTTCATTTATTATTGCTCATCGCCTAAGTACCATACGCAATGCAGATAAAATATTAGTATTAAATCATGGCATAATCGCTGAGCAAGGCGCTCACGAAGAATTAATAAGTATTAATAATGGACTTTATAAAAAGTTGAGTGATATCCAATTTGCAAATTTGGAAGAATAGAGTAGCTTCTAAAGATGAAATAGCTTTGTGATGAACAACGGCCTATATCAAACTCACACCGTAACTCTATATATAACTATGTACAACTCTGTAATAATGAGAGTCTGTCGTTTGTTCCAGTAAACACGAGATTACTCTTTCGTAAACTGCTTCGTGATAACAGTACCTTGAGCAGTATAGATACGAACAAAATACATCCCTTTATTTAAGTCCTGTACATTGATATCGGTGCGATAATTCTTATCTTCAGTCAATAAGTCCGCCTTAATTCGTTGTCCAAGCACATTGTAAATCTCGATACGGTTAGCCTTCGTTAAAGGATTCGCAACTATTGTAAGGTACTCACGAGCAGGAATAGGATAAAGTGCTACATCTTTCAATACTTCCACTTTTTTAACCCCCGTTGCATCTTGTGCTGTTATCACATAATAAGCATTGAGATTCATATTGTCATCATCCGGGCTGGTAACCGATATCTTCACTGTACCAATTCCGGGAAAACCATTCGTGCGCGCCAACACCTTCATGATTCCCTGCTCATTAGCCGTTAAAGGGAAAATTTTAGTCGTTGTAGCAGGAGGATAGCAATTAACCTTATCGCAGAATGAGGCTTCCCACCCATTAGGAAGAAATTCTGTTTTCTGCCACTTAATCGAATAAGTATTAGTTGTGTTGTTAATGATATGATTAATGCATGTGATATCCACACCATCGTTATAATAACCGCTCGCATAAGCTGTATCAGACTCGAATACTACATTTTGAGCTTTTATACAAAAGGCACTTAATAAAAGTAATATCAGGAAAGTAAAACGTCTTATCATTTTTTAGAAAACTTATTATACAAATATAAATAAAATATATTCTATAAAAGTGTCGCTTTTGTTTCTTTATTAAAAAAACATTAGTTGTTATGTTTGTGCTCCTCTTAAAAAAACAAATTATTTAAAGCAATGAAAAAACTTACACTTCTTTTAACAAGCATTTTGCTCATAAACCAGGCGTGGGCTC
>JBDHXV010000003.1:0-102846 GCA_039810885.1 Chitinophagales bacterium | reverse complement strand
CCCCATCCCGGGTTGTTTGTAATGATGAGGGAATAGGTGCTGCCTATATCGAGTGTGGTGGTTTGGTTTGCCGGTGTAACCGCATACAGGGTATAAGGGCTGGCATTAACACCCGAGTTTACATCCAGCGTATTGAGTTGCACGCGTTGAATGTAGTCGTCTATGTTACCAAAAGTGGGGTCGGGGGGTATGCAGTAGCAGTTTGTGGGGGCATCCATGTTTCTACTGATCACGTTAGAAACGTTGCTTAAGCCGCTGTTAGAGCAGAGGGTGTAAATACGGTATTGTGTATTTTCGGTTTGGTTGGTTATGGTAACCGCTGCCGATGTTACGCTACCGGTGACTACGGTCATGCCGCCTGCGGGGAGGTTCGTCCAGCCGCCGAGGGTGGTGTTATTGGCTTGCCATTTTAGAGAGATGCCGGGGGCATTAGTTAGGCCCGTAGCGCTAAGTGCTATATTGGTATTAGGGCATACCAAGCCTGCCGGAGTGGCGCTTGCCGTACCTGCTGCCGGTGTGCCGGAGCAAGCCGGAGTGCTTATGATGTTTACCCTGTACAACTCGCCCTCGCCCCAGCTGAAGCTGGCGCAGCTTGTTCCTGTATTAGGCCATAATGAGGTTTCGATACATTTCACCAACATGCCTGTGGTGCCCAGGGTGGCTGTGCCCGGAATGCTTATAGTTGCTGTTTCGGTATGCGGGCCGGAAGTACCGATAGCGGTGTTATATACTACTTCTGCACCTTCTTCGAATACGCCGTTTTGGTTAAAGTCTATCCACACCTTAAAGCCGTTGGTGTAATTAGAGCCGCAGGTTATGACGCTTAAAGAAAGCGAATAGGTATTCGACTGCCCTAAGTCGGGCACGGTTGCCAAATTGGTATAATTCTCATACTGATTGATGAGAGACGGGGTACCCGGGGCGGTAGAAGCCGCTGTGGCGCAGGTAGTGGTGTTGTTAAGCGTAATGCTATTCCCGATGAGGGTTACATTACTGATATCTTCATCTGCCGCATAGCTGGCCCCGAAGTAGGGGGCGCCGCTGCCTATGCAATAGCAAGCCCAAAACTGAGCCATTGAGATAGAAACTACGTTAGACACGTTGCTTAAGCCACTGTTGGAGCAGAGGGTGTAAACACGGTATTGTGTAGCTACGGTTTGGCTTGTGGAAATAGACGAGCTGTTGCTGGCGGGTATATCTGACCAGGTTAAGCCGCCATCGGTAGAGTTTTGCCACTTGTACGAGATGCCGCCGCCGGTGGTTAAGCCTGTGGCGGAGAGGGTAAAGTTTACAGCAGCGCAAGCACTGGATGGGCCGGAGGCTACCCCTGCGTTAGGCGTGCCGGAGCAAGAACTCAAGCGGGTAATCTGCATATTGGGGCGGTTTGTGCTGGTACTTGTTAAAGAAGCGCTTGTACAAACACCGCTTGCATCTGCACGATACCATCGAGCTGTGTTCGCAATGGTTGTGTTTGTTTGATAAACAGGGACATTAGTGGTGTAACCTGTTCCTTGCGTACACACCTCTAAGATAATATTGGAGGTGCCATCCCAGGTGAAGGCGGAAATGTTGAATGTTTTCCAACCGGCTGCCCCTGCGGTAAAGTTAGTAGGGGCATAAACTACGGTCATTCCGGTTTCCCATGCGGCAAGAGCCGTGGTAGCCGAGTTTTTTAATGATATCGTAAAGTTAGGCTCTACGGCAGAGTTTGCAGCAGAAGTTTGCCAAGCCAGTTGGTTAATTACGCCGGCGGTCATACCCGCAGCGGTAAGTTCCGAGGCGCGGTAAACATACTGATGACGTGCGCCGTAGTAGTAATTACCCCAAATGCAAGGATAGCTGGTTGTAGTGTTGGTAACGGTACCCGTGCCTATGGTCCATGTTTGCGCCAGCACATCGGTAAAAGAGGCTGTGAGCATAAGCGCAAGCAACATTAAGGTGCCCAGCGCTTTTATTGTTTTGGTATAAATTGTCTTCATAAGTCGTGGGAGTTTTAGTGTGAAGCTTCGTTTAGACGCATGCCTTTATAGAAATTGTATTTCCATAAAGAGGCTAAGCCATCACGGTTAAGAATATCCATTTCGTCGCGGCTCATGTAGCTTTCCCAGTTTTCGGTTTGGCTTGTCCACAGTTTAAACTGAGACATAAAAGCATACATAAGGGCATCGGTATTTTGCAGCCCACGGCCCAGGTCCTTTTTAATTTGGTCAGAATAGGCCGTTGGGAATCCCGCCTGCTGGCGTGTAACAGAGAGTTCTTGCGTAAGGCTCTGCGGCTGTTGGGTCGTAGAGTTTAGCGAAGAACCATCTTTCTTAACAGGTGCAAATGGTTTAGCTCCGTCGGGAGTTAAGACCACGGTTGGGGTTTGGGAGGAGTTCAGTTCCTGAGCATGCGATGCGAAAGCGCAAAAGCATACCAAGGCTAAACTCATGAGCCAAACCTGCATGTTGGTTTTGGTTTTCATGTTTAAAAAATTGGTTTTGGTAAAAAATTGGTTTTTGAAATGAAAAAGATTAGAGCAATACGCCGCGTCGAAAAGCGACGTTGCTTTTGGTTTTACGGTTAAGGAAGAATAAGCCTGAGGTGCTTTATTCATAAGGGTTTTGGTGTTTCGGTTTCGGTTGGCAAACTTGCTGTAATTTATGCTTGCGGCAGCAAAAAAAGAAAGAATGCCGTGCTAAATTTAATCATCTGGTCATAGAAAACAAGTTTTGATTCTAAAATTTTTTGAACTTTTCAATTATTGTTCGTTCAGCGCGTTGTTTTTTTCGTTGAGCGGCTATTTTCCCTATTTTTTTTTCCCGGTCGGCGTTGTTTGTGCGTTTTTAACGCAAATAGGGCTAACTTATCTTGGGAGGAAGTTAAAAATAAAACCATACTATGGCATGGGCATTACAAGGAATGGGAACTGTGCCGCCTAATAGGGCTGTACTGTGATGCGGGAGAAAAAAGAGGGCAATCCGTTTATTAAAATAGGCTTACTTCGCAGTTGATTTCAAGGTATGAAAAACAAAACGAAAGTGTCGCATTTTTTTGATGGGGTAAACAAGGTTCACGTGCTGGTGTTGTTGCTGTTTCCGATCTTACTCTATGCACAAAGTTTTCAATTCAATTTTGTATATCATGATGATGATATCATGATCTTACAGGGGGCCTCGGTGCTCAAACAATTTAACTTGAAGCAATTGCTGCTGCGGGATGCGTGGCTGATGGACAAGAAAATAGAGTTGTACAGGCCGTGGCAAAGCATTACGTATGCGATAGATTACGCGCTGGGGGGCAGCCGCCCGTTTGTGTATCACGTTCATAACGTATTGGTTTTTGCGTTGGGCGTGGTGCTGTTTTATTTTGTGCTGTTGCGTTTGCAGATTAAGGCGCGGCATGCCTTTTTCATAGCCTTGCTGTACAGCACGCATTCCTTGTTTGCGAATGCGGTGTGTTGGATACCGGCACGCGGCGATTTGTATTTATTCTTATTCAGTATGCTGGCGCTGTGGCTTTGGCTCCGTGCTATGGAGCAGGGGCGGCTGCGAGATTATGTGCTCACGGCAGTTGTATATGGCTTTGCCTTGTTCAGTAAAGAGAGCGCCATAGCGCTGATTCCGATTTTTGCGTGGTTGTATTATGCGGGGCATCACAACCTCCACATCAAGCATTATGAGGTTACACTATTCGTGGTGTTGAGTATGATGCTTACGGCGGGGTATTTATACCTGCGCTCGGAGGCCGTAGCCCAAACGCCGGATATGTTTACGCTGGGGGGCTTTTTGTATAATATCCGCATTATCCCCGAGCAGTTGGGCAAGTTTTTTATACCGGCGTACTTTTCGGTGATGCCGGCTTACAGCACGCTCTTGACCCTGATCGGCACCTTGTTGATTGTATTGATCACAGCCCTGTGTGTAAGCTACCGGAAAGGGTTAAACAGAAGTTGGGTGATAACGGGCGCACTGCTCTATCTGCTGCCCTCCTTGCCTGCCGTAATGTACAAGCCGCAATTCACAGGCTTTGCTTATGATTATTTAGACCACCGTTTGCTGCTGCCCGCCACCGGCCTTATGCTGATAGCGTACAGCTTGATTACACGGTTTGTGAAGAAGCAGGTTGCCGTTTCGTACCTGTATGTACTGATAGGCGTGATGGCGGCTTACACCTATGCCGAGGCCCGAAACTACAAAGATTACAAAGCGTATTACACCAATGCGACGCGCACCAATCCGAAGTCGGGGCTGGCATGGATGAACTTTGGCACCATGGCCGCCCGCGAAGATGACTATACGCATGCCTTTGCCTATTTCTACAAAGCCAAGGAGGTGGTGCCGGATAATGTGGAATTGTTAATGAAAATTGCCGATTCGCACATGACGTTTCAGCAGTGGCCGCAGATGATCAAGATATGCAAAGAGGTTATGGCCATAAATCCGAAAGCGCTAAAGGCCTATTACAACATAGCCGATTATTTTGTGGTGCAGCAGCAGCCGGACAGCATGCGGGCTTGGATGCAGCGGGCTTATTTGCAAGACAGCAGCTCGGCAGATTATTATTATTACTACGGCTATTTATATAAACACCTGAATGTGCCGGATTCATCCATCCATTACTTCGGGGAGTGTATTAAGCGAAACAATCAATATGCTTTGGCCTATTACAACAGAGGCTCTTTATACGGGAAAGCCGGGAAGTATGTGGAGGCACGAGATGATTTTGCACGGTATATTGCCCTGGACCCCGAAGACCCGAACGGATTCTTTTTTTACGGGCAGGCGTTGTGCATCAGCGGAGATACGGGCAACGGATGTTATTATCTGAAAGAAGCCGATAAGCGCGGGGTTAAAGAAGCCCGCGATAAGATAGCTGCATATTGTAAATGATGATGCGCTGTTTAAATTTAAAGACCCCGCCCCGAAACAAAGGGATTACGCGCCGACTTTATGCTTGAGCGGAATCCATTCTTTTAATTTCTCCACTACATAATCTGCTTCTTCGCGCGTGTTGTTGTGGTCGAAGCTGAAGCGAATGACGACGAGATTATCGGGGGCATGAATGGCTTCGAGCACATGCGAGCCTTTGTCGCTGCCACTGCTGCAAGCAGAGCCGCTGCTGGCGCAGATATGATTCATGTCGAGGTTAAATAAGAGCATGGAGGTGTTATCCGTTAGCGGAAATCCAACACTCAACACGGTGTAAAGGCTATGGGCTTGATCGCCGTTGATGACAACGCCATCGAATGTGCTTAGGATTTTTTCTTTAAAGTAATTT
The DNA here is from genome assembly GCA_039810885.1 of Chitinophagales bacterium. GTDB lineage: Bacteria > Bacteroidota > Bacteroidia > Chitinophagales > UBA10324 > BJGO01. The sequence continues at coordinate 97,587 of JBDHXV010000003.1, read as the reverse complement.
TTTACTTCGGTAATTTTTTTTGTGCGGCTTTCCATATTGCGAAAAGCAAGTTCCATCGCCGCTGCCAGCCCAACGATGCCGTACAGGTTTTCGGTACCTGCGCGCATGTTGCGTTCTTGAGAGCCGCCGAGGATCAAGGGCGGCACATGAATGTTATGATTAATGTACAGGAAGCCTGCGCCCTTGGGGCCGTTGAATTTATGTGCGGCACCGCTGACGAACTGCACCGGTGTTTTCTTGAGGTCGAAGGGGTAGTGTGCCATGGTTTGCACTGTGTCGCTGTGGAAGATGGCCTTGTGCCGGCTGCAAATTGCAGCGGCCTCGTCTAAGTCGAGCAGCGTGCCTATTTCGTTATTGGCGTGCATCAAAGTAACGAGGCAGGGCTCGCCGATGAGTTGCAGCAGCTCGCTGAGGTGTTGCAAATCCACATTGCCTTTATCGTTAACCCTAAGCAGGTGAAGCTGAACGGCTCCTTCATGTTTTAATTCTTCTACGGTATGCAGGACGCAGTGGTGCTCGGTAGGAGAAGTGATAATATGTTTGAGGCGATAGGCTTTTACGGCGCTGCGAATAGCCATATTGTTGGCTTCGGTGCCGCCGCTGGTAAAGAATATTTCTGAGGGGGTTGCGTTCAGGAGAGCCGCAACCGTTTTACGGGCTTTTTCAATTGCCGCACGGCTTTCGCGCCCTTTCGCATGGATGGCGGAAGGGTTGCCGAATTTTTCGGTCAAGTAAGGCAACATCGTATTAAGGACATCTGCATCGAGAGGCGTGGTGGCAGCATTGTCAAAGTAAACGTTCATAGATGAGTAAGTAAATGAATATTAGGGAAGTAAAGTTTCAGTGTTCATTTTTAAGAAGAGTTCCTATTTCGGCGATCATATTTTTAGCCAGTTTTTCGGCCGTAGATTCGTGCCTGCTTTCGGCATAGATGCGAATGATGGGCTCGGTATTGCTGCGTCGCAAATGAATCCAGTCGGTATCAAATTCAATCTTTAAGCCATCCTCTGTATTGTGCGGTTGTTTCCTGTATTTATTCTGGATAGCGGCAAACAACTTGTCCATGTTCACCTGAGGGGTGAGTTCAATTTTATTTTTGGAGATAAAATAATCGGGGTACGAAGCACGCAGCACGGAGCATTTTTTATTGCTCGTTGCAAGATGGGTTAAGAATAAGGCAATGCCCACGAGGGCATCGCGCCCATAGTGCAACTCGGGTAAGATAATGCCGCCGTTGCCTTCGCCACCGACAATGGCTTGCACGTCTTTCATTTTCTTTACCACGTTGACTTCGCCAACAGCCGCACCGAAATGGGTGCCGCCGTGTTTTTCGGTAATATCGCGCAGTGCCCTGGTGGAAGAAAGATTAGAAACGGTATTGCCTTTTTTATTACCGAGTACAAAGTCGGCCACAGCCACCAAGGTATATTCTTCGCCAAACAGGGTTCCATCTTCACATACAAAGCAGAGGCGATCCACGTCGGGGTCAACGACGATGCCGAGATCTGCTTTTTGCATTTTCACTTCGTGTGCTATATCGGTCAAGTTCTCGGGCAGCGGTTCGGGGTTGTGGGGGAATTTTCCGTTTGGTTCGCAATACAATTCAACAATATCCTCTACGCCTAAAGCACGCAATAACTGCGGCACGGCAATGCCGCCGCTTGAGTTGACGGCATCAATGACGATTTTAAACTTCTTTTTTTGGATAGCCTGCACGTCCACTAAGGAAAGGCCAAGTATAGACAGGATATGCTTCTGAATATACGAGTCGTTGGTGTGATAAACACCCAGCCGATCGATGGGGGCATATTCATGCGCAGCGAGTTCAGCCAAGCGCAAGACTTCTTTGCCATCGGCATCGGAGATAAATTCTCCCATAGCATTTAGCAGTTTGAGTGCATTCCATTGGCCCGGGTTATGGCTTGCCGTTAGAATAATTCCTCCTGCGGCTTGTTCCCAGGTTACAGCCATTTCTACGGTAGGGGTGGTGCTTAGGCCAAGGTCAATGACATCAAATCCACAGCCGAGCAGGGTGCCGGTAACTAAGCGGGTAAGCATGGCGCCGGAGGTGCGAGCATCGCGCCCTATAACGATTTTACGGGTGACAGTTTGCCGGGCAATAAATGCTGCGTATGCCGTAGTAAATTTAACAATATCTAAGGGAGTGAGTGCATTGCCGGCTGTGCCGCCGATGGTTCCGCGTATGCCCGATATGGATTTAATCAGTGTCAAATGTCGTTGCTTTGTTTGAGGTAAAAAAGAATGTTATGAAATGAACGGGGTGCTAAATTATCAATTTACGGCAAGCCTTATTTCTCTGCATTGTTGATTGATTGAATATTTGCCGCTTATTTTTGAAGCATCTTGAAAACGAAGGATACAATAAACGAGAGGTGGTTTAGTACGTGGTTCGACAGCCCCTATTATTCTATTTTATACCAACACCGCGATGAGGAAGAAGCAGCGGCTTTCATTGACCGGCTTACCGACACGCTTAGGATTGCAAAGACCGCCTATATTGCCGATATACCATGCGGTAACGGACGGCACGCCCGCTATCTGGCCGGTAAGGGATATCGCGTATTCGGTTGCGATTTGAGCGAAAGAAATGTGGCCCAGGCTGCGACAGCGGCGCACCCACAGCTCGAAATAAGCCGGCACGATATGCGGCTGGCCATGGGAGTTAATGTGTTTGATGTGGTTTTGAATTTGTTTACGAGTCTGGGTTATTTCCATGGCGACTATCAGGATGTGCGCATCATCCATAACTTTTATGCTTCGTTGAAGCCGGGCGGAACGTTGGTTGTAGATTATTTTAATGCGGCATACGTGTTAAAAAACCTTGAAGCGGAAAAACAAATCACAATAGACTCGGTAGGGTTTCATATTCAAAAATATTTTGACGGCAGGCGAATCATTAAAACGATAGAAATTCAAGATGGCGAGCAGCGCTTTTATTATGCCGAGCGGGTGCGCGCCTACTCCGATGGAGATTTAAAAAAATTAATTCAGCAAGCAGGCTTTAGCATTGAACATGTATTTGGAGATTATCAATTAAATTCTTTTGACAAAGACGCTTCACCGCGTTGCATTATCGCAGCTAAAAAAAATAAATCTTGAAAGAGATTCTTATTCAAGCCGACCGCCAGGTGTTGTACTTTATCAACCAATCGTGCAGCAATGCCTTCTTTGATTTTCTGATGCCATGGGTGCGCGATAAATTCCATTGGATTCCGGTGTATTTTATTCTCGTTATCTGGATTGTGCTAAAGAATAAAAAAGACAGTTGGTGGATAATACTCTGCATTGCAGCAGCAGTAGGGCTTGCCGATCAAATCGCTTCGGGCTTGTTTAAGCCGATGGTACAGCGATTACGGCCGTGCCAGGCTCCCGGCGTTGTGGAGCATCTGCGCATGGTGATCCCATGCGGTGGCGGGTTCAGTTTCTTATCTTCTCATGCGGCCACGCATTTTGCATTATCTCTTTCATTGATTTTCTTTTTGCATCCGGCGCGTTGGTTAAGCGTCTTATTTATTCTCTGGGCTGTGGTTGTCAGTTACGCGCAGATATATGTAGGCTATCATTACCCCTCCGATGTTTTAGGCGGCATACTCGTGGGCAGTATATGTGCGATTAGCATACACCGTTTGAGTATGAAAAAAAAAATTAGAAATTGCACTCCATCAAAATCGTTATGAGCGCCCGTGTTTATCTGATTCTTTTTGTTGCTCCACTCATCGGCGGATTGCTGGCTTTTTATTTTAAGCCCACCGTAGAAAGTAAGTACAAAATGTTTTTGTCTTTTTCTGGGGCGTATTTATTCTCGGTGGTGTTATTACACTTCTTCCCCGTAATCTTTTCAGAAACTTCATTACCTAATGCAGGAATGTATGTGTTGCTGGGTTTCTTGCTCCAGCTTTTATTGGAACAGCTCACTAAAGGTTTAGAGCACGGTCATTTTCATGTACATGGGCACCATCCTTCGTTTGCGTACACCGTGATGTTGGGTATTTGCATCCACTCGTTCTTTGACGGCATTCCTGTTTTTTCCGGAGAGCATAACGATCATAATCATTCTATGCTGTCGGCTATGGCTCTGCATAAGATTCCAGAAGGTTATGCACTGGTGGTACTCTTATCTTTACTTAAGGTAAAACCATTTACCTCGTTTATTTTATTGTGTGTGTTTTGTATGGTAGCGCCGGCAGGTACTTTCGCGGCATCTTATTTTGAAAGGGTTAACCCACAGGTGTTGATGATTTTGTATGCCTTGGTTGGCGGACTTATTTTGCACGTTTCCACAACCATACTTTTTGAATCGGAAAGCGGGGAACATCATTTCACCCTGCGAAAGATTCTTGCCGTTAGCGCCGGAGCCTTGCTTGCATTTTTAACTTCATTGTAATTAATAAATTCGTTATGAACTCTGCACCGGAATATATCCTCATCCATCCCGAATATGAAAAGCACATAGCCTTGATTCAATTAAACAGACCCAAGGAGTTGAATGCGCTGAACCTTCAATTGATGGCTGAAGTGCGCGATGCGTTGAAAGATTTGGATAATGATGATCGTGTTCGCGTTATCATTATTACGGGAAATGAAAAGGCCTTTGCAGCAGGAGCCGATATTAAGCAGATGGCGGGGAAGAATGCCATGGATATGATGAATGTGGATCAGTTCAGTACTTGGGATCAAATAAAGAAAACTAAAAAGCCGTTGATTGCGGCCGTGTCGGGGTTTGCTTTGGGCGGCGGTTGCGAGTTGATGATGCACTGTGATTTAATCGTGGCATCGGAAACCGCACGCATAGGGCAGCCCGAAATAAAAATCGGGGTGATGCCCGGCGCCGGCGGCACGCAGCGGCTGACGCGAGCCGTGGGTAAGGCTTTGGCCATGGAGATGGTACTCACCGGGCGGTTTTTAAGTGCTGAAGAAGCATTGCGTTCAGGCTTGATTAATAAGGTGGTGCCGGTAGAGTTTTATTTGCAAGAAGCGGTAAACTATGCGAGACAAATTGCAGCACTCAGTCCGGTTGCTGTTAAGTTGGCCAAGGAAAGTGTGTTAAATGCATTTAACTCATCATTAGATGAGGGATTATTATTTGAACGTAAGAATTTTTATCTGTGCTTTGCTTCAGAGGATCAGAAAGAAGGGATGAGTGCTTTTATAGAAAAGCGCACACCGCATTTTACAGGTAAATAGCGAAACTTTAAAAAAAAACGGGAAGGATATGCATCCTTCCCGTTTGAGCATTTTACAACCTAAAACCCTAATTTATGTAAAGCTCGTAAGGTAAACGTGCTTGTACCCCGCTTATTGTACTCAGCATTTTTAATTGCCTGTAATACGGATACAATGCTCCTAAGGTGCTTTTCATTCTTGCATCATCGTTGCTTGAATCATCTAACATTTCAAATAGTTGTTCAAACTTAGCATCCTTAGATTTCGGATATTCTACTATGCGGTATTTATCTAACTTGGCATATTTCGCTGCCAAGAAAAGGGCGGTGTTTAAATCGCCTAAGGTGTCCACCAAACCATTGGTCAATCCCTGTTGCCCCGTCCATACACGGCCCTGTGCAATAGAATCCACCTGAGACATAGGCAGGTTGCGACCATTCGAGACACGTGTTCTGAATTTTAAATAAATCGTATCAATGCCTCGTTGAATGATAAGTTTCTCATCATCCCGTACGGGACGCGTTAGGGTTCCTAAGTCGGAATATTTTCCGGTGCTGACTCCGTCGAAGGTAATCCCCAATTTATCATTCATAAGTTTTTTTATGTTGGGTAAAATGCCAAACACTCCGATAGAGCCGGTGAGTGTATTCGGCAGTGCTACAATCTTCGTAGCCCCGCACGAAATAAAATAGCCTCCGGAAGCAGCCAAATCGCTCATACTCACGATAACGGGCATTTTCTCTTTAACCAATTGTACCTCGCGCCATATCACATCAGAAGCCAAAGCACTGCCGCCCGGAGAGTTGACACGGAAGACAAGAGCAGCAATTTTTTCATCCTCACGAATCTTTCTCAACTGCGCAATTAAATCGGCCGAGCCTATATTGTCTTTCTTTCCTTTGCCATCCACAATTTCGCCCTGCGCATATAAGACGGCAATCTTCTTATCGTCCAAAGATTTCTTTTCGCTATCGGGCACACGGCGGTATTTATTGAGGGTAAGCAGTTCAAGTTTGGATTTCTCATCTAACTTGAGTTGCTCACGTAAATATTTCGTTACCTGATCTACGTAGCCTAACTCATCTACCATTTTGTATTTAACCGCATCTGATGCAGATTGTATCAACAAATTGTCCGAAACATTTTTTACTTCTTCTATTTTGAGTTTGCGCGCCGACGCAACTTCTTCGATAATATGGTTGTTTAAACCGGTGATTAAGTCCGTCATCATCACGCGGTTGGGTTCGCTCATTTTATCGAAGCGATAAGGCTCTGTTGCCGATTTGAACTTACCGCAATAGAATACCTGAGGCTCTACACCGAGTTTATCCAGCAGGTTTTTGTAAAATGTAATTTGTGCACTGATACCACGAAATTCAATCAACCCTGTAGGGTTTAAGAAAATCTTGTCTGCAACGGAGGCTACATAATATCCTTTTTGCGAAAAGACCTCCGAGTAAGCTACCACAAACTTTCCGGATTGACGGAAGTCCAATAAGGCATTGCGTACTTGATCGGCAGAGGCATACCCTGCACCGAACATGCCCGATTGCAGATAGATTCCTTTTATGTTGCCATCTGTTTTGGCTTTTTTGATACATTGTAAAATATCATTCAAGCCCGGTTTAATATTCAGATCAAAATTGCTGAAGTTGAAATCGCTGAAGGGATTGGTATTGGTTTTCTCCGTGATATCGTAGTCCAGGTTTAGAGTAAGAATGCTGTTGGGTTTTACGTTAACGTCTTTACTTTTTTCGGCTGAGGAGACCATGCCGCCAACGATTGCCAATAAGAGAAAAAACAAAAGCAGACTGCCCACAGCAAATCCCAGCATAGATGCGAAGAAAAATTTGAAAAACTGTTTCATTAGATAATCATTTAGCGAGCAAAAGTAGTTTTTCGATATTGCTGTTGCGAAAGGAATATGATGATTGCTGCAAGAAAAGGATGAGTGAATGTGCCATATTTAGATTGCAGCCCATAGATTTACTGCCATGAAAACATGCTATTTGCTGTTGGGGTCTAATATAGAGCCGCGCGAAAAGTATCTGTACAATGCAGTGTCTGCAATTGAAGAAAAATTATTGCTCAAACTTTGTTCAGGTATTTATGAAACCGAAGCCTGGCAAATGGCTGCAGGAACCAACTCATTTTTAAATACGGTTGTAAAAGTCGAAACAGATATGAGTGCCCTTGAGTTGCTGGAGTTTACTCAACAAGTTGAACGGCTTGCAAAAAGAGCCGACAAAAAGAAAAATACTTCGCGCACGTTAGATCTTGACATTCTCTTATATGGCGATGAAGTTATTGAAACGCCAAAGCTTTCTATTCCGCATCCGCGTATGCATCTAAGACGATTTACCTTAGTGCCCCTGTGCGAAATTGCAGCAGACGTTATTCATCCAACACTCCATCAAGCGATTGGTGAATTATTAAATCAATGCACAGATATTTGCGAGGTACGACCTTATGCCGCTACGATATAAATACATTACGATAGAAGGCAACATAGGAGCCGGTAAGACCTCGCTGGCTACGATGTTGGCTAAACAGTTTGATGCACAATTAGTGTTGGAGCAGTTTGCCGACAATCCTTTTCTCCCTCTGTTTTATGATACACCACAGCGTTACGGCTTTCCGTTAGAACTGTTTTTTATGGCAGAGCGTTTTCAACAACTGAAAGAAACCACAGGCAACAGCCAGCTCTTTCGACCCAATGTTATTGCCGATTATTTGTTTATTAAGTCGCTGCTATTTGCGCGTATTAACCTGAACGAAGAAGAGTACAAGTTATACCAGCGGTTATTTTATTATATATACACCACCCTGCCGGAGCCTGAGTTGCTCGTATATCTGCATTGCGAAGTGCCGCAGCTATTGAAGAATATTGAAAAGCGCGGACGCTCTTATGAGAAAAATATTGGCGGCGACTATTTACAAAGCATACAGGACACCTATTTCAACTACTTCAAAACACGAGAGCAGCAACGTATTTTGATTATTGACACTACAAATATTGATTTCGTAAACGATGCTGCAGCATATAATCGATTATTGCATCTGATTAACTGTGGGTATGAGTATGGAATGCATTATATAAAGGATATTTTTGAGTGATACTTTGTTTGCCGGCTCTTATGACTGTGTAGGTTTCAACCACAACAAGGTTTCTAATTATTGCGCATGCGGTAAGGGTCTTCGAAGCGCAGCAATATAACGAACCTCAAACGAGCCGGTAAGCAACGATGATGCTTGGAAATTCGTTGCAACATATTAACCAAAGATGTTTTGAAAGTGTTGTGTGGTCGGCTTACGCCATTCAACGCCTCTTATGCAAGCACGCCATTTGAAGAAATAAGCCTATTGCTCATAGAGCCGGTCGCTCTGAATGATATAGGTGCCGTTTAATATATTGAAGTCTGTACCTGCACTCGACGTATCGGATTGTGCGTACTCCATGCGGTGAGCAGCTATGTTCCTTTTAATTGTTGCGCTACATGCGCCATTGTAGTTTTTTCCTGTGCTCCGCTTTGCATGTTCTTCAGCGTAACTGCGTTTTCTTTCCGTTCAGTTTCGCCAATGATAAGCACATAAGGGATTTTTTTATCGTCGGCGTATTTAAACTGCCTGGCTAGTTTAGCGGGCTGCGGGTATAGCTCGGCAGCGATGTTATGATGCCGTAATTGTTGTACTGCCTGCCAAGCCGCCATTTCATCTTCGCCGCCGAAGTTAACGGCCAGCACTTTGGTGTTCTGTAATGTAGAAGCAGGGAATTTGCCTGTTTCTTCTAACACGTCATAAATGCGGTCGGCGCCGAAGGAGATGCCCACGCCACTCAGTCCTTTAACGCCGAATATTCCGGTCAAATCATCGTAGCGGCCGCCGCCGCCGATGCTCGATTTCAGTGTTCCTTCGGCAGCAGTTACTTCAAAGATGCAGCCTGTATAATAACCCAGCCCACGAGCCAGCGTGAAATCAATATCGAGTTTGTTATGCAAAGGCAAGGATGCATCCAGTTTATTCAACACTTCAATTAATTCATCGCAACCTTTTTCGCCGTCGGCAATGCCGCTTAATAAGTTGCGTGCCTGCAACATCTTGCTGCGGTTGTCGCCGTGTTGGTAGAAAAAGCTTTCTATAGTATGAATCTGACTTTCGCTAAAGCCACTATTGGTTAATTCTTGCCGCACGCCTTGCAATCCGATTTTATCCAGTTTGTCCATGGTTACAACAAGTGCGGTTGTTTTTTCGGCAGCATCAATGAGTTGTGCCAGCCCGTTTAATAGTTTACGATTGTTGAGTTTGATGGTAACGCTCAAGCCCAATTTATGAAACACCGCATCGTAAATCTGTACAAATTCCGTTTCGTTCCAGAGCGAATCACTTCCCACCACATCGGCATCGCACTGGTAAAACTCGCGGTAGCGGCCTTTTTGCGGCCTGTCGGCACGAAACACGGGTTGAATCTGATAGCGCTTAAAGGGTAAGACAATATCATTCCGACGCATTACCACAAAACGTGCAAAGGGCACGGTTAAATCATAACGTAATCCTTTTTCTGCAACGAGTGGTGCAATTTCTTTTGATAAAAGTTGCTGCGCTTCTGTTGCAGAGAATTTCTTTTTTACATCTTCCAAAAAATCACCTGAATTCAAAACACGGAATAATAATTTATCTCCTTCATCGCCATATTTGCCTGTGAGCGTGCTCAGGTTTTCCATAACGGGTGTTTCGATGGGTTGATAGCCATACAGTTCAAAAACCGAGCGGATTGTGTTGAAGATATAATTGCGGCGTGATACTTCCTGCGGCGTAAAATCGCGTGTTCCTTTTGGTAACGATGGTGATGACATAAATTATACTTTCGACGTGTTCGTACTTTTCTTGGTGAATACTGCAATTACGAGAGAGGTAATAAACCCATAAAGGATAACGGCTGTGCCCATAAGCATTTGCGACAGCGGCTTGTAATAGGTGCGAATGTTTTCGATAGTCTGCTTTATTTCTTCATCGCTACGCTTCTCGGCCAGCATGTCTGTTTGTGTTTTTGCAATAAGCGCATCTGCTCTTCCTGGCTCAATATAGGCGGTATAGATATAAAGAAAGGCCCCCACCATAACGGCCGCAATGAAAGAAACATAAAGTCCGATTAAAAAGGCTTCGCCGAAAGTAATTGACCCGTGATTAAACACTTTGCGCTTTTCGATAACAGCGAAGTAAGATGCTCCCGCAAGAGCAATGATGCCAAGATAGTCCAGAAATATTGCCGCTCGGCTTGCATCGCTCAACGATACCAGAGTGACATATTTAAAGATGATGAGGATAACACCTGCAATTAACCCATACTTAATATTAAAATTCAACGCATTCATAGCACGCAAAAATAAGATATCGTGCTACGATACACCGCAGAAAATTCTTAGTACAAGAAAACGATAAAGATTATATACATCAATGATGAAAATCCATTTCAAGTCGTTTAACAATTTTTTCGCATACGGTATAGATTAAATCAAACACCGGTTGAAATCCTGCTTCATCACCATACCACGGATCGGGGACCGAGTGCTTCTTGCCCGGCATTAATTCATCCATAAACCACTTTATTTTATGCAAGTCTTCCTGCCGTTTAACTAATCTCATCACTTCATAATGAACATCGTCTGCCATAGTATATATCACATCATATTCGCTTATGTCTTTACTTGTAATTTTTCTTGCCCGATGATATTGTAGATCGATTCGATTTCGGATAGCCGTTCGGATAGCCCGCTTATCTGCCTGCTCTCCTGTATGATAGCCATTTGTACCGGCAGAATCTACTTCGACTTTATCGGCTAAGCCACGCTGAGATATTAAATGAAGCATAATCGCATCGGCCATGGGCGAGCGACAAATATTTCCAAGACACACAAATAAAATTTTCATAGCATCAAAAATGATTCAAATACATGAAATACAAATAAGACATCAATTCACGTACTTTGTTCACTAAAGAATTTTGACCACGTGAGCTATACTATACACGAATGTAAAAGCACTGCCGAGTTAAAGGCATTTGCAAAATTCCCATACCTTATTTATCGAGGCAATAGCTATTGGATACCTCCTATGCTGAGTGATGAGATTAAATCTTTATCTCCTTCAACGAATCCGGCATTTACACAGTGCGATGCCGCCTTTTGGATTGCAAAAAGAGGCCATGAAACGATGGGGCGCATTGCCGCCATCATCAATAACGTATATAATAAAAAAACCGGCGAGCCGATAGGTCGCTTCTCTCGCTTTGAATGTGTTAACGATAAGGAGATTGCGCACGCACTATTAAAAACAGCCGAAAGTTGGCTTAAGGAAAAAGGGATGAGCGGAGTTCAAGGCCCGTTAGGTTTTAATAACCTTGACGGGCAAGGATTATTGATTGAGGGATACGATTACCTGCCCTCCATCGCATCCACCTATCACCATCCATACTATCGGCAATTAATTGAGTCGTATGGTTATGAAAAAGAAAATGATTGGATAGAGTTTAGGTTAACCATTGGTGAGGTTCCCGAAAAAGCACTCAAACTTAATGAGAGTATTAAGCAACGTTATAAACTCAAGGTAATAACCTTTAACAATACCAAGGAGTTGCAGCCGCATACTAAAAAAGTTTTTCGACTGTTGAACGAGTCCTTCAGCGAACTGCCTTATGTTTCGGATTTCTCCGATCTGCTTATTGATTATTATTCCGATAAATATTTTAAATTCTTAAACCCTCGTTTCGTGAAGTTGATTGAGGATGAAAATGGAGAACTGGTGGCATTTATCGTATCTGTACCCTCATTAAGCCGTGCTTTGCAAAAAGCCAATGGCTCTCTATGGCCTTTAGGTTGGTGGTACATCATGCAGGCATTTAAGAAAAATGATGTTGCCGATTTGTTTCTAACAGGTATTAACCCTAAGATGCAGGGACAGGGCGTACCCGCCGTATTAATTACCGAACTGCAGAAAACCATGTTAGAAAACGGAATAAAGTATGTGGAGACTACAGGCATTTTTGAAACCAATCAGAAAGCTATCACTACGTGGAAGAACTATGAACATATTCAACACAAACGACGACGTTGTTACCGAAAAATGTTTTGATGCATGTATGAACGTGATACCATAGTCGCACTGAGCACAGCACCCGGAATGGCCGCCATTGCGGTTATTCGACTATCCGGTGACGCTGCTGTATCTATTGCCGATAAACTCTTTTACGGTAAAAAAAAGATATCTGATTGTGCTTCACATACCGCACACTTCGGAAAAATTATTTTTAACGATAAGTTATTAGATGAAGTCGTGCTAACCCTTTTTAAAGCACCTCATTCTTATACTCGTGAAAATATAGTTGAGATATCTTGTCACGGGTCAACATACATAGTTCAACAGATTTTGCAGGCTTGTATGCAAAGCGGAGCCCGTGCTGCAAAAGCCGGGGAGTTCACCTTACGTGCCTTTTTAAATGGAGCCTTAGACTTGTCACAAGCCGAAGCCGTTGCCGATTTAATTCATTCCGAATCGGATGCTTCACATCAACTGGCTCTCAAGCAGATGCGGGGTGGCTTTTCTTCCGAGATAAAGATGCTTCGCGATGAGTTAATTCACCTGGCCTCACTCTTAGAGTTAGAGTTAGATTTTTCGGAAGAAGATGTAGAGTTTGCAAATCGTACGCAGTTGACCGAGTTGTTGCAACGCATACGAGGCTATGTGACAACGCTGATGGATTCCTTTCGGCTGGGAAATGTATTAAAAAGCGGCGTTACCACCGTGATTGCCGGCAGGCCGAATGCGGGAAAATCTACCTTGCTGAACGCCTTGCTCAATGAAGATCGGGCTATTGTTTCGGAAATTCCCGGTACGACTCGCGACACGATAGAAGAAAGTTTGAATATCAACGATATCCGCTTCAGGTTAATAGATACGGCAGGCATACGGAATGCGGCAGATGAAATTGAAAAGATTGGTGTGCAGAAAACAATGCAAAAGATTCAGCAGTCCGCTTTGTTAGTTTATCTTTTTGATGTAAACGAATTGAAAGAAGAGGAAGTGTTAAAGGATATTCGACAATTGCAGGTGTCGGATATTCCAATTATTCCGGTAGGGAATAAAAGCGAGGAGCGAGATTTAGATGAGTTGCATGCCAACTACCATCAACTGCCGGATGTGATATTCCTCTCAGCAAAAAATAAAAGTAATCTGAACGATTTAAAACACATCTTGGTAGAGAAAGTCCTCTCCGGCTTCACGAAACTTCCTGAAGTGGTTGTAAGCAATGCCCGACATTATGATGCACTACTGCGAACACAGCAAGCTATTGACGATGCACAAAACGGAATCGAATACCAACATTCAAAAGAATTTATCGCTCTTGACTTGCGCAGGGCATTAGATGCACTTGGCTCTATTGCCGGCACCGTGTCCAGCGAAGACCTGTTGGACAACGTCTTTTCGCGCTTTTGTATCGGGAAGTAATTATCTTTCTACTGTTTGTTGAGTGGTTGTTTAGAGAGACTTGCGCCTAATTAATGCACCCGGTAAAATAAGAACCAACGACAGATGAAACATTGAAAACAGTAAAAAAAATAAAGAAATCGAAATAATATCAGGATTTAAACCCAAAAGCATTTAATAAGTTAAACAATGACAAGTACAATTCAAAGAGCAGAACTTCAAAACAAAATATGGAAAATAGCCAACGAAGTACGTGGCTCTATCGATGGATGGGATTTTAAACAATTTGTGCTTGGAGCACTATTTTATCGCTTCATCAGCGAAAATTTTTCCAATCATTTTGAAAAAGATGATAACAGCATCAACTATGCTTCTTTAGCTGACAATATCATCTCGCCCGAGTTAAAACACGATGCTATCCAAACCAAAGGTTATTTCATTTATCCTTCTCAGCTTTTTGAAAACATCGCCAAAGCTGCCAATACCAATCCCAACCTCAATACCGAACTCAAAACTATTTTTGATGCCATTGAAGGTTCTGCCAACGGCTATGCTTCGGAAGATGACATCAAAGGCTTGTTTGCCGATTTTGATACCACCAGTACTCGATTAGGAAATACAGTTGAAGACAAAAACAAACGCTTGGCTGCCGTACTCAAAGGAGTGGAAGAACTCAACTTCGGCAATTTTGAAGACAACCAAATCGACTTGTTTGGTGATGCCTACGAGTTTCTCATTTCCAATTATGCTGCCAACGCCGGTAAATCGGGTGGTGAGTTTTTTACACCGCAATCGGTTTCCAAACTCATTGCACAGTTGGCTTTGCACAAACAAACTTCGGTGAATAAAATTTACGATCCTGCTGCAGGTTCGGGTTCTTTGCTCTTGCAAGCCAAAAAACATTTTGATAACCACATCATCGAAGAAGGATTTTTTGGGCAAGAAATCAACCATACTACCTACAATTTGGCACGGATGAATATGTTTTTGCACAATGTCAATTACGATAAGTTCAAAATCAAATTGGGAGATACACTCATCAATCCGCATTTGGGTGATGAAAAACCTTTTGATGCCATTGTTTCCAATCCGCCCTATTCTGTCAATTGGATAGGTTCAGACGACCCAACACTCATCAACGACGACCGTTTTGCTCCTGCCGGTGTTTTAGCTCCTAAATCAAAAGCCGATTTTGCATTTGTATTGCATGCGTTGAGCTACCTTTCGGGCAAAGGAAGAGCTGCCATTGTATGCTTTCCGGGTATTTTTTACCGGGGTGGTGCCGAGCAGAAAATCCGCCAGTATCTGGTGGACAATAACTTTGTAGAAACCGTTATTTCTTTAGCTCCAAATTTATTTTTTGGAACATCTATCGCTGTAAACATCCTCGTACTTTCTAAAAGCAAGACCGAAAATAAAACCCAGTTTATTGACGCCAGTGGCGAAGATTTTTTCAAGAAAGTAACCAATAACAATGTGTTGGAAGATGCACACATCGAAAAGATAATGAATCTTTTTGATGAAAAAGAAAACGTAGCCCATACCGCCATCACCGTAGAAAACAGCAAAATAGCCGAAAACGATTATAACCTATCCGTAAGTAGTTATGTAGAAGCCAAAGACAACCGAGAGAAAATTAATATTGATGAATTGAACGAAGAAATAAAAGAAACAGTAGCGAAAATTAATCAGTTGCGTGCGGATATTGATAAAATCATCAAAGAAATCGAAATATGAGCAGCGAAAAAAGAGAAGTAATTATTTACAAGGCAGCCGATGGGCTTTCTGAGCTTTCGGTTCAGTTGGAAAATGAAACGGTTTGGCTGACGCAAAAGCAACTGACTGAGCTGTATCAAGCAGCAAAATCAACGGTAAGCGAGCATATAAAAAATATATATACAGATGAAGAATTAACACCTGAAGCAACTGTTCGGAAAATACGAACAGTTCAAACAGAAGGTAATAGAGAGGTTTCCCGTGAGTTGGAATATTACAATCTGGATATGATTATTGCCTTGGGGTATCGAATCAATTCAAAAATTGCAACCCGTTTTCGTCAATGGGCAACCGGGCGCTTAAAAGAATACATCGTAAAAGGCTTTACAATGGACGATGAACGTCTTAAAAACTTGGGTGGCGGCAATTATTGGAAAGAATTATTAGATCGTATCCGTGATATTCGTTCCAGCGAAAAGGTAATGTACCGTCAGGTACTGGAATTGTATGCTACGGCTACCGATTATGACCCAAAAAGCGAAGAGAGTTTGACCTTTTTTAAAATTGTTCAAAACAAATTGCATTATGCGGCTCACGGAAATACGGCAAGTGAAGTGATTTATTTACGAGTGGACAGCGATAAACCATTTGCAGGTTTAACCAATTTTAAAGGCGAACAACCCACACAAGCCGAAGCGATGATTGCCAAAAATTATTTAGAAGAAAAAGAACTAAAAGTGCTCAATAATTTGGTAGCTGCTTATTTTGATTTGGCTGAACTAAACGCCATTGAAGAACGGGAAATGCGTATGCAAGATTATGTGCGTGAATTAGATAATATTCTTGGCTCTACAGGAAGAAAAATATTGGAAAATGCCGGTAAAATATCACATACTCAAGCCAAAGAGAAGGCAACCGAAGAATATAAAAAATACAAAGCCCAAACACTGCTATCGGTAGAAAAGGATTATTTGAAAACCATCTCGGATCTGGAGAAAAAAGCAAAAAAGAAAGGGAAATGATGAACAACATAGATAAATTATTACAAGGACAAAAAGTAGAATGGAAGACGCTGGGAGAAGTGGCGAAAATCCAAAGAGGTGCTTCCCCTCGTCCTATCGCAAATTTTATTACTGATGATGAAAATGGTATTCCTTGGATTAAAATTGGTGACACCACTATAAACTCAAAATATGTAAACAGTACTGAACAGAGAATCACATTAAAAGGAGCTGAAAAATCACGTGTTTTAAAAAAAGGTGATTTTATTATGTCCAATTCTATGAGTTTTGGTCGTCCTTATATTCTCAATATTGATGGAGCTATACACGATGGTTGGGCTTCGATTAGTGATTTTGGTGAAAGATTAAATTCTGATTATCTGTATCATTATCTTTTATCGAATACTGTACAAACTTTTTGGTTAAGTAAGATTAACAGTGGCTCAGTAAGTAACCTTAATTCTGACATCATTAAATCTTTAGAAATCCCCATTCCACCGCTCGCCGTTCAACAAGAAATAGTTGCCATTCTCGATAAGTTCACCGAGCTTACAGCAGAGCTTACAGCAGAGCTTACAGCAAGAAAAAAACAGTATAGCTTTTATAGGGAGGAGTTGCTGGCGTTTCAACCACAGATGAACACAGATAAACACGGATTTAAGGTGGAGTGGAAAACGCTGGGGGAAGTGGGGGAAGTTCGTATGTGTAAACGAATTTTAAAAGAACAAACAACCGATAAAGGTGAAATTCCTTTTTATAAAATTGGAACTTTTGGTAAAGACCCAAATGCTTACATTTCAAAAGAATTATTTGATGAATACAAGACTAAATACAATTATCCAAAAATTGGAGAAGTCCTAATTTCAGCAAGTGGAACTATTGGACGAGCTGTAATATTTGATGGTAAAGATGCTTATTTTCAAGATAGTAATATTGTTTGGATTGAAAATAATGAAAGTCAAGTATTGAATAAATATCTATTCTATTTCTATCAAATTGCTAAATGGGAAGTCGCTGAAGGAGGAACAATTCAAAGATTATATAATGATAATTTAAAGAAGACAAAAATCCCCATTCCACCTTTAGCGGAGCAAGAACGAATTGTAGCGATATTGGATAAAATGGATACGCTTACCAACAGCATCAGCGAGGGTTTGCCAAAGGAAATTGAGTTGAGACAAAAGCAGTATGCGTATTATCGGGATAGCTTGCTAACTTTTCCATTGTCTGAATTATGATTTTTAGGATTTGAAGATGATAGGATTACACAATATAAAAAAATCCTACAATCCATTAATCCTACTCATCTTAATTCAGACAATTAATTCTGACAATTAATTCTGACAATTAATCCAACAAATCCTAAGGCTGACAATTGATACAGACAAAAAAAGAAAGATATGAAACACGAAGATTTAACACATAAAATAATTGGTTGTGCGATGACCGTACATAAAACATTAGGCAATGGTTTTCAGGAAGTAATTTATCAAAGAGCATTAGCTATTGAAATGGAAAAGCAGGGTTTGGGTTTTAAGCGGGAAATGGAAATGAATATTTTGTATGACGGAATTGATATTGGAACAAGGCGTGTAGATTTTTTTGTGGAAGATTATATAATGGTAGAACTAAAAGCCTTAATTAAGCTGGAAGATGTGCACTTGGCTCAAGCAATGAATTATTGTCAGGCATACAATTTACCCATTGGCTTACTAATTAATTTTGGTTCTAAAAGCTTAGAGTTTAAAAGAGTGTATAATATCAATCATCCTGAAAACAAAGATTATAAAAAATAATCCTAAAATCCTTTAATCCAACAAACCCTAATTCAGACAAATGAGCACATATAAAACCATAGCCGAATCAAACAACTTCATCGTTCTCGATAAATACACCAGGCATTTTGAAGCGAATGAGGCATCTGCTATTTATCAAACAGAGGCTGCACTGGAGAAGGAATTTATGCAAGACCTTATACATCAAGGATACGGAAATCCTACACATATCAATTCCAACAAAACGATGCTTGCCAATGTGCGCATACAATTGCAAGCACTCAATAACATTACTTTTACCGATAACGAATGGCAACGTTATGTAAGCGAATATTTGGACAAACCCAGCGAGGGCATCATCGAAAAATCACGCAAAGTACACGATGATTATATCTGCGATTTTAAATTTGACGACGGTCATTTGCAAAACATTTATTTGTTTGATAAAAAAAATATTGCCCGCAACAAAGTGCAGGTGATCAATCAGTTTGAGCAAACAGGTAGCCACGCCAATCGCTACGATGTTACTGTTTTGGTAAATGGTTTGCCCTTGGTGCAAATAGAACTCAAAAAGCGAGGCACAGCTATCAAAGAAGCGTTTAACCAAATCAATAGATACAGCAAAGAGAGTTTCAACAGCGACAACTCGTTGTATAAATTCCTGCAAATCTTTGTTATTTCCAACGGCACTTACAGCCGCTACTTTGCCAATACCACCAAACGCAACAAAAACACTTTCGATTTTACGATGGAGTGGGCAAAGGCAGATAATGCCGTTATACGAGACCTTAAAGATTTTACGGCTACTTTTTTCCAAAAAAATACCTTGCTCAATGTGCTGTTTACCTACTCGGTGTTAGATGTGAGCGACACGCTGTTGGTGATGCGACCTTACCAAATTGCAGCTACCGAACGTATTTTATGGAAGATCAACAGTTCTTTTCAATCCAAAAACTGGTCGAAGGTAGAAAGTGGCGGTTATATCTGGCACACCACCGGTTCGGGCAAAACCCTTACCAGCTTTAAAGCAGCCCGTTTGGCAACACAATTGGATTTTATAGACAAAGTATTTTTTGTGGTGGATAGAAAAGATTTGGATTACCAAACGATGAAAGAATACCAACGCTTTTCGCCCGATAGTGTAAACGGCAGCAACAGCACCGAAGGTTTGAAACGCAACTTAGATAAGACGGATAATAAAATCATCGTTACCACCATTCAGAAGTTGAATAATTTAATGAAAACCGAAGGCGATTTGGCTATTTACCAAAAGCAAGTAGTTTTTATTTTTGATGAGTGCCACCGTTCGCAATTTGGCGAAGCACAGAAAAACCTGAAAAAGAAATTCAAAAAATTCATTCAGTTTGGTTTCACCGGAACACCTATTTTTCCCGAAAATGCAATGGGAGCAGAGACAACCAAAAGCGTATTTGGCACCGAGCTGCACTCTTATGTGATTACCGATGCTATTAGAGACGATAAAGTGTTGAAGTTTAAGGTGGATTATAACGATGTTCGTCCGCAGTTTAAAGACATAGAAACAGAGCAAGACGAGAAAAAACTCAGTGGAGCAGAAAACAAAGAGGCCTTGCTGCATCCTAATCGCATCAAAGAAATTTCGCAGTATATATTGCAGAATTTCAGGCTAAAAACCCACCGCAACCAAATAGGCAGTTCCGGCTTTAATGCGATGTTTGCCGTGAGCAGTGTAGATGCTGCCAAATTGTATTACGAAGAACTGAACAATTTACAAAACGTTGAGACGGATTGCAATCCGTCTAACCAAAAACCATTAAAAATAGCTACCATCTTTTCCTTTGCCGCCAACGAAGAGCAAAATGCCATTGGCGACATACAAGACGAAAGTATGGAAACCACGGCGATGGACAGCAGTGCCAAAGAGTTTTTGAGCAAAGCCATCAGCGATTACAATGCGCTATTTCAAAGTAATTGCAATGTAGAAAGCAAAGAATTTCAAAACTATTACCGTGATTTGGCAAAGCGGGTAAAAAACAAAGAAGTGGATTTGTTGATTGTGGTGGGAATGTTCCTCACCGGTTTTGATGCACCTACACTCAATACTTTGTTTGTAGATAAAAACCTGCGTTACCACGGATTGATACAGGCATTTTCCAGAACCAACCGCATTTATGATACTACCAAACCTTTTGGCAATATTGTTACTTTTCGTGATTTGGAACAAGCCACCATTGATGCCATTGTTCTTTTTGGCGATGCAAATACCAAAAATGTGGTATTGGAAAAAAGCTATAAAGAGTACTTGGAAGGCTTTACCGACATACTGAGTGGCGAAGTTAAAAGAGGCTACAAGGAAGTGGTGAACGAGTTGAATGAGAAATTTCCCAATCCAACAGAAATTGAACCCGAACAAGACAAAAAAGAATTTGCAAAGCTCTTTGGTGAATACTTGCGTTTAGAAAACATCTTGCAGAATTACGATGAGTTTAGCCACCTGAAAGCCTTGCAACACATTGATGTAAACGATGCTGAAACTGTAGAAAAATTTAAAGAAACCCATTTTGTAAGCGATGAAGACATTGCCGCCATGCAAGATGTGGAAGTGTTGACCGATAGAGCAAACCAAGACTATCGTTCTACTTACAACGACATCAGAGAATGGTTGCGAAGAGAACCAAACAATCAAAATCCATCGAAATCTAAAATAGACTGGAACGATGTGGTATTTGAAGTGGATTTATTAAAATCGCAGGAAATCAATTTGGATTATATTTTAGAATTGATTTTTGAAAAGAATAAAAGCACCAAAGACAAATCGGCATTGATTGAAGAAATTCGCCGTATCATTCGTGCCAGCATTGGCAACAGGGCCAAAGAAAGTCTGGTGGTGGACTTTATCAACACAACAAATTTGACCAATATAGAAGACAAAGCCGGCATCATAGAAGCTTTTTACACCTATGCACAAGCGAAGCAAAAAGAAGAAGCTGCCAAGCTGATAATAGAAGAAAACTTGAACGAAGAGACCGCCAAACGCTATATTTTCAATTCCTTAAAACGAGGTTACGCCAGCGAAAACGGCACCGAGTTGAACGAGGTTTTACCCAAGGTGAGTCCGCTCAACCCGCAGTATTTAACCAAGAAACAAAGTGTTTTTCAGAAGATTAGTGCGTTTGTAGAGAAGTATAAAGGAGTATAAGGTGAATGGTGAATGGTGAATGGTGAATGGTAAATTGTGGTGCGGTATCTAAGTAAATTGTTTACCTTCGCACTATGGGTTTTCGTTCAGGAGATCCTGTATTTTAATTGTGATATTTGAAATTTACTGATTTACACCTCATAGAACCTATTCTTAAAGCCATTGAAGAACAAGGTTACACCACGCCAACACCGATACAGGAGCAGGCTATTCCCGAAGTATTAAAAGGCAAAGATTTGATTGGCTGTGCACAAACCGGCACCGGTAAAACGGCGGCTTTTGCTATTCCAATACTCCAAAATCTTACGGAGAAACCGCAACGGAATAGGAATATTAAAGCCTTGATACTTACGCCAACACGTGAATTGGCAATACAGATAGAAGACAATATAAGAGCGTATGGCAAATACCTGCATTTGAAACACTTGGTTGTATTTGGTGGCGTAAAACAAGGTGCCCAAGAAGTAGCCTTACGAAAAGGTGTAGATATTTTGGTCGCTACTCCAGGTAGGCTGTTAGACTTTATCTCGCAGGGAATCGTCAGCCTAAAACACTTGGAGATTTTTGTCTTGGACGAAGCCGATAGAATGTTGGATATGGGCTTTGTACACGATGTAAAACGGATTCTCAAGTTGCTACCTCCACAACGTCAAACCCTTCTTTTCTCAGCTACTATGCCAGAAGAAATTCAGAAGTTGGCAAAAACAATGCTACATCAGCCTGCTATGGTGGAAGTAACGCCTGTGTCTTCTACTGCAGATACCATACAACAATCTCTTTATTTTGTAGAAAAAAACGATAAATTGGATTTGTTGATTCATATTCTGAAACATAATATTTCCGATTCGGTACTCGTATTTTCAAGAGTTAAACATGGTGCTGATAAAATTGCCCGTAAGTTGCAAAATGCGAAAATATCCGCAGAAGCTATCCATGGAAATAAATCTCAAAATGCCCGCCAAAAGGCATTAAACAATTTTAAATCAGGAGAGACAAGAGTACTTGTAGCCACCGATATTGCTGCAAGAGGAATTGATATAGACGACCTCAACTTTGTGATTAACTTTGAACTTTCAGATGTGTCAGAGACTTATGTTCATCGTATCGGTAGAACCGGCAGAGCTGGAGCCTCAGGTACAGCACTCTCATTTGTTGATGGCTTTGATCTTTTGAATTTAAAAAACACGGAAAAACTAATCGGCAAAAAAATCCCAGTAGTTACCAACCATCCTTTTCATGCGGCTGATTTGACTGTCCAAAAACGAGATTCTAACAACAGAGCAGTGCAGAATAACAATAAATCGACTGATAAAAAATCAAAAGACACAAAAAGGCATTATTCTGAATCTTCGAAGAAAATAGGAAATGGAAATTCGAAAAGCTCTGACAAAAACTTTAGAGTTGTAGCCAATGGGAGAGCAGTACCTAAAAAACTAAATGACAGACAATACAAGTGAAATGTCAATGAAAAAATCATAGCCCATCAAAAAATCATTAAAATCAAAGTTCAAGACTATTAAATGAACACTTTAGATTACTGATATTTACTAAATCATAGCCTTTTTGTAGGAAGTATAAGGCTGTGACTTTTTTAGCATTGATTTTTTAACCAAGTTTTTGACTATAAACGTTGAGAAATATTGCAGCGGATGAATGCTCTCTTTTACCTTTTGGAAATACGTGCCCACTGTGTCTTTCCTGAAGTGCAGTATATTTTCTAATTCGTCCCCATCGGCATAGTAGCCGCAGTGGTAATTATCCTTGGCAAACGCAGTATCGGGAAAGTCTAAATCACCCAGTCCGTAGAGTTTGAAATTACCTTGTAATAAATCTTTGTAGAGAATCCTGTTCTTTTCCCCTCCGCCAAGATTAAACACCTTACCGTGTATTTCATCTTGATGTGGAATCGCATGAACAAAAGCACGCGCCGCATCTTCGGGAGTTGTTATTTCCATAGGAGTTTCGAGGGGCATCAGAAAAATAATAGGCGAAATCTCATGATTGCCTGCACCCATTATTGCCGAAAGCCTGAAAATAGTCCATCGAAGTTTCGAGTTCTTGATTATTTCCTCCGCTTCAATTTTTGATGCTGCATAATTGTCGCTATCGGAAAGCTGGGGCGGGTCTGTAACTTTTATAAAGATATTTGACAGCCGATCGCCATATACCGCTACAGAGGAACTATAAGCAAGAAAGGCATGAGGCGAAAATTTCTCAAGGTTAGAGATTAAATTTTTTGTGCCGAGGACATTAATATCATGCGTTAACGTTTTGTTAGCATAAGCTGCCGGCGGGATAAGTGCCGCCAAATGAATAACGAAATCTTGGTTTTTACATGGGTCTATAGTATCTGTGCTGTTTCTGATATCACCATAATAAACTTGAATATCATTTTTGTATTTATTGAAAACTTTTTTGCTCTTTGGAGTTTCTCGGTCGAAAACAGAAATCACAAACTGCGACTTGTGTTGCCGTAATTGCTCTAATACTTCTATACCTATACTTCCCGATGCGCCGGTAACTAAAACACGTGTTCTCATACGTTTGACTCTTTATGCAAAGTGATACGTTATTGGTGCAATACTTAGTAACTATAGCTACTTACGAGTGAGAGCCGTAGGGGACAGATTCAACAAATTATTGTTCTTCAAGCAAATCTTCCTTGACCAGGTTCGGCATGGTAATCTGTAACGCTTTGCTGCGTTTCATTTCGCGTTGTATAGCATATAGGGCTTCTTTGTTGCGCGCCCAGGCGCGGCGGGCTATTCCGTTATTGACATCCCAAAACAACATGCTCTTTAAACGGCGTTCAGCATCTTTAGAACCATCCAGCACTAAACCGAAACCGCCGTTTATGACCTCGCCCCACCCTACTCCGCCGCCATTATGTAACGAAACCCAAGTAGCACCACGAAACGAGTCTCCTACAAAATTATGCACAGCCATATCAGCCGTAAATCGCGAACCGTCATAGATATTAGATGTTTCGCGATATGGCGAATCCGTACCCGACACATCGTGATGATCGCGACCCAATACCACCGGTGCTTTAATTTTTTTTGCTTTGATGGCTTTGTTAAATGCCTCTGCAATCTTTATGCGTCCTTCCGAATCGGCATAAAGGATGCGCGCCTGCGACCCCACTACTAATTTGTTTTGTTGTGCATGATCTATCCATTGTATGTTATCGTTCAACTGCTGCTTAATTTCTTTAGGGGCGTGTTTCATCATCTTTCTCATCACATCCAATGCAAGTTTATCCGTTAGCACCAAGTCATGCTCATCGGCACTGGTGCATACCCAACGAAAAGGGCCAAAGCCATAATCGAAGCACTTGGGTCCCAGAATATCTTGTACATAAGAAGGGTAGCGAAATTCTTTGTTCGTGCCTTTTACATCAGCTCCTGCACGAGATGCTTCTAATAGAAAGGCGTTTCCATAATCAAAAAAATACATCCCTGTGGCGGTTAATAAATTAATAGCGGCCGCATGACGACGCAATGTTTTTTGCACTTCTTCTTTAAATCTTGTCGGGCTTTCGGCCATCATCCGGTTAGATTCTGTATAAGAAAAGCCGGCAGGGTAATAGCCGCCTGCCCAAGGGTTGTGTAATGACGTTTGATCCGTGCCGATGTCCACTTGTACTTTGCACTGCGACAAGCGCTCCCATAAATCCACCACATTCCCTTGATAGGCTATAGATAAAGCCTTTTTTTTCGAGCGTGCTTCCAAGGCGCAATCAATCGCTTTATCCACATCTTCAAATACAAGATCTACCCAACCTTGTTCCAGCCGTTTGTTCGTGGCCTTCTCATTAACTTCTGCCGTGATGCTTGCCAGGCCCGCAATCTTTGCTGCTTTAGGTTGCGCCCCGCTCATACCGCCAAGCCCGGCAGTTACAAATAACAATCCCTGATTCTGATGCTTCACTTTCATACGCGCTGCATTCATTACCGTAATGGTTGTTCCGTGCACTATACCTTGAGGGCCGATATACATAAAGGAGCCGGCTGTCATCTGACCATATTGTGTTACGCCGAGAGCATTAAATCTCTCCCAATCATCGGGCTTGCTGTAGTTAGGTATCATCATTCCGTTAGTAATAACCACGCGAGGAGCGTCTTTATGTGATGGAAACAAGCCGAGCGGGTGACCACTATAAAGCACCAGCGTTTGCTCATCGCTCATCGTAGCGAGATATTTCATCGTAAGGAGGTATTGCGCCCAGTTTTGAAATACAGCTCCATTACCTCCGTAGGTAATCAACTCGTGCGGGTGCTGAGCCACGGCATAATCCAGATTATTGCTGAGCATGTGCATGATCGCTGCAGATTGCTGATTTTTTGCAGGATAGTCTTTTATGGGGCGTGCATAAATTTTGTAATCGGGCCTAAAGCGGTACATATATATGCGGCCATAGGCCTTCAACTCTTCTCTAAATTCTTTTATTAATAGTTTATGAAATTTTGAAGGGAAATAGCGCAAGGCATTGCGCAGTGCGAGTTTCTTTTCCTCTGCCGAGAGGATATCCTTTCGCCGTGGCGCATGATTAACTACCTGATCATAGGGCTTTGGCGAAGGCAGTTTATCGGGAATGCCTTGCAGCACAATGTTTCTGAACTCTTGTGCCGTTATTTCTTTTGTTGACGTTTTCGTTTTCTTACTCATAAGAAGGAAGCTTTGGCAGATGCGCAAAGGTATTGTTCCTGCTAAGAAGCATAACTTGAACTTTTATAGTCTAAAAACTATTTTTGAAACGATGTTAAAAAAACTTATCCTTCTCGCCCTCTTCTTCCTCACAGGTTATTCAGCAAGTTTGTGGGCACAGGGCAGCATTCAAGGACGTATAACGGATGGAGTAAGCAAGAAGCCTTTGGCCTTTGCAACGGTAAATCTATTACGTAGCGATTCGAGTGTCGTCAGTGGTTATATAACACAAGAAGACGGACTTTTTCATATTGAGCAAATCCCTGCAGGCACTTATCTGCTGCGTATTTCTTTTCTTGGTTATCAAACACTGTGGACACCGAATGTTTCTATAAAAAAAGGAGAACAAATTCAATTGAATACGCTGATTATGCAACCTCAAGGGATTACAAAGAAAGAAGTCATTATTACTGCCGAACGAAGTGTGATTACATCAAATGCCGAGAAGAAAGTATTTACCGTTGACCCCTTATTAAATCCTGGAGCCAGTGCTTCTGATGTTTTACAACAGATTCCTTCTGTGACCACAGATCAGGATGGGAATATCAATTTACGAGGAGAAGGTGCTGTTACAATCTTAATAGACGGAAAGCCTTCTGCTCTAAGCGGCAATGGCGGAAGTTTATTGCAACAAATAAATGCATCGAGTATTGAAAAGATTGAGGTAATTACCAACCCCTCTTCAAAGTATGATGCCGATGGGTCAAACGGAATCATCAATATTATTTTGAAAAAAGACTCTAAGCGAGGCAGTAATGCGCTTATCAATACTTCTTACGGGTTGTGGGATAAGACGGTGTTGGGGCTCAATGGAAATTATCGCAGTAAAAAGATAAACACATTTATTAATGCGAATTATCGTTACTACCCGGTTTACGGACGGCATCAGATCAACCGAGACTATGCCCTGGAAAGCAATCCGTTTCTTTATTCGCAAAAAGAAAACTCCATGAGCTATCCGCATAATTTATCTTTTCGTGCAGGAATCGATATTAACTTGAATGAGAAGCACTCATTAAGCCTAAGTACACTTTGGGGAAGCGAGCACCAAACCGATGATGAAACCTATACTTATATCGCACAAGACGCTGTTGGTTCTTATTTATTGCATCGTATATTAAAGAATCGTATTGTTAATCCGTCTTTCAACTTTGAGCATACGCTTAACTATCGAAGACAATTTACAAAGCCCTCGCAAATCTTGACGGCCGCTGCTGCATGGAGCAGAGATAATGACTATAAGACGATAGATGGAAACAATTATAATCTATTGCCCGATGGAACATGGATAGACAGCACTTGGATCGGGTCACATACGATATATGATAATAAGAATGACATTGTGGTGGCACAAGTGGATTATGAGCAGCCTCTTATTAAAGATTGGAAACTGGAAAGTGGTCTAAAAGGTACTTTTCGTTTTATAGATAACCGTTACTTCGGCGAGCGCAACGAAGAGGGAATCTGGATGGCCGATACATCAAGCAGCTCCATTAAATATCGTGATCAAATCTATGCGGCCTATGGTATGTTATCGGGCAATATTCACAAGCTAAATGTTCGGATGGGATTGCGTGCAGAGCAATCATATCGCAGTTTCAGTGTGCTGCAAAGAAGTGATGACTTTAACGCCCGTTACTTGAACTTTTTTCCATCTCTTTTTCTTACCAGGAAAATAAGCGATCACTTTAGTGTTTTTGCTTCATACACAAAGAGAATTAACCGCCCTTCGGTCTTTGTATTGAATCCGTATCCATTTAACAACGACCCAAATAATCAAATGCGCGGCAACCCGGATGTATTACCCGAAATGATTCACGCTTTTGAACTCGGCAGCCATTGGAACAGTACTGCGCATTCTCTGAGTGCCACATTGTATATGCGTCAAACACTGAATAAGATTCAACGCATACGTGTTACGGAAGGATTTATTTCAACGGTTCAAATTCAAAACATTCAATCTACTATGAACACCGGAGCAGAGGGGATGTGGAGAGCCGAATGGGCAAGATGGGTTAACACTACACTTAGTGGTAATTTATATTCCATTAACATCAATAGCGATGGTGTCGGTGGATTAGTGCGTAGTCAAGGATGGGCCTGGACCGGCAAGCTTCTGACCATTATGAGACCTGCAAAAGGCTTTATTGACCTTCAGATTTCGGGATATTACAATTCTCCTTTCATTACGCTTCAAGGAAGAATATTATCTATGTACTCTTCGGATATTTCTTTAAAAAAGGATATTTTAAAGAAACACGGCTCAATAACAGTGGGGTTAAATGATATTTTCAATACAAGACGTTTTCGTGTGAACTCTCAGTATGAGAATATATCGCAGAGTGTTACATACAACCGTCAAAGCCGCATTTTCTTAATTGGCTTCAGCTACCGTTTTGGCGGGAATGAGAATTCGATGCAGCGAAAGAAGACTCTTATAGATGACTTTGGCGGAGGAGGCGGTGGTGAATAAATCGTTTTAAAATTTTGAAAATAAACGAGTGCTTCCATTGCACCAGATGAGATAAGCACCCTGCGGCAGGGTGCGCAAGTCAATTGGCGAAGTATAGGCTCCGCTAATTACTTCTTGCCCTTGCATATTAAAAATAATGAATGGTCTAAATTGAGCATCTTGTGAAAGTGTTAATTGTTCTTGAGAAATTGATTTAATCAGATGATACTCCGTTTGAATGACCTGATTGGTCGTTGACGTGCAAGACATATTATTCAGTTTCTTCCAAATTTCTTTATCGAGCACCATAGGTACAAGCTGATCGGCGTAGGCGGCATTTCCCATTCGCACGACAACGATGCCGCGAGAGGGTACCACATGTATCTTCTGGTCATTCTTTCCTAAGGCCATGAACATATCATTTGGCGCATCCGGTATGATTGGCCCCGGGAGGACTAATTGGGAACCCGGAATCATAAAAGACACTTTACCATTTAACCAAGTTAAATAGCCATAAGACAGATTCAGATTTTGTGACGTGTTCGTCATCTCGTTAAAATAAGTTTCATTGTGCAGGAGCGTATCGTTGTTCCAGATGCCTTTATTCAGTAATAATAATCCGAAGCGTGCCATAGAGCGCATGTTGCTGATGTAAACCTTATTGTACATATCCATCGTGGCCCAAAAGCCATTCATTCCGATTTTATTGCGAAGTTGATTGTTAAATAATATATTGAAATTTCCTGCTGCACTGTCAATCACCTCGTGTAATAGGGTATAGGGGGCATTGTGATAAGCCCATCGTGCCCCTGCATCAGTAAGATATTGCAGGCAAGCAGGCTGAGTACAATCAGGGTTAGAAACGTCATCATTAAGACCCGAAGTCATGGTTAACAGATTGCGAACTGTAATCTGTTGTTCTTTATCTGGTGGCGCAGAGGACCAGCCTGCCCCCAAGTATTGAGATACAGGGGATAGTAAATCAACCAGGTGTTGTTCTGCTGCTAGACCTAAGGTAAAGGCGGTAAGTGTTTTCCCTGCCGAAGCCCAATACCAAAAGCTGTCTGCCGTAAAAGAGTCAAAATATTTTTCGAGTACGATCTTACCGTCTTTCAATACAAGGAATGACTTCGTGTTGGTTTGTTGCAGTAAGTTATATAATGCATTGATGCTATCGGAACACCAACCAAGTTCCGTTGGGTCAAGCGTTTGCCACTGGTTGCCGGATATGGGCGGGAAGTAAAGACTTTGTGCTTGCGTGTCAAGAGTAAACAGTAACAAGAGTGCAAGTAGGGCTTTTCTCATAAAGTACCTTTGACAAGGTTTGTATAAAATGGTTTAATTAAAATTCCATTTTCTTTCTTCGCAGCTCAAAGTTTTTACCCAAATAAACCGTGCGCACTTGCTCATCTTCAGCTAACTCCTCTGCCGTTCCACTTTTCAAGATCTTCCCTTCAAATAATAAATAGGCTCGGTCGGTTATGGATAAAGTTTCTTGCACATTGTGGTCTGTAATCAGTACTCCTATATTTCGATATTTCAGTTTAGCTACAATGTATTGAATGTCTTCAACTGCAATAGGGTCAATGCCTGCAAACGGTTCATCCAACAAAATAAATTTAGGATCGGTGGCTAAGGCTCTTGCGATTTCTGTGCGACGACGTTCTCCGCCTGACAATAAATCACCTCGATTGGTTCGTATGTGATTTAATCCAAACTCGTGAATTAAAGATTCGAGCTTTTCTTTTTGTTCTGATTTGTTTAATGATGTAAGCTCCAGCACTGCCATAATATTATCTTCAACACTTAGCTTTCTAAAAATGGATGCTTCTTGCGGCAAATAGCCTATACCTTTTTGCGCACGCCTATACATGGGATCTTGCGTTAATTCCGTTTGATCAATAAATATGGAGCCACTATCGGGGCGAACCAGGCCAACCATCATATAAAATGTTGTTGTCTTCCCGGCTCCGTTAGGTCCCAGTAGCCCAACAATCTCTCCTTGTTTTACTTCCACGCTTACATCATTTACCACTCTTCGCCCACGATACGATTTATATAGCCCGACTGTAAAAAGGCGACTGTAACTCATATTAAGAATTATGCGATTTTATATCCTTTATCATTAAATCTATTCGCACTTCCTGACGCCATTCGTTTTCTTCAATGGTATAGACAATGTCAACGGCATCTTTACGAATAAGTTCTTCGAAGCGTGCCATACCAAAAGCAATACCATTGCCAGAATATTTTTCATCATCTTTTAAAGAAACTTTCAAGTGATCATTGCCCACGATGCGGCTGTACCCTGTATCGCGCAGATTGCGCGTAACAAACACCGGCTTCATATTTTCCGGACCAAACGGTGCAAACTGTTTTAGTATATTGTAAAATGATGGAGTAATGTCTTTTAAACGTATCTCTTCATCAATAGTAATTTCCGGGGTTAGTAACGTCACATCAATTGTAGATGAAACGACTTCTTCGAAGCGTTCAATGAATTTCTCTACATTACTCAACTTCATTGTTAGCCCGGCAGCATACATGTGTCCGCCAAACTGTTCCAACAGGTCACTACATTCCTTTATTGCCGAATAAATATCATATCCTGCAATAGAACGAGCAGAGCCTGATGCCAGTCCGTTACTTTCAGTCAGTATAATCGTTGGTTTGTAATGTGTTTCCATCAGACGTGAGGCTACGATTCCGATAACTCCCTTATGCCAGTATTCCCGAAATAAGACCGTAGATTTCCTATGTGTAAAGATTTCATCTTCTTCCAAAATGGCTAAGGCCTCTTTGGTGATGTCCATATCAAACTGGCGTCGCTCCGTATTTTTTTGATTTAATAATTCCGCATTATTTCCTGCCGTGTGCCTGGACTCTGAGAGAAGAAGTTTGACTGCATTACGCGCATCGTCAATACGTCCGGCGGCATTTATCCGTGGGCCAATAATGAATACGATATCACTTATGGTGATTTCTTTTTTACTTACAGATGATTCCAACAGGGCCTTTAATCCTTCGCGAGGAGAATCATTCAACAGCTTTAAACCAAAGAAGGCAAGCGTACGGTTTTCTCCGGTAATCGGCACTATGTCGGAGGCAATGCTTACAACAACTAAATCAAGATAGGGGATTAACTCCTCAAAAGGAATCTGATGGCGTTGTGCATAAGCTTGCAACAGTTTAAAGCCAATGCCACACCCACTTAGCTCTTCATAGGGATAATTACAATCCATGCGTTTGGGGTCGAGCACGGCAACGGCTGCAGGAATCTTATCTCCGGGCAAGTGGTGATCGCAGATAATAAAGTCCACTCCGAGGGAATTCGCATAATCAATTTTATCGATTGCTTTAATTCCACAATCCAATGCGATAACGAGTTTAAAGTTATTCTTCTTTGCCCAATCTATACCTTGCACCGAGATGCCATATCCTTCTTTATACCGGTCGGGGATGTAATAATCCAGATTAGGATATTGTTTTTTTAAAAAAGAATAGACCAAGGCCACTGAAGTTGTACCGTCCACATCATAATCTCCATAAATTAAAATTTTTTCATTATTCATCATGGCTTCATTAATGCGATCGATGGCTTTCTCCATATCCAGCATTAAGAACGGATTATGCAGATGCTCCAACGACGGTCTGAAAAATGTTTTTGCATCTTCGAAAGAGGTAACACCACGCTGTACAAGCAGTTGAGCCAAGGTAGGATGAATCTTAAGTTCCTCCTGTAATTTTCTTGCTAAAGCGGTATCAAAACTCCGCAGCACCCATCTTTTGTTTTGTATCGCTTCGGGCATGTATGTGTCTGTACTCTTATTTTTTCCTACAAGTAATTATGAATGCCACTAAAATACGGCATTCGTGATATTTATATATTACTCAAGAGAGGGCACAAGTCAATGACCGATGCAGAGAGTAGCATATACCGGTAAATGATCGCTGTAGCCTCCGTTGTAATGCGGCCCTTCAAACGTGCGGCTGGGCTGCTTTATATTTTTTACGCTATCCGTTTTCATAATAAAATCTTCTTTAAATATGCGAACTGCATTATAGTCAGAATGCCAAAAGGCCGGTAAAGACAGGTTAGAAGTGAAGATGATTTGATCAAATGTTTCGTAGTGCCCGCGAAAATAATGTGTCCCCAAGCCCTTCTTTTTTAAGTCAATCATTGGATTAACAAGACAAGTAGAGCAATTTTCTTGCGGCTTATCGTAGGGGGCTAAAATTTCACTCACGCTTTTGTTATTCGGCTCATCGTTAAAATCGCCGACTATCACCACATGAGCATTTGAATTTGCAAATAAGTTTTTCAAATACGTATTGAGTATCGTTGCGGCAGCAACTCGTTTGGGATCAGATAACTCAGTGCCTCCGCGGCGAGAAGGCCAGTGATTAACAAAAACATTTAATGTGTCTTTACCAATTAGCAAGGTTGCCCATAGAATATCTCTTGTTGCAAAACCGAGTTCGTCATAGGACACCTTAATTGGTTTTGATGCTAACAATTTGAATTTCTTTTTATTGTATAGTAAAGCTACATCAATACCTCGTGCGTCAGGAGAGTCATAATGTACAATCTCGTAATTGCTATTTTTTAAATTACCCGTCTTCAATAAATCTTCGAGCACCCCTCGGTTTTCTACTTCGCTTACTCCGAGTAAATCCACGCCGGTATGGTTATTTAAAGATATTACGGCCTCCGATATATGATTCAATTTTTGTTGATAGCGTTCTGTATTCCATTGATTGGCCGAGCCGGGCAAAAACTCTTCATCAATCACTTTGGGGTCATCAATCGTATCAAACATGTTTTCAAGATTATAAAAACCGATAGTGAACTCTTGACATGGTTTATTAGAATCAACGAATGAAATGTGGCGATTTTCAAAATAACGATACTGCCAATACAGAAGGAGGATCGTAGGGAAAATCAGGTACAGCAGGTATTTATTCATAAACGTTGTATTGGTTTTTATTTTCAAATTAAAAGAGATTACCATGTGATTTCATCGGCTCCATTGCCCTCATACTCAACTATATTTCGTTCTGTTTCATAGAGGCGAATGTGTAAGTTCATAGATGAGTCAATGCGAGTACGGAGTTTTTTCCATATCACGGCAGCAATATATTCTGCAGTAGGGATTAAGTTTTTAAATTCCACAGTGTCAAGATTTAGATTTTTGTGGTCAAATGGAATCATAACTTCTTCTTTGATATAATGCTTGAGATCCTTTAAATCGATGACATATCCTGTATCAGGATTTACGGGGCCGGTTACTTTTACCTCAAGCTGATAGTTGTGTCCATGAAAATGGGGATTGTTGCACAACCCGAATATGGCATTATTTTCTTCATTACTCCAATCGGGGCGATACAATCGATGTGCTGCATTAAACTGGGCTCGGCGAATAACGGATAGAATCATTTTTGTACTTTCTTATTATTCAATAGTTCCTACTTTCAGCATATTAGTACTGCCCTTCCAGTGCAAAGGCATGCTGGCTGTATTCACCACGATATCGTTCTTTTTCAAATAGCCTTGTGTCTTTAAATCTGATTTTAAATCATCTATAGTGTCTTCTACATTCTTATTCTTATCATAATAGAAAGTGCGTACTCCCCATACAAGATTTAAAGTGTTTAGATTTTTTTTGTTGTCCATATACACCATTAATTCGGACTTAGGCCTGTAACTGGCAATGAGAAATGCAGTGTAGCCGGAACGTGATAAGGAAATAATGCCTTGCGCATTAATGTCGTCGGCGATTTTACACGCATTGTAACATATAGCTTCCGAAAGTTTATTCTTTGAAGTAACTAAGGGAACGAGCTTCTTGTTATAGATCGTCTCTTCTTTTTCAATTCGCTCTGCTATGTCTTTCATGACCTGAATAACTTTAACGGGATATTTTCCCGAAGCCGTCTCTGCGCTTAACATTAATGCATCGGCACCGTCAAAGATTCCGTTGGCTACATCGTTAATTTCTGCTCGAGTGGGCATAGGGGAATCAATCATGCTTTGCATCATTTGAGTGGCAATGATGACCGGCTTTGCTTTATTGATGCATGCTGTAACGATTCGTTTTTGAATAATGGTCATATCTCGCATAGGCACTTCAACACCTAAATCGCCGCGTGCGATCATGACCGCATCCGTTACTTCTAAGATAGCATCTAAGTTTCTTACTGCTTGAGGCTTTTCAATCTTCGCAATTACTTTCGCGTCTTGCCCTGCTCTTTTTATCCTTTTCTTTAAATCGATAATATCCTGTGCTTTGCGCACAAAAGAGAGCGCAATCCAATTGACATCTTGTTTCAAAATAAACTTCAAATCATCTAAGTCTTTTTTTGTTAATGAAGGAAGAGATATTTCAGAATCGGGAAGATTCACTCCTTTTCTGGGGGTAAGGATGCCTCCGTAAATAATCTTTGCTCTAACCTTATCTTTCAAATTAGACTTTAGAACTTTTAAAATAAAGTTTCCATCATCCAACAAGACCAAATCATCGGGTTTTACTTCTTTGGCAAATGGGGCGTAGTTTACAAATAAGCTATGTGTGGTGCATAACGAAGGTTTCACCGTAATATCAATTTCTTTTTCAGGTATTAAAGTAATTGCTCCGTTTTCAACATCTCCGATTCTGATTTTAGGGCCTTGTAAATCGGCTAAAATGCCCACGTGGGTATTTAGCTCGGCATTTAACTTTTTAATGTCGGTAATCACCTGTAGATGGGATTCGTGTGTTCCGTGAGAAAAGTTTAAGCGAAACGTATCCACCCCTGCAAGAATAAGTTGTTTCAACAACTCAGGAGAGGAGGAAGACGGGCCAACTGTTGCAACTACTTTAGTTCTTGTGAATCGTTTTTTCATATTGCTATCTATAATCAAAATGGAGTTGTAAAAATGCGTGTAATTTAATTGCAACAACACTCATTTTCTGATTTCTTTTTTTGAGTACTTCGA
This sequence comes from Chitinophagales bacterium, assembly GCA_039810885.1. Taxonomy (GTDB): domain Bacteria; phylum Bacteroidota; class Bacteroidia; order Chitinophagales; family UBA10324; genus BJGO01. The sequence continues at coordinate 62,117 of JBDHXV010000003.1, read as the reverse complement.
GCATTTATGAGTGTTGTTGAAACTATAAGGCATTTGGCATAATGTTTTCGAGATATTCTTCTTTTATTTTTAGTGTGCTTTATAAATTGTTTTCCTTAATACATTCCCTGCGGCTCTGACAAAGGAGGTCAGTACAACTAGATTACAGCCTTTCATATCATTACGAAAGCTAACATCGATATAATGGCTATGGTTTCATGTGATATATAATTATTGTTTTTGTAAGCGAGGTGTTGAAGATAATGTGATGCGCGAGTTGGTATCTATTTCTTTGTCGCAAATGACTTATGAAGTGTGCGATACATGAATCAATCTGTTTTCAGATTTTTTAAGTCTTTCTTAAATGGTAGCTTGAAAAAACGCAGTCGTTAACCTTGTTGGAGCGCTCTGTTGATTTCTCTTCATTATAGAGCAAATGTTTTTGTTTCTTATTTTACTCCTATACCCCATAACTTGGTCTTAGGCAGAAAAAGCTTACCTATTGTACCTATCTATTGTTGTGCGTTGTATGCCGGTTAGCGCTTAGTTGTGATGGGTTCAGTTCGCAAGAAACGAAAGCAACACGTGTCCCGGCTTATACTATTTAGCGCCTCTTAAACTAACGTGTTCAAGACATCATCAACTTTGAAACCATCGGCTTCCGCTTTATAGTTTAATACCACTCGATGGCGTAAAACCGGCAGCAAGACGGCTTTCACATCTTCAATATCCGGAGCATATTTCCCATTAATTGCGGCATGACATTTAGCTCCCAAAATAAGGTACTGTGATGCACGGGGTCCTGCTCCCCAGGAGATATATTGGTTTACCTTTTCGGAAGCGGCAGCCGTATTGGGTCTGGTTTTATGAACTAAGGATACCGCATAGTCGAATACGTGATCCGTAACAGGAATTTTTCGTACCAATTGTTGGAAGTATGTAATCTCATTTGAGCCTAATATCTTATTGAGATGTACTTTTTCATTTCCGGTGGTTAGCTTCACCATAGCAATTTCATCCTCTTTGCTTAAATAGTCGAGAATAATGTTAAACATAAATCGGTCTAACTGTGCTTCGGGCAAAGGATAAGTTCCTTCCTGTTCTATTGGATTTTGTGTTGCCAACACAAAAAAAGGCAGGGGGAGTTTATGAAGAGTTCCTGCTATGGTAACCGACCGCTCCTGCATGCTTTCGAGCAATGCTGCTTGTGTCTTTGGCGGTGTTCGGTTAATCTCATCTGCCAAAACGATGTTAGCAAACAATGGTCCGCGATTAAATTGGAACGTTCTGTTTTCTGTTAAGATTTCCGAGCCTGTAATATCCGAAGGCATTAAGTCGGGCGTGAACTGAATACGTTTGAAGGATAGGTCCAGGGTATCGGCAATGGTTTTAATCAATAGTGTTTTGGCTAAGCCGGGCACGCCGACCATTAAGGTATGGCCATCGCTAAAAACCGACATCAGCACATGCTTTATGACTTCTTCCTGTCCGACAATTTGTTTATGAATTTCTGCAGTTAGTTTTTTATATGAGGCTGCCAATGCATCTACAGCTTCTACATCCGAAGTATAATTAGTCATTGTTCTTAATCCATTTTTTCAGGTTATCACAATCAGTGAATGGGGCGTTAATTTTGATATAGGTTTTATTCATTCTGTTATGCAGCCAATCATCAAACACTTTAGCTTGCTTGCTTTGCAAAGCAATGGCCTGCAACTTATCATAATCATCTTTCATGTTTGCTTGATGAGGTTTCGTTTTTGACTTTAAATACACAATGCGATAGCCTGTTTTGCCCGATTGGGTCTTAAACATATATGGTTCTGAAATTGCTCCCGGATCCATTCCCTGCACGACTAAAGCCAATTGCTGATCAAATTGACCTAATTGACTTACGTCGAAATAGGTGTTGCTCGTGTTCGTATTAATTTTTATTCCTCCGGTTTGCTTTGAGTTTTCATCTTCATCAAATTTCTGCGCCAACTCAGAAAACATTTCCGGTTTTTTCGAAAGGATATCATATAAGCTATCTGTGAGGTTGCGTGCCCGGGCTATATCATAAGAAGTAGTTTTAGGTATGATCAAAATGTGTCGCACATTAATACGCTCCCCTCTTCGTTCAATAAGTTGAATAATATGATATCCAAAATGCGATTCAATAACAGGGCTGATATCTCCCGGCTTTTTTAGTGCATAAGCTGCCGCCTCAAACGTAGGATCTAAATCTCCTCGATTTGTAAAGCCCAGTTCACCACCTTGCTGTGCCGATCCCGGATCTTCCGAATATAACTCAGCTAGAGCCGAAAACTTTTCTCCTTTTAAAATGCGCTGTCTTAAATCTTCAATCTTCTGGCGGCTGTATTGTTTAGAAATATCTGTGGTTTTTACGTACACTACAATCTCTCCAATTTCTACTTCTGAGTTATAGTAAGGAAGGCTGTCTTTAGGTATTTTGTTAAAAAAGTTTTTTACGTCTGCGGGAGTTATGCGCACATCATCGATGATATGTTGTTGCATGCGTTGCGACAACAATTGTTGTTTAATGTCTTCCCGAAATTCTTCTTTAATTTGAATTATGGATTTGCCGTAGTACTTCTCTAGATTTTCTTGTCCGCCGGCCATCTGCGAAAAATATTTCACTCGGCGATTCAGTTCGCTTTCCACTTCATCGTCGCTAACGAGTATGCTATCCAGAATTGCTTGTGCCACTAATAGTTTTTGGGTGATCAGTTGTTCTAGAATTTCACAGCGCATATTAGGTGTGGGCTTTTCTCCTTCTTGAATGTACTGCCCATATTGAGATTCCACATCGCTGTACAAGATAATTTTATCATCAACAACAGCAACTACTTTATCTACGATTTCCTGTGAACTTGCCTGCAAGCTCAATCCTATAAGGAAAAAAAGCAGCGCTTTAATCTTCATGATAGATTTCAAATTTCTTATTTTTAAGCGCATCCTCATATATCGTATTGTGTACTTGTGTGATAAAGTCGAGTTTTCGTTTGTTTAATATCATATTATAAATGTCGTCACGGACATAAGCCAACGGAGCATCGGTACCCTTAAATTTATAGCCCAATATTTTAATCAGAATTGTATAGGTTGAATCTTTGATAACCGTTGCTTTTTTGTTGAACGCCACAGATTGCCAATCCATACTTTTAACAGGAAATAAATTTTCAAGGTCTTGCTCCTTAAACCACGTGCTGTCGTTTGTTACATACTTCACCGCATTCTGCTCACAGAAATTCTGCAGCTTACTATTGCTGATAAAATCATTTTTAGCAATCCAAACGGTGGCAGAATCTAGCATACGCTTGTTCACAGGCTTCACTCGAGCATATTTAATATTATAAATAGGCATTTTTAATTGGAAGGCCTCTTTGCGTTTCTCATAATAGTCTTGAATTTCCTTTTCTGAAACAACTGTGTCTAATTTCTGTGCTACGAGCTCACGTTCGTATGTGAATACGATTAAGGATTGTCTATATTTTTCTATTTGTTTATTGATGTCTTCAATCTCGCCGGGTAAGTTATCCTCCGCATATTTTAGAATTAGTTTATTTCGAACCCATGTGTCAATATAATTCTTTATGGCTTTAATACTGTCTTCCGGGCTTGCGGCATCTGCACCAATTCCTTTTAAATCCGATTCGTAAAGAAAAGACTCATATACTCTTGCCACGGGGTTTGTACCGATCTCGGTGTCTTTCATCTTCAAGTATTTGCATGAAGTAGATGTAATAAGACAATAGATTAGGCCAAACAAAAAGATAATGTAAGTGGTGCTTGTCTTTTGCGGGTTCATTTTACTCTGTGGCCTTGTCGTAAAGGTAGAGAAATGAATTAAGGCTTTGATATGGCTTTGAGCTCATCGTAGTTCACTTTTACCGGATACTTCTCGCGTAAAGTTTGAACCCACTGCTTCTCCAGCTTCTCTTGATAATCTGCTACGACATAGCCTCGTACTTCGTCTAAAGGGCGCGGTGTGGGTACCAATTTTTCTGTTATCCTAAGAATGCGGATACCTCCATTGTCCGACGTGAGCACATAATTTTTTCCGACTTCCCAGCCCAAAGACTCTATCTCACTTCCCTTGCCTTTCTCTACAATTGTATAATCTATCTTAAGGTTATTGGGGTTCTTCTTATTCAGCTTAGCTATCATCTTTGCATCGGTAATGCCTTTGTTTATTGATGCTTGCACGGCATCTGCTATCTGTTGGTTGGCACAGGTATAAGAAGTAACCTTTGCCTTTTCATTACTCATATAATTCTGCTTTACTGTCTGATAAAAGGCCGTTAGTCCTGCGGTATCTTTAACTGCTTTCGTCCAAACTTTTTGATCGGTAAGTTCAAATAAGAGTATGCCATCGTTATACTCATTCATTAAGTCTCTAAAGGCCGGATATTTAGCAGAGAGTCGTTCTTCTTCAAAGAAGAATAACTGTGCTTCTACAAACTGCTTATAGATATTATTAAACATGGTTTCTTTATCCTTAGCCAGATTTTTTCTTTGCGTACGTTCAATAGCTGTCGCTAACTCGCTCTGTAAAATTGTTTTCGTGCCCGGCACCCATTTGTTATCCGTCAATGTAAATATTGGTTTTTTCAAATTTTTTACTGACTCGGCAGCCCACAGGCCTTTTACTAAGTTAGAATCAATTGCCTGTAGAAGCTCATTCAGCGCATCTTTATTTTCGGTGAAGAAGTATTCCTGTTTAAGTTTTGCCACAAAAGACGCTTTCGCCTCTTCTGAACGCGGGTCTTTTTCAACTTGCTTTTTAAGTGTTTCTTTTATTTCATCGTAGGGCTCTAAGGGCTTTTTCTCTATCAACTTAATAATGTGCCATCCGAATTTTGTAAGTATAGGCTTAGTATAAGACCCGGGAGTGGTTAATGAGAAAGCAGCATCTTCAAATTCAGGTACCATTTTGCCTGTGCTGAATGGAGCTAACTTGCCTCCATCCGATGCTGTGGTTTTATCTTCGGAATAATCGCGTGCCAATTGCTCAAACGATTCGCCGTTTTGAAGTTTTGCATAGATATCTTCAATTTTTGTTTTTGCTTTTATTTTATCTTCTTCTGATGCATTCTTTGTAATCTTAACAAAAATGTGTTCTGCCGTAATGGTGCCGCGGTTTGGTCTAACACCTAACACTTTAACAATATGATAGCCGAAGCGTGTTCTGAATACTTGTGAAATTTTACCTACCGGAGTATTGTATGCCGCATTCTCAAATGGATATACTACCTGCAATGCTGTAATATATCCGATGTCGCCTCCATTATCTTTAGCAGACTTGTCGTCACTAGAATCTGCAGCCACCTTAGCAAAATCTTTTCCTTTCATAATCATATTTCTGAGGCGGTTTATTTTTTTGTATGCTGCCAATGTATCTGCCGGTGAGGCATTCATATCGCAGGCAACCAGGAGGTGCATCACATGCACTTCTGATTTTAAGCGGCTGTATGCTTCTTGTGTCAATTGATCGATTTTGTCCTTATCCGTTAAATAACCTTTTGCTAATTGTGACCGGTAGGTTATCAACTCGTTCTTAACGCTTGAAATGGTGTCGATTCGGAGGTCGTGCGCTTCCTGTACTTTAAGGCGGAAGTTGATATATAAATTCAAATAGTCTGCTAAAGCCGACTCACTCATATCCACATCCTTGCCCATGTTATTCTTTTTGTAAACATTCAAGAACTCCGTAGAGCTTATATTTTTATTGTCTATAGTAAACAATGTGCCGGACTGCGCCAGTAATTGATTAGAAGCTGTTGATAGGACAAAAAGCAGTACTATAATTTTTAACATTTTATTCATAATAATTAAATGAAGGGTTTATCTGACTTTAACAGGGGCACAAAACTATCATTTTTATTAAGTCACAAAAATATCAGGCACAAGAGAATAAAGTATTTTTAGCCGCTTTTTAGAATAAAAAAACCTTTTCGGAATGAGCAAGAGGAACAAGGGTGGCTTTTTGATTGATAATTTGGCCATAATCGATTATGCCAATGAAGGCAAGGCCATAGGGCGATTTGAAGGAAAAGTAGTTTTTGTTGATGGTGCTATGCCCGGTGATGTCGTCGATGTACGAGTTTATTTTAATAAAAAGGATTTTGCCGAGGCTCGTATAATCAACTTTAAGCAGAAGGCAGCATCACGCATTACACCTCGTTGCAAACACTTTACTTATTGTGGAGGGTGTAAATGGCAACATGTACCTTATTCTGAGCAACTGCTTTTTAAACAACGTATGGTTCAGGATACGATTAAGTTTATGGGGAAAGTGGACGTAGCAGAGTGGGAGCCGATCATCCCATCAGAGAATGAATATCAATACCGCAACAAACTGGAGTTTGCATTTTCAAATCGCCGCTGGGTGCCGAATGAGATATTAACAGTGGCGCACGCACAAAATAAGCCTGCCTTGGGATATCATATTCAGGGGTTTTGGGATAAAGTGCTTCATATCGAAGAATGCCACTTGCAAAAAGAGCCAACGAATGTATTTAGAAATGCCGTGTATGATTATGCGATTGCTCACCAACTATCTTTCTTTGATACCCGGCGGCAAGATGGGTTATTGAGAAATATGATGATTCGGGTACTGCGAAGCGGTGAGATTATGGCCGTTATGGTTTTTCGCGAACAAGATTCAGAGCATATTTTTTCTTTGATGGAGTTCTTAAAAAATAAGTTTCCCGAAATTACCTCGTTGCATTATACTATAAACTCCAAGCGTAATGATAGTATGAGTGATTTAGATGTGATACACTATAGCGGCACATCATATATAACCGAATATTTGGACGGGTTACAGTTTAGAATAAGCCCTCAAAGCTTTTTCCAAACGAATACGTCACAGGCAGAGCAACTCTATAGAAAAGTAAAAGACTATGCTGCCCTTAGGGGGAACGAATGTGTATATGACTTATATAGCGGCACAGGGAGTATCGCCATATATATTGCTCAAAGTGCCGGGCGTGTAGTGGGGGTGGAGTATGTTGCACAAGCAATAGCCGATGCGCGTATTAATGCGGCTTTGAATGAAATTAAGAATACGGACTTTGTCGTGAGTGATATGGCTGATGCGTTGACAGATGCTTTCGTACAAGAACATGGCACTCCAGATGTTGTTATTACAGATCCCCCGCGAGCCGGGATGCATCCGAAGGTTATAGAAGCCTTACTTCGATTAATGCCCAAGCGAATTGTTTATGTAAGTTGCAACCCTGCTACTCAAGCACGAGATCTTCAAATGCTTGCTGAAAAATATTTGGTGGATAAATGTTGTCCTGTAGATATGTTCCCTCAGACACATCATTTAGAAAATATAGCCTTGCTGACTCTACGCTCTCCTCTATAAATTCATTTATAATTAAATACTATATGCTGTAGTGCTTAGCCAACAGAATCTTGTTCGTGCTAATGAGTTTTGGGGACACACATGAAGCAAGTTATTTTCTGCCAATTCTTGTATTCTCTACACGGAGGCCAATGGACATAATGCCGGGTAGCGGATCTTTGCGCATAAGATGTTCTAAAGTAAATGTGTATTTGCCGGGCTTCGTAAAATATGCTCCTTGCTGAATCATATAGCGATAATCCCAAATATCTCCAAGTCCTTCACCGTGCCATTTTCCGCTCTCGTCGGATAAAGGTATTTCCACACGTTTCACCTGACGTGTGCCATCCGGAAAGGTTGCAGCTACGTTAAGCCATAAGTTATTAAACCCGTAATAGTCCACATGTCTAACATTGACATAGAGGTTATATAAGACTGTCGTGTCTTTAATTTCAAAGGTAAATGATGGTTTTACCTTACTATCCCATACATAATCCTTTATCTCTTCGTTGTCATCATAGATCATACTCGTTTGACATGCTGATATAGTAAACAATGCACAAGTCAACAGCATAGCGTGCAGTCTATGACTTTGGAGTATTACCATCTTTTTCATCTTTATTATGCTGTGGTTTTAAAGGTTTAATCTTATTTGTTTGTCCGCTTTGCCGGTGTGGCTTTTTAGGTTGAGATTGTAGTTTACTTTGTGTCTGTGTTGGTTTGGAACTCCGTGTCTGTTCGTGCTCTGTAGAGTTTAACTTGCTTTTATTTTTATTCTTATTCTTCTTTTTCTTATTCTTTCCAAGACTTTCCAAAGTGGTTTGTCCCACGACATCTGCAAATTTGATTTCATCATCAACATCAGGTTTACCCGGGTGACGTTCTAATTTCTTCTCGCCAAGTTCTTCAGGTTTAATGCCTTGTTTATTTAATTCGTTTACTTCTATAACGCGCTCGGGTGTTAATGGATGAAAAGTAGAGCTGTCTTTGTAAGAGAACCATAGTATTTTTTTAAAAATATCAGTCTTTTGTAAATACAGGTCTCCTTGTACTGTTGTGATTTTATTAATATTTTGGGGAATATCTTTAAGCGCATCAAGATAGGTATCAAGCTCGTAGTTAAGGCAGCATTTCAAACGGCCGCATTGACCTGATAATTTCGCTTGATTAATCGCTAAGTTCTGATAGCGTGCTGCTTGTGTGTTTACTGACTTATATTCGGTAAGCCAAGTCGAGCAACATAACTCGCGGCCGCAGGAGCCAATTCCTCCGATGCGTGCAGCTTCTTGTCGTGCGCCGATATGGCACATCTCAATCTTAACCTTAAACTCACGTGCGTAAACCTTTATCAATTCACGAAAGTCCACACGATCGTCGGCGATATAATAGAACGTTGCTTTTTTCCCATCGGCACGATATTCCACATCGCCTATTTTCATATCAAGGTTTAACTGTCGCGCAATGGCTCGAGCACGAACCATGGATTCTTGTTCCATTGAGCGGCTTTCCTGCAATTTAGCCATATCCTCTGCGGTGGCCATGCGCAATATTTTCAACCATTCTCTTTTTTCAGAAATTCGCTTGCGCTTCATCTGTAATCGAACCATTTCTCCTGTGAGGGAAACCTGTCCGACATCAAAGCCGCCCATTTCACCCTCTACGGCAACCATGTCATGTTTATCGATCAGGATGCTCAGGCTCGTTTTAAAAAACTCTTTGCGTGAACCGTTTTTAAAACTGACTTCTACATAAGGACAATCCATGCCGATAGCGGTTGTCTGTATGTCTGCAAGCCAATCGAAAGTGTTTACTCTATTGCACCCGCCAGTGCTGCATCCACCAGAACTGCCGCACCCTCCCCCAGTTGTGTCCCCTTTATTTATATTACATGTTGTGCAACCCATGTCATTCTCTTTGTTTTTTATTCCGACACATTAGATGTGTTCAATCTTTCTTTTTTCGCTGTATTCTGAATCCCAAGTAGAACTGTCGTTTGTGTCGAACGGCTGTTAATAAGAAATCCGCTGTTCCAAAAATATATTTTTATTATTTATAAGACGATGTAGTGTTAAAGTAGCATATACCATTTGAATTCTAGGGTTGGCGTTGCGCTCTATATAATAATGTATCTTATCAAGCATAAAACTCAACTCTTCGACTGCATCAAAAGTTAAATTCGAAGCCAGCCAGCGCAACAAGTTCATATCCGCTTCTCGCACACGAATATAGGTTTCGCTAAGATTTTTTGCTGCGACAACTTCACGTATAAATTTTAATGCCTGTCGAATCAGCAACTTCTGACGTTCGCGGCCTAATTCTACAAAATCATCTATCCATGTATTCAATTGCTTTAAATCCGCTTTTAGTGCAATGCGAAACCAATTCAGTATTAATGCCTCTAGTGCCTCTGATGAATGGGTTAATTCTGATAATGCCCGAGTATAACTGCCATCGCTGATGCGTGCGATTTGACGGGCCTCTTCTTCCCCAATTTGCTTCTTGCCAATCAATGCCATAACAATTTCATCATCTGACAAGGTTGGAAAGCGAAGTAACTGTGTTCGGGAGAGTATTGTATTTATAACGTTCTCATCATTTTCACCAACCAGAATAAACAAAGTGTTGGCGGGTGGCTCTTCAAGAGACTTCAGCAAACTGTTCCCTTCCTTTCCAAGATATTCCGGCATCCAAATCAAAAAAATCTTAAACTCGGATTCATACGTTTTTAAGTTCAGTTTGCGCACAATCTCATAACACTCATCGGCCGTTATATTCACTTGCTTATTTTCGGATTTAATATGGTCGTACCATTCGCTCATTCCGAAATAAGGGTTTTTGGTTAACATCGAACGCCATTGCGAAACATAATCCTGGCAAAGCCTTCCAGTATCTTTTTCATATTTGAACGGGAAGGTAAAATGTAAATCCGGATGAATAAGTTTTGAGTTTTTAATACACGCCGAGCACGTACCACAACTATCGTTTTCCTGTTTATCCTCGCACATTATATATTGGGCAAACGCTAATGCCATAGGTAAAGCTCCCGTTCCTTCACGTCCAATAAAAAATTGCGCGTGACTGATACGTTGCTCCCTTACCGATTGTATCAGCTTATCCCGAATAGCAGATTGTCCTATAACATCTTGAAACAACACAAAGCAAAGTTAGGAAAGAAGCTGTGTACTCTTCCGTTTTTCAATCTCTTGTTTAATAGTATACAAAAACAAGTTTCAGATGGTTTGATCGGGACATGCCTCCCGGATTACATCCGGGAATACCCTCGGGAACGGCCATATTCAAATTTTTAAAATATTCTATCCATACCGGCATAATGTCTGGAGAGCCTGCTGTTTTGTAGGTCATTGGCGTTTGCTCAAAAATGGTTTCATGCATCGCTGTATTAAAAGCATAAGCAATCAACTCGCTACAATACCATTTATCATTGTTCGGGAGAAAATAATCATCGTATGGTTTTGAGAGTTGACTCAGCGCAATTATTACAGAGGAATCAATTTGTGTCAGTGAGAAATCTGTGCGCATGGCAATAACCTTAGGCTTCTTTTGTGTATTCAAAGAGCGATTTAAGAAAGTTCTTAGCGGTGTGCATTGTACCTCGGTGCCTATGGCTTCTATTACACAGACGCTATCCATTGAATCTTTATATACTAATCCTAAATGGGAGAAGTGATAATTGCCATACGAAGCAGTTACTTGTTTAATCGCATCACATAGTGGTCCACAATCTAAGTCTTGAAATAAGATATCTCCGTTTTGAGGTTGGTAGGTGTTCGTTTTCTGTTGACACGACCAGTTAGCGGAAACACTAAAGAGTAAAAATATTTTTAGAATGTATTTCATTTGCAAACAATGAAGAATAAACTGCGTTGGGAAGTTAAGTCTTTCCAAGAACTCAGCAACCTTGAGTTATATGAGTGCATGAAATTGCGTCAAATGGTCTTTTCGTGGGAACAGCATTGTGCCTATATTGATTGTGATGATAAAGATGTGATGTCGTATCACGTATGCGGGTATCTAAGCCAACGATTGGTGGCTTATAGCAGAATCATTCCTCCCGAAGTAGCTTTCGCAGATGTTTCGATCGGGAGAATTAGTACACATCCCCAATATCGAAGTTTGGGGCATGGAAAAGAGTTGATAAAATTTTCAATTGAACAAACGGAGAGGCTCTTTGGCAGTGTACCGATAACGATTGGTGCACAAAAGTGGCTACGTCATTTTTATGAGAAGGTTGGATTTGAAAGTCTTGGAATTGAATATCTGGAAGACGGAATATCGCATATTGTTATGCGAAGGAAGTAAAATGTCGGGGTGGCAAGATTCGAACTTGCGACCTCCTGGTCCCAAACCAGGCGCGATAACCGGGCTACGCTACACCCCGAACCTTTCTGAACTTTTTGAACAACACTTAGTAAACAGTATAACTTTTATCAAGTGGTTGCATCATTAAGAAAGTAAAGAACTTTACTATGCGGAGAGGGCGGGATTCGAACCCGCGGTACGGGTTAAAGCCCGTACGACGGTTTAGCAAACCGCTCCTTTCGGCCTCTCAGGCACCTCTCCGTTGAGGGACGGCAAATATAATTTAAAAATTAAGAAATGCTCATCTGTATCTTTTTTTCCAATTCTGCTACAGATTCTCTGAACTCTTTATCTGTGTCCATCATATCTTTTACTGCCTGACAGGAGTGAATCACAGTGCTATGATCGCGGCCACCAAAGTGCCGCCCTATTACTTTCAATGAATTCTTGGTAAAGTTTTTTGCCAGATACATAGATAATTGTCGAGCTTGCACCACGCTGCGTTTGCGTGTTTTCTCTTTGAGCTTATCGGGCTGCACGCTAAAGTATTCGCAAACGGCTTTTTGTATATAATCGATAGATACTTCGCGAGAAATGCTCTTAACAAAGTTTTTTACAATTTTCTTGGCAAGTTCAACATCTATTTCTTTTCTGTTTAATGATGCTTGTGCCAACAAGGAAATAAGTGCTCCTTCTAACTCACGTACGTTGTTACTTATATTATAGGCAACAAACTCTACCACTTCGCGCGGCAAATCTATGCCATCGTTGTACATTTTCTTTTCAAGAATAGCAATGCGTGTTTCAAAATCTGGCGTACCTAAATCTGCACTTAATCCCCACTTAAAACGAGAGAGCAATCGCTCTTCCATGCCTTCTAAATCACGGGGTGCTCGGTCGGAGGTTAGGATAAGTTGTTTCCCTGACTGGTGTAAGTGATTAAAGATATGGAAGAAGATGTCTTGTGTGCGATCTTTATTGGCAAAGAATTGAATGTCGTCCACAATCAACACATCTATTAATTGATAGAAGTGAATGAAATCATTTACCCCATTATTTTTTAATGAATCAATAAATTGATTGGTGAATTTTTCAGACGGAACAAACAAAACTGTTTTGTTAGCGAAGTTTTGTTTTACCATATTGCCTATAGCCTGTGCCAGGTGCGTTTTTCCTAAACCCACGCCACCATAAATAACTAACGGATTAAAAGAAGTTCCTCCGGGCTTGTTCGCAACTGCATAGCCTGCAGAGCGAGCCAAGCGGTTACAATCGCCTTCAACAAAAGAATCAAACGTGTAAGCATTATTCAATTGTGAATCAATATTTACTTTTTTCAGTCCGGGAATAATAAACGGATTCTTAATCGGGGCACCTAATGCTAAAGGGGCAGCCACCTCAGGGTTTTTAGAAACGGGTGCTGAATACGTTGGAATATTAACAGTATATGGGCTTGGGTTGTTGTTATTATCAACGATGATTTGATATTCAAGGCGTGCATCGTTTCCAAGTTCACGCTTAATGGTTTTGCGCAAAATTGAAACATAATGTTCTTCTAACCATTCATAGAAAAATTGACTCGGAACTTGAATCGTGAGGATATTGCCTTCAATCTTTACCGGCTTAATGGGTTCAAACCACGTCTTATAACTTTGAGCATTGACATTGTCTTTAAATATTTTTAAACAGTTATCCCAAACATGCTCGCAAGTCTTCGTTGTGGTTGTAATCATAGGAGTTGTATATATTTTGAGTGATGATTTGTAATTCGTGTTGAAAAGTAATTAATACGTTGAAATAATTTCAACGAAAAATGAAATAAATAAAAATTTTTGTCTTGTTTATTCCGAAATTTTTTCGGTGGTGTGTATTATGTGTTTTTCTTTTTTGTTTTTTGAAAAAAGAAAATCGATTCGGCCTAATACAATGCCTGCCCATCCAACTTGATTAACAAGAACCTTGGAACCTGCTGTGTTTACAATGGTTTCGGGCTTATCTAAAAAGGTGTGTGTATGCCCTCCAATAATTAAATCTATATGCTTGGATTGTTGAGCGAGTTTAACATCATCTATTTTTTCATTGTTATATTGATAACCAAGATGCGATAAGCAAACTATTAAATCGCATTGATGAATATTTTTTAATTCTTCGCTCATCTTGTTACACACAGAAACTGGATCGATGTATTGTGTTTGTGCATACAACTTATCGGGGACTAACCCTTTGAGTTCTATACCTAAACCAAAAACCCCAACCTTAATTCGCCCTTTCTTAAAAATTTTATATGGTAATGTTTTTTGCTGCATTGCTGTTCCCGTAAAATCATAGTTGGCACATAGCAAAGGAAATGTTGCATTCTTTAATTGTGCTGCAAGTCCATCTACACCTGCATCAAAGTCATGATTGCCAATGGCACTTGCATCATATCCCATTTCACTCATCAGCTTCATTTCGATTTCGCCTTTGTAAAAATTAAAATACGGGGTGCCTTGAAAGATATCTCCTGCATCAAGCAAGAGCACATGTTTATTTTGCTTTCTTATTTTACTGATTATGGCGGCACGAGCTGCTGCGCCACCCTTTCCCTGAAACTTTCCACCATCCATAGGGAACGGGTCGATGCGGCTATGCCAGTCATTTGTATGTAAGATTGTTAATCTGTAGTCTGCATCATCCTCGGCAAACACATCGTGCGAATGCAAAAGTGCTGCCGTGCCGAGAAATGATGAAGTGATAAGAAAGTTTCTACGGTTCATTAATAATGCGTTGATCTTTTTTTGCGTAAATAGATTTTTGCATGCTGTTTAGCGAGCGGATATATTCCACTAATGCCTCTCGCAATAATATATTAAAAGTCTGTTGCTGATAATTCTTCAACATATCCATATCGTCTCCTCCATTGGCGATATAATCATTAGTAGCGATTACATAATTGGAATTAGGATTTAACAACTGTCCATTGATGGTAACGTCTATTGCCTGTCCGTTATGTATTTTCATTCGCAAACCTGAAACCGGCCACCCACCTCTTTTTGCAATCTTATTACAAATAGTCATCAAATCTATGCCGCTTATTTCCATAACGACCAACTGATTATCGAATGGCAAGAGCTCATAGATATTCCCAACCGTTATATTTCCTTTAGGTAAAGATGGAACTCGTAACCCGCCTGCATTCATTATACACACATCAATAGATTTTGCAGCAACCGATGCGGCAATTTCACGAAATGCATCGGCACAAAAATTTCCCAAAGTGCCTTCAGGTTGTTCTTTTATTAAAATTGTATCCGAAGTGCCAATAACCGTATTCATTTTATTGGTTAAGCTGTCACGATAGGGTGTAATTAATTTTTCTGCTGATTCGCTGTTATGTAACCCTTTATAGATCTGATAGCCGTAGTAATTCGTCCCGGTTAAATGATAATGTGTTGTGCAAGCTCCTAAGAGCAACAACATAGAAATTCCAACTAATCGAATGTATGCCTTCATTGTATTATCCCTTGTATTCACCAAAAATATTCCGTAACGTGTCGGCAATTTCGCCCAAGGTACAATAGGCTGATGCTGCTTCAATAACGAACGGCATTAAGTTCGCATCTGTATTAGCCGCACGACTGATAGCCTCCAAACAACTTGCAACTTGTTTGTTGTTGCGCTTTAAACGAAGCGCATTCAACTTGTTCGACTGCAACGTGCGAATACTGTCATCCACTTTAAAGATATTTTTAACCGGATCTTCTTTCTTTAAAAACTTATTTACTCCTACAATTATTTTTTCTCCGGACTCAATAGCCATTTGATATTTGTAAGCACTATGCGCTATCTGTTGTTGCATGTATCCTGATTCAATTGCAGGTACAGATCCCCCCATAGCATCTATAGTTTCAATATACTTCGCAGCCGCTTCTTCTATTTTCTGCGTAAGCGACTCAATATAATACGATCCTCCTAAGGGATCTACAGTCTGCGTAACTCCACTTTCATAGGCAATAATTTGCTGTGTGCGCAGGGCGATGGCTGCTGCGTCTTCCGTAGGCAAGGACAAGGCCTCGTCAAAGCCATTAGTGTGCAGGGATTGTGTGCCCCCCAGTACGGCGCTTAAAGCCTGTAAGGTTACCCGCGAAATATTATTCATCGGTTGTTGTGCCGTAAGAGTGGAGCCTCCGGTTTGTGTGTGAAAGCGCAACATCTGTGCTCTAGGATCGGTTGCACCCAACGCTTTAGTAATCTTGGCCCACATGTTTCGTGCAGCCCTGAATTTGGCGACTTCCTCAAATAAATTATTATGTGCATTGAAGAAGAAGGAAATGCGTTTAGCAAATACATTTATGTTAAGTCCCTTGTCTATTGCCGCTTTTAAATAGGTCTTACCGTTAGATAGCGTGAATGCCAATTCCTGAACAGCATCTGCGCCGGCCTCGCGAATATGATAACCCGATACTGAAATAGTGTTCCAATTAGGCACTTCTTTGCTGCAATAGTCAAAGATATCCGTTATTAAACGCATGGACGGAGCGGGTGGGTAAATATAAGTACCTCGTGCGGCATATTCTTTCAGGATATCATTTTGTATGGTTCCACTTAACTTCATTAAATCATTCCCTCGCTTTTTTGCAAGAGCTATGTAAAATGACAACAGAATAAACGCGGTAGCATTTATTGTCATGGAAGTGCTGATTTGCTCTAAGGGAATATTATCAAATAGCACTTCCATATCTTCGAGTGAGTCAATGGCAACACCTACTTTACCTACTTCGCCTTCTGCCATAGCATGGTCACTGTCGTATCCAATTTGGGTAGGTAAATCAAAAGCTACCGACAAGCCCATTGTGCCTTGTTGTAACAAATAATGATAGCGTTTGTTAGATTCTTCCGATGTAGAAAACCCTGCATACTGTCTCATTGTCCATAACTTATCCCTATACATAGTCGGATGCACTCCGCGTGTAAAAGGATAGATTCCCGGTTTTTCCGATAAAGGGATGGGGATGCAATACAGTTCTTCAATTTCTATTCCCGAATCGGTTTGATATTTTCGTTTTTGTTCCTGAACCATTATAAGAAAGGCTTAAAATATTTTAGATACTTCTTGTTTGAGTGTATTCAATGCTTTTTGTGTCGGAAGAATCTGCTCGTTATTTATAAAATATTCAATAATCTTTCTGCTTAGTTCTTTTGAAGGGGCTTCCGGCGAGACTTCTATCGCCACACGATTAATGATACTGATGATTTCTTCTTTAACCTGAAAGATCATTTGCCACGTGTCTAATGATATATAAAGTTGTTGTGTCAGGTTATGGTCGTATTCCATTTTTATATTTTGCAACAGAGCAATATGCAGTTCATGTGCTGTCATATCTTGCTTGTTTACCCTAGAGATTAAATTCACTGGAGTTATTCGTTCAAGAAACAGGGTCATTCGTTCATAAGCTTGTAAACGTATTGGAAGAGATTCTCGAAAATGTATGGAACGTATTTCCATATTCTTTCTTTTATTCTCAGATGCCAAATAGGAATTAAGCGTATAATACACGGCTATAAAAACGACTAACCCGGGTAGGGTGTATTTCAAAATTTCTAAAACATCGGTAAACTGCATACGTACTTCTTAACACATTTTTAAAAAGACACTAAAAATAAGATTAATACACATGCCTTGGCGGTTATTTTTCTTATAAGAATATTTCAAGCATCCCTAAAGGAGACACCATAGAACTTATTAAAATGTAAGAAGTAATGCAAACTGTGGAATGTAACCATTTTAATTTGTTGAAGTAACAAGGTCTGAAATAACACCAAAATGCGCTTTCGGGCTATAAGCTTTTTATTGATTCTCAACACTCTACAATTACAGGCACAGTCATTCAGTTCCTCAGTAACTTCCAGTGCCGGTGATTATAAGGTGATGCCCGGCTATTCTTTACAGTTTACGCTGGGCGAGCCTGCCATTCAAACTTATAGCACAGGACTACAAGTATTAAGTGAAGGCTTTCAACAAAACACACTCCTTATAAACGCCATGGATAACCTATCAATTCTAAGTGGAATTCATGTTTTTCCCAATCCAACAAGTGCGGAGTTATTTATTGCATTTGAAAAATTCTCTTCCGAAATCCAAACTACCCTGTTCGATATGATGGGGCATGTTCTGATGATTTCAGAGAAAAAAATTCAGAATCAAACCTTAAGTCTTGATATTTCAAATCTCGTTCAAGGCTCATACATCTTACAAATCCATGATTTCGATAATCGACAACAATATCACTATACGATAGTGAAACACTAAAACCTTAAACAAAACACAATGTTGACTTACCTTACTTTCTTGAGAGCCTGTAAACAACTCCTACTTACCTCTGCAAGTATGAGTCTTATGATTTATTCTGTTTACTGTCAAATCCCAATGAAGTTCAACTACCAAGCGGTTGCACGAAATAATGCAGGAACACCTTTAGTTAATCAAACTATTGGCATACGCGTGGCCTTGATTGACGGAGGGCCTAGCGGAAATGCAGCTTATATGGAAACGCACACCGTAATCAGCAATCCTTATGGTGTATTCTCTTTGCAAGTTGGTGGCGGCAACGTTGAATTAGGAAGTATGGCAGCCGTTCCTTGGGGAGCCGGAAATATCTGGTTGAAAATTGAAATGGACCCTACCGGTGGAAATAATTATGCACCTATGGGGTCAACACAATTACTGAGTGTCCCTTATGCAATGTATTCCGGCACATCATTAAATGGTGGCAGCAGCGGTAGTGGCGATAACTGGGGTACGCAATCTGTAATTACCAATATGACCTTGTCAGGTAATGGTACAGGCTCCTCGCCTCTTAGCCTCGCACAACAAAATGCGTCTAACGGACAAGTATTAAAATGGAATGGTACGACTTGGGCTCCTGCAAATGATCTAACCGGAGGCTCCGGCTCTTTCACCGCTGGCAACGGAATCAACATTAACGGTAATATCATAAGCAATACCGGCGATTTAAGTAATACCAATGAGTTACAAACTTTAACGCTCAATGGTAGCGTGTTAAGCCTCTCGCAAGGCGGAGGCACCGTTACCTTGCCCAGTGGTGGAGGTGGAGCAACCGTTTTAAATGATTTGAATGACGTTACCATTATTGATACGCCAACAATGGGGCAAGTATTAAAATATGATGGCACCAAATGGGTTCCCGGAACAGATAATACGGTTGGAGGTAACAGCCTTTGGTCTCAAAATGGAAATCACATTTATAACCTCAATGGTGGCAATGTAGGTATAGGAATTACTTCGCCACAGGCTTTATTTCACACAGAGCGTAATACTTCTACTGGTCTTATTGCTTTATTTAAAAATGCTAATGCGGCTAATTCTTCTAATGTTCTGAATGTAGAAAATAATGGCGAGGGATATAATTTCTACAGTATGAAGACAGGAAATGGAGAAAACTTATATCTGGTAAAAAATAATATAAACTCGGGCACTCCAAATATTTACGCCACAAATAACGGTAATGGAAATACTATGGATGTGTTCACTACCGGTACCGGATATGCCGGCAAATTCCACGGAGGGACAAGTTCCGAAGGAGCTCTGTTTGCTAAAGTGACCAGCAGCAACTATGCAGGAACTTTTGATGGCGATATCATGGGAAATGGCATTCGTGCCATAGTGAGTGGAAACGGATTAGCCGGAAAGTTTGAAGGGCGTGTACAGATGATTTATACAAGCACAGGCCCCACTGTGCCTCATTTGATTTTAAATGAATCCATAGCCGGCAATCCTGCACGATTACATTTTCAAAATGGCACCGGCACCAATTATTGGGCATTGAATGGGGCTACTAACTCCAATGTGAGCAGTGCAAAATTTAATTTGTGGTACAACAGTACCGAAATTATGACGATAACGGGTGATGGTCAAATAGGAATGATGAGTACTGCACCTACAGCACGATTACAAATCAGTAGTGGCGCTCTCTACACAAACAGTATTCTTAAAATAGAAAACACTAATTCCTCCAATAGTGCCCCTGTGCTTAATATCACAAATAATGGCAGTGGTGAATTAATCAATGCCACAAAGCCCGGCATTGGCTATGGTATCAGCATTCAAAAAACAGGAATTATTTCTTCATCTGCATCCATCTATGGCGCAAACTCGGGTAACAATGGCGAAGGGATAAGAGGTAGTGCTTTTGGCGCAGGTGGTTACGGCATTTATGGCAATGCAGCAGGTACAGGAAATAACTCTTTTACCGGTGTTTATGGCTATGGCAGCGGGAGCACCGGAGCGGATTATGGCATCTATGGGCAACAAGGCGCAGGGAGTAATGATTATGCAGGATATTTTAATGGCAATGTTACCTATACCGGCACCTTGACAAGCACCTCAGATATCAAGTTAAAAACAAACGTTCGCCCTTATCAAAGCGGGCTGAATGCATTGATGCTATTGAAGCCGAGCACATACGAATACAAACACGATGGATTGTACCGTTATATGAAATTGCCCGAAGGAACACAATTAGGGTTAATTGCACAAGACATAGAAACCGTTTTACCTGAGTTGATTCAAAATGCAGAGTTTGTGTCTATGCAAAAGCCGGATGGCGAATCACAGCCCGATAATGTTATGATTGAATATAAATCGGTGAATTATATGGGTCTTATTCCGGTATTGATTAGTGCTATTCAAGAACAGCAACAACAAATTGAAGCGTTGAAGAAAGAAGTTGAATTACTCAAAAAGTAATTAACTCACTTCACTAAACGCGTACCGTTTAATGTCTTCAATATAATTACGGTCATTGCTCAATCGGGGCACCTTGTGTTGCCCGCCGAGTTTTCCTTTTGATTTGAGCCAGTTGTAAAATGTTTGATTGGGGACTGCAAGGATAATGGGTAAACTTAGGGCAATGTCCTTAGAGCGTTTTGCATCGTAATCGGAATTAATCTTGCGTAATTGCTCGTCTAGAATATATCTAAAAGACTCCATATTCGTTGGCTCTCGCTCAAATTCAATGAGCCACTCGTGACATCCCTGTTCATTAAGAGTAAGATAAACAGGGGCTACTGTGTAGTCAAGAACTCGTGCCCCGGTTAGCTTACATGTTTCTGCAATGGCCTTATCTGTATTGTCCACAATTACTTCTTCACCAAAGGCATTAATAAATTGTTTCACACGCCCACTCACTTCTATCTTAAAAGGCTTAATGGAAGTAAAACGAATGGTATCACCGACTTTATAACGCCATAGCCCGCCATTCGTGCTAATTACTAAAGCGTAATTTTCATCTACCACAACATCACTTAGCTGCACTGTATTAGGATACTCCTTACCCCACTCGCATTGTGGAATAAATTCATAAAAGATACCTGCGTTTAAGTGCAATAACATGCCCGGAGTATCCCAATCTGCCTGAAAGGCAAAGAATCCTTCTGATGCATTATAGGTTTCCAAGTAACGTATTCCCTGATCTTGAAATAAGTTATCAAACTGTTGGCGATAAGGCGTGAAACTGACTCCACCATGAATATACAATTCCAACGAAGGCCAAATTTCTTTAAGTCTTTGCTTGCCGCTAATTTCATACAAGCGCTTAATTAACATTAGGGTCCAAGTAGGAACTCCGCTGATATTGGTTACCCTCTCTTTCATTGTGCTATGCGCCAATTGTTCAATTTTCACTTCCCAGTCGTCCAAGAGAGCAATAGATAAATCGGGGGTACGATATATCTGTGCTAAGAAGGGCATGTTCTGTATCAACACTGCAGATAAATCACCATAAGAAGAATGCTCATTGAACTTATTGACCTGATGTGAGCCTCCAAGAATTAATCCTTTTCCTTCAAAAATAGTTGTTGACTCAAACTGGGTGCAATACCAAGAAAGTAAGTCAATAGAAGCTTTGTAGTGTGTATCTTGAATAGATTCGGCGCTCATCGGAATAAATTTACTGACATCCGATGTCGTGCCACTCGATTTGGAGAACCATTTAATAGCCGATGGCCATAGTAAATTTTGTTCCCCCCGCATATTACGATCTATCCATGGTTTTAATGTTTCGTATTCAAAAACCGGTACCCGATTCTTAAAATCTTCATACGACTCAATGCTGTTATAGTCATAATACTTTCCCCACTCTGTGTGTGCTGCTTGTTGTAGTAAATATCGAAATACGGCCCATTGTGTATCCATGGGGTTTTCCATCATGCTTTGGATTTGTCCTGCACGTTGTTTTAAAAACCAAGTAATGATGGGTCCTATATAGTAATACATCTTGCAGCAAATTACATTAATGCTGCTTTATTGCAAAAATTAAATGCTCAAGTAATAAGAAAAAATAGGCTTGCTCTATTCTTTCTTACTTAGCAATTCCTTAATCAACATATAGGCTCCGCTGCTCGGTCTTGGGGCATCTGCCGTAATCATGCGACCGTCCTTGTCAATCAAAATATAGTGAGGAATGCTGAAAAAGTTGTAATCTCTAAGAATAGAGCTCTGCCATCCTCTGGGGTCATTAATATGTATGCCGTTCAACTTTTCTTGCTTCATAGCTCGTTTCCAATTCTCTTTATCGGTGTCGATAGATACAAATAAAAAAGTAACCGGCTGATTTTTAAACGAGTCAATAAGTACACGGGAATAAGGCATCTCCTTGCGACAAGGACCACACCATGATGCCCAAAAATCGATATACACGATTTTTCCTTTGAGCGAGCTCAGTGAAATCATTTTCCCCGTGGTGTCTGCAGCGCTAAAATCGCGTGCCATAGCACCCGCTGCCAAATGTGCCCAACGTTGATATTGTTTATCCAACGGGATTACAATTTCGGGAGAGAATCCTTGCTGTTTCATGTACTCAATCATCTTACCTGCATTCGTTATATAATTTTTCGATAACATCTTACTCACAACCGTAGCGCTATGAATTTGAAGTGGCATTCCATTTAACTCGTGAAGTGCTATATCAAATTGATTGGCTAATATGGCTTCGTCATCTTCAAATACACGAGGTTGACCCAATGCCTCATATGCCCGATTCTTATAATACCAGTATAAAAATTGTGCATACACATCCGATTGATACAACGGCATAACGTCAAGGGGCAGCTTCTTTAAAAAAGAAAAATAAGAGGTGTCAATGCGTGCTTGCAAACTATCTTCGCGCTTCACATACTTTTGATAAATCGGAAACATGAGTTTTTTTACTGCCGACTGATACATTGCCAATTGACTCATATATGCCTCAAAGTATGGGATCACCTCTCCTTGAGTAAATGCCTTTTGATATTCGTTTGCAACGTTACTATAACACGTATCTGCTACATATACTATTCCTTGAGGATAACCTCCGTAAAGCATATTTTGAGTTAGTGGAGCCGTGTGGTTCAGGCGGTACCGCATATAGAACGTATTTTCCTTTCCACCTTTTCCTGAAAACACTATTGATTTTGGCCATACGTTATAGTCCAGCGAAAGGATAATGCTATCTCCGGGTGATAAGAACATACGCAGCACTTTGTCTTGAAATCGTAGGGCACATACCAAAGGCTCGGCATTTTTGACTATAAATTTAAAATGGCTTTGCCCGTCAACAATAGCAGAATCAATCACGGGCCAATCTGTCATAAATGCTAACTCTTTCAGTAAATAAACCTTCGACGAAGGCAGGTTAGTGATTGAGCCGTTAATTGCGCTGCGCTGTGCAGAAACTTGGATGCTGCACAGTACAATAACTAAGATGATTAGAAAATTCCTCATTGGGTAAAATTATCAGGAATCTATTTCAACAGATTCTCCAAGCGACGGGATCACTGTACTGTGGTAACCATTAGCCAATAATGCGGCGCTTAGAGCCTCTTGGGATTCCTTTTCTCCATGTACGATAAATATTTTTTTAATTCTGTTTTTGTCTAATGGATGGATAAATCGAAGAATTTCATCGTGATCGGCATGTGCACTAAAGCTATCCATTATGTCTATAGAAGCACGAACTCTCTTTTCTTCTCCAAAAATTTTTACAAACTCCGGCCGCTTTCTGATGCGTGCTCCTAAAGTATTTTCAGCACAATACCCTACAAAAAGAATTGAGTTCTTTTCATTCTCAATATTATTGCGAATGTGGTGAACTACGCGTCCGGCTTCTGCCATACCGGATGCAGATATAATGATGCATGGTTCGCGCAACACATTCAATTGCTTGCTTTCATTCACATCTTGTATATAGGTGAGTCCGTTAAAGCCAAACGGATCAATGTTAGATTTTAATTCTTTTAATATTTCATCATCAAAGCACTCCGGATGATTACGATAAATCTCGGTGGCATTTGTTGATAATGGACTATCAACAAAGACTTTTACTCGTGGCATTTGATGATGCGTGCACATCTTGTCTAACATATATACGATCTCTTGAGTGCGGCCTACACTGAATGCCGGAATAATAATTTTTCCCTTCTGAGCTATACACACTCGCTTGATAAGTGTTTCGAGTTCTCGTTCATCATCAGGTGCTTTTTGATGTGACTTGCCGCCATACGTGCTCTCGGTAATCAGGTAGTCAACATCCTGCATCGTCTCGGGGTCTTTAAGTATAGGGCGATCCCAGCGACCGATGTCTCCGGTAAAGCCAATCGTTGTTTTCTTTCCTCTATCATTAATAAACACTACAACCGATGCGCTTCCTAAAATATGCCCGGCGTCTCTGAACTGAAACGAAACCTCATCATTGATTGTATGAATTGTTTCATACTCTGCTGTATAAAAGAATTTCATGCATCGTTCGGCATCTTTCACATTGTAAAGCGGGGGCAAAGGGGCTTCTCCCTTACGTTTCCTACGTTCATTATGCCATTCGTTATCCTTCTCTTGTATATATGCCGTATCCAATAACATGATTTCACACAAATCTTTGGTCGCCGAAGTACAAAATATTTTTCCTTTAAAGCCCTGCTTAACCAATAGTGGAATGCGGCCGCAATGGTCTATGTGTGCATGTGACAGAATCAGATAATCTATCTTTTTAGGGTCAAATAATAATTCTGCATTTAACTGGTCAATATAGGCTTGTTTACCTTGAAACAGCCCGCAATCTAATAAGATAGTTAACCCTGAATTGGTTGTAATTAGATGACTGCTGCCCGTTACTGTTTGAGCAGCGCCGCAAAACTTTATTCTCATAACGGTATAAATATAAAATTTTAAAAAACAGTTTATCAATTACCCGCCCGCCCTATCTTATATTTACCCGCACACACTATTACAGAATGCCCCTACTTGGTAAATTATTAAAACAATTTGTTGAAGCTCGCAGCGAGATAAAGCTGCAACCCTACCATCCGGCACGCAATCAAAAGAAGATGCTGAAGAAGCTTCTCACCAAAGCTGAGTTTACTGCATTCGGCAGGGAGTATGGGTTTACAGAGATCTTGCAATCGAAAGACTTTGAGACTGCTTTTAAGCAACAGGTGCCTTTATTCGATTACAACAGCATCTTTAAGAACTGGTGGTATCGCAGTCTAATCGGCGAGCCTGATGTATGCTGGCCGGGCATGGTCAAATACTTCGCCCTCAGTAGCGGTACGGCTGAAAGCTCCAGCAAAAAGTTGCCTATCACGAAAGACATGATAAAAGCCATACGCACTGCCAGCCTTAAGCAGATTCTGTCTATGTCTAACTTCAATTTCCCTGAAGAAAGTTATGAGAAGGGAATCTTAATGCTGGGTGGCAGCACGAATCTAAAGCGCAAGGGCAGTTATTATGAAGGAGATTTAAGTGGCATCAGTGCAGGGAACATTCCCACGTGGTTTCATGCCTTTTATAAACCCGGAAGAAAAATTGCCCGTGAGCAGGATTGGGAAAAAAAATTAGATGAAATTGCGGCTTCTGCCGGAGATTGGGATATTGCTCATATCTGTGGCATTCCTGCATGGAATCAACTTATGCTCGAACGTATCATTTCTTATCATAAGGTAAAAAATATTCATGAAGTTTGGCCAAACCTCACTTCTTTTGTTCACGGAGGGGTAGCTTTTGAACCTTATCGTAATGGGTTTGAGAAATTATTAGGCAGGCCCATAACCTATATCGATACTTATTTAGCATCCGAAGGATTTATTGCTTATCAAAGCCGACCCGGGACAACGGCAATGCGTTTAATAACCCGAAACGGTATATACTTTGAGTTTATCCCTTTCGATGCCCACCACTTCGATGAAGAGGGTAATATACGCGATGGTGTGCAATCTATTAGTTTAAGCGAAGTGGATTCGTGTACCGACTATGCCATACTTCTCTCTACCTGTGCCGGAGCCTGGCGCTATCTTTTAGGCGACACCATTCGTTTTGCCAACACCAATGAATATGAACTTTTCATTACCGGACGCACGAAACACTTTCTCAGCCTATGCGGAGAACACCTCAGCGTAGAAAACATGAATCAGGGCATTTCCTATCTTAATCAAACCCTAAACATTAGCATACGGGAATATACTGTTTGTGGTGTCCCCAGCAATACGCTGTTCGCTCATCATTGGTTTATCGGCTGCGATGATCCTATTCAAACAGATACCTTGAAAGAACTATTAGATAATAAACTGAAAGCAATTAATGATGATTATGCCACCGAACGTATTTCGGCTTTAAAAGATATCCTTATCACGGTTCTTCCTGTTTCAACTTTCTATGATTGGCAGGCTATTTATCAAAAGCTCGGCGGGCAAGCAAAATTCCCACGTGTAATGAAAGGTGAACGCATGCGCGATTGGTTTTCATTTTTAAAAGAAAAAAAGTTCCTTGATTGATGCCCTATATAAAGGGATGCTGCTCGGTCTTGTACTGATGATCTCGGTTGGTCCGATTTTTTTTGCCGTTATAGAAACAAGTATCAACAAGGGATTTTACCATGCGCTGAGCATTGCTGTAGGCACCCTTTTCAGCGACACCATGTATATTTTCTTAGCCTATCTCGGGCTAAGCTCTTACTTTGAAGATAATTCTTTTCGATTATGGATGGGCTTCTGCGGCGGATTCCTATTAATGGGCTTCGGTATAATTAATCTTTTGAAAAAAGCGGATATGCATGCTGCCGATTTGCATCTTAAGAAAAAATCGCCTTACTATCACTATGTATTCAAAGGCTTTTTAATTAACACCCTTAATCCTTTTGTTATCTTCTTTTGGGTTAGCACACTCGGATGGGCCTCTCTTCATTTCTCATCGGAGCAAAATGCTCAAACATTTTTCTTTGTAGGTGTGCTGGGGACTGTATTCCTTTCCGACATGGCGAAAGCCTTTCTCGCAAATAAAATCAAACACATCATCAACAGGAAATTGCTGCTTTGGGTAAATCGTATCGCTGGTGTAGTGATGATTCTTTTCGGCATTGACCTTATTTGTAAGGTCTTTTGGGAGCGTGGATTGTTCTAGTTTTTATCTATAGTGCCCAAGATATTGCAAAATAGAGGCTGGTTGTATCGGAAATCGAGCCAACGCATCAGGACTTGTATTTAAAATTGTCATTATACAAATGATGTTCAAGCATTGGCTTAGCTTGACTTTGTAAACTTGCTATACCTGTGTGAATGTATTCAACCCAAGCTAAATGAGTGCTACGCAGCCTCTCCGTATTCTATTTTTTTGCTTTTCTTTCAGTATTAAGTTCTGATTCTTTAAAATCTGCTCTTTTCATAACCATCTTCTTCAGAGGTTGTAATTAAAGAATTAATTATTTGTCAAAGCGTGTACTATAAGTATGCATAAGCATTAAAGAACAGTAAATTCTTCAACTTGTTGCTATAAAGAAGCAATACAATTTCTATGTTTTCTAAATGAATTTAACTTACTCTTAAATTAATTCTGTATTTCCCAAACTTCGTTCCCTGCAAGTAGTTTATCCAAATCGCCCTTACCCTTCTTGGTAGTCAACTCATCCAATTGTGCTTTCATAATATCTTCATAGCAGGCACGCTCACCACGATAAAACACGCCAAAGGGTCGAGGCAAATGATTCTCCTTATAGGGATTATCGAACATTTGTGCTAGAATCCATGCCTTATTAATATTCATTTCATCATGTATCATTAAATCATCTGCACTATATTGCTCTCCTATGGTAACAATTTGTGGCACCATTCCATCTAAGCGAATACCCTTTTCTCCATTTTCACCAAACCGTAAGGGTTGCCCTTGTGTCATAAATAAGGTCTCCTGCCTTTTAGACGATTTCTCGGTGAAAATTTCGAAAGTGCCGTCATTGAAGATGTTACAGTTTTGATAAATCTCGAGGAAAGATGCCCCTTTATGTTTGTAAGCAGCCATTAACATAGCCTGCAAATGTGCCGGATCACGATCCATACTGCGGGCTACAAAGGTGGCTTCGGCACCCAATGCTAACGAAATCGGGTTAAACGGATGATCTAAACTCCCGTAAGGTGTAGATTTGGTAATCTTTTTCTCTTCTGAGGTTGGCGAATATTGTCCTTTTGTTAATCCATAAATCTGATTGTTAAACAACAGAATATTTACATCGAAATTTCTACGCAGTAAATGTATAGTATGATTACCTCCAATAGATAAGCTATCGCCATCACCGGTTACAATCCACACACTCAGTTCGGGACGTGCGGCTTTCAACCCTGAGGCAATAGCTGTAGCGCGGCCGTGAATGGAGTGCATACCAAAGGTTTCCGTATAGTAAGGAAAGCGCGAGGAGCATCCGATACCACTGATAAATACAATATCTTCACGTGCTAAGCCTGTTGCGGCAAGTGTAGTGTGAACCTGTTTTAAAATGGAGTAATCTCCACACCCCGGACACCAACGAACATCCTGGTCTGTGGCAAAATCTTTAGCTGTTAATGTTGTTGTGCTCATGAGTTGTAAACAGATTTTATTTTTTCAACTAATTCTCCTTTCATAAAAGGAACGCCTTGGATTTTATTATATGGTATAGCCGGTATTAAGAAACGATCGCGAAGAATTCGTATCAACTGACCATTATTAATCTCGGGGACAAGTATCTTATCGAAGCGCTTTAAGAGGGACTCGAAATTTTTAGGAAAAGGTCTTATATATCGTACATGTGCGTGCGACACTTCCATGCCTTCAGATATACAATCTTTTGTCGCAGCTTTCAGTGCTCCATAGGTGCCGCCCCAGCCAAGAATTAACACCTTTCCCGTGTCTTTTCCACTATCTATTTTTTGTTCAGGAATGTAATCGGCAATTTTTTCCACTTTGTCTTCACGCAAATGAACCATCAGTTCATGATTTTGTGGATCGTAGCTAATGTTACCCGTTATGTTTTGTTTTTCTATGCCCCCAATACGATGCTCTAATCCCTTGGTACCCGGTATAGCCCAGGGTCTAGTTAACTTTTCATCACGCTGGTAGGGCATAAATTTATCTCCGTTCTCGATAGGTGAAGCGAACTTCACTTCTATATTGCCCAACTGAGATGATGTTGGAAAGCGCCAAGGCTCAGCGCCGTTTGCGATATATCCATCACTTAAAACAATAACAGGAGTCATGTGTTGTACCGCTATTTTGCATGCTTCAAAGGCAGCGTGGAAACAATCACTCGGAGATTGTGCCGCAATTATCGGAATGGGGCATTCTCCGTTGCGCCCATAATAAGCTTGTAGCAAATCTGCTTGTTCGGTCTTGGTTGGCATTCCGGTGCTTGGGCCGGCACGCTGCACATTAATAATAACCAAAGGAATTTCTAACATCGTCGCCAAGCCCATTGCTTCTGTTTTGAGTGCCATGCCAGGCCCTGATGTTGTTGTAACTCCCAAATGCCCCCCGAAGGATGCGCCAATGGCTGAACAGATTCCGGCAATCTCATCTTCTGCCTGATAAGTACGTATGTTAAAGTTTTTGTATTTGGCTAATTCATGTAGTATATCTGATGCAGGTGTTATAGGATAGGTTCCTAAAAAAACCGGCAAGCCCGATTGATGAGCTGCAGCAACAATGCCTAGTGCCATTGCGTGATTCCCCATCATACTGCGATATTTCCCGGCCGGCATTTTCGCTTTTTCTACTTTATATCGCGAACTAAAGGTTTCTGTCGTTTCGCCATAAGCATATCCGGCTTTAAGCACCCGCAAGTTTGCCTCGAGGACAGATGCGTTTTTAGAAAATTTATCCGTCAGGAATTTGATGGTATTATCCATGTCGCGATCAAACATCCAGTATAGAAAGCCGAGTACAAACATGTTTTTACCTCGATCCTTTTCCTTAGTCCCCAGATCAAGGTCGGCTATAGCCTCTCGTGTAAGTTTGGTTACATCGAGTTGATACAGTTCAAAGCCTTCAAGCGAATCATCTTCCAACGGATTTTTTGCAACTCCGGCAAGACGAAGGTTTTTTACATCAAACCCGGAGGTGTTTGCTATAATGATGCCGCCACGCTTCAGTTGCTTGAGGTTTACTTTTAATGCGGCAGCATTCATTGCAACCAACACATCGCACATATCGCCGGGCGTATAAATCTCGGTGCTGCCAAAGTGCAATTGAAAACCGGAAACACCGGCTACGGTGCCTTGTGGCGCTCGAATCTCCGCAGGAAAATCGGGAAAGGTTCCTAAATCATTTCCGAATAATGCTGTAGTGTTTGTAAACTGTGTGCCGGTAAGTTGCATGCCGTCACCGCTGTCTCCAGCAAATTTTATTACGACCTGTTCAAGTGGAATAATCGTTTTTGTAGTGGACATAGTCAAAGAAGTTATGTTGCTTTTTTATGAACCCTATCAAGGAAAAGCGATTCAAAGTTAGCAGAAACGGTGATTCAAATAAGATGACATAGGTCACTCTTAATCTCATGATGTGGTTTATTCCTGTCAAATATACGTGGTAAGAAATTTTAGTCGCTTTAGTCACTTTGCTATAAAATGCCGTTCTTGTGTAAGAAAAAAATAATTTTACTGTCTATATGAATATCAGGCGTTGGTTTTATTTATTATTATTTAACATGAGTTTATTTCTTGTTTATACGCTAAATGCACAAACACCCGTGCAAGTAGCCTCCTATATTGATAGCGTCGGCATCCTTTATCCTGAAATCGTTTTTCGTCAGAGTATCTTAGAATCAGGGTGGTTTAAATCGCCCTACTATTTAAAAACAAAAAATCTGTTCGGATTTAGATTTAAAAAGAGTTATATCCGCTTTAATAAATGGCAAGAGTCTGTGGATTATTACAAGACCTGGCAGTTAAACCATTATACAAATATGGATGAGGATTATTATCAATTTCTAATCAGGGTGCGTTATGCGAGTTCAAATGATTACATCAAGACTTTAAAAAGAATAAGAATAAAAAGTTATTCTTACGTTTTCAATAAGGATATAGAGCATGATTCCAAATAACTGGCGACATATTAATCTTATTCTTTTTGGCAGTGTATTGCTTCTTAGTTGTTGGTCTGTGTTTATTTCCTACATTCCCATTTCACCGCAGATTGATTTTTTATCTTCAATAAAAACAAAAATTAAAGTAATCAACCCTATTGCTTACGATTCATTAGGGGTTACTGTTGATTCCACATCAGAATATAATGAGATTAAATCGACAACTCCACATGCTTCGCTAAGCTCCGACAATTCGGGCCTCCATCATTTCTATGATGCTATAGATTCGCTAAGCAGGGATAAGGACTTTAAAATACACATAGGCTATTTTGGAGACTCGATGATAGAGGGCGATTTAATCACTCAAGATCTCAGAACCATGTTGCAAGGGATTTATGGAGGAAGCGGAGTTGGATTTATGCCCATTACCTCTGTAGTCTCAAAATTTAGAAACAGTATCCGCCATGAGTACAGCAATTCATGGGGGGAGTATAATTTTAATGAGAAGGTAACGGACAAATATGAAATCGGGCCCACAGGCCATGTGTTTATTACCAATCCCGGAGCCTGGGTAGAGTATCGCACACTAAACACTGCTGTGAAGAATGCGTATCTGTTTATTAAGCCTATAAGTGATATAATGTTTACGGCAAAGACCGAAAAATATGAAACAGAATATCACCTAAAGCCAAACGGAGAGGTTCAGGTTCTATCTCTTCCTATGGAAGACTGCAAGCAAGTGCGCCTGATTTTTAACTCAGGTGAAGCACATGTTCAAGGCATCAGTTTCGATGGAGGACATGGCATCTATGTTGACAATTTTTCTTTTCGGGGCACCTCCGGCACTACGCTCTCAAGATGTTCCTCTTCGGTATTGCGCAAAATTGATTCTTGTTTAAATTATCAGCTTATTATTTTACAGTACGGCGTTAATGTGTTGGCCCATAACAGTGATTATACCTGGTATAAACGAGGTATGAGCAATTCTATACAACACATTAAAGCGGCTTTCCCCAATGCTTCTCTGCTTATAATAGGTACGGGCGACCGCGCTTTCTATGAAGATGGGCATTGGCAGACCGAACAAGATATTTACAAATTGCTACAAGTTCAGTATGATTTAGCAAAAGAAAACAACGCTGCTTTTTTTAATCTCTTTGAAAGTATGGGTGGGGAGAATACAATGGTCAGTTGGGTAAATGATTCCATTCCCAAATTAGGGGCAAACGATTATATTCATTTAAGCCCATACGGAGCAAAGCTCGTGGCTAATTTATTATACAACTATATTCAAATGAATTACAAAAAGAGAATATTGCTACCATAAAAGACGAGTTAAGTTTGTTTCATGCTCAGAGTGTTCATCATCTTTTTATTAGCATTTATAAATAGTCAAACGAGCTGCGCTCAACTTGTCGTCAATGATAGTGATTTGTTAAAAAACTGTCCGATCATTAGGCTTGATAAATCACATCTCATAGGAGATAGCATTGCACTGCAAGGGTTACGAAACAAGATGTCTATGTATAATGCAACACCACACCCTACGCTGAATGTGATTCATATTGGCGACTCACATGTGCAGGCTGGATCTTTTTCTGAGTCTTTGCAAAATCTATTTTGTACCCAATATGGAAATGGGGGCATTGGCCTGATATTTCCTTATCGTGTTGCAAAAACAAACGGCCCATCAGGTTATGTGTCATCTTCGAATCATAGTTGGGTAGCTCGAAGAAATGTAATTGTTAAACTAAATCTCCCGACCGGCATCAGTGGGCATACGATTCATAGTAAAGATCCTTCGGCATCTTTCAGCATCAGCTTGAAACAGGACAGCGTCATCACGATCAGCAGCATAAAAACACTCACCATATTTCATGCCGATAGGGATACAAATTACAGTTACCTCGTTACAGGCGATGACAGTGTTAAGGCCTCAATAGACTCTTCCTCTCTGACAAACCATTCCAGCTCTTTTATTTTTCCAAAAAATGTTTTTTCTATTACCATAAAAAGTAATGCTACTGCACCAACTCAAAAAAGCTCAACGATTACGGGTCTATATGTAACCAATGGGAATGCAAACGCTGCCATCACGTCGGTAATTGGGGTAAATGGGGCCCGCTACTCCGACTATCTGCATAGTGAATGGTTCGACGAGCAATTGTCTTCACTAAATCCTCAGCTTATTATTGTGTCCCTTGGTACTAACGAGTCGTTTGAATACACTAAGCTAGATGTAAATATTTTCGCACAGCAAATTGATTCGTTAGTTACACTTCTCAAAGGCATGCCTTCTAAGCCTATTGTTATTCTCACAACACCGCCCGCAGTTTGTATGGCAAAAAGACGCTCGAAACATATTGTTTATGTGCCGAATCCTTATGTAGCTAAAGTGAGGCAAACAATTCTTCAGCAAGCGGCGAAGAATCATTTACTCGTGTTCGACTTGTATGAAGCTATGGGAGGAGAACATTCTATGAAATGGTGGGCCGAACATCGCATGACGGACAAACGCCGTATTCATTTCACGAATCAGGGATATCGGATATTAGGACTTCTACTCGCAAGATCTATCGCAGAACAAATTGCACCTTCATTGTAAGTTAATATATGCAAGGATCTGGTTTTGATCTCGCTCGGGTAGCTCAACAGTTGCTTTACAATCCTACTGACCCCCTACTCTTCAACAGTTCATTCTTCCTCTATTTTTTTACCCTTTTCTTTTTTATCTATTCTCTATTTGTTCAACGGGTACAAGCACGTATTTCCATTGTCATCTTATTCTCGCTCTATTTCTTTTACAAAGCTTGTGGCTTTTATGTCTCATTGATTATTATCTCTGCAGTTGTTGATTTCACACTTAGTAACTTAATTTATAAATCACGTTCTAAATTGTGGAAACAAGTATTATTGATACTCAGCATCTCGCTGAATCTCGGGCTGCTCTCGTATTTTAAGTATTACAATTTCTTCCTTGAGAACAGCAACTTGCTTTTTGATACGCATTACAAAATTGCACACATTGCATTACCTGTAGGTATTTCGTTCTACACTTTTGAAAATCTCAGCTATACGATTGATGTGTATCGTGGGCACTTTAAACCTATACGAAATATTTTCGATTATTTGTTCTTTCTCTCCTTCTTCCCAAAGCTTATGATGGGGCCAATCGTCCGCGCTGCTGATTTTATTCCGCAAATTCGTTCTAAGCTTACTCCAACAGATTTCGATGTGTCGTACGGGATGTTTTACATACTCACGGGATGCTTCAAAAAAGTTGTCATTGGCGACTTTTTAAAAATAAATATTGTAGATGTCGTATTTGATGATCCTTCTCGATATAACGGGGTTTATTGTCTTACAGCAGTGTATGCTTATGCTTTGGTTATCTATTGCGATTTCAGCGGCTATTCCGATATGGCTCGTGGAATGGCCAAGTGGATGGGCTTCGATATCAACATCAACTTTCTTGCTCCTTATCAATCAGCAAACATTACCGAGTTCTGGAGACGTTGGCATATTTCTCTTTCATCGTGGCTGCGAGATTATTTATACGTTCCCTTGGGTGGAAATCGAAAGGGGAAAATACGCACCTACATCAACTTGTTGATTACCATGCTGCTTGGCGGGCTATGGCATGGTGCCAGTTGGAATTTTATATTCTGGGGCTTTTTGCATGGTCTTTCGTTAGCTATTCACAAGTTGCTTCACACATTTAAGATATTAACTAATACAAATAATAATAATCTGCTCACTCATATACTTAGCATCATACTTACATTTCATTTTGTGTGTTTCTGTTGGATTTTCTTTGTATGCAAATCTTTTAGCGATAGTTATATTGTGCTGCAACAGATTACCGGCGATTTTCAACTCAATACAATTCCTGCATTTATTAGCCATTATAAATATGTTCTGCTTTGTATCCTTGTGGGTTTTACCCTTCACTTTCTTCCACTACACCTAAATACGCTTATTATTAATAAATTAACTCATCGGCATATCCTTGTAAAAATCAGCATCACCGCATTCTTTTTATTGCTTATGGCTTACCTCAAAATGGAGAAGCCCGTGATGCCGATATACTTACAGTTTTAAATTCATATTGATTGGCATTGTAACACAAGATTGGGCTGCGTTGCTTTTCTATATTTCACCAAAGCAAAAAAGCCGCTGTAAAATATTACAACGGCTTGATTTCTTAAAAGCGTTTAAATATTATTCTTTGTAATCTGGACGTATAATAAATTTCGTTGCTATGGGCAATTTCTGTGCAGCAAGGCGTAGTGCTTGTTTGGCAACCTCCATGGGAACACCATCTGCTTCAAAAAGTATTCTTCCGGGGCGAACCACCGTAACCCATCCTTCGGGATTACCTTTACCCTTACCCATACGAACCTCTGCAGGTTTCGCAGTTCGTGGCTTGTCAGGAAAAACGCGAATCCATACTTGTCCTTCACGTTTCATGTGACGTGTTAGTGCTACACGGGCAGCTTCTAATTGTTTATCCGTCAACCACAATCCTTCCATAGCCTTTAGTGCAAATGAGCCAAAAGCGATAGTGGTGCCACGGTGCTCGACACCATTGGTTGCACCTTTATCTTTTTGTGTTTTTCTGTATTTCGTTTTCTTAGGCTGTAACATAACCTTGTCTTAATTCAATGTTAACAATTATGAGTTTGATTCTTTACGCTCCCCTCCGCGACCACGACCACCACGGTCGCCTCCACGGCCACCGCGATCTCGATGTTCTCCTCCGCGACTACGGCCACCACGGTCTCCACCACGTGGCATTTCATTACCTGCAGCAGTTTTTACATTGGCATTAGGCGATAAATCCCTCTTGCCAAAAACTTCGCCTCGGCAAATCCACACTTTAATGCCGATCTTGCCATAAACCGTTTGTGCTTCGCCTAAGGCATAGTCAATATCAGCGCGGAAAGTATGAAGAGGTACACGACCTTGCTTAATTTCTTCCGAGCGGGCTATTTCCGCTCCACCCAAACGACCGCCTATGCGTATCTTGATCCCTTCTGCACCCATACGTATGGCAGATGCCATGGCTAATTTCAAAGCGCGGCGGTAATTAATACGAGCTTCAATTTGGCGGGCTATGGTGTCGGCAACGATGTTGGCATCTAACTCCGGGCGACGGATTTCAGAAATGTTAATCTGAACATCTTTTCCTGTAAGTTGTTTCAATTCTTCCTTAATGCGATCAACCTCACTACCACCTTTACCTATAATGATACCGGGACGGCTGGTGTGTATAGTGATTGTAATGCGGTTAAGCGTGCGCTCAATCACAATTTGTGCAATACCGCCTTTGGAAATACGGGCTTTCAGATACTCGCGGATTTTTTGATCACCGTGTAGTTTCTCGGCGAAATCTTTTCCGCCATACCAATTTGATTCCCATCCGCGGATGATACCTAATCTATTGCTTATCGGGTTTGCCTTTTGTCCCATATTTATTATTCTTCGTTAGATTTTTTGGTTGATGTTTTTTTTGCTGCTGTTTTCTTTGCAGGTGCTTTGCGTGTCTTTTTTACCGGTGCTTCTACCGGAGTTTCTACCGGAGTGTTTTCCACTGTTTCAATATCTGCCTCTGCTGTTACGGAGCCTGCTCCTGTGCGGCTATCGACAACTATGGTAATATGGTTAGAACGCTTACGCATTTTATAGGCGCGACCATGAGGTGCAGGTAAAAAACGCTTAATTGTGGTGCCTCCATCAACAAAAATTTCTTTGACAAATAAAGCACTATCTTCCTCGCGTTGTCCGGCATTCGCTTGCTTCCAGTTGTTTACTGCAGAAATAAGCAGTTTCTCAATTACTCGTGCCGGATGCTTGGTTGAATAGTGAAGTGTGTTGATGGCTTTCTCCACATCCATACCGCGCACTAAGTCAGCAACGTAACGTGCCTTACGCGGAGAAGTGGGGTTGTTTTTTAATATCGCTTTTGCTGATGCCATGATTCCTTTTATTTATTTTGATTAAGCAATTTTCTTAGATGAGTGCCCTTTGAAGTTGCGCGTAGGGGCAAACTCACCTAACTTGTGCCCTACCATGTTTTCTCCCACATAAATCGGAATGAATTTGTTTCCGTTATGTACGGCAAAAGTGTGTCCTACAAAGTCGGGCGTAATGGTTGAACGACGTGACCATGTTTTAATCACTGTCTTTTTGCCTGAGGCGTTCATTGTGTCAACCTTCTTTTGGAGATTATGGTCAACGTAGGGGCCCTTTTTTATCGATCTGCTCATTCGTTATGCTTTAAGAGATTAAGATTATTTCTTTCTTCTACTGATGATTAATTTATTAGAAGCCTTCTTAGGCGCGCGAGTTTTCTCGCCTTTGGCGTACTTGCCGCTACGGCTGCGAGGATGACCTCCTGAGGCTTTACCTTCACCGCCACCCATCGGGTGATCTACCGGATTCATCGCTACACCACGATTGCGTGGGCGAATGCCGCGCCAACGCTTTGCCCCGGCTTTGCCATATACTTCGAGAATGTGATCGGGGTTTGACACAGAACCTATGCTTGCCATACAAGTAACCAAGATGCGGCGAACTTCTCCTGAAGGTAATTTAATGGTTGCGTAACGCTCCTCTTTTGCCGCTAACTGCGCACTGCTTCCCGCGCTGCGAACAAAAGCTGCACCTTTACCCGGCTGCAATTCGATGCTATGTATGATTGTGCCGAGTGGAATATCTTTGATAAACAAAGCATTACCTATCTCAGGGGCTGCGCCATCACCAGATACAACGACATCACCTACTTTTAACCCGTTTGGAGCCAGAATATATCGTTTCTCGCCATCTTTATAGCTTAATAATGCAATGAAGCCTGAGCGATTGGGATCGTATTCAATGGTTTTAACTGTAGCCGGAATACCATTCTTATCTCGCTTAAAGTCAATGACACGATATTGTTGCTTGTGTCCACCTCCGATGTAACGCATTGAACGTCGCCCCTGATAGTTTCGGCCTCCGGTTTTGGGCTTAGCTTCAACTAAGCTCTTTTCGGGGGTAGATGTGGTAATTTCTTCGTAAGTGTTACCAATCTTAAAGCGGGTTCCGGGCGTTACCGGAGTATATTTCTTTGTTCCCATTTTTTATCAGATTATTTATCCGTTAATCTCAACGATAGTTTAAAAGTGATTAAATGTTTGCGTAAAAGTCAATGGCTTCACCGGCTGCAAGGGTTACGTAAGCTTTTTTCATCTTACCCGTCATTCCTTTAGTTTGACCGCTTTTGGTGTAGCGCGTTTTTAATTTATTGGGGCGAATATTGGTGTTCACATCCGTAACGGTAACACCATACATCTGCTCTACTGCTTTCTTAATGTCAATTTTGTTAGCCTCGATGGTTACCACAAAACCGTAACGATGCAATTTTTCAGATTGTCCGGTTAGTTTTTCTGTGATTAAAGGGCGGATTAAAACGTCTTTCATAGTGATGCTATTTATTCGGCTGAAGCGTTTAATTTAGATAATGAACCTTCTGTAAAAATGACTTTTTTGCTATTCATTATTTGATAAGCATTCAAGTCAGATGCGCGTGCTATCGTTGTATTCGGAATATTGCGTGATGAAATCACGATGTTGGTATCGTGCTCAGGAATAATCAATAGCGTTTTTATTTTATTCACGCCAAGATTTTTTAGGATCTGGCTGTATTCCTTGGTTTTAAATCCACTTAGTTTAAAGTCCTCTATAACGCAAACGGCATCCGATTTAGCTTTTGCTGACAATGCGGAGCGCTTTGCAAGGTCTTTTGTTTTTTGATTCAATTTAAAACTGTAGTCACGTGGCTTAGGACCAAAAACGCGAGCTCCTCCATAAAAAGCCGGATTCTTAATGCTGCCCTTACGAGAGCCGCCTGTTCCCTTCTGTTTGTGTAATTTACGTGTCGAGCCGGACACTTCTGACTTCTCAAGGGTTTTGTGAGTTCCTTGTCGTTGATTAGCTAAGTATTGCTTCACAGCAAGGTACAGGGCGTGTTCATTGGGTTCAATGCCGAAGTACTCAGCGTTGAGTTCAACGCTTCTTCCTGTCTTTTGCCCGTTAGTATTTAAAACGTCAATCTTCATATTAATTTTCTATAATTACAAACGAACCCTTAGCTCCGGGAACGTTTCCGTTAACAAGAATTAAATTTTTGTCGTTAAAGATTTTGACAATCTTCAGATTTTTCATTTTCACACGATCGCCCCCCATACGTCCGGCCATGCGCAATCCTTTGAATACGCGTGATGGGTAAGAAGAACCACCAAGTGACCCGGGTGCGCGTTCGCGGTCGTGTTGTCCGTGATGTTTCATTCCGATACCGCCAAAACCGTGGCGCTTAATAACGCCTTGAAATCCACGACCTTTTGAAGTCCCCACCACGTTAACCTGTTCTCCTTCAGCAAAGATTTCAGTTGTAACCATATCGCCTATGTTTTTGTCTATTGCGAAGTTTCTGATTTCAACCAATTTGCGCTTAGGCGTTGTACTCGCTTTCGCAAAATGTCCTTTCATGGCTTTTGTGGTGTTCTTTTCTTTCTTGGCTCCGAAGCCGATTTGCACCGCTTCGTAACCATCGTTATCTAGTGTTTTAACTTGAGTTACCACACAAGGTCCGGCTTCAATGATCGTGCAGGGTATTGCTTTACCCTGAGGATCATAAATGCTCGTCATTCCAACTTTTTTTCCGATAATACCTTTCATCGAGTGTATTCGTTTTTATGTTTTTCCGGCAATTTGATTCCCGAGAGGGAATCTTTAACCGATTTAGTTTTTTTATCCTTTTATAATAATTTCTACTCCGCTTGGCAATTCTAATTTAGAAAGAGCGTCAACGGTTTTGGATGTAGAGGTATAGATATCTAACATCCTTTTGTAGGTGCACAATTGGAATTGCTCTCTGGCTTTTTTGTTTACGTGTGGTGAGCGCAGCACGGTAACTATTTTCTTCTCTGTAGGCAATGGTATGGGGCCCGCCACGATAGCGCCTGTGTTGCGAACGGTTTTAACGATTTTGTCGCAACTTTTATCAACCAAGTTGTGGTCGAATGAGAGTAGTTTTATTCTGATTCTTTGTGCCATTATTTCAATGAACTTTTTAAAAGGGACGGCAAAAGTAAGGTTCTGCTTTGAGAATGACAATAGTGTTTATAAAAATATTTATCCTCTTTTGAAAACAGGTATAAAACTCAGTGTTATCTATTGAGTTTAACTATCTATGTCTTTGCACTTAAATTAGCCCGATGAATTTACCTTCTAAACTGATAGAAGATGCCGTATGCGAATTTGAACGGCTGCCGGGAATTGGACGGAAGACCGCGCTAAGGTTAGTTCTGCATTTGTTAAAGCAGGATGTGCAGCAAACCGAGCATTTTTCTGATGCGTTGCGCCGGATGCGGCGTGAGGTGACTTATTGTCGAGTTTGTCATAATATTAGTGATGGAGAGTTGTGTAGTATTTGTAGTAGTCCCAAAAGAAATCAAAAGATAATTTGTGTGGTGGAAGGCATTCGAGATGTGATTGCTATCGAAAGCACACAACAATTTTCGGGCACATATCACGTATTAGGTGGTGTGATAAGCCCCCTTGAAGGTATTACCCCCGCCCAGCTTTACGTTGAATCGTTGGTACAACGTGTTGCCCACGAGGGGGTAGATGAAATTATTATGGCCCTGAACCCAACAATCGATGGTGATACGACCATTTTCTATATTTCTAAAAGGTTGCACAATTATCCTTTGAAGATAACAACCCTCTCTCGCGGGGTTGCCTTTGGTGCCGAGCTGGAATACACCGATGATATGACTTTGGCACGTTCAATTACGTCACGCATGCCTTATGAAAACTATCTGGTGCAACGTTAGCGGATGAAACTAAGCATCATAATTGTCAACTACAATGTAAAATATTTTTTGGAGCACTGTCTCCATTCGGTATCTCGTGCCGTCAATGGCCATAGAGATGTAGAGATCCTTGTAGTGGATAATGCATCACCAGACGACTCGGTACAGATGTTAAAAGAACGCTTTCCAAATGTTATTTTGGTAGAAAACAAAAGGAATGTAGGCTTTGCAAAGGCCAATAATATGGCCATTCGAGTATCACGTGGAGAATATGTTTTGTTATTGAATCCTGATACGGTGGTGCAACAGGACACTTTTGCTAAATGTATTGCTTTTATGGATGCTCACCCCGAAGCTGGTGGGTTGGGAGTTAAAATGATTGATGGCAGCGGTAATTACCTGCCCGAGTCTAAGCGCGGATTTCCCTCTCCATGGGTTGCTTTCTGTAAAGTCTTTGGCCTAACTGCTCTTTTTCCAAAATCAAAATTATTAGCCGGATATTATCTGGGGCATTTAAGTAAAGATTCTAATCAGGAAGTGGATGTATTGGCCGGTGCGTTTATGATGATGCGCCGCAGTGTGCTTGATAAGATTGGATTGTTGGATGAAACTTTTTTTATGTATGGAGAAGACATTGATTTATCCTATCGTATCGTTCAGGCGGGCTTTAAGAACTATTATTTCAGTGAAACCCGCATCATACATTACAAGGGAGAGAGTACCAAGAAAGGCAGCCTGAATTATGTGCGGATGTTTTACCAGGCGATGATCATTTTTGCTCGCAAACATTTTGGTGGCAGTAAGGCCGGCCCATTTATTTTTATTATTCAAACGGCTATATATGTGCGCGCATTCCTTACTCTGCTGGGAAACGGGTTTAAGCGTCTCGGATGGCCGCTGATAGATGTTATACTAATGTATGCCGGCATGTTCCTAATAAAAGTTTTCTGGGAGCAAAATGTGAAGCTGAGCGAGGGCGTTACCTATCCTGCAACTTTTACTTTTATTGTTGTTCCGGCCTATATTCTGATTTGGATTTCGGGGATTTACTTTAATGGGGGATACGACAAGCCGATAAAGCTCAGCCGGGTACTCCGCGGATTACTCTTCGGCACCATTTTTATTGCCGCCGGCTACGGATTTCTTAATGACTCGTTACGCTTTTCTCGAGCTATGATTTTATTGGGCTTTGCCTATTCTGCCGTAGCATTAATCTCTTTGCGTTTACTTATTCATTTAATTAAGTATGGCAACATAGACATTGAGCAACTTCGTCAAAAGAGGGCTGTGGTCGTTGGCTCATTGAGCGAGTATCAAAGAGTGAATAATCTGATTTCACTAAGTCAGGCGCGGGTGCAGATTGAAGGGTATATTGATGTAACCAATTGCGAAACCCGCTATAGTTCTTCCGGCTATCTTGGTGACCTGCCCGACATAAAAGACATCACCACATTATATCACATTGATGAAATTATTTTCTGTGCTGCAGATGTGCCGGCAGAGAAAATTATTGACTTAATGAGTTCTCTTGGACAAGGAACGGAGTATAAAATTGTTCCGAAAGAGAGCGAGAGCATTATCGGCTCTCACTCTAAAGATATGCAGGGAGAGCTTTATACTCTTGAGATACAATTGAATATCAACACCCCCCAGCAACAGCGGAATAAGCGTATGCTCGATATCATCATCGCCATTCTATTGATTCCTCTTTGGTTTTTATTGTTCAGGAAATTCAGACAGCCTCTTGGGGTGTGGGCCAATAGTATCCTTGTTCTTACGGGAAAAAGAAGTTGGGTGGGATATGCGGGCTCTAATAATGGAAACGCGCTGACTGCATTGCCGCATATCCGCAAAGGCATTCTTACTCCACTGACCCCTTTTAAGAAAAATGATTGGGACGAGGGCACAATTGCCCGATTGAATTTACTCTATGCCCGCGATTACAATATTTATCACGACTTAGAAATTATTCGCAAAAGTTTTACTCAGCTAGGCGGAGCTTAAGTGATATATACTAATATGTGCTGGTTATTTTAACTTTTCATTTTTAAGATGTCGGTCTTTGTCTCGGATTGCTTTCTTTTCTAAATTCTTTTTTAAAGCTTCTGTTAAGTCAATATCCGCTTGATTTGCCAGACAAATCAGTACAAATAACACATCCGCTATTTCATCGCTTAACTCTGCTTGCTTATCACTTTCTTTAAAAGATTGCTCACCATAGCGTCGAGCAATGATG
Source organism: Chitinophagales bacterium (assembly GCA_039810885.1). GTDB lineage: Bacteria > Bacteroidota > Bacteroidia > Chitinophagales > UBA10324 > BJGO01. The sequence continues at coordinate 19,019 of JBDHXV010000003.1, read as the reverse complement.
CGCGCCACCTCTCCTACCTCTTCCGTGAGTATAGCCATATTCGTTAACTCATTAAAATAGCGTATTCCGGTAGTTTTTACCCAGTGATCAACTGCCTGCTGTGCTTCTTGTATGGTCATTACTATTTTAGCATTTTAATCAAAGTTAAAGCACCGCACTTTTTAGTACCACTTTAAAAACGCATTTCTATATATTTTATGAGTTCCTACACCCTATCCGACACTGAAAGAGCCTACGAAGAATTTTACAAAACTCTTAATGAGGGACAAAAGAAGGCTGTTGATACACTGCAAGGGCCGGTATTGGTAGTGGCCGGGCCCGGCACCGGTAAAACACAAATTATTGCCGCACGCATTATGAATCTCTTGCGCAGTACGGACGATCAAGTTGAGCCACACAATATTCTATGCCTTACCTATACTGATAATGGTGCCGTGAGTATGCGTAAGCGATTATTGCAATTTATCGGTCCATCGGCTCATCAGATAAAGATTTGTACGTTTCACAGTTTCTGCAATGATGTGATTCAAGCTAACCTTGATTATTTTGAGAAATCACAGTTAGAGTTGATTGCCGAATTGGAACGTGTACAATTACTTGAGGAAATAATTAATAATCTCCCTTACACCAATATTCTTAAGCGCTTGAAAGGGGATTTATATTATGAAGCCGCTCGTATGTCGAATCTTTACAGCAATATGAAATCGGAAAACTGGATGCCTGAATATGTGAATGAATGTATCGATACTTATATTCGGTCATTACCTGAGCGTGATGGCTTTTATTATAAGAGAAAACACAAAGAGTTTAGTGCCGGTGATGTCAATGTAGCCAAAATTGAGGCTGAGGTAAAAAGGATGGAATCGTTACAAGCTGCAGTAGCCTTATACCCTACCTATACTCAAATGATGCGCGACAGAAACCGTTACGATTATCAGGATATGATATTATGGGTTATTAACGCTTTTAATGAATCGCCCAATCTGCTGCTGCGATATAAGGAGCAGTATCGTTATGTGTTAGTTGATGAATTTCAAGACACCAATGGGGCGCAAAATGATATTTTGAATTTGCTTACAGATGATCCCGTGGACCAATATCCGAATATCTTCTGTGTTGGAGACGATGATCAAAGTATTTATGAATTTCAGGGTGCTCGATTGAAAAATATAACCGACTTCGCAACAAAGTATAAAAAGAATTTACAAACTATTGTATTACGTGAAAATTATCGCAGCACACAAGCTATTCTCGATGTTTCAAAACGGGTAATAGAAAACAACAACGAGCGCCTGGTAAAAGTAATGAGCGAATTGGATAAGAATATTATTGCTGCTTTAAATGAAAGATTAAATAGTCCCGCACAGCCTCTACTATTGGAATACTTGAACACCATACAAGAAGAGGCCGGTATTTGTTTAGAAATTGAACGATTAATTCAAAAGGAGAAAGTTAAGCCATCCGATATTGCTGTTTTATATTACCGACACGCTCAAGCAGATAATTTGATTGCTTTTTTTAATAAGCGAGGAATTCCCTATCAGGTAAAAAAGAAAATAAATGTTCTGGACCAGATATTGATTCAGCAACTTATAAATATCATGCAATACATTGATACCGAACTGAAGAATCCGCACAGTGGCGAAGACTCTTTATTTCAAATAATGCATTATTATTTCTTTGGCATTCACCCTCACGACATGGCTCATATACGCACATACATAGGCAGAAAGGACATGCACTGGCGTGATATCATCAGCGACACCCATCATCTCAAGCAGATTAAACTCCGCACACCCGATGCAATAAGTTCTCTTTCTACGCACCTGACACAATGGATAAGCGCCTCCGCCAACCTCACTCTGCAAATGCTTTTTGAAAGAATTATTTATGATAGCGGCCTGGTTTCCTATATCCTTCAACATAATGATCGCTATGCACTGATGGAACAACTAAACACTTTCTATGACTTTCTAAAAACGGAAAACAATAAAAACCCCAAGCTAAGCATTTCGGATTTTTTACAAACCCTTCAACAAATGGACACGCATAACATTTCTTTAGACATGAATAAAACCGTATTTAAAGAAGATGGCGTTGTATTTAGTTCATGCCATGGAGCAAAAGGTAGTGAGTTTCGTTATGTATTCGTCATCGGCTGTGTTAAAAATATATGGGAAGCATCTACTTCAAACAACAAAGGCTATCCTCTGCCCGATACGTTGACATTCTCTACAGAGTCGAATCAATTAGAGTCTGCACGAAGACTATTTTATGTGGCCCTTACCCGTGCAAAAGAATTTCTAACCCTCTCCTATCATCGTTTTTCTAATGAGCAAAAGGAAGTGGAGCGTTCCTTATTTGTAGAAGAGAGCGGCTTAGAGGCTACGCAAGTCGAAATCAGCGATGAAGATTTACTGCGTTATCAGATGGATATATTGGTTTCTTCCAGGGCAAGCGTACAGCTACCCGAACGAGATTTTCTAAAGTTAAAGTTGGAGCACTTTGCTTTGAGCCCATCTAGCTTTAACACTTATTTGAAATGCCCAATCGAATTTTATTTCAAGTATATTTTAAATGCCCCATTTGCAACTAATGACTCCTTAGTATTCGGAAGTGCGATCCACAAAGCGTTAGAAGAATTATTCAAAGAAATGAAGCTTCACCATAATGTATTCCCGAGTAAAGAAAAGATGTTTACTTGGTTTAAGAGTCGTATGAACCAAGAACGTGAGGCATTTACCGAAATACAATTCCGTAATCGCACACAATTAGGGGAGCAGGTGCTGAATAATTATTACGATACCAACGTTACAAAGTGGCATAAAGATGTTGAGCTTGAGTTTAAAATAAATCAGGTACAAATTCATGGCGTGCCATGCACGGGGAAGATGGATAAAATCGAAATCTTTCATCAAAACGTAATCGTTGTTGACTACAAAACAGGAAACCCGGATAATGCCGCCAAGAATATAAAACCCCCGACAGATAGCGATAATGGCGGCGAATATTGGAGGCAAATGTATTTTTATAAATTATTAATCGATGCCTACAAGCCCAATCGCAACTGGAATATGATACAGGGTGTATTTGCTTTTGTAGAGAAGAATAAAAGGGACGAATACGAAAATAAAGTCATAAACATTGAACCTCAGTATATGGACTGGATGCAAAATAAAGTTGTCGAAGTCTATGCTAAGATTCAAAATCTGGAATTCGATAAAGGATGTGAAGAGGAATCGTGCAGCTATTGCAATTTTGTTAAACAGAATCAGATTGCATTCGATATCAAATAATCACTACCTTGCGCCATTGCTACATTTAACTTGTTCTATGCAACGCATTCAAACAGTTTACCTCCTTTTTGCCACATTACTTTCTGTATGCACAATGTCATTTAACCTTTTTGTGCAAGATGATTTTATCATTACAGCTTCCGATCAAGCAGTCTTGTTAGTTGCCGGGGCCATAATGATAGCCGATACGGTAGCCCCTATCTTTTTTTACAAAAACAGAAAGCTCCAAGTACGTATCTGCTATATGGCTATGATGATGCAGTGCTTATTCTTTATTGCATTAATCATTATAATAAATAAAATGCTTCCTGCAGGATTACATGGAATTGAAGGGTTTAAACTTGTTTCTTTATTTCCTCTTATAAATCTCATTCTGATCTATTTGTCTATTAGAGGAATTAAGAAAGACGAGGCATTAATTAAGTCTATGGACCGATTAAGATAATTTTAAGTAAATAATATTTATGAAAATACGCAACACTGCCCTGTCGATCTCGTTCCTTCTAGTTTTAATATGCTCAGCCCAAGCTCAATGGCAAAGCATCGGTGGTAGCGGCTCACAAGCCGGAGTCAGCGATTGGGTGTATTGCTTATTAGCCGATTCAACTACCGACTTACTTTATGTCGGCGGCAAGTTTGTGAATGCAGGAAACAGCACGTCACCTTTTATTGCCGCATGGAATGGGACCCAATGGCAGTCTATGGGCAGCGGATTTAATGCAGAGGTCAGAACACTATGCTTGTTCAATGGAGAACTCTATGCCGGCGGTTATTTTACAACGTCAGGAAATGACAGCATGAATTATGTTGCTAAATGGAATGGATCTTCTTGGGAGGCCGTTGGGGAGGGGTTAAACGACTGGGTACTCTCATTGTGTGTTTATAATGGAGAGCTCTACGCCGGCGGTCGTTTTACGATGACCGGGAATAATGCTCCTGCACGTGCAATTGCAAAATGGACCGGCTCACAATGGGTTGAGGTTGGTGGAGGACTTACCGGCACAGGAACCGCAATGATGAAGCACGTTTGGGCAATGCAGGTGTACAATAATCAATTATATATCGGCGGATATTTCAACAGAGCAAACAACAACACTCTTGTACTTGATGGCAACTTGACAAAATGGAACGGATTCTTTTTTGATGACATACCCAACTATTTTAGCACAGGTTCTGTTTTCTGCTTCAAGCCTTACGATACCTATCTCTTGGTCGGTGGCGGACAAGTAGCCTATATGCAACAATATAACGGGGTTAATTGGGTAAGTGGCCCCAGTTCTGTTCACCCTACTGCATTAGTCAACAATAGCGTGTTCACGATTAATGTTTACGATGGTATGATTATCTATGGCGGAGCTTTTACTGCTGCGGGCGGACAAGTCTTAACCGGCGAACATATTAATTATGTGAAAAATAAAACTTGGTACACATTAAGCGGAGGATTGAATAACTCGGTAACCTGCACTGCTATCTATCATGATGCCTTGTATGCAGGCGGCGCATTTAGTCAGGCTAATACCGGGCAAACTCAATTAAACTTTATCGCCCGATGGTTATCTCCCTTAAATGTTTCAATAAGTAAAATGGTGGTTACTTGCAACGGAGGCAGCAACGGGAGTATTACCCTAACACCTCAAAATGGGATAGCGCCCTATACTTACCATTGGCAAAATGGAAGTACAAATAGTCATTTGGATAATCTCACTTCGGGGAGCTATAGTGTTACGGTGCAAGATGCCGCAGGGCGTGTTTATACTTCTGCTATTCCTGTTTCGCAACCCGCTCCAATTAATATTACAGGTAATGTTGTCCATTCATCCGGCAACAACGGTAGTGTTCAATTAACTGTTAGCGGTGGCACCTCTCCTTATTCTTACCACTGGAGTAATGGTATGGCAACTATGAATATTAATAACCTGGCACCGGGCAGCTACACAGTAACCATTACCGACAATAATGGCTGCTCGACAAGTAAAACCTTTACAGTTCAACTCAATACCGGAACTTATACTCCTTCTCCACTTTCAACTTTGCAATATATCACTGATAACAGCATCTTACAAGTATCCATTCCAAACAACACGTGCTATTCTCTGGTCATTATTAATATCTCCGGAAGCATGGTTTATGAAGATCATCTTTGCGAATCATCCGCATCTATTAATCTATCTTCGTTAAGCCCTTCGGTTTACTTTGCGATACTCACAGACAACGTGCAGCGGCGCACTACACTAAAATTCGCACGATAAACTATCTACTGTTTTTTTGAGAAATGTAAATATTACAAACCATACCAACTGTCTTTATCAAGGCTACGGTATTGAATGGCCTCAGCAAGATGTTCCGTTTTGATCTCGGATGAATTGTCTAAGTCTGCAATAGTGCGAGACACTTTTAAAATGCGATTATAAGCTCTGGCTGAGAGTCCCAGTTTCTCCATTGCTGTTTTTAGAAGATTTACACCTGCGGTGCTAATGGTGCATATTTCATGCATCAACTTATTATTCATCTGAGCATTGCAGTATATTTCTTTTTGCATTTTAAATCGATCTAACTGCCTTTTGCGTGCCAGCACTATGCGTTCACGTATGCGCTCACTTTTCTCAGTAGGCTTTATCCGTGTCAATTCCGTGAATGGTACCGGTGTAACCTCTACATGTAAATCAATACGGTCTAATAAGGGTCCAGAAATTTTATTCATGTATTTCTGAACCATACCCGGGGCACAAACACACTCCTTCTCCGGATGATTGTAATATCCGCAAGGACAAGGATTCATTGAAGCAACAAGCATAAAATTAGCCGGATACTCCACAGAAAATTTAGAGCGAGAGATGGTGATGCGCCGTTCTTCCATTGGTTGACGTAAAACTTCAAGCACCGCTCTCTTAAACTCGGGAAGTTCGTCTAAAAACAAAACGCCATTGTGCGCCAAGGAAATTTCGCCGGGCTGCGGATTGGAGCCGCCACCAACAAGAGCCACATCACTAACTGTATGATGTGGGGCGCGGAAAGGTCTTATAGAAATGAGCGATGCCTGACTTTTCATCTTGCCTGCAACGGAATGAATTTTTGTTGTTTCCAGTGCTTCTTGCAAAGTCAATGGCGGCAGTATGGTCGGAAGGCGCTTAGCCAACATTGTTTTACCAGCCCCCGGCGGGCCAATAAGGATGACGTTATGCCCTCCGGCTGCTGCAATTTCGAGTGCCCGTTTAATGTTTTCTTGCCCTTTCACATCACTGAAATCAATATCTATATCTAACTGCGATTGCATAAACTCTGACCGTGTGTCTATAACTGTCTTTTCCGGCACTTTAATTCCTTCCAATAGATCAATCACCTCTTGTAAGGATTCTACCCCGAAAACGTCGAGATTATTTACAATAGCGGCCTCCCGTGCATTTTGCTTAGGGAGTATAAATCCTTTGAAATTTTCTTTACGAGCCTGAATGGCTATAGGCAAAACTCCTTTTATCGGTTGAAGACTACCGTCAAGAGAAAGTTCCCCCATAATGATGTAATCGTTCAGATGGTCGCACAGAAGTTGGCCGGAAGCCGCAAGGATTCCGACAGCTATAGTGAGATCATAAGCTGAACCTTCTTTCTTTATATCAGCCGGGGCAAGATTAACAACCAACTTTTGTCGCGGCATCTTTTTATCTATAAATTTCAAGGCGGCTTCTATTCGATACAAGCTCTCACGCACGGCTCCTTCAGCTAATCCCACCATCGCATATTTCAATTCACCGCTGCCAATATAAGTCTCTACGGTTATCGTCACCGCATTAACACCATATACTGCACTTCCAAATGTTTTAACCAACATACGCCGATGCAATTTAATCGTTAAGATGACACGGCAAACCTTAATCTTTGTTTTTCTATTTCTTCCTGAATGCGTTCCACCCCTGAGCAACCAGTTCGTGCGCATTGCCTCCCTTTGTAATTATTACAGGCGGCTCGTTTATCCCTGTCATGTAGCCGATAACGGAAAAGTGCATGTGATCTTTTATTTTCTCGTAATCCTGCTGGGCAATAGTAAAAAGTAATTCATAATCTTCTCCACCGCTTAAAGCGCACATTGTAGGCTCTAGCCCAAACGTAAATGCCGCATTACGTGCTTCTTCACTAATTGGAATCTTTTCTTCGTATAGATTACAACCCAACCCCGACTGATCGCATAAATGCAAAATCTCAGAGGACAAGCCATCTGATATATCTATCATCGAAGTCGGGAGCAAGTTATTCTTCTCGAAAAACTCAATAATATCTCGACGCGCTTCAGGCTTTAACTGCCTGCCGATTAGATAGGATTGATTTTCTAAGTCGGGAGAGATATTCGGGTTTTCCAGATAAATCTGTTTCTCGCGTTCTAAGAATTGTAAGCCTAAATAGGCCGCGCCAAGATCACCACTTACACATAACAAGTCCCCTTCTTTCGCTGTGCCCCTCAGCACATATCGCTCCGGAGCCACTTCTCCAATAGCTGTAACGGAAATAATTAATCCTTTTTGCGAAGAGGTCGTATCCCCTCCGATTAAATCCACTTTGTATTTGTCACAAGCGTGTTTAATGCCAGCATATAATTCTTCGAGAGCTTCAATAGAAAAGCGATTGCTAACTCCTATAGACACCAAGATTTGTGTTGGCTTCGCATTCATTGAATAGACATCCGAAAGGTTTACAACCACCGCCTTGTAACCTAAATGCTTTAATGGCATATACATTAAATCAAAATGAACCCCTTCAAGAAGCAAATCAGTGCTTACTACAAACTGATTCCCCTTGCTCTGTATCACAGCTCCATCATCTCCATTGCTTATAATGGTACTTTGATGGTGCACATCAAAGGGTGCTATTAAGCGTTTTATTAACCCAAACTCTCCTAATGCGGAGATTTCAGTTCTTTTTTGTTCTTCGTTCATAATGCAAAGATGCACAGATGCATGTATTAGAAAATCTCTACTGTACCTTTGATATTCAATCTATGATTAATGCTCGGTTGATTTATACTCCGGAGAATCTACAAAAAGCATTCTCTGTGCATACCCGCAAGGTGTTTCCTGTTCGTGGTAGAATATTACTTTATTTGGGACTGCTCTTGGTTTGGACTGGATTATTGCTGTGGCTTATTAATTTTACACAGCAAGTAAAGCCGGCATACCTCTTTTATATTGTAGCCGGTCTTATCTTTATCGGGGTTCACTTTATTACATTAAAAAATTTAGGGAAGCAGGCTTTTAAGCAATTAAAGCATCGCGCATCGCTGGAATATCATTTTGCTTTTAACGACACCGGGCTAACAATACAAGCACAAAACACACAACAATTTTTTGAATGGGGAAATATCCAAAAAGCTGTTCTTCTTAAAGATATTGTAATGCTTTACACCTCAAAGCAGATGTTTTATTTTGTACAGGAAGGAAATATAACAGAGGGCAGTTTTTCCGAATTGCACAATCTTGTTCAAAGTAAAGTAAGTACCATATTAAAATAAGGCATCAATTGCCTCAGCCAAAGCATAATCTTTCTTAGATACCTGATTACCCTCATCGTGTGTACAAAGCCGGATTGTGACCTGATTATATATATTACTCCACTCGGGATGATGCGCCATGCTTTCAGCAATCAAGGCTACACGCACCATAAAGGCAAAAGCTTCACTAAAATCTTTAAATACAAATGTTTTTTCTAGTTTATTCTCGTTGAGAGTCCATGAGCTATTCATACTACTCAATAATTAAGTGATGTTTTGATTTTAATAAATTCGGATTCACGGGGACGACTAAAGTAAATCGTTTGATTCTTTTTAAATCTGTCAAGATTTCAAACAACTCCTCGTCTGAAGATTCACAGGAATAACGTAAGAAAAAATCGATTTCTTTCATCTCGGGAATCAAGTGTTCATTTAAATACTTATTAGAAACTAAATGGAATTTTCCTTGCTCGAAACGATCAAAAGCAGCAAATACCGAGAAAGACATTTGCAGTCCCTTTGCTTTGTTTTGTATTTCTAAATCATCCCGTTCTCGTTTGAGATTAATTTTTAAGGCGTGGTTTATTTCCCAAACAGCTTGAAAATCTTTCAATGTGCAAACCACTCCCCAAAGGTGAAAGTCAAAGTCGTATTCTGCTTTTAAAACCGATTTTTTCAATAATTCCACAGGTCTAAAATACCTTTAAGCCTTTGCGGAGGTAAGAGATATTATTCACGATGAATATTTTTTTTTGGTCACGTTGCTAATTCACGAAAAAAATTACATTTGCAGCCTAAGAAATTATTTCATAAAAGCATAATCAATTATGTCAGACATCGCTACAAGAGTTAAAAAGATCATCATCGACAAATTAGGTGTTGATGAAGGCGAAGTAACCAACGAAGCAACCTTTACCAACGATCTAGGAGCAGACTCTTTAGACACCGTTGAGTTAATTATGGAGTTCGAGAAAGAATTCAACATCTCCATACCCGACGAGCAAGCAGAAAATATAACAACCGTAGGTCAAGCCATTTCTTATATTGAGCAAAACGCGAAATAAGCGTTCTCTCAACCCGAAATCCTTACGATGCAATTAAAGCGTGCAGTCATAACAGGCTTAGGTGCGCTTACTCCTATAGGCAACAACATTCCTGACTACTGGAATGGTCTAAAGAACGGGGTAAGTGGTGCCGGTCCTATTACCTATTTCGATGTATCGAGATTTAAAACACGTTTTGCCTGTGAAGTTAAAAACTTTGATCCCACGCAGTTTATGGATAAGAAAGAAGTTCGTAAACAAGATCGGTTTACCCAGTATGCTATGGCTGCGGCACACGAAGCTATTCTTGACTCGAAACTCAATTTCGATCAAGAAGATCGCTTCCGCTGCGGCGTTATCTGGGGTTCTGGAATCGGAGGGATTCATGAGATTACGACTGAAATGGACTCCTACAGTAAAGGAGACGGCACGCCCCGCTTTAGCCCTTTTATGGTTCCAAAAATGATTTTGGATATAGCTGCCGGCCATATTTCTATGAAATACGGGTTGCATGGTCTCAACTTTGCCGTTTGTTCAGCTTGCGCCACCTCAACTCATGCATTGATAGATGCTTTGAATTACATCCGGCTTGGAAGAGCTAATGTAATTGTTACAGGTGGTTCCGAATTTCCCTTAGCCCCTCCTTCATTAGGCGGATTTTCCAGTATGAAAGCATTGAGCGAACGTAACGATGACCCTGCTACAGCATCGCGCCCTTACGATAAGGATCGTGACGGCTTCGTTATGGGCGAAGGTGCCGGTGCATTAATCGTTGAGGAATATGAACACGCCGTAAAACGAGGCGCAACCATCTATGCTGAATTAATTGGAGGAGGCATGTCGGCTGATGCGTACCACCTTACAGCACCGCATCCGGAAGGTCTCGGTGTTCGAATGGTGATGCAAGACGCCTTAAATGATGCAGGAATAAAGGCAACAGATGTTGATTACATCAACGCCCATGGAACATCAACTCCATTAGGCGACGTCGCTGAGTTAAAAGGCATCTATGAAGTCTTTGGCGAGCATGCTTACCAGTTAAGCATTAGCTCTACTAAATCTATGACCGGACATTTACTCGGCGCCGCAGGGGCTGTTGAATCCATTGCAGCAATACTCGCTATGCAACACAACATTGTGCCACCTACCATTAATCACTTCACTGATGATCCGGATATTGATCCTCGTTTTGACCTAACTTTTAATGAGGCTAAGGAGCACAACATTAAGGTAGCACTAAGCAATACTTTCGGTTTTGGTGGACATAACGCTACCGTAATTTTCAGAAAATTATAAGTACTCATTATTGTGCGCTTTTTAAAAAAGCCTCTGCAACTCCTCCTCACACCAAAGGATCGTCGTTTCATTAAAAACATTACCGAGATTACAGGAATAACACCAGGCAATATCCATGTATATAAATTAGCCTTTATTCACAGTAGTCTTGCCGATGAACAGCATCAGTGTAACGAGCGGCTGGAATTCTTAGGTGATGCCATCTTGAGTTCAATCATTGCAGATTATTTGTTTCAGAAATTTCCTTATCGGGATGAAGGCTACCTGACCGATATCCGTTCAAAAATGGTAAGCCGTAATCAACTGAACGACCTAGCCCACCGGTTGGGAATAGACAAGTTGGTGCTATACAACAAAAGTGATACGTTTTTAAGTAAAAAATCAATCGGGGGCAATGCGCTGGAGGCGCTAATCGGGGCAGTATATCTCGATGGAGGCTATGAATTAGCCCGGCGTTTTATTATCAAAAAAATTGTTTTACCTCACCTTGACATACAAGAAGTAGAAGTCAACCATTTTAACTACAAGAGCAAATTATTGGAATTTGCTCAACGTTCCGGTCAGCGATTAGAATACAAACTGCTTAGCGAAATAAAATCAAATAGACATACCCGTTTTAAAATTGCAGTCTATGTAAATGGCGAAGAGATGGGAATTGGCGAAGACACCAATAAAAAGAATGCAGAGAAAAATGCGGCTCAACAAGCTTATGCTAAGCTTGGTATAAAAGAAATGTAACTTCCATTTTACAATTTCAACTATTCGGCTATTTTTGCAACCCGTCAAATTTAAGGCTGGTGCGGTAGCTCAGTTGGTAGAGCAAAGGACTGAAAATCCTTGTGTCGGCGGTTCGATCCCGCCCCACACCACGAATAACCCTCAAGTATTTATGATTTGAGGGTTAGTTGTTTTAGGAAGCAGCACTTAAATATAACTCCTGATTGGATTAGCCATACATTAAGACTTAAATTTCATTGAGGTGCGGTATAGGAATATTTTAATGAAGCAATCAATAGTTCTTCCAATAAAGTGATATCGCACAACACCGGAAATGAGCCAATTTTATTCTTTGCTCCAACTGCTAAACCTTGTGTGCAAGCATCCTACAACTATAAATACAACATTTTGCCTTTTTGTGAATACCGAAACATAAAAGTTCAGAGTACCATGTTAATTTTAGCGACAAGAGTTCAATAGTTGAATTTGTGATTAAAGAATATTTTAATATAGATAATTATCATAGAAATATATGCCTTGTATTGGCAAGCTTTTTCATCAAAGGACTTGTTTTTATATGAAACGTATCAATGAATCAAACCCAAACTCAGAATCTTAAGCCGTATGATGAAGTTTAACCCCAATTATTGGATAAAATTTTCACTTATAAACCTGTTGTTAGTTACATGCCTTGGCGTGTTAATGCGTTATAAAATCGGATTTGATTTCCCATATCTTACACAGAAAAATATTTTACATGCACACTCTCACTTTGCGTTTATGGGCTGGGTCTCTCACACGATTTACGTGTTGATGATCCGCTTTGTGCTAAAGAATACAACACAAAATAATTTAAAGCAATACAAATGGCTTCTTGTTAGTACGCTCATTTGCTCTTACGGGATGCTAATAACATTCTTTTTCAGTGGCTACAGTCCTATTTCTATCGTATTTACCACACTAATCGTGTTTCTGAATTGTTTTTGGGCCTATTATCTTTTTGATGATTTTAATAGGATTGAGTCTCGTCTCCCAAGCATCATCTGGTTCAAATCGGCTCTTATATTTAACGTCTTGTCTTTTGCAGGAACATTCGGGCTGGCATTTATGATGTCGGGTAAGCACTATAATGAGTATTGGTACTTAGCTTCAATTTATTTTTACTTACACTTTCAATACAATGGTTTTTTTACCTTCTCCTGTTTCGGGTTAGCTATAAATCAATTGCCTGAATTTGCCCCGGCATACAAATACCGAAAGTTAATTTATACGCTATTTGTCTCTTCTTGCATCATTACGTTTTTCCTATCTACTTTGTGGGCCAACCTTCCTATGTGGCTTTATATACTTGTTGTGTTAGCTTCTTTCGCTCAAGTTATCGGATGGTATTTATTTGCGAGAGATGTGTGGCTGGCCTTAAAAGCTGGTACGAAACTATCTTCTTTTGCCAAGTTTATGTTCTTTTATGCAAGTATAGCCTTTACCATTAAGTTGTTATTACAATTAGGCTCTACTATTCCTAAATTGAGTACGCTGGCTTATGGTTTTCGCCCGATTATCATTGCTTACCTTCATCTTATTTTGTTAGGTGTGATCTCCGTTTTCCTTTTAGGTTATTTATATACAACACACATCATTCAAACACATAAGCAGGCAAAGACAGCTATTTCCGTTTTTCTTGTCGGCATTTTTTTAAATGAACTTGCTTTGGGTGTACAGGGCTTAGCGTCATTCAGCTATTTCCCTATAGCTTATATTAACGAAATTCTATTTGGCATTGCTATATTGTTATTCTTAGGGGTGGCATTTGTTTTAACAACTCAATTAAGAAAACAAGTGACGATATAGTTTAAATTATTTCCTATTTAGTTCTATACAATAGTATGAGGCGATGTTCGTTTATTAAGTTATCTTTGTTAAATTAAATCATACATCATGAAAAAATTCCTTCTTGCTGTTTCTTGCTTTGCTTTTATGGGCGCTACAGCATCATTTGCTCAAACATCAACTACTACATCTAAGGACGAAGTTAAAATTGAGAGTACTGCACCAAAAACTTGTTCCGGGCATAACATGGTAAGCAACTCCGAGTCGCCTAAGTCTTGCTGTAATTCTCAAAATAAAACTTCATGTAATGGCAGTACTACAATGACTAGTAACGATGGGGGTAAGAAAGATTGCGATCCAAAAACTTGCGACCACAAACACGACAAAAAGAAGAATAAAGATTGCAAAATGGAAAAAAACAGTACAAGTTGCAACACAACAAATTCAAATAAGAACTGTTGTAGCGGTCATAAAGAATAATAGCATTGTATAAATAAAAAAGGCCGATTTAAAACATCGGCTTTTTTATTTATAATAAATCAAATAACTCTCGCAACTCTGTTATTTCATACATTACAGGATGCGTTATGTGCACTTTTAGAGGATTAAATAGGATGTGATCCAACCCAACGTTCTGTGCACCTATAATATCAGCCTCTATACTATCTCCAACTACGATACTATTTAAGATTCCTGCACCGGATAATTCAAGTGCATATTTGAATATCATAGAGTGCGGCTTTGAGTATCCGGCAATCTCTGATGAGATAACATGCTTAAAAAAGGGCTCGATTCCGCTGACTTGTAACTTTTTGTGTTGGACCTCATCAAACCCATTGGTTATGATGTGCATCTGATATTTTGCAGACAGGTAATGCAGTACCTCTTTCGTATCTTTAAACAAATGCTCTTTCAAAGGCAGCCGTGTAAGATAAAACTCTGACATAGCTTGAGGCAAATGCTCCTGATATATTCCAAGTTCTGCAATGGTTTTTTCAAACCTTATATATCGTAATGTATCGCGAGAAATCTCATTGCGCCGAAACCGTTCCCAATAATAATTATTGTGTTCGGCATATATTTTATAAAATGATGCGACATCTAATCCAGTTTGCTGTTGCAATTTGAAATTATCGTACAATTCTTCAATCGTTAAATAGGAGTTTTTCTCAAAATCCCATAAAGTATGATCTAAATCGAAAAAGATATGCTTATAGGAACGATGGATTTTTCTTAATGAATTTCCTGACATAATTCTATCAAAACCCCATTTGATGATTTGGGATGAACAAAACAAATCCATTTATTATCTGCACCTCGCTTAGGTTCTTCATTCAAGAGTGTAAAGCCTGCTTCTCTAAGGCGCTTCATTTCTGCACGAATATCTTCTACCTCAAATGCAACGTGATGAATTCCTTCGCCTTTTCGTTCAATAAATTTCGCAATTGCACTTTGGTCATGCGATGCTTCTAATAGTTCTATTTTGCTTTCTCCGGTTTTAAAAAAAGAGGTTGTTACATACTCACTCTCTACATACTCTCGCTTGTATGGAGATACTCCTAATAACTTCTCATAAATCTCTTCGGCCGCTTTGATATTTTTTACGGCTATTCCTAAATGCTCTATACGAATCATTATTTGATTTTTTACAAACCTAAATAAAGATACTACACCTCAATAGGATTAAATTTGAGACTTCATGAGCGATTTTATATACTGCGATAATAATGCAACTACGGCTGTTGACCCGCGAGTGCTGAATGCCATGATTCCGTTCTTTTCCACCCAGTACGGAAATGCTTCTGCGCGTATTTATCCTTTGGGGCGTGCCGCATATCAAGTTGTGGAGCATAATCGCAAACGGATAGCCAATTTTTTAAATGTTAATGCTGAAGAACTCTATTTTACATCAGGAGCAACTGAGGCCATTAACCTTGCCATGCGTGGTGTGTTTGAGGTATATGAATCTCGAGGGAAACACATCCTAGTTTCTCCTACAGAACACAAGGCCGTATTAGAGACTGCCTTAGCTTTAGAAAAGCGTGGTGCCGAAATAGAGTACCTTCCGATAGATCAAAATGGAATCATAATACTGTCGGAACTTGAGAAACGCATTCGTAAAGACACTTTATTAGTATGTGTTATGATGGTAAATAATGAAACCGGAGTGCGACAAACTATTGAAGATATTGGGAAAATAGTGCATCAACATAAAGCATTTTTTTTATGCGATGCAACTCAGGCTCCTGGAAAGACAATGTTAAATTCCATTTCAAACCATGCCGATCTCATTTCTTTCTCAGCACATAAAATATATGGGCCAAAGGGGGTTGGGTTGCTATATGTAAAAAGGAAGAACCCCCGCGTTATGCTAGCCCCTCAAATAACAGGCGGCGGACAAGAAAGAGGTATCCGCGCAGGAACTCTAAATGTTCCGGGTATTGTTGGTATGGCAACAGCAATAACACTAATAGATTCTGACGATCTGAATCATTTGAAAGTTATGCGTGATCATTTTGAGTCGGAAATATTAAAGACCGGCTTGATAAAGATCAATGCGTTTCAAGTTCCACGTGCTGTGAATGTCAGTAGCATCACCTTTCAACATTATACATCAAGAGAGTTACTTCTCGAAATTCAAGATAAAATTGCAGTTTCAACCGGCTCTGCATGTTCAAGTGAGAACTACGAACCTTCTCATGTATTAAAGGCCATGGGGTTAAGCGATACAGAGGCTATCAGCACGCTGCGATTCAGTTTTGGGCGATTTAACACTGTCGAAGAAGCCTCTTTAGTAGCCGATATAGTTCGGAATGTAATCAGCAAAGAAAAAGCTTAGAAAGCTCTTGTGGCACGATTGTGCCGTTTTACCCCTTAGTGTGTTGTGCATTTATTTATTTTTACAAAAACGGATTTAGTGTATGCAAGAAAATATTCGACAAAAAAAAATAGCCAGTGTTATACTGGAAGCCTTAAATGAAATATTTCAAAAGCTTGGCTTAAACATTTTAGACGACGGCATGGTAAGCATTACCGGAGTATCTGTTACGCCTGATCTTTTGATTGCACGTGTTTCGTTGAGTTTTTATAATATTCCCGACCCACAAAAAGCGTTGAATCAGATGCATATCAGTTTAAGTGAGATTAGATTTCAACTGGGGAACAAAATTAAGAATCAAGTACGCCGCATCCCCGAGTTGGAATTTTACAAAGATGAATCTCAAGAGCAGGCATTCAAGATTGAGGAACTCTTGCGACAAATCAAAAAGTAAGTGTGGCTCTTTCATCCGTAATAATCCCGTGGTGGTTTGCGCGCCGTTACTTTCGTGCTCCTAAGTCAACCAATACTATAAATCTAATCTCTTATATCTCTATTGGAGGTATTGCTGTGGGCACCATGGCGATTATCCTTGTGCTATCTGTGTTTAATGGGTTTGAAAGCCTTGTAATTTCTCTTTACAACCAATTTAACCCCGAGCTGATTATTGAAACAACCGAAGGGAAAGCCTTTACTCCGGACTCACAAACGATTCATTATATCAGAGCAAATAAGGCCATTGAGGCCTATAGTAAGGTCATTGAAGAGAATGTCTTATTAAAATACGGGAGCAATCAAACAGTAGCACGTATCAAAGGTGTGGAAGATAATTACGACAAGATAGCTCCGCTTTCGAAGAATGTATTCCACGGCAGTTATTATCTATATGATAATAAGGATAATCCATTTATTTTTTTGGGTTCAGGGCTGGAACAATCACTCTCTGTAAACTATGATGACCCGTTTGGTTTTATTGCTGTATATGTTCCAAGAAAAGGAAAGCGAAGCGTGCTTAATCCTGAGGATGCCTTTGTTATTCGGCAGCTCAAGCCTTCGGGCAGTTTTGCCATTCAACAGGATTTTGATAGCCGGTATGCTTTTATTCCTATTCAGGTAATGCGTGATTTGACAGGATATGGCAGTCAAGTTAACAGTATAGAACTTTCGATAAAAGACAAATCCAAAATTGATGCAGTACAAGAGCAATTACAAGCAGAATTGGGCAACTCATTTAAAGTGGTGAACCGCTATCAACAAAATGAAATTTTATATAAAGTGATGCAATCTGAACGATGGGCGGTATTGGCCATTCTTGCCTTTATCATTGCCATTGCATCATTTAACATTATTGGCTCGGTCAGTATTTTAGTGGTTGAGAAAGAAAAGGACATATCGGTACTAAATGTATTGGGGATGCGACGCCACTTTATAAGGCGTATCTTTATTTATCAAGGAGTATTACTCTCATTAATTGGATTTATAACAGGAGCGGTTTTGGCATACCTACTTTGTACTGTTCAAATTTTATTTGGTGTAGTTCCGTTACAAGGTGGATCTTTTGTAGTTGATGCATACCCTGTAGAAATGCACATTACTGACTTCATCCTTTCCTTTATTATCGTGATGGGGATCGGTTTTATTGCTTCTTACTTACCGGGCAAAAAAGCACAAATCGGTAGCTTACGAATGGCTTCGTAGATATTCTATAAACTTGTTTGCTGTACGTATTACAAAAACATCCGCTTTTTCAAATTGAAAATTTAAAGTGTTTGAAGCTTTTTCATTGCTGTACTTATAGATATGATTGACCGTGTTCGCCGTTTCTCGAGTAAGAAAAGGTGAGGTTCTCAAGATCAGATGTATCATATCAGATAGATACCTTAACCCCTTTACAGGTATTGGAGAGAGACGATATTGTGGTTGAGGCACCTGATAAGTATTTGTAATTAATGTAAAAAATGTGCGATAGGAAATATTCTCTCCATTTAAAATAAATCTTTCATTCTGAATGGGGCTGTTCATAAAACGTATCATACATTCTACAACATCATGCACAGAAACAAAACCATTCACTCCAATCGGATAAAACCTAAACCCATTACGTACCATCGAAAAAAAACGACCTGTGCCTTGGGTCCAATTACCTTCACCTATTATAACTGATGGATTTACGATGATGGAGGGTAACCCTTCTTCTATTCCGCGCCTGACTTCAAGCTCTGCCTTAAATTTAGTGATGGCATATTTCGAATTATTATCTGTTTCTTGCCACACTGTTTTTTCTGTAATTACCTGGCTCCCTTCCATTCTTCCTAAAGCTGCAATAGAGCTTACGTGCACCAACTTTTTTACTCCTGTAGCCAATGCTGCATTGACTACATTAGCCGTGCCGCGAACGTTGACATCATACATCTGAGACAGATGCCTCGCTTCAAAGCTGACTATAGCCGCTGTATGATACACCACACTTATATTTTGCATGGCCTCATCTAAGCCTATTGTATCAAGTATATCACACGGAACCCATTCAACAGATTCCTTTAAGT
>JBDHXV010000002.1:0-122108 GCA_039810885.1 Chitinophagales bacterium | reverse complement strand
TAGCCACTGGAACATCAGCCGAATGGAAAAACGGATTGGCGTGGGTAATTATCGGAGGCTTACTTTCTTCATTGGTGTTAACTGTATTCTTAGTCCCGATGGTGTATTACGGAGTAGATAGAGTGAAGGAGAAATTAAGAATTAGAAATTAAAAGTTAAATATGAATCAATAAAGAGATGAAAATATAAAAGGCTAAAACTTACTGCCTTCAGTATTGATTACTTCATAAGTTACTTTCTATTTAAATCAGGTTACAATGAAATATCCTTTTCTCTAAGAATCATATTTTCTTCAAATGAAACAAAAACTCCAATCCTCCATCTTTCCTGTTTTTTGCAACGATAGTACCTCCGTGTATAGATATAGCATTTTTCACAATGGAAAGTCCAAGCCCTGAACCACCTGTATTTCTTGTTCGGCCTTCATCTATTCTGTAAAATCGTTCAAATATCCGAGTTAAATGTTTTTCATCTGCAATTCCAATTCCCGTGTCATAAAAAGAGAAATAGTAAAAGTCAGCATCTTCTTTATACATCAAAATATGTATGTCAATATTTTTTCCGGCATAACGGATAGTATTGTCAATTAGATTTTTAAATAACGATTGAATCAAACTTTCATTGGCGTTTATCACAGTATTTTCAGGCATCGATATTTGTAGATTAATGTTATTCTCTTTTAATAAAAGAAAATATTCATTTCGTATTTTTTCTAAAAGTAATAATACATTTAAAGGTGCTTTTGTCAATGTGTGCCCTGCCTCATCCATCTTATTGATAAGGCTCATATCTTGAATGAGTTCAGCTAATATTTTTGTTAGACTAAACGCTTGTGCTATAAAATGGACTTGCGTTTTTTCATCTAAGGGGTTCTCTAATATGGTTTCTAAATACCCACTGATTCCCGTAACGGGTGTTCTCAGTTCGTGGGCTATATTACTTAACATTTGCTGCTTGAGTAGCTTTATTTCTTCTTGCTTTGAAATATCATTAATGATGACTTCAAAACTGTTATCCTCAAATCTTACTATACGGATGGAAAAAATCTTTCCTTGCTTACTCAGGTTAAACTCTTTAAAATTAGTTTTTGCACTTTCAAGAAAGTCTTGAAGTTCTCCAAACACCTTATCTGAAAAAATAATTGTCGGGTCAGTATTAGGTTCGTCAGAAATAATATGGATGTATTGAATAAATAGTCCGTTGTAAAACTGTGCATTTTTTTGTGCGGAAAAGAAACAAATACCCTCTTTTGAACTATGAATATGTTGTAATAATTTTTCTTGCTCCAGTTCAATTTTCTCTTTATTTTTTTTCAATGCTGCATAGTTTTCAGCAATCTCCCGCCCGATTTCACCTATTTCATTATTAGGAAAATTCAATCGGGCATTTTTCTTTGGATCAAGGGCAAAGTTCCTTAATTCAATAATAGACTTTGAAACACTATTGCTAATTCTGCTCAATATAAACAGTACTATTAAGAACAGAAGTATGATTACATACAAAAAGACATTGTCGGATTTGAAAAACCGTTGCACCTGAACATTATAAGGTAAAGCAACTCTTATATAGACATTTCCTTCATTTTTGGCGTAATACAAATATTTTTGGTGCGTAGAATGAGAGATGCGTATGTCGATACCGGTTTTGTTTTTTTGTGCTGCTAAGATTTCCGGACGAGTTAAGTGGTTTTCTAATACATTCCAATTAGATACAGAATTATCATAAAGCACCTTTCCATTAAGATCTATAATAGAGAGGCGTAGAAGACGAGGAAATAAAGGAGCTATTGATTTTAAAATAGTGGGATAATTCTCAGAGTTTTGCCCTGCAAGGCTGATATTTACCATCTCAGCATAAGCATCCAACCTTTCTTCGATAGCCTCCGTTTTAAATCTTTTCTCGCGAGATTGCTCAAAAAAAAACAAGCTCAGCGTGAACAATGTAAAAGCAATTGCCACATAAAGGAAAAGTTGCAATCTGAAATTCAATCTCATAATTTTTGTGTGTCAAACTTATAACCAAACCCCAAACGATTAGAAATTGCAAGCCCATAATCACCCATTTTCTTTCTCAATCGGGTGATGTGAACATCTACGGTACGCTCTGATATATAAACATCATCACCCCAAACACTTTCTATTATCTCCTCTCTGGAAAATATACGGCTGTTGCTTTCTGCTAATTTTTTTAAAATCTCAAATTCCGTTTTCGTCAAGCTGATGAGTTCATTTTTAATGGTCAATTCTTTGTTTTCAATGTCTATTTTTAAATCACCGAAAATAAGTAGTTTGCTTTTCTCAATTTTGGTAATTGTATTAACTCTTTTTAAAACAACTTTTATTCTTGCAATAACCTCCTTGATGGAAAAGGGTTTTGAAATATAATCATCCGCCCCAATAGAAAAAGCCGTCAGCATATCATTTTCCGTATCTTTTGCAGTAAGAAAAATCACGGGAATCTGATTTCCATAAGAGCGTATTGTTTCCAACATTTTGTATCCGGACATTCCCTGCATCATCACATCTAATAAAATCAACTTGGTTGCCGAACTCAACTTTTTTAATGCCTCCTCTGCAGAATTTGCTAACTCAACAGCATATCCTTCACTTTTCAAATTAAATTCTAAAATTTCACAGATACTCTTATCGTCATCAACAATCAAAATGTTCTCTTTCATTTTTGCACAAGTATAATACTGCAAAGATATTTACAGCTATTTTTTATTCTGAAGCTTTTCTGGTGTGTTTTAAAACTTTAGCTTCTACAAAAAACACAATTTCTTCAATGATATTGTTATTATGATCTCCTATCCTTTCTAATTTACGAACAAGCAACATTACTTTGAGTAAACAAACTGCCATTTCAGGATATGTTTTCATATAGTCTGCCAAAATATTAAATACCCTATGATATATCTCATCCACCTGCCTATCTTTAGCAATGATTCTTTCTGACACTTTCGTTTGTTCAGTTTCAAAAGCAACAAAGCCATCTAACAACATCCCAATTAGTATGTCAAAAATCTTTTCAATTTTTAAATCTGCTAATAACTGGGAGTCTAATTTTTCACATTCTTTGTGAACCACAAATCGGGCTATTCCTTCAGCAAAATCACCAATCCGTTCCAATTCACTGCTTATTTTTATTAAAGATAATGCTAATCGTAAATCAATGGCTACCGGACTGTAGAGTGCAATGAAATTTTCACAATGTGTATCAATTTTTAATTCAAAAGTATTGACATCAACTTCTCTGCTGATAATCCCGGAAGCCAGCTCCAGGTCGTTGTTTAATAATGCCTTTTTAGAATTTTCAACTTGTGCTATCACTAATTTCCACATTAGTTTTACTTCTTCTTTCAATGAGAAGATTTCTTTTTCTGTATGTTTCATTTGTTTTTATTGAGTTGTTTATTATCCAAATCTTCCGGTGATATAATTTTGAGTTTCTACTTTTTCTGGTGCTAAGAACATTTTTTTTGTATCTGAATATTCTACCAATTCACCATACATAAAGAAGCCCGTTTTATCACTTACTCTTGCTGCTTGCTGCATATTGTGTGTAACAATAACAATGGTATAGTGCCTCTTTAAATCGTGGATTAACTCTTCTATTTTTGCGGTAGAAATAGGGTCTAACGCAGAGGCAGGTTCGTCCATCAAAAGTATGGAAGGTGATACTGCCAGGGCTCTCGCAATACACAAGCGCTGCTGTTGTCCTCCTGAAAGTTCAAAAGCAGATTTATTGAGTTTGTCTTTGACCTCACTCCATAATGCAGCGGAGGTTAATGACTCTTCTACTTTATTTTCTATAAATGTTTTGTTTTTTTCACCATTCACTTTTAAACCATAAGCTACATTTTCATAAATGCTTTTTGGAAAAGGATTTGGTTTTTGGAACACCATCCCCACATTTTTTCTAAGGATATCTACCTGAGTGGATTTTGAGTAGATATTTTTCCCATCTATCAAACATTCTCCTGTTAATTTTGCTCCACTTATTTCATCATTCATTCGATTAAATAACCTTAAATAGGTTGATTTTCCGCATCCTGAAGGACCAATGAGTGCAGTAACTGAATTGGCTTCTATTTTCATATTGACATCTTTGATGGCGTGAAAAGAGCCGTAATAAAAATTTATATTCTTAGCTTCTATCATTATTTATTTTTTTCAAATCGTTTTTTTACAATTCCGGCAAGGGTATTCATTATTAATACTATCACAATCAGCACTAAGGCTGTGCCGTAAGCCATAGGTCTGGATGCTTCTATGTCCGTTCCACTGGTAGCTAATACATATAGGTGGTACGGAAGTGCCATTACCTGGTCGAAAATACCCTGAGGTAATTTAGGCAGAAAGTAAGCTGCTACGGTAAATAGGATAGGTGCTGTTTCGCCTGATACCCTGCCAATAGACAGAATCAATCCGGTGATAATATTTGGAAAGGCAGCAGGCAGTACTACTCTTTTTATTGTTTGAATTTTATTGGCTCCTAAAGCAATGCTTCCTAAGCGATAAGATTTTGGAACGGCCTTCAAGGCTTCTTCTGTAGTCCGGATTACTACTGGCAGAATAAGCAAACCTAAAGTGAGTGAGCCGGCAAGTATGGAATCTCCGAATCCCAATATGTTTACAAACAAGGTCATTCCAAACAAACCAAAAACTATAGATGGAATACTTGCTAGGTTATTGGTCATTATACGGATAAACTTAGTCAACCAGTTATCCTTTGCGTATTCCACAGTATAAATAGCAGACATAATGCCTAAGGGAAAAGCAAACAGAATGCTTCCAATAATCAAGTAAAGTGTACCGATAATTGCTGGGAAAATACCCCCTGCTGTCATTCCTTCAGTAGGGTAAGAGAAGATAAATTTCCAACTTATAACACGAATTCCATTATAGGTTATAAACCCTAATATCCAAAATAATATTCCTAATACAGAAAATCCAAGCAACCGGAATATTGTAAAAGCAATTTGTTCTTTGATTTTCTTTGACTGCATTATTCTTTAAAAATTTTTCGTGAAGAAATAACTTCTGCAATGATGCTGATGATTAAGGTGATGACAAATAATACACAACCCAACAGAAACAAAGACTGGTAATGTGTTCCACCTGCAGGAGCTTCACCCAATTCGGCTGCAATAGTAGCAGGAATGGTTCTTACTGACTCAAACATCGAATGTGGAATCACGGCCGCGTTACCAGTTACCATCAGCACCGCCATCGTTTCGCCAATAGCTCTGCCAACACCTAAAACAACCGCTGCTGCAATGCCCGATGAGGCATAAGGAATAATCACTTTGTGAATGGTTTGCCATTTTGTAGCACCTAAAGCTAAACTCGCATCCTGCATTGCCTTCGGAGTATTCCTCATCGCATCTTCTGCTATAGAGATAATAGTGGGCAGTGCCATAATTGCCAATATCAAACTACCTGTAAAAGCGGTTTCACCCATTGAAAGGGCACCTGCTTTTTGAACGATTGGAGCCAATACTACCAATCCGAAAAAACCATAAACAACCGATGGAATTCCGGCTAATAATTCAATGGCAGGTTTTAAAAATTTCCTGACATTTTCACTTGCTATTTTTGCTAAGTAAATGGCAACGCCCACGCCTAAAGGAATGGCGATAAGAATAGCTATAAGACTAACCAATAGTGTTCCCAATACCAATGGCACTATACCAAACAGTGGGGCTGGAGTAGCGGTTGGAAGCCATTCTCTGCCCAAGAAAAAATCGTTTAAACTTATTTTTATGTGTTCTAACTCTTTAATTCCATCTGTGCTTTTGGGTTTATATTTTTGAGGAACATAAGCAATGATAGTAGCGTCTGATTGAATAATTTCGCCCAATTTCTGTGGCAAAAGAGCATAGTCTGTTCCTAATTCTTCATCTGAATAGAGTGAGAAAATTTCATCAAACCTAAACACACGAATAGACTCATCTTTTCCACCCAACGCCTTCCAGTTTTCTACCTCCCCATCAAATACTTTTTTTAATGACTCTGGTGAAAGTTTTTCTATTGGATTATTAGAATTAACAAATAATGTATAACCCTTCTCTACCGTTGAAGCATTAAATAAACCAATTCCCTCTTTGAATAAAAAAACAATAATAAGCAGCACCATTATACTTGTAACGGCACCACTCATTTTGAATAACCCTTCTACTAATTTATCTGTAAATTTTTTCATTGATACTTTTAAAAAGGATAGAAGGGTATTTATTTTAAAGTAATAAAACCAACATCAGAAATTACTTTCTGCCCCTTCGGAGAAAGAATAAAATCAATGAATGATTTTCCTTCTGCATTGATATTGGTGTAGTAATAATATAATGGTCTAACGACTGGATAGCTTTTATTTTTAGCATTCTCAACAGATGGCTCAATGTAGGTTTTTCCTTTATCGTAAGAAATGTGTAATGCTTTTACTTTGTTATTGACATAAGCAAATCCCACATAACCAATGGCTCCTTTTGTCTGACTTACAGACTGAACAATTCCACCTGTTGCCGGCATACTCAGTATTCCAGTCATATAGTTTTTGTTTTTCAACACACTTTCTTTGAAGAACTCATAAGTACCGGATGAGGTTTCTCTTGAATAAGGAATGATTTTCATATCCTCACCGCCAACTTCTTTCCAGTTCGTGATTTTTCCGGTGAAAATGCCTTCTAACTGTTCACGGGTTAGATTAGATACTTTATTATCAGGATGAACTATAATGCTTAATGCATCATAAGCGATAACTACTTCCTTTATCTGCTTTCCAGCTTCTGCCAATTTTTGCTTTTCATCAAATTTTATTTTACGGGAAGACTGAGCAATGTCGGTTGTTCCGTTTAATAATGCTGAAATACCAACACCACTACCGCCTCCTGTTACGGACAAGGTAGCAGATTTGTGTTCTTTTTTGTATGCTTCGATTTCTGCTTGAGTTAAAGGTAATACCGTATCAGAACCTTTGATTTTTTGTGCATAAATTGAAGATACCAATAATGCGAATGTCAATGTTGTTAAAACTAATTTTTTCATTTTTCTTATTTGTTTAATTATGGTGCAAAGAAATATTGGGGGTATTGCGGACTGATTTCAGTTTTGTTACAATATGGTTACATTTTAAAATTTATACTGAAGTCTTAATGTAAAAGCATTATCCTTTCTATCTGTTTCATAGCCTTTTAGATTAGCAGAAGTCTCATTTTTTACGATTTCATAATATGCAGTCAGACGGAAACTATTGTTGATTTTCCACTGCAATCCTAAGCCAAGGGTGTTAAAGGCAATATCACCCACATTTGTTTTATTTTTTCCAATATCATTTCCTTTAACTTTAGTGTTGGGACGATACCAATCATATTTTGCAATGGCTGAAACTGGTAATGTTCCAAAATCCTGTACCAGCATAGCATAGCCTCCGTTAAAATTTCGGATATACACATCGCTTATAGGAAGCACTGATGCATTAGGGCTTTTACTTTCTTTTTGGCCACCAGGCTGTGTTCCAAATAAATACTCAGAGCTAAATTTTGTCAACCCTATTTTACTGAAAATATTTATTTCGACATCAAATCCTACATATTCCCTTTTAGCGCATTTACCTATATTAGTTTGTGTTGAATCTACGGAAAATCCATTGCCGTTATTTCGGTAAATACATTTTGAACCTTGATAAACGCCACCGTTGTAATACGAAACTCCTGCACCCCATTTGAAATAATCGTTTGACGATTGATTGATTGCTAAATGCCCAATGAAATCTTTACGGCTGTCGGTTTCCATTTTAATTCCATTTCCGGCAAAAAGACCTGCATCTAATTTCAGAATACTCCAAGGAGATGTTTTAGGTGCTTGTAGTGTCAATTTTGCACCTAAATCACGCTCTTCCGGGAATAAAGTTTGAAAAACAGTTGAGCGTTCTGGAGATTCTCTCAATGATGATGAGTAAGAAATTTCATAACCAAACGGGCGGTCAAATACTCCAATAGTTGTGGAAAGAGAATTTAACCAAGGTTCAGTCAATTTCAGGTAAGCGTCTTTTAACCCTAATCCTTTTTCAGTTAAATCAACTTGGAAAACCCCTGTACCAATACCTCTGGTGTAAGCGAATTTTATCCTTCCTCTTCTAATTCCCAAACGATTAAAATCTTTTGTTTTGTCTTCGTTAGGTCCGCCTACTTTTAGTGAGGCATCTTTTTCTCCATATTGAAATTGGTTCTGAATGTAACCGGTAATAGAAAGGTTTTTGAGTTCTTTCAAACCATCTTCTAGTTCAGTAATTCTTTGAACCAAAATCGGGTCGCTTTGTGGTTTTGATGAGGTTAAAGTGTCTTGTTGTGCGAATAGTGCTGTTCCTGTGAGCAGGCAACTTGTAAATACTAAAATTTTCTTCATTTATATTGTTTATTAATTTGCTGCAAAAGAACTATGGCAGTATTTCAATAAGATTGCAGAGCGGTTACAAAGTGGTTAAGAGTTGAAATCCAATTGCACAAGTCAACTTTCAACTTTATTAACCTTTCAAAACGCTATGATATACCTTGTACAATGAGAGGCACTAGCTCCCTATTCAATTTACTTATTTTTCTTTCTTCAGATACTATTATTTGTAGTAACGAATAGGTTTCCGACACTAAAACCACGCTATGTGCTACCTCAACAGCTGCTCGGATGGATTTCTTTCTATTTACTTTGGAAGAATAAGATAAAATCCAAGTTTATATCTGGATCTATCGCATCGCTATGATGATATAACACTAAAAACTTTAACTATCCATTCTTTAAAAAAATGATGTGTTAAAAGCAGATTTGAAGTAAAACTAATTTAATGACGACTTTATCTATGGCAATAGGAATGTTGCCTATTGCATTAGCCACAGGAACATCAGCCGAATGGAAAAATGGATTGGCGTGGGTATTTATCGGAGGTTTACTTTCTTCATTGGTGTTGTCTGTATTCTTAGTGCCGATGGTGTATTACGGAGTAGATAGAATGAAAGAGAAATTAAAAGTGAAAAGTGAAAAGTGAAAAGTGAAAAATTAAAAATTACGAATTACGAATTACGAATTGCGCATCTCGCTTTTTAAGTCATTAGCTACACAGCAGCTATTAACTTTTATTCATATAATCTAAGGGTAACTTTCTTAAAATCATAGCTGCGCTATTGACAATCTAAACTGAGTTAAGTGACCAATTAAAGTTGTAATGATTGTATCAATAAGTTTAAACTACTTCCGATAATTCAGGTAAGTGTAGATTCTGAATCATCATTTCCATATTGTGCAAGGTATCGTTGAATTTCTTTTTATATTGATCGCTTTCCCTGATCATTTGTGAGGCAAGAGACTTATAATATTCAACGCCTTCAAGAAGGTTAGCCTTAAATGTCTGTAGGTGTTTTAATTTGCGATCCACTAGTTGATTCATATTCTGTGTTGCTTCGTTCTTCAAATAGTCTATATAAAGCTTCATCTCATTCAGAAACATATTTGGGCGATTGGGTTCTATAAGAACTTGTTTTCGACCATATATATGATCAATCATATCGTGGAGTGAAGAGACACGTGAAAAGAAGGCAAGATTAGGCCCCGGGCAAATACTTACTGCAGTAATTTTATGTGGTGGGGGCATTTCATTTTTCAAAAACACGGCAGTTCCTAAGCCCTGACAAATACATTCTTTCTCAAGAACCTTATCTATCTGATTGCTTCGTTCTTCTTCGGAAAGTTCCTGTAATTTCAACTGATTAATTTTCAAACTCTGATATAAGCGCGACGCAGTACAGATAGGCTTTTCTGTAAATTCAGTATTAGCTTCAAGATATTTATTGTAACAAGCACTGCCCGGGCGTCCCTTTTCGATTTTATGTTTTCGATCTGCTTCACCTGAACTTGTTCTTAGA
The DNA here is from genome assembly GCA_039810885.1 of Chitinophagales bacterium. GTDB lineage: Bacteria > Bacteroidota > Bacteroidia > Chitinophagales > UBA10324 > BJGO01. The sequence continues at coordinate 112,195 of JBDHXV010000002.1, read as the reverse complement.
TTATTAAATGGAATACCAAGTGGAGAAGCGTTGCTCAAGTAATAATCTTCGGGCTTCGCATTGATTAATTTTTGCAACGTGTCATTATCTATATTTGTGGCTTCGGGGACCAGCAAGAATGGGCTGCCCCAACCGGTGCCATCAAGTTGATAGTGCTCTAATAAAAAATAATTTTCCGCTGCAGTGCCTATACCGCCCTGGACTGTAACGCGGTTATCAGGCTGCTGCTTGAATGGTCTTTTCCCTTTTTGTATTAATGCGGCATTGCATGTCTCATATAACTCGTGAGCCAATTGTTCTCTTTTTTGCTTAAACTCTTCCAGAGCCGGACCGAGCAAATAGCCTTCTGTTGCAAAGGCATGTCCGCCACAATTCAGTCCGGATTCTATGCGGTATTCTGAAACCCATACTCCTTTTTTTGCCAAAAATCTACCCTGCACTTGAGCAGAGCGGAAGTCGCTTACTTTGAGAATAATTTTTTTCTTTAGTTCGCTATGCTCATCAGGAAAAAAGTCAGGAAATGTCTCACAATAGGAGTATAGGCGGGGGTTCATGCCTGCAGAGAAGATAATAGAAGAGCGTAGGTCGCTATTCGCAAAGCCTCGAAGTGCCGCCATGGCATCGGAAAACTCATGCGGTAAAGCATCACCTTTTTTATCGTAGTTCGTTCGGTCGAGTTTCGTCATAATGTTGACGTCAACAGATCCTGCAACAATTTTATTACGCAGCGATTGCTGAAGAGATGATTTCATTTCTCCGTCTTCCATTTCTTTCATCAGCGTGTATAGTATTTTCTCTGCCGAAAATTCGGGGAGCATTTCAAAATATTTAACAATTTCGGAGCCTTCTTCGAAAGACGCTGTAGCAATGGTTTCCATCTGGCGGGCTATCAAACGTTTAAGCTGATTCAGGTATTCGGTAATTCTACGAGCGCGATGGTCATGGTCGTGAGTATCAATAGCTACATAAGGTATGCTGTCTTGTGGAGCATAAAATTCTCTTATTCGTTCAATAGCATTATCATCGACAAGAGAAATTACAGAAGAAATGCCGTAGCGAGCTACTTTAAGTGGAGAATCCAAAGTGAACGCTACACCCATTACAGGAATGTGAAAATTATGAGGTGATGAATGATTCATTCTAAAAGTTAGTAGATTAAAAAAGATGCTAATGCGTGAGCAGTGTAAAGATTTGATTGTGTAAAGTAAGGATGAAAAAGATAGAATAACAATTCAGAAGTAAAAGAATTGCAACAACGTGAGAATGAGCAATTTATTTCAATCCGTTTCTATTTATTAATTAAGAAGGGTAGAGCGATAACCCTTGTTGTCATCGGTTATGTTGTCCAAATGGTTTTTAAGTTGGAGATAAGTTAGCAACCGAGTTCAGAGAAGCTTCTTTCTAAAAAGACTTTTATCATCTCGCGACGGTATTTTCTGGAGAAGACATCGTTATCAATTACGCGAGCTTTTTTTAGGGCCTGCTGAATCAGAAGACTTTTGTCGTCGTTGAGCGTGCCTTCTATTAATATAGGCTTTGGATCAACAGCACCAAGGGCTATTAATATTTTACCGTTTGTATCTATAGACACGCAACTGGTTAGGGAACTGAAGTCCATACTTTCACGCTGCCGAAGCTTTTTGTATGAACACCTGAATGCTCTATTTACAGGTAATAGGATAGATGTAATAATTGCCTTTTTATCTATGCGCCTGGGGTTTATGCCATCACCTGTATAGATGTCGATGAGTTTGATGAGTCGGCTTCCTTCGGCCGTAACCACTTCGATGCTTGCATCCATACTGATTAAAGCGATAGCCGTATCCGAAGCAAATTTTGAAAAGCAATTTTTAGCACCCCCTGTGGCAATACACACATCCCCCTCGCATTTTAAACAATATCCGACGGCTTCGCGCCACCATTCGGATTGATTGTAAAATACACAGCGGTTTTCACAAAGAATATTGCCACCAAGAGTGGCTGATTTTCTAATTACGGGAGAGCCTACCGAATGGGCAGCTTCTATAAGTGCAGGAAAATCTTTTGCGATGGCATCATATTTTTTCAAATCGGCTAAACGAAGCAGTGCGCCTATCTTTAAAACTTCGTCTTCTTGTTTTAATATTTTAAGTTCATCAAGATCAGTTAAGTCGATGAAGCAATTTGCTGTTTGATTGCCTTGAAATTTGTTGACCATCGTATCGGTACCTCCGGCGATGAAACAAAAATCATCAGGATGTTGAGAGGCAATGTGGATTGCTTCGTTAACAGTCTTTGCTTTGATATAAACACGTTCTGCGATCATAGATCATTCGTTCTTTATTTATGAATGGGGTCTGAAAACTCCGTTTGTATTTTTGACATTTCCCTTAAAATATCTTCTGCATTAATGGGTAATTTGTGAATGCGCACCCGAACTGCATCATAAATGGCATTAGCAATGGCGGGCATTACAGGATGTAAAGCTCCTTCGCCACATTCCTTCGCCCCGAATGGTCCTTCGGGGTCATGGCTTTCAATGATATTGGTATAGAAATCCGGCGTTTCGAGGGTCGTAGGTATTTTGTAATCGAGGAAATTGTTGTTTAATAAAAGACCTCCATAATACTTCATTTGTTCACTCATTGTTTGACCAATGCCCATGTGCCAGGAGCCTTCCAATTGACCTTCCACGGCAAGTGGGTTTATTGCTTTTCCACAATCGTGTGCTCCCCAAACATTTAATAGTTTGACAATGCCAGTGCGGGTGTCTACCTTTACTTCTGCGATACAAGCTCCAAAAGAGTAGGAGGGGCTAAGTCCGGCGCCAGCGCCTTTAAAGTCGCCGCCAAGTTTAGGTGAAATATATTTTCCGCTTACACTTACTGCGCCGCGCTTTGCGGTTAGAATTTCTATACCTTGTTCCCAACTTATATCTATACTGCGATCATTTGAGAAGATTCGATCATCGGAGAGATTAAGTTCGGCTTCATTAATATTGTTTTTTTGAGCTATGCTTTTGAGCAATTCTTTTTTTAGATTTTCGGCAGCATCTTTTGCCGCATTACCGGCCATAAATGTTACACGGCTTGAGTAACTTCCAAGATCAACAGGGGTAAGTAAGGTATCTGCAGCAAGTACAAAAATTTTCTCCATAGAAATGCCCAACACTTCAGACACAATGATGGCAAGCATCGTATCGCTTCCTTGACCGATGTCACTTGCACCGGAGGTAATAACCACTCTACCGTCAAAGTCCACCTTAAGATGTACGGTGGACTGTGGTAACTCATTCCATATAATAGGTAATGCACTGCCGCTGATGAAAAAGCCACAACCTACGCCGATGCCATGACCAAATGGCAACTTACGATATTTATTTTTCCAATCGGATTGTTGCATTACAGCATGCAAACTTTCACGACTACCGTTGGATGTGATTCGGTATTGCCCTACGGTGAGTGTATTTGATGAAAGAAAATTATTCAGGCGCAACTCACAAGGATCCATATTTAATTTTTCGGCTAAGTCATCGATAAGAGATTCTACCGCGAAACGAGAGTTGACTGCACCATGACCGCGCATAGCACCGCACTGCGGTTTGTTCGTATATACTCTGTGCGTTCGAAATCCTAAGTTATCTATTTTGTAAGGAGCCTGTAAAAGCACGCCGTTGTAATATGAGGTGACAACACCAAAACTTCCATAGGCGCCGCCATCTATAGCAATATCTGCATCGAGCACTTTAATGGTGCCATCTTTAGACACTCCCATTTCTACAGTCATCTTTGATGGGTGCCTACCGTGATTTGTAATAAATACTTCTTCTCTGCTCAGACGCACTCGAACCGGTTTTCCCGTTTTACGGGCGAGGTGAGCGATAATAATCTCGTGAGGAAAGGGATCTCCTTTGCCGCCGAATCCGCCGCCTACAAAAGGTTTAATGACACGCACTTTTGTTAGAGGTATTTCAAGGGTTTTTGCCAAAGCTCTGTGCAGGTAATGCGGTACCTGCGTTGCAGAAATAAGAGTTAACCCACTTTCGTCCCAGTAGGCTATGGCCGCGTGGGGCTCTGTAAAGCCATGGCTTATTCCTTCAAATTCAAAACTCAGTTTAGCGCGTATATCGGCGTTGGCAAGCCCTTGCTGCTGATCTCCGAAGCGAAGCTCTGCTTTCTTATGTATATTGTTGTTTTGGCGTGTGTGCGCATGAATTTTCTCCTCACTCCCAATATCATTAAGAGAACTTTCAATGGTAAAGTATTCTTTTAGCGGAGTGTATTTTATTTTGATGAGCTTACAAGCCTGCTCGGCAATTTCTTCGGTATCGGCAGCAACGGCTGCAACAATTTCACCAAGGTATCTTGTTTTATCAATTGCCATTGCCGTTTCATCCTGTGATATAGGTAATACTCCAAACTTTATAGGCAGTTCCCTGCCGAGGCATACATAACGAACCCCTTTCAATTTCTCCGCTTCACTGATATCTATACTTTCAATTTTTGCATGGGCGTAAATACTCTTGAGGAATTTGCAGTGTAATGCATTCTTGATTTTGATGTCATCTGTATATTCGGCAACGCCTTGTGCCTTTTTCTTTGCATCAATATAGGGGCGTGGTGTACCAATGGTGTGTTGCTCTCTAACCAAGTTGTTCGATTGCGCTTGATTGATCGTAGGTGTAAGTTGCTCCATAGAATATTCGGCAACTGCTTCAACTATTTTTTTGTACCCGGTGCATCGGCATAGGTTTCCTGATAATGCTTCCTTAATCTCGTGAACAGTTGTATTAGGATTATTGTTGACAAAGTCGAGTGAGGTCATTACCATTCCGGGAGTGCAGAACCCACATTGGATAGCCCCTTTCTCTATAAACTTGGTCTGTAGTTTATGAAGGTTGTTATCTGATGCGATACCTTCAATAGTTAATATATCAGCGGCATCGCAACGTAAGGCCGGAGTAATACAACTTAACACCGGCTCATGGTTAACGAGTACAGTGCATGCGCCGCAGCTACCTTGCTCGCATCCAATCTTTGTTCCGGTGAGCATAGCTTTCTCGCGGATTACAGAAGAAAGCATTTCGTGTTCGCCCACCAGCAATTCAAATTGTTTTCCGTTAATTGTTAGTTTGAGTTGCTTCATAATTACTCGATTGAATGAATTTATTTTTCATAATGTGTTAAACACCCGCACCAATACTTTTCCCTCCATCTACATAAAGGGTCTGACCGGTAATAAAATTGGTTTTATCTGATGCAAGAAATGAAACGGCGTGAGCTACGTCCTCCGGCTTACCCATAGACTTGCCAGGTTGTGCATCAATTAATTTTTGAAGTATATCTTCAGATAGTTTTTGAGTTAAAGGCGTATCAATTAATCCCGGAGCCACCGCATTTACTGCTACGTTATACTTACCAAGTTCTAATGCCAGTACTCTCGTAAGCGCAACGACTCCTGCTTTAGATGCGGAGTAATTACTTTGACCTCGATTCCCTAACCAGGCACGCGAAGTGATGTTGATTATGCGTCCGTTATTTTGCTCTTTAAATATTCGTGCTGCCTCACGACACATCAACCACACTCCCTTTAGGTTTATGCTCATGACCGTATCATACTCGTCTGTGGTCATGTTCCAAATCATATTGTCACGAATTACGCCGGCATTATTCACCACTACATCGAGGCGTTTATATTCAGTAATTATATGGTGAAAAAGATGAGTTACATCTTCTTCTTTGCTGATGTCACAATAGGTGAATGCGGCAGATTCAATTCCTATAGCATTTGCGCAAGCTAATCCGCTCTCGCTGTCCACGTCAATAAGCACAACAAAAAAACCATCGGACACTAATCTATCCACGATTGCCTTCCCGATTCCTTTTGCAGCACCGGTAACTAATGCAATTCGTTTAGACATTAGCTGTTTATGATTTTATTTTCATAATCACTTTTTCTGTCTTCTCCCAGTTCACGATCTTTATCCTGATAGCGGTAATAAATATTTTCTTTGTCTTGATCGCTTAACAACGAGTCGGAACTGATAAACAGTTCATCGTTTTCTGCACCGATATGATCACGCATATCATTAAAGTAGGAAATCATAATTTTTTTTGCAGAGCTCCATTGTTCATTTTGTAAAGCTTCTTGTGCATCACGCAAGGCTTCGCGAAATTCATTATGATGATCGGTTAAAGAACTGATGAGTCCTCCACCCAACATCTCGTTATTTTCTTCAATAAACCTAAATAGAATTTCTTCTTCTTTCTGATGATGAAACTCATCGCCGTATTCTTTGAAAAATTTTACATACCAAAGTAATTTATCTTTATTCGATGAGAGATCTTCGCTTTGTAAGAGTGCATTAGCTTGTTCTATAGCTTGCAAGATAATTTGATGCTCATCAAAAAGTGTTTGTGTTGCTTTTGAATACATGAGAGTTAAATTTTTAAGGTTTCTAAAATGGTGTTAGGTAGAGCTGTGGAATGATGATTTTTTACGGCGATTAACTTTGCCATAATACTGATGGCAATTTCGTTAGGAGTTGTTCCGCCAATATCAATTCCTATAGGCATATCCACTTTGTCTAAATCGGCTTCTGCTATATTTTCCTTTGTTAAAAACATTTTGCGGGTTACTTTAACCTTACGCATACTGCCAATCATACCGAGATAGGTTGCGGGTTGTGGTAAACAATGCAGCAATATTTCCCGATCATACGCATGGTCATGAGTACAAACGACGATATAGTCATTTATGCCAAACTTTACATCGTTTAAATAAACACGGTGCGAAGTATTTACAAGCTGGATATTTTCTATATCGGCTTGGGGGAAGATGTCTTTTCTCTCGTCTATCAAAGACACACAGAAATCCAGATTCCGCGCATATCTAGCCAAGGCTATTCCAACGTGCCCGGCTCCAAAGATGTACAACTTCTGTTGATTGCGTATAGGCTCGATAAAAACTTCCACGATTCCTCCGCAACACATACCGTGTTGATGAAGCAACTCGTGCATAAAAGTCTCGGCTACCCCTATTTCGCTAATGATTTGTGCAGCCTCAATCACTTTTTTTTCCAAATGCCCCCCTCCAATAGTCCCGAATATTTTACCATTGCTCCAGACGATCATTTTAGCCCCGGCTTTTAATGGCGTCGAACCTTTGGTAGAAGTTATCGTGCATAGTGCTGCCTTATCGCTGCCGTTAATGATTTGTAATATTTTTTCATAGAGTGTTTTCATTCTTACAAAAGCGGAGTTAGCTACAAGAAAATAGTTCTTCAGGTTCATGTGGCTCACTATCAAATAATGATTTGTATTCGGCCTGTGTATTGATGTTGACCAATATATTTTTATCGGAAACTTCAATGAGTCTTTTTAAGAATTGTTTTAAGACATCCTTTATACTCAAATAATTGTTTGGAATATTTTTAATTTCATCTACTACCATGTTTGATAATAGAATTGGATGCCCTTTAATTTTTATTTCAATATCCGCAGATACGTTTATATAATAGGGAACAGTGTATCCAAAATCAATCTTATTCTGATAGATTGTTTCTAATAGATCCCGGTTGATAAAAGGGTTGTCTATATCCTGAAGAAAGCAATAGGATGTATTATCTATTGCGGATAAGCCTAGTTTTAATGAATAAAAACGACCCAATTCCGGGCTGTCGTTTAATATTACCTTTATGTTACCCGAAATACTTTCTATATATTTTCTGTTTCTATCAACGAATAAATCCTTGTTCAGCACAACAACGATAGAATTACACCCAAAGTAAGTGTATTCCTCTGTAATTTTCTTTAGGAATGTTCGCTTTTCATCGAATGCAAGAAAAGGCTTTGGAAACCCCATCCTTTCCGATTTTCCTCCGGCGAGAATTACAACTGATGTTTTAGGTGCTTGCAAAGAATTATTTAATATATAAGACTTAGTTAAAAAAGATTTTTAAAATAACGGACAAAATCCAACCCAAAAGGTGACATAAGTCATAAATCAAATATGACTATTGTCATAATTCTTAGATATGTACCGAGGCTAAGTTTGTTAATAAAGATAATTCCAATGAAAACACTTCAGGAAATCATTTCTGAATGCAAAGAACTTGCTTTTGATTTAAATTTCACTTTCGCAAAAAATTGGAAAGCCGAAAGTAAGGATAGAATTTTAGTCGGATACCTCCCTATATATATTCCGCGTGAAATTATTCACGCTGCCAATGGTCTGGCTGTGGGGACGATGGGTGTTGGTGATCGCAAACAAATCATTAAAGGAGATGCGTACTATCAGTCCTACATCTGCCATATGCCCAGAGGGATTATAGAGTTGGCTCTGGACAGCAACTTTGAAAATTTTGACGGTTTCCTGTTTCCTGCCATTTGCGACTGTATTCGTAATCTGTCGGGAATGTTTAAGCTGGCAAAGAAGGGGAAGTTTACCCGCTACTTTGATTATCCGCAGAATTTCGATCAGGAAATCGGAGGGGTATTTTATCAAAAGATGTTGAGCGAAATTATTCAGGATATGTATGAGATTAATGGAGTAGAAGTAACGACAGAAAGGTTAAATCACGCCATTGCATTATATAATACCAACCGAAGATTGATTGAGCAGCTATACGATATTCACTCAGAATATCCGTGGCGGATATCAGCAGCCGATTTATATCATATCGTGCGGGCAGGAATGGTTATTAATGTAGAGTTGCATAATGAAATATTGGAACAAGCCATTACTTATTTACAAGAAGAAAACGGCGAGCCGATGGATAACATCCGTGTGGTGATAACCGGTTCGTTCTGCGAACAGCCTCCGGTAGGGTTAATTAAGTCTATAGAAATGTCAGGTTGTTATATTGTAGATGATGATTTCCTGCTTGGCTCCAGATGGATTAAAGGGAATGTGGATGCTACGACGAATGACCCATTGAACGCCTTGACCCGGGCATTTTTGACTAAAAGCGATTTCTCCTCAGCATTATATGATGTCGGGAACCCTAAAGGCAAACGCTTGGTAGATAAAGCCAAGAAGAGAAATGCCGATGGTATTATCTTCTGTGCTGCAAGTTTCTGCGACCCTGCATTGCTCGATCAACCACAAATGCAGAAAGCCTGTGATGACGCGGGAATCAATCACATCAATTTCCAATTTAACGAGAATACCGGACAGTTTAAAGTAATTAAAGAGCAGACAGGAACCTTTGCTGACTCTATTAAGCTGTGGGCATCCTTGTAAAAAAAATAAGATTTCAAATTCATAAAATCCGAATAAACTATGAGTACAGTTAAAGAAGCCGTTAAAGAAAAAAGTATGGTGCTTCAAAAGGAAATGCTGGGCAACCTTTTTAAAGAACTAAGTACGGCGAAAGAAACAGGAAAGAAGGTAGTTTACACCTTTGTTCCGGGCAACCTCACCGAGTTGATTCTTGCTTTGGATATGCTGCCGGTGTACCCCGAGATCAACGCCCTGCAATCGGGGATGCGTAAGCGTTCAGGCTCTTTTATTAAAGATGCCGAAAAGATGGGGCATTCCGAAGATGTGTGTACTTATGTGAAGTGCGATATCGGAATGATGCTCAACGGGAACATTGGACCTACGGGTGAAAAAATTCCTACTCCTGATTTGCTGCTGTTAAGTTATACAGGGTGCTTCACCTTTATGAAGTGGTTTGAAAACTTAGAGCGCTTGTATCCGGGTGTTCCGGTGGCAATGCTGCACACCCCTTATCAAGAGAACGGCGAAATCACACAGCAGATGGTGGACTATATGGTAAAGCAATTGAAGGAAGAAGTGATTCCAAAGATGGAGCAAGTGGCAGGAAAGAAGTTGGACTACTCACGACTTTCAAAAATGATGGAGAACTCTGCCGTGTCAGAAGATTATTGGGTGAAAGTGTTGGAAAGCGCCAAGAATAAACCTTCTCCAATAGATGCCTACTTCGCAGGCGTGTATTATATGGGACCTATGAATACGGCATTTCGTGGAACCGACATTGCTGTGGAGTATTACAAGGAATTATATAATGAGGTGAACGACCGCCTGAAACAAGGCTTGCTGCCTGTTACGCCGGAAGGAGTGCTGAAAGAAGAGCGATTTCGTCTTGTTGTTGAGGGACCGCCTAACTGGACCAACTTCCGCGAGTTCTGGAAAATATTCTACGATATGGGAGCAGTCATTGTGGCTTCTACCTATACTAAGGTCGGGGGCTTGTATGACTTTGGTTTCCGTCACGATCCTGCTAATCCGCTGGAAAGTTTAGCACGCTATTGTATGAACTGTTACACCAATTTGAATTTGCCTCAGCGGGTGAATCTTTTAGAAAAATATATTAAAGAATATCAGGCGGACGGGTTTCTGATTAATTCCATTAAGAGTTGTAATTCCTTTTCTGCCGGGCAGTTGTTGATGATGCGTGAAATTGAACAGCGTCTGGGCGTTCCGGTAGGATTTATTGAAAGCGATTTGGTTGACCCGCGCTACTTCTCTTATGCTAATATTAAAAATCGTTTAGAAAGCTATTTCCAAATGCTGGAACAACGGAAAACCATTCTTGCTCAACAGCCTGCTTAAACTAAACACATCAAACAGAAATGATTTTTCAAACCACAGCAATTCATCATTATGAGTAAATACTACTTAGGAGTTGACCTTGGCTCCACTACTTCAAAAGCAGTCATCATCAACGAACAGGACGAAATCATCGGGCGCGGTATTACCAACACCCGTGCAAACTACAGCGTAGCAGCCGAAATTGCCCGTATGGAAGCGACCTACAACGCACGCTTTTCAGTCCTGAAGAAAAACCTGGATAAAGAAATTCGCGAGAAGCCCGAATACAAAAAATACATCGAAGACCTTGAAAGTGTTTTTCAGTATGAGGAATTTAAAATCCGGCTCGATAACTTAGGAGAACAACTGGTAAAAACCTGCCTCTCGTTTTTCAAAGATGAAGTGACACAAAACACGATGCTGGATCACCTGAGAAATATTCGCCGCTCTTTCAAACCGAAAATAAAACACGATTATCTCTATAATAACCTTGGTGCAAAAAATCAATTCTTCCGCGATATCGTTTCAGAAAAATATAATGAGGAAGTAGCTAAACTCGACATCTCTCTGTTTGAACCCTTAATGACCGTTTGGGATAAAAGCATTACCCCGGCTGAAAATGAGGTTATCAATTTTGATTTCAAAGGATTGGTGCATCAGGCAATGGATGTATTAAAAGACAAGTACGACAATCTTCCTGACAAGCCTGCAGATGTAGAAATAAAAGATGAAGATGCATTCGATGCAGAAATGTATTTACTCAAAGGAGATTTTAACAATGTGTCAGAATCGTTGCGCAATCATATTGATGAAATTGCAGATTTGGAATTTCATATAGAGAATATGACCGGCACGGGTTATGGCAGAGCACTCTTACCTTTTCCACAAGAATGTATCCGTTCAGAAATTCTGTGTCACGCTTTCGGCGCACACGCATTTTTTCCAAACACCAGAACAGTATTAGACATTGGCGGGCAAGACACCAAAGCAATTCAGGTGGATAAATACGGCTTAGTAACCAGCTTTCAAATGAATGACCGCTGCGCTGCCGGTTGCGGTCGTTACCTCGGGTACATTGCCGATGAGATGAGTATTTCTCTTAACGAATTAGGACCAATGGCAAACAATGCGCAGAAAGAAGTCAGCATCTGCTCTACTTGTACCGTGTTTGCCGGAGCAGAATTGCGCGAGTTGACAAATCTTGGAGAGAAGCGTGAAGACATCTTAGGCGGATTACACAAAGCCATTGTAATGCGCGCAATGTCGCTGTTAGCAAGATCGGGCGGTGTATTTAATGAATTTACCTTCACCGGGGGTGTGGCAAGAAATGTGGCGGTGGTCAATCATCTGCAAAAATTAGTTCGTGAGAACTACGGCGATAAAATCACCATTAACATCCATACGGATTCCATCTTTATGGGAGCGCTTGGCGGAGCAATGTTTGCTCGCCGGAATGAGAAAGTAGAGTTGCCCACTGCTAAAAAAGCGGTGAGTGCCTGATAAATATAATTTCATTAATGAATAAAAACGGAACACTAAAAAATCAAGTCATTATGGATAATAAGTTTTTAACAATGGGAATTGATGTAGGCAGTAACTATATCAAGTTGGTTTTGATGGAGTATCAACCCTCGCACTCAAATGATGACGATGCCGATTTACAATCCAAGCTACTCGACAAACAAACCGAGAAAATACGCAAGCGTGACCCATCGCAGGTTTCAGACGATATGATTAAGGCAATGCTTGCAAAACATAACTTAAAATACGAAGACATTGCTTATCTCGCTTCTACCGGTGAAGGTGATTTGGTAAAAAGGAAACGAGGTCACTTCTATGGAATGACCACCCACTCAAAAGGAGCTAAGTATCTTTTCCCTAATGCAAAAACTGTTGTGGACTTAGGTGCGCTTTATGTGCGCGCTATTAAAATTTCAGACAGTGCTCGCGTAATAGATTACAAGATGACGGGACAGTGCGCTTCCGGCTCCGGTCAGTTTTTAGAAAATATTTCCCGCTATCTCGGCTTATCCATTGAAGAGTTAGGAGATGTATCGCAGCAATCAGAACAACCGGAAGTATCATCAGGCATTTGTGCGGTGCTTGCTGAAACAGATGTGATAAATATGGTGTCAAGAGGAGTAAAAACACCGGACATTATTAAAGGCATTCACATTTCTATTGCTTCCAGAATTATTAAATTGATGAGTTCGCTTAAATCAGATTCACCTATTGTGCTTACAGGCGGTATGGCATTAAATCGCGGAATGTTAGTGGCTATTGAAGAAGCCCTGCAGGAAGGTAATAAAAAATTTGAAGTCGTTGCACATCCCGATTCAATTTATGCAGGTGCAATTGGTGCTGCACTGTGGGGCGGGTACCGCCACCAAAAGTTGAAAGACAAAGAAGTTGCCGTAACCGGGTAAATTATCTAACACACAAAAAGCGTAACCGTGATACTCGAATCAAATATAAAATTAGGTGAAGTTGTTCCCAACATTGCCACGATGCTTAGGAACAATGTGCAGCGTTTTGCAAAGCAAATTATTTATCAGGAAAAAATAAATGGCGAGTACACTGGTATCACTTGGGAGGATTGTTACAACAACATCTTAAACATTGCTTATCATCTGAAGCAACTTGGCTTTTCAGAGGGCAATAAAATGGTTATCTTCTCAAGAAACTGCAGGGCAATGCTGGAAATGGAATTAGCGGTAATGTCTATCGGAGGAATTGCTGTCCCTATTTTTGCCGGATTCAAAAAAGATACTGCGGATCTGTTGATCAAACATTCCGAAGCGAGCTATCTTGCCGTAGAAGGAGAACAACAACTTAGCAATACACCCACTGAAAATTCATTAAAGAAAATATTCGTATTTGAACAGAACATCAATTCTCTCGGATTCAATAACCTGCTTAGTATAGAGGTGTTAATGAAAGGGAGAACGGATAAAAACTTCTCACTCAACTTTAATGCACTACCGGAGAACATCTGTTTAGAGATGTACACTTCGGGCACTATGGGCATTCCCAAGTGTGTGCAACTTTCTCATAAAAATATCCTGTCACAACAAGCGGCATTAGACAAAGTGGAGTACTGGCAACTGAATGAAAACGACCGCTTTCTGGCTTACCTCCCGTGGCATCACAGCTTCGGCGGCATTTTTGAATTGTTCAGTGCTCTGTATCACGGTGCGACTTATTCGCTTGAATCAGGATATGGAAAAGATGCGAGAACCATTTTTGAAAACTGGAAAAAAATTCAACCGACTATTTTTTTCAGCGTGCCCAAAGTATATCAGGCATTGTTTGAGCTAACGAAAGAAAGTAAAGAAGCCGAAGAATTATTTTTTCATTCAGGCTTAAAATTTGTCTTTACCGCAGCAGCACCAATGCCGGAGAATATTTCGCGTGAGTTTGAAAAACGAAAAATTCCTGTCATCGAAGGTTGGGGCTTAACAGAAACCTCTCCTTGCTGCACGCTCACCAATCCAAAGATAAAGCGCGAACCGGGCGTGGTAGGCAATCCGATTCCGGGCGTAAGCATCCGCTTGGGCGAAGAAAATGAAATTCAGGTGAAAGGTCCTAATGTAATGCTCGGCTATTACAAAAATGACGAAGCCAACAAAGATATTTTTACTTCAGATGATTGGTTCAGAACAGGCGATGTAGGGGAGATTACAGAGAAAGGGTTGAAACTGATTACCCGCAAAGACCGCATCTTTAAACTTACCAATGGAGAAAAAGTGATTCCTACGGAAATGGAATCCATCATTCAAACGAAATGTCATTACATCTCTTTTGCCGTGGTTACCGGCGGCGGCAGGGAATACCCCGTGGCATTATTATTCCCGAATAAAAAACTGATAGACAATCCCGATTATGAAGTGTCGCCGTTGGAAGGGTGCTTCTGCCCGCGCAATCTAAATGAGTTGAGCCATTGTTTACAGGGGTGCCTGAATGATGCCAACTGCGGCGTGAAACAAAAGTTTGCAAAAATAAAAGCAGCAATGATTATTGATGAGGAGTTGTCTATTGACAAAGGAACACTAACCCCTTCAATGAAAGTAGCACCTAACAATGTATATAAGGCTTACAAAGCCGAACTGGAAAATCTTTATGACGGAAAAAATACTTTGAAAGAAAAGGTATATGTCATCTATCTGAACGATGCAAACGAAGCCGGAATCCTGAAGCAAAAACTTCCTGCATAATTCACAAAACGCACCACGATGTACGAAATAAAATCAACAGCACTCTTAAAAAACCTGATGGGAGATTATTTCCGCTCCTTCAACACCTCAGAGAAACCTATTGCGTGGTGCACCAGCGTGGGACCTGCAGAGTTGCTGCGCTCATTCGGATTTGAAGTTTATTTTCCGGAAAACCACGGAGCGCTTCTTGGGGCCACGCGCACTGCAATGGACTATATCCCCGAAGCGGCAACTTACGGTTACTCCAATCATATCTGCTCTTACACCACATCAGATATAGGCTCTTATTTGAAAAAGCAAACCCCACTTCAGAAACACTATGGAATGAGCTCCATTCCTAAACCTGATTTGATTGTTTACAATACCAATCAATGTCGCGAAGTACAAGACTGGTTTAATTTTTTCGCAAAAGAATTTAATTGTCCTATTGCAGGCGTTCATCCTCCCCGCTATGTAGATGAAGTTTCTACTGAAGAGATTAAATTAGTCATTGAGCAGTTTAAAAAATTAATTCCGGTTTGTGAGCAAGCGAGCGGAAATAAATTTGATATAGACCGATTCAAACAAACTGTACAACTGAGTAAAGAAGCCACGCTACTCTGGCAGCAGGTTTTGAAAACTTCTACCGCTTCACCTGCTCCATTGAGTTTCTTTGATGGGGTTATTCATATGGGTCCCATTGTGGTAATGCGCGGCACACAGGAAGCTAAAGCTTATTATGCAAAGCTGTTAAACGAATTGCAAGAGAATGTAAAAAACCATACCGGAGCTGTTAAAAATGAACAATGCCGCCTCTTCTGGGAAGGTATGCCGATATGGGGAAAAATAAGAATGTTGTCCAATTTGTTTGTTGAGAACCGAACCTCGGTGGTAGCTTCTACTTATTGCAGCAGTTGGGTGTTTGATGAGTTTGATGAAAATGAACCCTTTGAATCCACTGCATTGGCTTATACAAAAATATTTATCAACCGCAGTGAAAAGGCAAAAATGAAAATGCTGGGTTCGTGGTTGAAAGAATACCACTGCGACGGCATATTATTTCACGATACAAAAACCTGTTTTAATAATTCCAATGCTAAGTTCGGAATGCCACAACGACTGAAAGATGAAACCGGCATTCCATACCTCGTCATCGAAGGCGACTTATGTGATTTAAGATTTTTCTCTGAAGGACAAAGCATTACTAAAATAGAAACATTCATAGAGCAGATTGAATCGTCAAAAGTGTACCAATGAATAAAGTAGAAAATAAAACCGTTGGCATCATCGGCTTGGGCCCGGTAGGGATGATTCTTGCCACACACCTGCAGGAAGCAGGATGCGAAGTATTGATTTGCGACAGTGACAGAATCAAAGCGAACCAGATAAAGAACGAAGGGATACGACTCGAAAACGCCATTGAGAAGAAAGCCCGATTTGAAAAGATCTACCCGTCTGCTGCTGAATTGCTCAAACAAAATCCCGAAATCGTTTTTGTATGCCTGAAATCGTATCAGGTAGAAAGCATTCTGAACGACATCACAGAAGGGAACACCTCTTATTTTATTTCTGCACAAAACGGAATTGATGTAGAACATATCCTTTCCGATAAAATCGGCGAAAAAAGAACAGGGCGAATGGTGATCAATTTTGCCGGGAACCTTGCTGCACCTAATGTGGTAAGGGTTACATTTTTCAACCCACCCAACTATATCGCACCACTGGACGAGAGTAAAAAAGGCATCACAGATGAAATTGCCGCATTACTCAACAAAGTACAACTGGAAACAAAATCAATTTCATCATTTGAACTGACAAAGTGTGCGTGGGAGAAAACGATTCTGAATGCATCGCTCTCCGCATTGTGTGGCATCGGCCGCTTTACTATGGCAGAAGCTATGGCATTCCCCGACACCACAGAACTTATAGAGCAAATTATTGAAGAAGCGGTGCGTGTTGCCGAAGCAGAGAAGATTCGCTTCCCCGATGAGTTTATCCGCAACTGTTTAAGATATCTGCGCAAAGGCGGCAATCACTACCCATCGCTTGCCGGCGACTTAATGAACAATCGCCAAACAGAGATTGATTATATGAACGGAAAGTTGGTGGAATATGGACGCAAACATTACATACGCACACCACTTAACCTGTCAATGGTGAATATGGTGAAGGCAATGACGCAGAAAAATATTTTATCTGAAGTTTCGCATAAACACGCACAAGTATCCAAGACAAAAATTTCACTCAAAAGACATACACAGCCTAAAGGCGATTGTTTCCTCGGCATTGATTTAGGTTCTGCTTACACGAAGTTTACCGTAATTGACGATGAGAAAAATGTTGTGTTTCGCTATCTGCTCAAAACACTCAACAGAGAAAAGATTGCATCAAAGCAGATTATCAATGCCATAATGGAAGAGTTCCCGATTAAATATTCTTGTGCTACAGGTTATGGCAGAAAAAATTTCCCTGACAGTGACATTGTCAAAACAGAAATTAATTGTGCTGCCGAAGGGGTGAATGAAATTGTGCCGGGAGAAAAAAATATCCTTGACATCGGCGGAGAGGATATTAAAGTCATTCGCACCGATAAAGAAGGAAAAGTGGAGAACTTTTATCTTAACGATAAATGTGCTGCCGGAACAGGAGCATTTCTTACCGAAATAGCAGAGCGCGCCGGAATTGATATTAAAGAGATGAGCCGGCTTGCAGAGCAATCGGATTACAAACAAGAGTTGAACAGTTTCTGCACCGTATTTGCCAAAACAGAAATTATGAAATGGATTTTCGATGGCCAGCCGATTGAAAATTTGGCAAAAGGAATTTACCTGTCTATTGGCTCGCGTGTGGCCAAGATGCGCTTTGCTCCATCCATCCCAACGGTGATGATAGGCGGTGTTATAGCTTATCATCCCTATCTGAAAAAATTGCTGGAAGAAAGTTTCAATCAGCAAATTGCTGTACTGCACGAGCCGCAATATGTCGTTTCATTTGGTGCAGCATTAATAGCTCGCGAGCATTTTCATAATAAGCCGGCAACGGTTGATGCAGGTGCAAATAAAGCCGCCGAAGCAGTCGCCGAAAAAAAAGTTGTATCCTGAAGTCGCAAACATCTTGATCTCTAATTCTAATAAAAAAACAAACAGCAACACATTACATTAATATCACTTAACTATATGAAAGGATTTCACAAAAAGGAAAAAGGAATTGGAATTGTGTTCGATGATATTTTTTTAGTTAATGGTGCGCGCACTCCTTTTGGAAAATATTGCGGCACCCTGTCACAGATTTCCCCTACCGATCTCGGCATTCACGCATCGCGTGCAAGTATGGAAAAATCAAATGTTAAAGCCGAAGAGATAGATCAGGTTATTACAGCAAACATTGGCCAGAGCGCTTCAGATGCCTATTTTTTACCGAGGCATATTTCATTGTTTGCAGGCATTCCGACAGAAGTGCCTTCATTGATGGTGCAGCGAATATGCGGCTCCGGCTTTGAAACGATTATTACAGGGGCAGAGCAAATTGCTTTAACAAAAGCAGAAACCGTTTTGTGTGTAGGAACAGAGAATATGTCGCTTGCGCCTACTGTTTCGTTTGGCAACAGAATGGGTTACCCACTCGGCAGGCCTGTATTTAAAGATATGTTGTGGGAAGCTTTAGATGATACGGCAGCAGGCTATCCAATGGGATACACGGCGGAAAATGTAGCAAAGAAATATTCCATTACACGAAATGACTGCGATGAATATGCGATGCAATCTTTTCAAAAAGCTGCGGCAGCAAAGAATTTATTTGCAGAAGAAATCGTACCGTTAAATTCCACAGTCTTTGAAATTGAAGGATTAAAATCGAGAAAAGCATCGCTGCCCAGAGATACTAAAGATTTTGCTACCGATGAACATATTCGCCCGACAACAATAGAAGCGCTCGCTAAATTGCCCACCGTATTTGACAAAACAGGGGTGCTAACTGCAGGCAATTGCAGCGGCATTGTTGACGGCGCTGCAGGAGTTGTTGTTGCAAACAAAAATTCTGTTCAGCATAAAGGGCTAAAGCCGCTGTCTAAAATTATTGCCGGAGCGAGTTGTGGTATTGACCCTAAAATTATGGGCTTGGGTCCTGTGCCCGCAATACGATTGTTGCTCGAGATGACGGGACTGTCTATAAACGACATTGGCTTGATTGAAATTAACGAAGCCTTTTCGGCACAAGTCATCGGTTGTGAGAGAGAATTAAAACTGGATAGAAATAAATTAAATGTAAACGGTGGTGCTATTGCCATTGGTCATCCCTTAGCAGCAACAGGCACACGCTTATCGCTCACCATTTCGAAAGAGATGATACGCAGAAAAGTGAAATACGGTATTGCCTCTGCTTGCATAGGCGGTGGGCAAGGCACTGCAATTCTATTTGAAAATATAAATCTATGAGTACGAATAGTAAAATATATCAATGGCAGATGGTTGAACTCAACAAAGAGTTCAAACTCGCTGAAGAGAATTATCCTGAACTGAATGAAGGTGAGGTACTGGTTCAAGTCGCAGGCTGCGGCGTGTGTCATACCGATTTAAGCTTCTGGCATTCGGGTGTTCAGACAAAACAAGCACTGCCTCTAACACTTGGTCACGAAATTTCAGGAACCGTTATAGCAGGCGACAGCAAGTGGCTTAACAAGAAAGTGATTATTCCGGCTGTGTTACCTTGCGGGGAATGTGAGTTTTGTAAAAAGGGAAGAAGTAACATTTGCAGAAACCAACTTATGCCGGGAAATGATTTTCACGGAGGCTTTGCCTCGCATATCAAAGTGCCATCAAAATTCTTGTGCGAAGTATCTGAAGCCATACTGAAGAAATATCCTCTCGAGCAGTTAGCGGTTATCGCAGATGCTATTTCTACACCTTATCAGGTCGTTAAGAAATCCGAATTGGAAGCAGGCGACCTCGCCATTGTTATTGGTGTTGGCGGCGTTGGTGTTTATGGAGCGCTCATCGCAAAAATCTTTGGCGCCAAAGTAATAGCCTTAGATATTAATGATGAAAAGCTTGAAGCAGCAAAAACAAACGGAGTAGATGCAGTCATAAACATCAAAGGGCTTGATACAAAAACTATTAAAGAGAAGGTGAAAGAATGGGCGAAAGAAATAAAAGCACCAAAATTCGGATGGAAGATATTTGAGATTAGCGGAACCAAAGCAGGGCAAGATCTTGCATTCAATCTGCTCACTTTTGCTTCCACCCTCTCCATTGTGGGTTTCACAATGGATAAAGTGGAGGTGCGCCTGAGTAATCTTATGGCGTTTGATGCCAAACTCATAGGCACCTGGGGTTGCAGAGCAGAGCTCTATCCCGAAGTGTTAGACCTTATAGCAAAAGACAAACTTAACATTGCTCAGTTTGTACAAACATTTCCTATGAGTAAAATCAATGAAGTATTTAAAAATACATTGGAACATAAATATACAAAACGCTCGGTGCTCGTACCCGACTTCAATTAAAATAGAAATTATGAAAAAAACTTTATCGCTTCTGCTCACACTTGCATTTGCAACTACACTACACGCACAGTTAATCAACCCCGATTTTGAAACTTGGTCGCAAGACCTAATAGCCCCGCCGGCTATGAATCCTAACTCAGGCAACAATTCCAACGGATGGTGGAGTTACAATATGTTTAATGCCTCTGTGCTTGGCAGCAGTCCTGTCTCCGTGTTTCGGTGCGATACGGCACACTCCGGCTCTTATTCGGTAAAAATTAAATCCGTAGTTTATACACCAACATCACATTCAATGAATGCCCCTTGGGGAGTACCTTTTATCGGACATAACTATTTAGACACTCTGGGAATATTATTTACGGGTACAACAAATGAAACCCCACCGGGCAGTTATAAACCCGGCATTCCCTTTAATCAAAAGATTGCAACACTTAGTTTTTGGTACCAGTATTACCCTCAGGGTAATGACACCGCAGAGTGCCGCGCATTATTAGTGAAGAATATGGCTCCTCAAGGCGGAGGATCGGTAAAATTGTTTACACCAACAGGACCCACCTGGCAGATGGCAACCATTCAATTTAACTATATTGACTTTCAAACGCCCGATTCCTTATTTATCCTGATAAGTTCTTCTTCATTAGACCACAATCCGGTTCCGGGAAGCACTTTGTTAGTAGATGATATGAGTGTAAGCTACCTCACCGGTGTGTCCGATGTGGAAGACCTCTCGACAACTGCTTCTGTTTTTCCCAATCCCACAAACGGAAATTTTCAGTTCGATGCTTTAACGGACAGAACTATAGATAAATACAAAATTGAAGTACACAATTTGTTGGGCGAAAAAGTATATCAATCAGAAGGAACGAACTCGGAAACCCATATCCACAAGCAGATTACCTTAAACATACCTGACGGCATTTACTTTTTAACCGTCTATTCAGAAGCAGGAATGTTCACTAAAAAAATTCAAATTACAAGATAAGCTATGACTGAGTTAAAAAATCACAACATCGTACAGAGCGATTATAAAGAAATCCTATTTGAAAAGCGCCCTTGCCTGAATAATGATGGCTCAGAAGTAGAGGGACTTTTCAATGCGTGGATATGGCTCAACAATCCAAAGCAATTTAATTCTTATACCACTTCGGCAGTTAAAGAAATTATACTTGCCTTTGGCGAAGCGTCAAACGATCGCAGCGTGGTGGCAGTGGTATTTACGGCGGTTGGCGATAAAGCATTTTGCACGGGCGGGAACACAAAAGAGTATGCCGAATATTATTCCGGCAATCCTCAGGAATACTCACAATATATGCGTTTGTTTAACGATATGGTGAGTGCGATTCTGAAATGTGAGAAACCGGTGGTTTGCCGGGTAAATGGAATGCGCATCGGCGGCGGGCAGGAAATTGGAATGGCTTGCGATTTCTCAGTAGCCTCAGATATGGCCCGGTTTGGACAGGCAGGCCCGAAGCACGGCAGTGCGCCCATTGGCGGTGCTACAGACTTTCTTCCTTTGTATATGGGCATTGAGCGCGCAATGGGTTCACTCACCCTGTGTGAGCCGTTCAGCGCACATCAAGCCTATTATTATGGTATCATTAGTGAGATCGTTCCGGTCCTGAAAGTGAATGGGCAGTTTATTGCAAACCCAATGGTAGTAACAGATAAAGTATTTGACGAATATGGAAAAATTGTTTTCGGCTCACCCAAAACAGGAGATGAGTTAAAGAAAGCGAAAGAACTGATTGCAACTGCCGAAACGGATCTGAGTTTGTTGGATAAAGCTGTAAACAAACTTTGTACAAAGTTGTTGCACACTTTCCCTAATTGTACAAACAAAACCATTTCGGAAGTGCGCAAATTCAAACTGGAACACTGGGATAAGAATAAAGAATCCAGCCGCGAATGGCTTGCATTAAATATGATGACCGAAGCAAAAGCAGGATTCAGAGCGTTTAATGAAGGGACGAAAGACAATCGCGAAGTGGATTTCATCAAGTTGCGTCAATTACTTGCTGCGGGAAAAGAATGGAATGAGGAAATGCATCAATTGATTTCACCACAATTTCAAAAAGAAAAAGTATGACTAAAATAAACATAAGTTACTCCCACGATAACACGGTAGCACACCTTATACTTAACGATGGAAAAGGTAATGTGCTCGACCATATTATGATGGAAGAGTTACAAGAACAATTAGACAGCTACAAAAGCAACACCTGCCTAAAACTCGTTGTAATTGAAGGTGCCGGAAAACATTTTTCCTTTGGAGCCAGTGTTGAAGAACATCAAAAAGAGTTTGCTGAAGCAATGATAAAAGGCTTTCATAAATTGTTTTTTACGATCAGAGATTTAGCTATACCCACCGCTGCAATTGTGAGCGGGCAATGTCTTGGCGGCGGAATGGAACTTGCCATTATGTGTAACTTCATTTTTGCAGATCAAAGCGCTAAGTTCGGTCAACCTGAAATTGTACTGGGCGTTTTTCCACCTCCGGCTTCCATTATACTCCCTGAGAAAATAGGGTTAGCCAAGGCAGAAGATTTGTTGCTCACCGGAAAAATAATATCTGCCTACGAAGCGAAGTCACTTGGATTTGTGAATGAAGTTTATGCAGACCGAACCACGCTTGATACTGAATTTATGAAATGGATTGAAACCTATATCATTCCAAAGAGTGCCTCTTCACTCCGCTTCGGCGTTAAAGCCACCCGGGCAAAATTCAATCATATCCTTTCTAATTTTCTCCCACAATTAGAAACACTTTATGTAAAACAGTTAATGGAAACATACGATGCGAATGAGGGAATTAACGCATTTCTCGAAAAAAGAAAACCCGTTTGGGAAAACAATAAGGAACTAACGAAATGAAAATAATAAAAACGGTTGGCGTTGTTGGTGCCGGCACAATGGGAGCAGCATTGGCTCAAAAATTCGCACAAGAAGGCTTTAAAGTTATTCTTGCAGACAGGGAAATGCGTTTTGTAGAAAAAGGCTTGAGCGGCATAAAAGCAATGTTGCACGAAGGCATAGAAAAAAAAGTTTTTTCACCACAACAGGTTGACACTTGCCTCTCTAATTTGAAAGGAACAGATGTGCTGAAAGATTTAGCGGGGTGCGACATTGTAATCGAAGCCATCTTCGAAGATTTTAATGCTAAATCCGATCTGTTCAGATCGCTCTCCGATATTGTCCCATCTGACACTATTCTTGCTACGAATACATCCTCCTTCTCTGTTACAGAGCTTGCTGCATCGGTTAAGAATCCTACACGATTTATCGGATTACATTATTTCTATCACGCCGCAAAAAACCGTTTGGTAGAAATAATACCCGGAACTCAAACTTCTGATGAAACGACTAAAGCAGCTTACCGCTTTTCCATCTTATCCGGAAAAGATCCCATCTACACTAAAGATGTATATGGCTTTGCAATAAACAGATTCTTTGTACCCTGGTTAAACGAATCTGCAAAACTCTTAGGCGAAGGAATTGCCACAACAGAGATAATAGATGCCGTATGTATGAAAACATTCGGAATCGGAATGGGTCCCTTTGCATTAATGAACGCAACAGGTGTTCCTATTGCAATGCACGCACAACGCACCTTAGAGACATTCGGCCCTTCTTATCAAGTATCAGAAACGCTTATCAAACAAGTCGAAAAAAAAGAAAACTGGATTATCGGCGACATAAGCAAAAGCACGGTTAGCCCCGATATTGAAAAACAAATTGCAGAACGAATGCTCGGCTGTGTATTCTTTGTGTGCTCCCAACTTTTAAATGAAAAAGTATGCAGTGCCATTGACTTGAATAAAGGCTCTAAGATTGGATTAAAGTGGAGAAAAGGCCCGGTTGATTTAATGACACAATTAGGTGAAACAGAAACAAAAAGATTAGTAGAAGCTTATGCCGGATTGTATAAAGAGGCAATACCACAAGTATCTTCAACCGAATGGAAGATGGATTATGTTGTGTTAGAAAAAGCAGGAGGCAATGCAATTATTACAATGAATCGTCCGGAAGATCTGAATGCACTGAACGAAGAAGTAGTAAAGCAGTTAGATGAAAAATTTTCACAAGCAGAAGCGGATCCAACTATACAAACTATTTTTATTACCGGTAGCGGGAAAGCATTCGTTGCAGGGGCTGACATTAAATTTTTTGTAAAGCATATCAAGAATAACTCGCTTCAAAATATTGTGGACTTTACGAGTTATGGTCAATCTGTTTTTGAAAAAATAGATAAATCGGAGAAAACAGTAGTGGCAATACTAAACGGTATGGCATTAGGCGGCGGACTCGAATTGGCTCTGTGTGCAGATATCATTCTTGCTGTGCCTAAATCAACAATGGCATTTCCGGAAACAGGTATAGGAATTTATCCCGGGCTCGGCGGAACACAGCGTTCAGCAAAAAGAATAGGAAAAAATTTAGCCAAATATTTAATTCTTACAGGAAAGATGTTACAAGCTGTTGATGCTGCTGAGATAGGCTTAATAGACGGCATCATCACAGCCGAAGAGATGTTTGCAGTATTAAGTGGAGACTTGCCATTACCTCAACTTGAAAAGAAATCGTTATCGGACAAGTGGAAATCTGTTGAACAATTTTTTGAAAAAAATTCAATCGAAAACTTCTTAATGCAAAAGTGTGAAGATTCTAACCTGTCTAAAGAAGAATCTGAAAAGATTTGCAAAACAATAAGTCGTAAAGCACCGGTGGCATTAAAAATTGCTGAACGATTAATACACGAACAGAATGGAAATGATTCTGAATTAAAAGAACTCGTAACCATATTTTCAACCTCCGATGCATTGCTCGGACTATCTTCTATTGGAAAGAGTGTTCTGTTTGAAGGCAAATAACTTTCTTTAATTCACAGGCACTCGATTTATCTACAAATCTATTTTTCATTATTCACTCACAATGAATATGACTGAAATCATATTTTATTGTGATAACTCACTCTAACCTTGTTTCCTAATAGTTTAAATAAATTCATGATTTAAAAAACTACAAAAACAACTAAAATATGAGTGAACAAGAATCCCAACCTAAACGCGCATCAGCCTTACAAGTTGTAATGGACGATGTCATGCTACTCCTGTTTCTCGGAGTAACAATCTATGCTGTCTTCTACCTCATCTGGGGTGTTATGGAGATCGCAACAGTTCCCAACATACCGGAAGCGGTGAAACAATCAATTCTTAAATAACATTAAACCCCTTTAGTTATGAGTCTAATAGCCCCACAAGAAGGGTGGTTTCAGAAAAAAGTATCAAAAGATGAGCGCATGTGGATTGTGATCTCGTTTTTCGTTTGCGTTTTTCTCTTTGTTTGGATGGTGATGTGGCACGTTGTAGGTCGCCAAAATCCATCGAATACCACCTATAAAACAAACCCTATTGAATTTGCACAATTACACGATGCTTATGTAAAGAAAAATATGCTTGGCATGGATAATGGCATTCCGGTAGTTAAACCGGAGCCAGGCAGTGATGTAATTCTGATGGCACAGATGTGGCGTTGGTCGCCCGTGCTTATTTTGAAAAAAGATGAGTGGTACAATCTGCACATCTCATCAAAAGATTTACTGCATGGTTTTTCATTGCAACCTTCTAACATGAACTTTCAGGTTTATCCTGATTACGATTACGTATTGAAATTTAAACCAACACAATTAGGTGAAGCTAAAATACTATGCAATGAATATTGCGGTATAGGTCATCATACGATGATTGGAAAAATTCTTGTCATTGACAGTGACGAAGATTTAGCAAAGTACGGATACGATAAACTCAGCACCGTTCGTCCCGGCGATTCAGAAACGAATGTAACTGAAGATATCTCCGGCTGGACTGAGGAGCAACTGATTAAAGGCGGCGAAACGGTATTTAACTTAAAAGGCTGCAATGCCTGCCACAAAACAGATGGCACAGCATTAATCGGCCCTGCATTAAATAAACTTTATGGCAGCAAGGTTAAAGTAAACGAAAACGGTAAAATAAAAGAAGTAACGGTTGATGATGACTACATCACGACTTCAATAAATGAACCGCAAAAGCAAATTGTAGTAGGATTCGAGAATACAGCAATGGCACAAATGAATCTTACACCGAATGAAATCAAGCAGATAACCGCTTACATTAAATCACTTAAATAATGGAATCAACTATGTTTAGAACATGCGATATAACCGGGTTTAAAGTTGATCTGAAAGCCGAAAAGTTTATCAGATTAAACGCTGTAATGGCAGTGGTTTCACTGCTCATGGCTATTGTAGCCGCTATCCTGCTGGTATTCACCCGCTACCAGCCGGTACACTTATTAGATGCCGAATGGTATTACCGCCTCACTACATTTCACGGATTGAATGCGCTTATTTATTGGATTGTGTTTTTTGAAATTGCAGGATTATACTTTGGCTCAACGGTCGTATTAAACCAGAAGTTCAGCTCACCTATAATGGGTTGGATTGCATTTGTGCTTATGGTAGCAGGATTGGTTTTGTCTGACGTGATGATCCTGATGGGAAAAGCCGATGTGATGTTAACCTCTTACGTTCCATTAAAGGCAGACCCCATCTATTACTTAGGTATTATCCTTTTTGCGGTTGGAGCCCTCATAGGCGTAGGTCTTTTCTTTGCCAACATTGTAAATGCAAAACGAGATAGAAATGTGGGAGAGACCCTTCCACTCTTTACCTACGGATTAGTTGCTGCCGCTATCATCGCAGTAATAACACTTGCAACAGGTGCCATCATTTATATCCCTACGTTCCTATGGTCCTTAGGAATTATAGATGCCGTTGATCCGGCAGTTTATAAATTAATCTGGTGGGGCTTAGGGCATTCTTCCCAGCAAATTAACGTATCGGCAATGGTTAGTATTTGGTATCTCACCACGTTCCTTGCTATTGGAGGAACATCAGTAAATGAACGCGTATCGCGCTTTGCATTCTTCCTATATATTTTGTTCATCTGCCTTGCCTCTGCACACCACTTACTCACCGACCCTGCAACAAGTTCTGCCTGGAAAGTTTGGAATACTTCTTATGCAATGTACTTAGCCGTGTTAGCATCAATGATCCATGCCTTTGCAGTGCCGAGCTCTATAGAGTCTGCACAACGTCGCTGGGGCTTTAATAAAGGGATGTTTGAGTGGCTGGCAAAAGCGCCGTGGTCAAACCCGGCATTTACTTCGTGTGTATTAGCTTGTATCGGATTCGGATTTATCGGTGGTACAACAGGTGTAATCTTCGGGATGGAACAAACCAATATCATCGTTCACAACACGATTGCTATCCCGGGGCACTTTAAAGGTACGGTTGTTATAGGAACCACACTTACATTTATGGGTATCACGTACTATTTAATTCCGCTAATCTTCCGTCGAAAAATCGTTGCTTATCGCTTGGCGCAAATTCAACCGTGGTTATTCTTTTTCGGCATCGCTATACTTTCCGTTTCTATGATCGCCTTAGGTCAACTGGGTGTGCCTCGCAGACATTGGGATTCTACATTTAGCGGCGGCCCCTTCACCTATACATTTAACCCTTCTGTAGATTTCTTCTGGACCTTGATGATGCTTGGCGGATCACTTGCCTTTATCGCAGCATTAATTTGGGTGTTGCAAGTAGTGATTTCGGTGTTCTTTGGACCTAAAGTAAATGGCCCTGAAGATATGCAATTGCCCATTTCGCCATTAGCACCGGCAGCTAAAGAACACAAAGGTTTTGAAGCTCCGGGCACGCTCATTTTAACCTTCCTGTTCCTTGCTACGTTTGCCGTATTATTTTTCATCAACTGGAAATGGTTGGCAGCAACTTGGTGGGTTAAATAATATTTAATATTAAAGTTGGTATCGTGAATCAATTAAAGCTTCATATAAAATACATAGTGCTTGCTATTGGTTCATTTGTATTGCTCACATCGTTCGATTTGCCCGATGAGGCAAGATATATTTCTCGTGAAGTCAAGAACATTGCACTCCGCGATGCCAATGGAAATACTATTCACCTATACGATCAACTGAATGGAAAACCTTTGATCCTATCGCCGGTTTATACCCGTTGCCCGATGGCGTGTTCGCTTATCAGCAACGGGCTTAAATCAGCGGTCGATCAACTGGGTACCTTAGGAAAAGACTTTACCATTATTACATTTTCATTCGACTCAACGGATACAAAGGAAGATTTGCTTGCCTTCGAGAAAAGATGGAAAATGGATGGCGTAAATTGGAAAACGGTTACCTCAGATGCGACGGGAATCCGAACACTACTAAATTCTATTGACTATCATTACGACTACGACACACAATCTAGAGAATATCTGCATCCGAATGTCGTTGTTGTGATGACACCAAGTGGAAGAATATCTCGCTATATCTATGGTATAGAACCTAAAGCCGATGATTTAAAATTGGCAGTTATGGAAGCACAAGTAGAAAAGTATTCATTGAACAATTTTTGGAAAACACTATACGTTCGTTGTTTTTCTTTTAACCCCTCAACAAAATCTTACCACGTAGATTGGAAGTTTATTTCACAAACATCAGCCGGTTTAGTAATGATGATTATTGTGGGTACACTTCTTATACGCAGTCTTTACTCGCATAATAAAGAAGTTACTTTAGAGCATGATAAACAGTAGCAGAAACCATTGGCTATTTCAACGCTTCGCAGGCATTTTCAGCAAAATCTATTCTTCCAAGTATAATCCCCTCTATCACCTTGGTGATATGGCTATTCTAATGTTCATTGTGGCATGTGCCAGCGGAGTTTATCTTTTTTTATTTTACAACGTGGATCCGGCGCATGCTTATGAATCTGTAGAGAGCATATCCGCTAACCCCATTAATGGAGTTATTCGAAGCATTCATCGCTATAGCAGTGATTTGCTTGTCATCTTTATTGTACTTCATTTTCTTCAAACACTTATTACAGGAAAATATAAACGTATTCTATCATGGGTAAGTGGAATTATATCCCTACTCATCGTCCTGATTATAGGAGTTACAGGCTTCATTTTGGTATGGGATGAAAAAGGCAAATTGGTTGGCTATCTGACTGCAAAATTTTTTACGGCTATTCCTGTTTTTGATCCTTCTATTGCTGGTTCATTCATTTCAAATAACCTGGATATTATCGGAGGATTCTTTAAAGTATCGGTGTTCGGGCACATCTTCTTTTCTATATTCTTAGTAATCGTATTGTGGTTACATGTTATGCGAATAGCTAAACCCAAACTCTTTTCACCAAAGGTGATATGGATTTACAGTATGATAGCATTAGTGCTGGTTTGTATTGTGTTCCCTGTTAAAAGTGACGCATCAGCACAAGAACATTTCCTGCCTTACAATACAACGTTTGATTGGTATTATTTCTTCGGGTACTCATTTATGAAAATTGCTTCGGTTCCTATGAACTGGGTGATTATGATAGTTTCAGGAACGATGTTAGCCATTGTGCCATTTATATTTCGAAAAAAGAAAAAGCCTGCAGTTGTTGACTTAGATAAGTGTGATGCATGTAATATTTGCTCAGAAGATTGCCCTTACGGAGCAATCGATATGTTGATATATAAAGGAGAGCGTAAAGCCATTCTGGACCCTGACAAATGTACCAGTTGTGGAATATGCCTTGCTTCTTGTAAGGAACATGCCATTACGATGCAAGGGATACCGGAGTTTAATTTGATAGAAATGGCTGCTCCCGTAAAAAAGCAAATAAGCATTGTTGCATGTTCAAAATTCGATGATGTGAAAATCCCCGATGGGATCAGTTTTGATAAACAAGTTCTACCGTGCTTAGGCGATTTGCACATGAAGGATATAGAACAAAAAATAAACTATCAATCCGATGGAGTTTTATTACTCGGATGTGAAGATTGCTATTATCGTTATGGAAGGAATTTAGCAATAGCACGTATCAACCGCAAGCGACCTCCATTCCTAACTAAAAAAATAGCACTTAATAAAATTGAGGTCATCACCACAAATCATTATTCTGAAAAAGCAGTTCAGGATTTTGTAGCCTCACTTCAAAAGCAATCAGAAGATAGCACCGAAAAGGGACGAGGCACTTTAAAAGTATTAGACTATGTTAAGGTCAATCACGTTCTATCACTGCTTGTAATCTGCTTGTTCTTCTTAATCATGCCGCTCTTCAGTAACACAAAACTATCTTTCTTCGATAAGAATGAAAAGCTGTTAGTCCTAAACTTTAAATATATCTCTGCCCCTACGGAATATCAAGAAACAAGCACGAATCAACAGTTTCAAATGCAAAGTTTAAAACCTATCGTAAAGCGGAGAAGCCCTATTCAGGTTACAGTAACAGGTAGCAATGGATCTGTATTATACGATAAGGAATATTCACCCAGAGGCTTACGTAAGGATATTTCAATATTTGTTTATAGTGAAATGAAAACACAAGACACTATCGTTAATATTAAAGTAACTCAAATCGCTTTCCCGGATTCCGTGTCCGTATTGAATAATGTTCGCTTAAGAAATGACGATGGTACGATTATTTCTTTCTCGGATGGAGCCCTAAAACAACTGAAATAAAACAACTTCTGTATCTTAGAGTTAGTCAAGATTCAAAAATATTTTCAACCGCTTGCGCATGTCACCAATCTCATTTCACCCGTTTCGGTTTCTGAAGTGGTTGTTTAGAAAGTTGTTTGTTAAAAAATGTTGCCGCTAATACACTAAGCCGTTAATGATTTAGGCTTAGACGCTTATATTGAAAAAAATAAAAAAGGTGAGCAAAATCATTTTTTTGCAATATACTGGCGAGCTACTTTTAAATCTATAAAGGCCGTATGTAAAACAAGCTTTTGTAAGATGCCGGTAAAAAATCAAAGATGTATTGATTGCATTCACTGTTCGATCAGAGGCTTTTCTATTTTCAATGTTTTAAGCCCGGAAGAAACCATATATCTACAGGGCAAAAAAACACACGTAACACTTAATGCCGGAGAAATTCTGTTTAAAGAAGGGCAGTATCCATCCGGCTTTTATATAATTACAAGTGGGAAATTAAAAGTGTCGAAATTCGGGCATGAGGGGAGAGAGCAAATCTTAAGATTTGCAAAAGAAGGAAATATCGCAGGGTATCGAATTAGCGACGAAGCATACACGTGCACCGCAACTGCTTTAACAGATATGCACCTTTGTTTTATTCGGAATGAAGTGATTCAATCTCTATTTAAAAACAACCCCGAGTTGACTTACCAATTTATGAAAGTGCTGGCAGAAGACTTAAAAACATCCGATGCCAAGCTGATGAAATTTGCACAGAAAAGCGTGAGAGAACGAGTAGCTGAATCTATAATATTGTTAGCTGATATATATGGCACAGAAGAAGATGGGGCTACCTTAAATATAATTCTAAAAAGAGATGAATTCGCAGGCATTGCAGGAACGATACGCGAAACCGCAACACGATTTCTGTCTGAATTTAATGAATCTCATATCATAGAACTTACAGGCAAGAAGATTAAAATTCTTGATCTAAATAAATTACAGAAAGTAGCTAACGCAGAGTTTTAAGATAGATCATCCATTCTCGCCTTTTTATCTTCTTCCAACAACGTTATTTGTTTAAATTTAAATGATTTTGAAGGTTGAAGTGTGTTTAAAATCACATAACCCTGTTGTTTAAAGCATACCCTAACGCAATAGTAGGGATAGTTTCGCATCATTGATTATGATGATAAAAGCTATGTACCAAGATCACAAGCACAATTATCAAGATATTAATAATACTACATATATGTGTGGTATGCACTCCGCAGAAATAACTAACAACAACCTTATGAATAAACTTTCTATAACAAGAATGCTATTCGTCATTGCCGTTTCAATGACGTTAACGCTAAGCGCTTATGCACAAGATGGTGAAGCTACCTTTAAACAAATATGCTCAGCCTGCCATACAATAGGTAAAGGAAAATTAGTCGGCCCCGATTTGGCTAACGTCACCAAAAGAAGAACAAACGAATGGCTTTTAAAATTTATAAAATCATCTCAAACGCTTATTAAAAGTGGTGATAAAACAGCTGATTCCGTTTTCCAAGCTTATGGTAGCATCGTTATGCCGGATCAACCCGATCTTGACGACAGTAAAATTAATGCTGTGTTGACCTTTATTGATACAAAATCAAGCGGCATAACAGCAGCTCCAACAGCAGACACCAACACAACTACAGCACCAACATCTACAACGCCCTCCGGTAAGACAGCATTGTTTACTCCGATTACCATAACCTTATTACTTGCTATGTGCATTATGCTGGGAATTATTATTGTTCAAGACAAAGTCAACAAGAGATTAACCGAGCAGATACGGGATTTCTATAGTAGTGATAAATCATTTTTTAGGAAGAAATAACTCGTTCAATTTTACTCTTATGGGTACTACCATTCTTAAAACAAAACATTGACGCCACGAAATATGAAAATACACGCCACCATAACACTTTCCCTTTTATGCTTGATGAGCATCTTATTTATTAGGGGGTATGCGCAGGACACAAACACATCAAAAGAGTCTTGGCAAACAGGAGAAGATTTGTTTGTAGGAAAAGTACGTTTTACAAACGGAGGGCCTGCCTGTAATTCATGTCATAATGTATCCGTAAAAGGATTTGTAAGCGGCGGAGCCTTAGCTAAAGATTTAACACAAGCTGTAACAAGACTCACTGCTGATGGTGCAAAGCCATTTTTTGCCAGTAATCCGATGCCGATGCCTCAGATGCAGCAATCTTATACAGGAAAGCCTTTAACAGCACAAGAAGCTAATGATGTGCTAGCATTTTTAGTCTATGCGGATAACATGGCTAAGGCTACGCCTCCTGAATCTGTTGTAGGGAGTCGCATGCTTGTAGGGGGCAGCGTCGGTGTGGTCGTGTTACTGATATTGTTTTCTTTCTTCTGGATAAAGAGAAAGCAACGCAGCGTAAATTACTCTATTTATGAAAGGCAAATAAAATCAAGCTAATAAAAAGATAATACTGAAAACCAAAAAA
This sequence comes from Chitinophagales bacterium, assembly GCA_039810885.1. GTDB lineage: Bacteria > Bacteroidota > Bacteroidia > Chitinophagales > UBA10324 > BJGO01. Next base: position 78,932 of record JBDHXV010000002.1, on the reverse strand, counting down.
ATCATAATGCTATGAGTTGGATAGAAGACATCATATCACCTAAAACCCGCCAGTGGGAGGAATTTTACCGTAATCGTTTTCAGCACGATCGCATTGTGCGGAGTACTCACGGCGTAAACTGCACCGGAGGGTGCTCCTGGCAAATCCACGTAAAAGATGGAATTGTTGTTTGGGAAACACAGCAACTTGATTACCCTTTATTGGAAGATTCTTTACCCCCCTATGAGCCGCGTGGATGTCAAAGGGGTATTTCATACTCGTGGTACCTATATAGCCCATTGAGAATTAAATACCCCTTGATTCGTGGTTCTCTATTAGATCTTTTCCGTGAGGAAAAAGAAAAGGCCGGAGGTAATCCTTTAGTTGCTTGGGAAAACTTGCAAAAGGATAAAGACAAGCGAAAACGCTATCAACGATCAAGAGGTAAAGGCGGATTTCGCAGAGCAACGTGGGACGAGGCATTGGAGATTATGGCTGCGGCAAATATTTATACCGCTAAAAAGCATGGACCTGACCGCGTTGCCGGATTTTCCCCCATACCGGCAATGTCAATGTTGAGTTATGCTGCTGGTGCAAGATTCCTTCAACTTTTTGGCGGATTCAATCTGAGTTTCTATGACTGGTATTGCGACCTGCCAACACACTTCCCTGAAATGTGGGGAGAGCAAACAGATGTATGCGAAAGTGCAGACTGGTATAACGCTAAGTTAATTGCCGATATGGGTGCTTGTTTGAATATGACTCGCACACCCGATTGTCACTTCTTTGCAGAATCAAGACACAATGGAACCAAAGCTGTCGTGTTCTCTCCTGACTTCAGCCAGGTGTGTAAATACGCCGACCAGTGGGTTCCTGTTCATCCCGGTACGGATAACGCTTTTTGGATGGCGGTAACTCATATTATTTTAAAAGAATATCATCACGAGAAGCAAACCCCATATTTTATTGAATATACAAAACAATATACGGATAGTCCATTCTTGGTACACCTCGAAAAAGAAGGTGATCATTACAAACCCGGTAGGCTGGTGCGGGCCAATGAAATTTCCAAATGGAAAGATATCGAAAACGGAGATTGGAAATTCCTGAATATTGATGAAAAATCAGGAGAGTTAGTTGTTCCAAAAGGTGCTATGGGGCATCGCTGGGAGAAAGCAGGGGGTAAATGGAACATGAAATTAGAGTGTAGCGAAACAGATAAGAAATTTGACCCTGTTTTATCATTATTGAGTAAGAAAGAAGATGTGCTGCAAACTGAATTTATTGAATATGGATTAGATAACAAATTTCTAAGAGGTGTTCCGGTAAAATATCTTGAAACAGTTAACGGCAAAGTCCCCGTAACTACAATTTATGATTTGCTAATGGGGCAGTATGGTGTTGGCCGAGGCTTACAAGGCCAATATCCGGCAGATTACAACGATAAACAAGCTTCATACACACCGGCTTGGCAAGAAATATTTACAGGCATTGACTCAAAAACTGTACTACAGTTTGCTCATGAATGGGCAAAAACGGCTGAGACAACCAAAGGAAAATGTATGGTTATTATCGGTGCCGGAATTAACCACTGGTATCATGCCAATTTGATTTATCGCTCAGCAGCTATGGCCCTGGCTTTATGTGGCTGTGTGGGAAAGAATGGAGGCGGATTAAATCACTATGTGGGTCAGGAAAAATTAGCCCCTGTTGACTCCTGGGGAGGAATAACCTTTGCAAAGGATTGGGTTGGTGCGCCTCGCCAACAACAAGCTCCGCTATGGCACTATATCAATACATGTCAATACCGTTATGATGGATTTCACTACCACTATAATCCTGTTCCTGAAAACGAATGGAGTAAGAAACACGTAGCCGATACCATTTTTACTTCTGTAAGAAATGGGTGGATGCCATACTACCCGCAGTTCAATAAGAACCCGTTAGAACTTACCAAAGAAGCTGCTGCAAATGGTGCAAAAACAAACGAGGAAATTGTAAACTACACTGTTGAGCAACTCAAATCACGTAAGATGGAGTTTGCCATTAATGATCCAGAATCGGAAGTCAACTTTCCACGAGTATGGTATATCTGGCGCGGCAATGCTATTCATGGAAGTATGAAAGGAACAGAGTATGCCTTGCATCATTATCTCGGCACACACTCTAACATTATTGCAACCGACTCAGAGGATAAGACCAAAGAAGTCAAATGGCATGACATAGCTCCCGTAGGAAAACTGGATTTAGTTGTCGATCTGAATTTCCGTATGGATTCATCAGCTTTGTATTCAGATATTGTTCTTCCGGCGGCTTCGTGGTATGAGAAAACGGATTTAAACAGCACTGATATGCATTCGTTTATTCATCCGCTCGGACAGGCTATTGCACCGGTATGGGAATCAAAAACTGATTGGGACATATTCAAGCATCTGGCAAAGGCAACCAGCGAAATGGCAAAGCAATATTTTACTGAAGTTCAGAAAGATATTGTGATGTCACCCCTGCAACACGACTCAGCAGATGAGATTACACAGCCCACCATCAAAGATTGGTTTAAAGGAGAGTGTGATGCCATACCGGGTAAAACAATGCCTAAATTCACTATAGTTGAACGGGACTACACCCAGCTATATGAGAAGTTCATTACGTTAGGTGAGGGCATACGTGAAAAAGGTTTAGGAGCACATGGTAATCATTATTTCTGCAAAGAGGAATATGATGAGATGTGCGCATCGAACCACTTCCATCAGCGAGAGTACCAAGGTAAGAAGCTTCCATCTATTCAGGAAGATGAATGGGCAGCAAATGCAGTACTACATCTATCCACATTAACAAACGGCAAGTTGAATGTTCAGGCCTATAAGAATATGGAAAAGAAAACGGGATTAGCACTTGCTGATTTGGGTGAAGGCAGCAAAGATGTAAAACTCCGTTATGCAGATTTAGCGGCACAGCCTAGGCGCTACAACACATCGCCTCTTTGGTCAGGCTTAATGAATGAAGGCAGAGCCTACTCAGCATATACGTATAACGTAGAGCGTTTAGTTCCTTGGAGAACACTTACAGGAAGACAACATTTTTATCTCGATCACGAATTATACATTACACACGGAGAGCATTTGCCAACATACAAACCCGCCCCACGACCGGAGGTCTATGGCGATCTTCGTGAGACTTGGAAGAAGGGACAAGCTCTTGCATTAAATTATCTTACACCGCATGGCAAGTGGCACATTCACTCTACCTATATGGACAATTTGCGTATGCTTACGCTCTCACGTGGTATAGAACCTTGCTGGTTAAGTGAAAAAGATGCGGAAACACTTGGTATAAAAGATAATGACTGGGTGGAAGTACATAACGATCACGGGGTATATGTTACACGCGCCGTTGTCAGTTCCAGAATAGCACCCGGAAGTTGCATTGTGTATCACATCCCGGAGAGAACAATCGGTATTCCGAAATCACAGTTACGTGGCGGAAAACGTGGAGGAGGCCATAATAGCGTAACACGCACGCACCTGAAACCAAATTATCTCAGTGGCGGCTATGGTCAGTTCTCTTATCACTTCAACTACTGGGGACCCATCGCTCCGCAACGCGATACACACGTGGTAGTTAAGAAAATGGAAAAATTGGAATGGTAAAAAAATAATTTAAATCAAGTACAGTATGAATGTTCGCTCGCAAATATCAATGGTTTTTCATCTGGACAAATGTATCGGATGTCACACCTGCTCAATCGCATGTAAAAACATTTGGACCGACCGAAAAGGCGCCGAATACATGTGGTGGAATAACGTGGAAACTAAGCCAGGTACAGGCTATCCCACAAAGTGGGAAGATCAGAGTATCTATAAGGGAGGATGGCAAAAGAAAAACGGTACGGTGTCTCTAAAAGGAGCAGGAAAACGCAGAGGTTTAACTAATATTTTCTACAACCCCAATCTTCCGGTGATAGATGACTATTATGAGCCGTTTACATATAAATATCTTGACCTCATTGAAGCACCGGAAGGAGAAGTACAACCTACAGCACGTCCAGTTTCTCTAATTACCGGTGAGCCTATTGACATAAAAATGGGACCTAACTGGGACGATGATTTGAGTGGCACTATAGATTATGGAAGAAATGACCCGAACCTGCAAAATCTTAGTGCTGCTGAACAAGAGGTGATGTTCCAATTGGAACGGATGGCCTTCTTCTATTTACCACGTATTTGCAACCACTGTTTAAACCCTGCTTGTGTCGCATCATGCCCATCAGGAGCTATCTATAAAAGAGGCGAAGATGGTGTAGTGTTAATTAATCAGGAGGTATGCCGTGCTTGGCGTATGTGCGTTACGGCTTGCCCCTACAAGAAATCATATTATAACTGGCACACAGGGAAATCAGAAAAATGTATTCTATGCTTCCCAAGATTAGAAGCAGGGTTAGCTCCGGCATGTATGCACTCATGTGTTGGAAGAATTCGATATCTCGGTGTTTTACTATATGATGCAGATAAGATAAAAGACACCGTACATCTTGATGATCATCAACTCATAGATGCTCATCGGGATATGATACTGGATCCATTTGATGAAGAAGTTATTCGTGCGGCTAAGATCAATGGCGTTGCCGATTCTACCATACATGCGGCACAGTCTTCTCCGGTGTATAAATATGTAAAGGAATGGAAACTCGCCCTGCCTTTACATGCAGAATTCCGCACCTTACCAATGTTATTCTATGTACCACCCCTGTTACCCGTAATGGCTTCTTTAAAACAAGTGGACAACACCGAAGACAGTAAAAAAATGAATCCAATGGCTAAGTATTGGGATGATAACTGGCTCTATGATACAAGTACGAAAGAGCTATGGGGCAGTTTAGATCAGGTTAGATTTCCAATGAAATATTTGGCTAATATGCTAAGTGTTGGTGACGAAGAGAAAATAAAAGACAAATGGAGAAAGTTAATGGCTGTTCGTATTCACCGCAGAAGAAAAACCGTAGGCGATGTAAGCGATGAAAAGGCCGATACGGTATTAGCTGATGCCGGGTTGACGGCTGAACAAGCGGATGGCATTTTTTATCTGACTGCGTTGGCAAAATTTGAGGATCGCTTTGTAATCCCGCCGGCACACAGAGAACAAGCCATAGAGATGCTTGATTTCACCGGTGATGTGAAAGGCTCAACCGGATTTGGCATCAAGAGCAAAGTCAAAAGAGGTTCTTAAAATTATTCAATAGACAATAATGGAGACATCAGTAGTTACAACAGAAGAGAAAAACAGCACGATTCATACGCTTTCAGTTGATTATGGAATGATTGCTGATTTATTTATCTACCCTCATTACAGTTCACACATTACTCGGGTAAGAGAGATACATCAACACCTTTTAGCAGCACTACCCGAAGCTGCTGAGGCAATGAATCGCTATATGACATTTATTAATCAGGCATCGCTTACCGATATTCAGGAGTTATATCTTCGCTCTTTTGATGTACAGGCAATAACCACATTAGATATAGGTTTTATTTTGTTTGGCGAAGATTATAAGAGAGGCCAATTATTAGTACACCTGAACCGTGAACATCGTGAGGCAAAAAATGTTTGCGAAACAGAATTATCTGACCACTTGCCCAATGTGTTGCGCTTATTGCCAAAGCTGAGTGATATACAATTGCGGGAAGAGATGGCGCTTATGCTCATCATACCTGCCGTGGAGAAAATGATTGGAGAGTTTGACAACAAAAAAGTGACGAAGAAAGATGAAGTCTATAAAAAACATCTAAAAACAGTCATTGAATATTCTCAAGACTACAGAACAGTTTACCAATCCCTATTACAGGCATTATTTATTATGTTAACGCATGACTTTGGCTACATACCAATAGATGAGTTAACGCAAGAAACAAAAACGCCTGAAGCAGCGACGCCGGGTATGGCCTGTGGAAGTTGCTCGCACGATAATGCACCAAAGGATTTTGGTGGTAACATAGAGAATGAATTAAATATTGAACAATAAAATTTAAAATCATCTGACATGGATGCACTTAACAATTTTTTTCTCATAGCATTGCCCTACATCGCTCTGGCATTATTCCTAACCGGATCTATCTATCGCTATAAGTATAGTGGATTTCAGGTATCGTCGCTATCTTCTCAATTCTTAGAAGGAAGAAGACTGTTTTATGGCTCCGTACCTTTTCACTGGGGAGTCTTCTTTTTATTCTTTGGGCACCTAACGGCGTTTCTTTTCCCAAGCACAGTATTGGCTTGGAACAGCCAGCCTATTCGCTTAATGATTCTTGAAATTACCGCATTCATTTTTGGTATCAGCATGTTGATTGGGTTAATTAATCTATTAATAAGAAGATACACCACCCCACGACTTAAATCAGTTACCAATAAAATGGATTTGGTTATTTATCTGTTACTCATTACACAAACTTTCTTTGGTCTATGGATAGCCTATAATTTTCGTTGGGGTTCATCGTGGTTTTCTACATTGCTAACGCCCTACCTATACTCAATCTTTAAATTTGAGCCGGATATAAGTGCAGTTTCTTTGTTACCATGGGCAGTTAAGATTCACATTATTGGCGCATTCACGATTATCGCTTTATTGCCCTACTCAAGGCTTATTCACATGCTTGTATATCCATTGAATTATTTATGGCGTCCCTATCAGCAAGTACGTTGGAACTGGAGAAGAACAGCTATTCGTGCACCACGAACACCTTGGTCTGTGCAACGTCCCAAAAATAACTAAGCCATGTTGCTCTATATCGTAACAGACGAGCAATTAATAATCAGTCAGATTGTTAAATCCGTTTTGATATGTCTTGTTACGATTGGTTTAATTTTCAACGTTGTCCGCATTATTCGATTAAAGGAGCTGGTTAGGAGAATAATTAGCGCGGCCATTCTTCTGGCATTAGTTACTGCAGATTATTTCATATTAAAAGAGTTTCTCATCGAGTCAGCTTTGTTAAATAGCAATCAATATGTAGAGGGAGTAACCTTAGGCTTATGCACTGTAACAGGCTTAGGGCAAGGCGTTGAGTTTAAATATGAGATTAATGGTAAAACGTATATAAGATGTAACACGTTTTATCCCATATCCGAAGACAGTATTACAGTGCCCGATGGGAAATACATGATTCGATATTCAGAAAAATATTTGGACGAAGGGAGAATAGATTTTAATAAACGAGTAACGGAATCTAAGAAGTGATCAGGTTATGAAAGAAAGCTATCAAAGATTACTACGAAATAATCGTCAATGGTCTTTGGCGAAGAAGAAAGAGAATGCAAATTATTTCAAAGAGCTTTCTCAAGGGCAATCGCCCGAATATTTATGGATAGGCTGCTCTGACAGTCGCGTACCAGCAAATGAAGTAACCTTAACACATCCGGGAGAAATATTTGTTCACCGCAATATTGCCAATGTGGTAATACAAACCGATATGAATCTGCTTAGCGTATTATACTATGCAGTAGATATCCTGCGAGTGAAACACGTAATCATTTGTGGACATTATGGCTGCGGAGGGGTTAATGCAGCAATACAAAATACAGATTTCGGATTTGTAAACAATTGGTTACGCAGCATTAAAGAAGTATATGCCAAACATAAAAAGGAACTTGAAATAATAATTGATACTGACCAAAGAGAACAACGCCTCGTTGAATTGAATGTAATAGAACAAGCACGCAATTTGGCAAAGACACGCATTGTACAGCGCGCTTGGAAAAATGGAACGCTGCAAATACATCCCTGGGTGTTCGATTGTTGCACCGGCAGAATCAAAGAGATAGCTCCAATCATTAGTAGTACTACAGATATAGATTCCATATTTCGATATAATTTGTAATAATCTTTATCACTCTCTATGAAATCACAATAAAATAACGAAAATGAATGCTCCGTTAAAAACAGCCACTTCACATCGAATGTTAATCTTAACCACGTTAGCATTTACAGTATGTTTCGCTGCATGGATGATGAATGGTGTCTTGGTTACCTTTTTAGTAAATAACGGAATCTTTAAATGGAGTTCGGTTCAGGTGGGATGGTTATTGGGCGTGCCGGTATTGGTAGGTGCTGTTCTTCGGCTTCCTGTTGGTATGTTGACAGATAAATTTGGAGGTCGATGGGTGATGACTGCCATACTCTTAATTGCTGCTATCCCTATGTTTTTATTATCTCATGCAAATGATTATTCTTCATTTTTAATTTACAGTTTTGGGTTCGGAATTGCAGGCAGCAGCTTTGCTGCCGGAGTTGCTTATACCGCTTTGTGGTATCCCAAAGAAAAACAAGGTACCGTCTTAGGAATTTTTGGTGCGGGGAATATGGGAGCTTCATTAACAACCTTATTAGCACCATCCTTATTGAAAAACTTGACTCAAGAGGGTGCCAACCTTGAAGCGTGGCGTACCTTGCCTCAATGGTATGCGCTAATGTTGATTATTGTTGCTGTTATTTTTTTCCTTGGAACATCAAATAAGAAACCTGCAGATGTAAAGACTATGGGGCAAAGGCTGTTGCCGCTAAAAGAAACAAGAGTGTGGCGTTTTGGGCTTTATTATTATTTTGTATTTGGCAGTATCGTCGCCCTGGCACAATGGCTCATTCCATACTACGTCAATGTATATTCTATGTCTATTGTTACTGCAGGCTTTATGGTAACTGCATTTAACTTCCCTGCAGGTATTATTCGAATTGTTGGCGGATGGCTTTCAGATAAGTTTGGTGCGCGCATGGTTTTGCTTTGGGTGTTTGGAGATTGCATAATCCTTCTGATTTTTTTATTAGTTCCTCGAATGGAAATTGAAGCACCCGGGCAGGGAATAATGGCTGCAAAAGGAGGTAAAGTAACATTTGCTTCGGATAGCTTAATCGTTGTGGATGAAATGAATTACCCTGTACAATCCAAACATTACGGTGAGGCTCATACAATGATACGGTTCGGCATTCATAATAATGAGGAAGGTTTTCTATTATTCCCAGACGCTTCATCCTGGCAAGAGACCCAAGTGAAAGAAGGCGATGTAATCAGCAAAGGACAATTACTTGCAAAAGGAGTAACACATATTTATTTTCAGGCAAACCGCTGGATTTTCTTTAGCATCGTGTTCTTACTTGCCATTATGATGGGGTTAGGAACGGCTGCAGTGTTTAAATATATTTCCGACTATTATCCATCAAGTATTGGAACAGTTGGCGGCATTGTAGGAGTAATAGGAGGGCTTGGGGGTTTTATCAATCCGATACTCTTTGGTTATTTACTCAGTGCTACAGGGGTTTGGACTACATGCTGGTTATTTTTAACCGTTATAGCAATTATATGCTTAGTTCTTCAACGCCTTGCTGTGGCTGCTATGAATAAAGCGCCAAAAAATAATTAGACAGATTGCTTATGTTTCAAGATAAGGTTAGACATTAGCAACCATGAATACCTCGATAAATAATCCCATTGCTTCGAACAGTGCCTGGTCACAAATTAAAGTGATGATAAGTAATTTATCTCCGGGATACTTTGCTATGGTAATGGCAACAGGAATCGTGTCGGGGGCATCTTCATTCTTAGGAATGAATTTCATTGCGTATCCATTGTTTTGGTTGAACATTGTTCTATATATCCTTCTTTGTTGCTGCACAGCACTACGATTGATTTGGTATAAAGAGCGCATTCTTCAAGATCTATTAGACCATGTTACCGGTATGGGATTCTTTACCACGGTTGCTGCAACAAGTTTATTGGGCACGCTGTACATTCAACTAACTTCAAGTTATTATATAGCCGCATTTCTTTGGGTCATTGCGGTATTGCTTTGGTTAATTATTACCTATACGATTTTTACTAACTTGACCATTAAGAGTGAGAAACCCTCATTTGCAAAAGGAATTAATGGAGCTTGGTTACTCGCAGTGGTTTCAACGCAGAGTATTGCAGTATTGAGTTCAAAACTATCCATGCATTTTCTGGATTATAAACTCATCTTGAATTTCTTTGCTTTTAGCATGTGGCTTTGGGGCGGGATGTTGTACATCTGGATGATTTCGTTAATATTTTATCGTTATACATTTTACAAATTCTCTCCAGGAGACTTAACTCCGCCATACTGGATTAATATGGGAGCTATGGCAATCTCTGTACTGGCAGGTTCTTTATTAATCATCAATACACCTAATGCCCCTTTTCTCCATTCCACATTGGCTTTCTTGAAGGGCTTCACTATCTTTTACTGGGCCACGGGTAGTTGGTGGATTCCAATGCTCATTATTTTGGCTATCTGGAGACATGTATATAAAAAATTCCCACTTACCTACGATCCACTCTATTGGGGAGCCGTCTTTCCGCTGGGTATGTATACTGCTTGCACGTATGAAATGGCAAAAGCTATGGAACTCGATTTTCTGTTTCCTATTCCGCATTATTTTATATATATCGCGTTAGCAGCCTGGGGTGCTACATTTATTGGATTTATCAGAAGATTGATATCACAAATTTTTTATCCCGAACTAAGTTTTAAAACAAAATAATGTGAAAAGAGAAAAATTAATTCCTATAATCATACTTCTGGTAATAAGTCTTATACAAGCTAAAATAATGAAAGGACAAGATGTTCAAACAAATCCCAAGCAACCAAAAGTAAAGTTTGATTTAGCAGGGCAAATTACGTTAGGCTATGCTACAATAACGCTGTCGCCAAATTTCTTTTTAACTTTTGGAGGACCAAGTATAAAATTCGGAGTAAATAAAGTGGCCATAAATATTGGAATGTTTCCATCCGTTAAATGCAATATTAATTATGACAAAAAGCTGGATAAAACTCCGTTGGCAATCTTTACAGGAGTAGGAGCACAGGCATCTTATCATCATATCGTAGCGGGGTGTGTGTGTTACTCAGTTAAAAACGTATGGTACGCAGCTCCAGTTGTTGGATACAAATTTTAAACATTAAAAACAAATTATATCATGGATAACATTTTTTCAGAAGCAGATTATCTCAAAAGAAACGTAGAGAAAGACACAAATGGCAAAGCAGAGTATTCTCCTATGGATCCACCGGATGCTTACCGTCCGCCAAGCATTAAAGCCGTTCCGTATGATGAATTATCTCCGGTATTAAAACACCTATGCGATGAGCATCAGATTATTTTAAAAGAAATAGAAAAGTTTGAAGCAGCATTGCTCGGCATTAGACAAAGTGGAATTACTAAAGAGTTAAACCAAACACTCGCTTCGTTCTTTCAATTCCTGGATGATAAAATAGTGCTACATCATTTAAAAGAAGAGCGGGTTCTTTTTCCAATATTACATGACTGCCTGCTGAACATAGGGGAACATTCATCGGGGAGCATTCCTGAAACCGCAGTAGATATGATGGAAGATGATCACATTAAGGTTATGCAACTGGCTGCATTATGTTTTAGCTTGATGGGCATCGCCTCTCGATTAACCGATTTGAGTTCACGAGCTATCATAGCAGATATGGCCATTGAGCAAGGTTCGGCTTTAGTGGAACTGTTACGCCTTCATATTTTCAGAGAGGATAATGTAGTCTTTGCATTAGCGCATCAAAATATGAGCGAACAAGAAACAGCGCGCCTGAAAATACTATTAAATAAATATTTCTCCATTGACCTTTAGAATATAATTTCCGTGTTGTGTGCATTATCTTTGTTACTGTAGAATCATAATCTATCTGATTCTAACACGCAATAAGCACCAAGAAGTAGAATAGGACTTTATATGTTAATTGACCAATTTGATCGCATACATAGCTATCTGCGAATATCCATCACAGATAAGTGCAATCTTAGGTGTGCATACTGTAATCCACTTGATTTGCCTAAAGGATATTTCACGGGTCGCACGAAGATGACAGCCGATGAAATTGATACACTGGCTTCTATTTTTGTTACACAAGGCATTAAGAAAATTCGCATTACAGGCGGAGAACCTCTTGTGAGAAAAGATGCAAGAGAAATTATTCAGCGATTATCAAAATATCCTGTTGAATTGGCAATCACGACAAATGGAGTTTACGTTCACGAGTATTTAACTACATTCAAGGAAGCAGGATTACAATCTGTAAATGTGAGCCTTGATTCTTTAAATCGTGAAGTCTATAGGTCTATAACCGGTCGTGATGTCTTTGACAAAGTGAAACAAAATATTGAATTGCTATTAGAACACAACTTCCATGTGAAAGTGAATATGGTAGCAATTAAGGGACTGAATAATCATGAAATCCATCAATTTGTTGAATGGACTAAAGAACAGTTATTACACATCCGCTTCATTGAGTTTATGCCGTTTGCAGGAAATGAATGGGCACGCGAAAAAGTTTTTTCACACAAAGAAATTCTCAACTTGATTTCATCAAAATACATAGTAGAGAAGTTGCAGGATGCAAAGAATGATACAGCTAAAAACTATAAGGTAGCAGGATATAATGGAACCTTTGCCGTGATTAGTTCCATGACGCAACCCTTTTGCGATGGATGTAACCGATTGAGATTAACGACTGATGGGAAAATGAAGAATTGCCTTTTTTCAAGAAAAGAAATAGACATACTCGATTCTTTACGAAATGGAGAAGATGTTCTTCCACTGATTCAACAATGTCTATCACAAAAAGAGAAAATGCTGGGAGGGCAATTTACTCCTGTTATTGAAACTATTAATACTTCTACTATTCAAAACAGAAGTATGATAAATATTGGAGGATGAAATAAAAAAACTATGCATATTTTACTGACCGGGGCAAATGGATATATTGGAATGCGATTGCTTCCGGTATTAGTGGAGGCTGGTCACAGAGTAACATGTGTGGTTAGAGATAAATTACGCTTTAAACCATCGCAGGATATTCTGGATAAAATTGAAGTAATAGAGTTCGACTTCCTAAAGCCGGAGAATGCATTACAAGAATTTAATAAAAAACAATTTGACGTAGCCTACTATCTCATCCACTCCTTGGCAGATACGGCATCCACGTTGAAGGAATATGAGTTGCGCTCTGCAGGGTGCTTCGTTTTAGTCGCAACGCTGACACAAGTGAAACAAATTATTTATTTAAGTGGAATCAGTAATGAAGAGAACTTATCTAAACATCTAACAGCACGCAAAGTTGTAAAAGACGTTTTCATTCGATGCGGTATTCCTTACACTATTTTTGAGGCAGGTGTTATTGTTGGCTCGGGAAGTATTTCGTTTGAAATTATTAGGGCGTTAACTGAAAAGTTTCCATTAATGATTGTTCCTCATTGGCTTAAATCTAAATGTCAGCCTATTGCAATAAGAAATGTAATTAATTATTTACATCTATGCCTTTTGAATCAGAAGACTTTTAATTGGGTTTTTGAAATAGGCGGTCCTGATGTGCTTACTTATAAAAAGATGCTGTTAGGGTTCGCACAAGTGAGAAGGTATAAGCGATTTATAATTGTGCTTCCCATCAGTTTCACAAAACTGTCGGCATATTGGATTTATCTATCTACCCCGGCAAATTTCACTATAGCCAAGCAGCTCGTGCAAAGTATGAGGAATGATGTAGTTTGTAAAGATTTCAGCATTCGACAAATTATCCCCCAAGAATTAATCTCTTATCAAGATGCAATAAAAATGGCATTTGAAAGAATTGAGCAGCACATGGTTATTTCCAGTTGGACTGATTCTGCATCAAGCAGTTTGAATTTGTTGGATGTTAATCAACACATAGAAGTGCCAACGAATGGATGTTACAAAGATCGTAAGTGGATTGACATTGATAGAGACAAAGTTGAAGAAGTGGCCAATCGTTTTTTTAATATCGGCGGTAAGAATGGATGGTATTATGCAGATGCCCTATGGCGCATACGAGGAGTAATGGATAAAATGTTTGGAGGTGTTGGGATGAGCAGGGGACGAAGAAGTGACGTAGATATTGAAGCGGGAGATTCTCTGGACCTGTGGCGCGTTTTATTGGCTGATAGAAAAAATCACAGATTACTCTTATTTGCTGAAATGAAATTGCCCGGTGAGGCATGGCTTGAATTTTCAATTGTACAAAATGAAAATAGATGCATTCTTAAACAAACAGCCACGTTTCGACCTAAAGGAATAATGGGGAGAAATTATTGGTACTCTATGCTCCCATTTCATTATTTCATATTCAGGAATATGATAAAGGAAATAGCCGGCAAAACGAAATCATCTAAACGAAATAATAAGTAATTAATAACTGATATGTTATCTGTTCAAGACGCTAAGCAAATACTGATGAAGCATATCAAAAAAATGCCGTCAAAACCTATTCTTATTCAAGAGGCCACAGGTCGTATTGTAAGCGCAGATGTTAAATCTAATATTGATGTGCCTTCTTTTGATAATTCGGCTATGGATGGTTATGCATTTCGTCATCAATCGAAAAAAGATTCCTTTACGGTCGTAAAAAGTATTCAGGCGGGCGATTATTCAAGCACAGAAGTTAAGCCGAATGAAGCTGTAAGAATATTTACCGGAGCAGCCTTGCCACCGGGATGCGACACGGTAATTCAGCAAGAACTTTGTATGATAACCGACAACGTTGTGTCTTTTGATTTTACAAAAACACACAAAGGCGCAAACACACGTTTAAGAGGCTCTCAGAATAAAAGCGGAGACGTCATTCTAAAGGCGGGTAGCCTTATTCGGCCCGGAGTAGTCGGGTTACTTGCCTCAGTAGGAGTTACGAGAGTAATGGTATATGATATGCCATCCGTTGCTGTAATTGTTACAGGGAATGAGTTGCAAGAAAACGGAACTGAATTGAAAGCAGGGTGCATATATAATTCTAACGAACCCACTCTTCATGCTTTACTGAAACAAACTGGTATTTATAATATTCAAAGTACCCGGGTAAAGGATAATGCCGAATTGCTTCTTGAAAAAATAAAGTCTTACTTAACTTCTTACGACCTCTTGATTCTTACCGGTGGAATTTCTGTCGGCGACTATGATTATGTTCGAGGTGCCTTGAAAGAAGCAGGAGTAAATGAATTGTTTTATAAAGTAAAACAGAAGCCGGGGAAACCATTGCTGGTAGGAGTGAAAGACAACAAAACTATTTTTGCCTTACCCGGAAACCCCGCAGCGGTTATTTCATGCTTTTATCAATATGTAAGGCCCACAATTCTTACCATGATGGGATATGAGCATGCTTTTCAGCCAAGCAGCATGATGCCTATTGCAAGTGAAATATCTGTTAAGAAAGGACTCACCTACTTTTTGAAAGCAAAAAGAAAAGATGGAAAACTTATTATTCTGCCGGGTCAGGACTCATTCAATCTGTTACCCTTTGCAGAGGCAGAATGCTTATTGAGTATAGATGAAGGCATAGAATACTTACCGGCAAACAGTTTAGTTGAAGTATATAACTTATAGATCATGACCGAGAATACGCTTTGGATTTTACTATTATTAATGCCCTTGTTTGCATTTCTTTACGCATCTGTAGGGCATGGAGGTGCAAGCAGTTATCTGATGTGCTTAACCTTGTTTCATTTTTCTCCCGAGCAAATTCGACCTACCGCACTTACCCTAAACATACTCGTTTCGGGCATAGCATTTCTCAACTTCAGAAGGGTATGTGTTTTTCCGTATAAGCTTTTTTTGGCCCTTGTTATCTTTTCTATTCCGGCAGCTTATTTAGGAGGTAGTATTTCTATAAATACATCCTCCTATAAATTTATTCTTGGTGTGATATTACTTTTTCCTGCTTTGCGGCTATTTAACATCTTTCCGGCAAGTGATAAGGTTATTATAAAAAATAGTTGGTGGCTTGCAGCTATCTTGGGCTTAAGTATCGGATTCCTCTCAGGGCTAATCGGCATCGGTGGGGGTATCATTTTGTCGCCACTTATCCTGTTAATGGGATGGACGAATGTAAAAGAGACATCGGCAGTTAGTGCATTATTTATATTTCTTAATTCCATTGCCGGTTTAATTGGAGCGGGAACTTTCCAACTTCATATTCAAAAGGAATTACAAATTCTGATGCCGATAACGGTTATGGCAGGTATCGCTGGAGCATATCTTGGTGCTAATAGGTTTAATGTTAAGTTATTAAAACGACTTTTAGCTGTAGTCCTGCTTATTGCCTCTACAAAATTTCTTTTTTCATGAGCCGGAATAGCACTATAGAAGCATATGTTTTAGCTGGAGGTAAAAGCAGCAGGATGGGTAAGGATAAGGCATTAATGCAGTTCAGAGGTAAAAGAATGATTCAACATGTTCTTAATGCGATAGCTCCATTGAAGATTCCAATTAAGATTGTTGCAAATACTGATGAATATAACAAATTAGGATATGAAGTCTTCAAGGACATTGTTGAGGCGAAAGGCCCTATGGGAGGGATATTGACAGCAATGCATCATACACAAGCATCGTATATTATCGTGATCAGTTGTGATATTCCATTCTTAACCACGATGCTTCTGCGACAATTAGTCGAAGGTATTGAAGACTATAACATCATCATACCGCAGTCGAAGGGAAGACTGCATCCATTATGCTGCATTATTAAAACTTCTCTCAAAGCAGAAATAGAAAAAAGGGTAGGGAACAATCAATTAAAAATGTTGGAACTGATTCAGGATACGCATAGTAAGATTGTAAATGTGGATGATAGTATGTCTGATCGAGAAGATTTACTCTACAACATTAATACCCCGGAAGAATTTGAAAAATTTAATAAATCGAATCATGTCTAAAATTAAGATTATCACCTTTGGCGTTATTACAGATAAAATAAATGAAAAAGAGTTTGTTGTCGAAGGGATCAACGACACGGATTCATTAATGATCTATTTGATAAAGCAGTACCCTTCATTAATAGATGCCAAGATGAGTATTGCGGTTAATAAAAATATTATTGAACAAAATACAGCACTGAGTGAGAACAGCGAAGTAGCTCTGCTCCCGCCGTTCTCAGGAGGCTAAAGAGATGGAACGATTTGAACGACAAATAAAACTCAAAGGCTTCGGCATTCAAGCGCAGCAAAGATTAATCGAAGCTAAGGTCTTGATTATCGGTGCAGGAGGTTTAGGCTGCCCGGTACTACTCTATCTTGCTGCAGCGGGTGTGGGGAATATTACGATCATTGATGGAGATTTAGTCTCGATATCTAATCTTAATCGCCAAATTATTTTTTCGGAAAGTGATGTCAACAAATCAAAAGCAGAGGTTGCAGCAACATATATTCGTAATAAATACGCCGACATACAAGTAAATTTTATACCTTCTTATTTAACAAATCAAAATGCTCTTCGCATTATTTCAGAATATGATTTGATTATTGACGGTACAGACAATTTTGGAACCCGATACATGATAAATGATGTATGTACATTAATGAATAAACCACTTGTTTTTGGATCTATATATCAAAACGAAGGGCAAGTAGCCGTATTTAATGTTAAGAATAAGCAAGGTATTCAAACGAATTATCGTGATGTCTTCCCTACGCCTCCATCAGACATAGAGGTGCCCAATTGTAGTGAAACGGGTGTGTTGGGTGTTTTACCTGGAATAATAGGATTGTGGATGGCAGCGGAAGCCATAAAATTCATTTCACAATATGGTCATGTCCTTTTAAATAAAATGATGATTTACGATTTATATAATCATGCCATTCAGGAGATACAACTAAAGCCAAACAAACAAAATATTCATGCACCTAAGACAATAGATGAATTTCTAAACATTGATTACAAGATTACTTGTTCATCAAATGAGGCTTCTTTCTATGAAGTTTCGTGGCCGGAAGTACTCCAAATTATCAAGAATGCCCCGGCCGATTCTATATTAATAGATATCAGAGAACCACACGAGCAACCTAAATTAGAGCATGTCAATCATATCAATATGGTGCTACAACATCTATTAGATAATCCTCAACAAATTCAATCATATAAAACAGTGTATCTGTTTTGCCAAAAAGGAATACGAAGTAAGTATGCCACTACAATATTAAAAAAACATTTACCCGATACCGGAATATTTTCCATCATTGGGGGCATTTCACAAATCCCCGACATTCAAAAATTTAAAAAGTATGCAGAATAAGATAAAAAATATTTTTATTGAGGGGCCCATATCACCATCTAAAATCGCAGATGCAATAAGCAAACATCAGCAACAGACGGAAATTGGCGCACACAGTATCTTCCTTGGTCAAGTCCGTGCGGATAGTAAAGATGGTGAACAGGTTAAAGCCATAGAATATACGGCCTATAACGATATGGCTTTAACAACAGCTTCTAAAATACGAGAGGAGCTATTTGCCAAGTATGAATTAACCTGTATGCATATATATCATAGCTTAGGCTATGTAAGTGCCGGTGAAATAAGTTTGTTTGTTTTCACTTCTTCCAAACATCGTAAAGCTGCAATTGATGCTTGTGAAGAACTTGTAGAACGACTAAAAAAAGAAATACCGATTTGGGGCAAAGAGATTGTTAGCGAGACCAAATCACTTTGGAAAGAAAATCAATAATAAAGTATGATAAACATAACACATAAAATAAGCACGCACCGCACTGCAATAGCGCAGGCCATTGTGCGTGTCAGTTCTGAAGAAACGATAAAGACCTTGATCGAGAAAAGGGTTCCTAAGGGAGATGTGTTTGAGATGTCGAAAACGGCAGGACTCTATGCCGCAAAACGCACAAGCGACATGATTCCCGATTGCCACCCTTTACCTATTGAATACACCGCTATTAGTCATGAGGTGAATGGGCTTGAAATTATTATTCGTGTAGAGGTACAAACGATATATAAAACCGGAGTTGAGGTTGAGGCTATGCACTCCGCTTCTGTTGTTGCTCTTACTATATATGATATGTTAAAGCCGATTGATAAGAATATCACAATTGAACGCATTCTATTGTTGGAAAAGTCGGGTGGAAAAAGCGACTATTTAAAAAAGGAATCAACAGGAATTAAAGCCGCAGTCATTGTTTGCTCAGACAGCATCTCAAAAGGATCAAAGGAGGATAGGGCAGGAAAGGCCATAATGAATAAATTGAAACAATGTGGAGTTGAGGTAACAGATTATATCGTTATACCGGACGAGAAAGAAGAAATTATTACAAAAACAAAAAACTATTGTTCTCAAAACCTGAACATGGTCATCCTTACGGGAGGCACCGGCTTATCCCCAAGAGATATCACAACAGAATCATTAGAAGAAATTATTGAAAAGCGCATTCCGGGTATTGAGGAGGCCATGCGTTCTTATGGTCAAATGAGAACACCTTATTCTATGTTATCACGTAGTGTTACAGGTCTAATTGAAAATACTTTAGTTCTTGGCTTACCCGGCTCGACCAAAGGCGCATCTGAAAGCATGGATGCCTTGTTCCCGCAGATACTACATATTTTTAAAGTAATGAAAGGTGCAAGGCATGAATAGTTCTCATAGAGCCAGGTACAGAGTAAGAGTGATATAAATCACAAATTATTCAATTGCATATCAAATTCATCTAATAGCAACACACTTAAAATTGCACTATGTACAATAAAGCATAGTGAAAGCATTAAACAGGCAATATACCGTAAGAGTGCGAGTTTGGATAGATGAAAGAAGCGGTCCCTATTTGGGTATCGGCAGGGTTATTCTCTTGGAAAATATAAAAAAGACCGGTTCAATTACGAATGCAGCCAAGGCTCTAAAGATGTCTTATCGCCAGGCCTGGCAACTCGTAAATGATATGAATAAACGTGCAAAAGAACCTTTAGTAGAAAAAATATTAGGCGGCAAAAATGGAAGTGGTGCAATACTAACTAATGCAGGTGAGGAAGCAATTAAAAAGTTCCATACGCTTGAAGATGAAATAAAAACCTTCATAGAACAGAAATCAAAAGCAGTTAAATTCTAAATACTCGGAACACAAGTAAAATATAAGCACGAAGTAAATGAACTATATGAAAACTAAATTATTACAACTACTTATTCTGACTCTGTCTCTTCCAGTATTTCTCTTTGCACAAAAATCAGAACAAAAAGAAATGCCCGATACAGTGAATTACAAAATATTTAAACTTGGTGAAATCACAATAACAGCATCAAAGGAACAAGATATCAATGACAGGGTAAACTCTGAGGATATTGCTAACCAAAATAAAATGGAAGTATCAAGGGCTTTAAATATGTTGCCCGGTATCACGTTAACCGGTTTTGGTCAGCGGAACGAATCCACCATAACAGTTCGCGGATTTGATCTTAGACAGGTGCCTGTATATATGGATGGTATTCCGGTGTATGTACCTTATGATGGGTATGTTGACCTAGGACGCTTTACTACATTTGATCTATCCGTCATTGATGTATCTAAAGGCTTCTCCTCTATACTCTATGGGCCAAATTCATTAGGCGGTTCCATTAATCTAATCTCACGTAAACCACAAAACAAAATAGAACTTGATGGAGCCATCGGAACATTAAACGATAATGGTTATAGAGCAAACATGAACGCCGGCTCAAACCTAGGTAAGTTCTATGTTCAAGGCGGGCTTTCTTATTTGCACCGTGACGCCTATTATCTATCATCACATTTTGATTCAACAAAGAATGAAAACGGCAAACAGCGAGACAACTCATACAGAACGGATCAGAAACTAAATATAAAAATGGGCTGGATCCCGAACTCTAAACACGAATATGTACTAGGATATATCAATCAGCAAGGGAGCAAAGGAAACCCTATATACTGTGGCAAAGACACTTTAAACACCTTACTCAAGAAACCGCGCTACTGGCAGTGGCCAAGATGGAACAAAGAAACATATTACTTTTTCTCAAATACTAAACTGAATGATAAGAACTATATCGCATCAAGAATTTACTATGATATTTTCAAAAATGAAATCAGCAGTTTTGATGATGTTAGTTATTCCACTCAAACAAAGCCCTATGCTTTTAACAGTTTCTATAATGACTATACTTATGGTGGGAGCATTGAATACGGAACACAATGGATACCTAAGAATAATTTAAAACTTGCTTTGCATTACAAGGAGGATGTGCATAGAGAAAATAACTTAGGCGAGCCGGTTCGTCGTTTTGAGGATAACACAATGATGATAGGCATAGAAGATGTCTATCAATTCAACGATAAATTGATGATTATACCCGGGATAGGTTACAGTCAAAGAAGAAATATTAAAGCAGAAGATTATATATCCAGCACAAAGGAAATATTAGACTATCCTAAATCCGGCATCAGTCAGGCATTTAACGACCAACTCGGCCTGTATTACCTAATAAAAGATGAACAAAAGGTTGGGGCTACTTTTTCACACAAAACCCGATTTGCCACAATCAAAGACCGCTTTTCCTATCGTATGGGCACAGCCATACCTAATCCGGATTTAAAGCCTGAATCTGCCGATAATTTTGAAATAAACTATACGGGAACCTACCTATCCAAAATCACCTTCCAATCAGCACTTTTTTACAGCAAGATCACGGATGCAATAATGAGTATCAGTAATGTGCAACCGGGTAAATCGCAAATGCAGAATGCCGGAAGTGCTGAATTCTTCGGCTTAGAGGCCGGTATGCGATACGACGTGCTAAAGAATTTAATTATTAGTGCAAACTACACCTATATTGAACGAAACAATTTAACAAACATTAATCTGCATTTTACGGATGTACCTAATAATAAAGTGTATGGTTACATACAATATAAACCTATAAAACAAATACAGATACTTGCAAGTACGGAATATAATTCATTCCGCTACAGCTCCAGTTACGGTAATAAAGCAGATGGATTTATGCTTGCTAATGCCTTTATATATGGAGATTTATATAAATATCTTCGGCTTGAGTTGGGCGTAAATAACATCTTCGATAAAAACTACAGTCTGGTTGAGGGATACCCTGAAGAAGGAAGAAATTATCTTGTTACCCTACGATTCTTTTATCATAAATAAGTCAAACATGAAAACACTTCAATATTATTCAACCTTAATTGTAACTCTGCTATTGTTAAGTAATTGTTCAAACAAAGAGCAATCAGAGCAATCACTCAAAAATTCGGACGAAACCGGTCACAAACATGAAATGACCGACAGCAAGCAACAAGGTAAGGACGCTTGTATGAATGTTTCGGCAGAGGATAGTATGAAATATACGAGTAAACAAGTTACGATTACAGGGGATGTTGAGCACCCTTTAACCTTAACGGTTGACTCCTTGAAGAGAATGAATGTTGAGACAATCGAGAACTTTAAAGTAGTTTGTCAAAGTGGAGCTAATATGAAAGAAGACAAAACGTGCAAAGGCGTTTTATTGAGAACTATTTTAGAAAAAGCGAAGATTATACAGAAGAATCACAAAGATCGAAACTTTTACATCGTGGCCAGGGCTACGGACGATTATAAGGCTACTTTTTCTTGGGCAGAGATATTCAACAACCCTACAGGAGATAATGTTTATATCTTGTTTGAAGAAAATGGTCAGCCGATAAAAGCGCAAGGCGATATGATTCTGATTTGTAAAAATGATATTAAAACAGGCCCCCGTCATGTGTATTGGCTAAAAAGTATAGAAGTAAACAGAGTAGATTGATTAAAGAAACAGCACTTCTGAAAGAAATACACAAGCGTTTTTACATTATACATCTGCGCTTAACCCGGAAGAGGTAGAGACAAGTTATTTCAGCGTTTATTGACAGCAATTATTTTATTTTGTTACTAAAGTCACCATTAGGGGATAGCAATCTTTGGAATTTTGCAAACATCTAAAATTAAAGACCATGAGTTATTTTTTTGCAAAGACAATTAAAGACAACTTCGATTCCGCTATTTTAAAAACTACGGAAGCATTGAAAAATGAAGGATTTGGAGTACTTACTGAAATAGACATGCAAGCTACACTAAAGAAAAAGTTGAATGTGGAAATGCCTAAATATAAAATCTTAGGTGCTTGCAATCCGCCATTTGCTTTCAAAGCCGTAATGGCCGAAGAAATGATTGGTACTATGCTGCCTTGTAATGTTGTTGTTAAAGAGCAGGAAAATGGAACAATTAAAATTGCAGCGGTGGATCCAGTGGCATCTATGATGGCAATTAAGAATGAACAATTGGGAATCTTAGCTAATCAAGTAAGAGATAAACTGGAGCGGGTAATACAAAGTATTTCATAACATATCAATCTTAGGGGCATAAAAAAAGCATCCATTTTTGATGGATGCTTTTTTGTTTTCTTAATCGGGCTTATAGTCTCTATTCGAGATAGCTCATAGCCGATTTAGGGCACATCTTTAAAGACTTAAAGAAAATTATTCTACTATGAATTTACCTTTCATTAAAGCAGAATGGCCGGGGAAAGAGCAGAGGTATTCATAAGTACCTTTTGGCGGTGCCTTAAATTCAACTTGAGTTGTTTCGCCACCACCGATAGTTTTGGTATGTGCAATTACGTCACCCGTTTTATCTTTAGGAATGTAATCGTTGTCTTTTGCCTTTATTGCAGCAGCAGCAAATTCGGCTAAGTCAACACCTTCTTCTAAAAGAACAAAGTTATGACCCATAGCCGTTACCGGAGCTTTACCGGTATGGTGTAAAGTTACTTTTACTGTTTGGCCTTCTTTTACTTTGATTTCATTGATATCATATTTCATGTCATCCCCGGCATTAAGTGTTACTTCAGCAACTCCGGCAGATACATTGCCTGTAGTAGGTGCTGGCGCAGGAGTTTCTGTAGTAGGTGCCGGTGTTTCCGTGTTTTCTTTCTTTTCGTTGTTACAAGCTGCAAGAAGAATTAAAGCAGCAGCTGAAAGTGTTAAGAATGTTTTTTTCATTTTGTTTTGTTTGTGTTAATGGTTTTTAAATTAGTTTTATTTAATTGTTTTAAAAGGTTTCTTCAAGAGTAATGGATTTTGGAAAAAGAATATTGTTTTCCAAGTGAATATGCAGATGCAAATCATCTTCAAATTCTTTTAACATTGAAAAAGTAACTTGATAAGTAGTGCACGCATCTGCAGGAGGCATATAGTTATGAGTCAAAGTTGCAATTTTTCTAAAGCGTTCACCTTCGATATCATGGTCGTGCATCATCATCTTAATGGGATTCTGAACGGTGCCAAAGGGGGCTTTTATTATTGTATTTTCTGCTTTAGCTTTTACTAATTTTCGGATATAGGGAAATAGCACAAGTTCTTCTTTTTTCATGTGTGCAGCGAGTTCGCCACCACAGGCCTTAAAAAGATCTCCTATTTGACTTAATTCGGGATGGCGCTCTCCGTGTACTTTAATTATTTTTTCGAGAAATGGAGTTATCTCTTTGATCTTTGTTTCAACATAACGATGATGCTTTTTTTCGATATAGTCTGCTAATAAGTCTAGTGGCCAACTGTTAAAATCAACTGTTGTATCATTTTTCTTACTCATCGCTCCATTTAATGATTCAACTAACGTGTCAATATCCATATTTTCTTTAGAGCAGGCTTCAGCAATAGTTCTGTTTCCGTTACAACAAAAATCAATACCATTATTTTTGAAAACTGAAGCTGTGCGGTAATCTTGCGCGACTATATCTCCTATTGTTGTTTCTTTAGAAATGTTCATTCTCTCCCTAGTTTTACAACGTATGTTTTATAATTTTTCTGCAATAATAGCAATAGCATTGATGTGTTGTTGATGTTTTCTGAAAATTTTTCTCATTTCCAGTATTCTTTGCCTTGCTTTTGGGTTTAGCATAATATTTAAGCTTATTTTCAGAGTTCGGACAAGACCCTCATCATCAATCAAACGGCCTAACTCTAAAAGTTTCATATCATTAATAAAAGCACTTTTTATCTTAAATCCTTCTCTCTCTAACAATTCCCGCCATTCTGTTTCTGTTAAAGGGCGAGCATTAACTTTAATAGAAAGTGCTAAATCTCGTTGTATTGTGGCTTTCAGGCTCTCGTCCACATCCATTAGTCCCAGCTCGTGAATCGCATAAATACCACCCTTTTTTAAAATGCGATGTGCTTCCTTTATAATTTCCGATTTCCGATGGTCGGCATGCATAGTAAGCATAGCCTCTCCATAAACTTTATCTTGTGAGTCACTTTCTATATAAGTTTTCTCCGCACTCCCAAGAGTAAATCGTACACCATTGCGTGCAAATTTTTCTTTCAGTATTCTCACCACATCTTCATCTGCATCTACGCCAATATATGATTTAGGGTGTTTGTCAATTACTAAAGACGCGGTATAACCCATACCGGGAGCAAATTCGATAACCTCATCGGTAGAAGAAATTTGCAATGCATTAACCAATTTATTTGTTAATTCCTTTCCACCGGGGCGCAGCACTCGCTTACCCATCTTGGCAAGTATCCAGTGTCCCTGTGCTTTTGTGAAATCATCTGTATTCATATTGAGGTATAGGTTGTACTTAAAAGAGTAGGAGACATTTTGAAAACATGTTTGAAAAGAAAGAGAGCGAACGTGTTCGAGCGTTATCTGTTTTCGAATTCATTTATCGAGAATTTTAAAAAAGATAGACCAAATAAAAACAAGCATATTACCTTAATCATTTCTGCTATTACAAACCAAATATGCAGGTTCGATGAGGGTACTTCGACACCACTCATGCGCAGTTGAGCTCTCGCATCCATCAATGGGAGAAGCAAGAATGTCTCAACCACTAATATTATCAATGATGAGAAATAGGTGAAATTTCTTTTTCGGATAATACGCTTTTGCATAAGAATAAGATTAACCATAACAATGGCAGCCATAACCCATTCCACTTTATTCAAAACGCTGAAGACCAATCTCCCGATTCCTAACCCGAGTGGGATGGTAATTCCGGGAGCTAAAAACTTTAGCCATGACTCCATAAAGCTTATAGCACATATAAAACCAATCCATATAAATATGGTCATTATGATTATTGTGGCCTTAGAGATTTTCATTTGCCGTGCATGGGCTTACTGACATTATGAAGGTTGCTTCGTAAACAATTTTGATTCGCTCCGGTGCTCATTCAAAAGTGTAAGTATAGACCTATAGGTCTATACTATCCTTTTCTCCAGTAGTTATTAGCCTTTGCTATGGTTTGAAATTCTAGAGCAACCACATTGGCAGAAGCAATAAGCTGAGCCGTGTCATTCGCATAATCAGGGCGTAACTTTTTACGTATCTCCGGGTCGGTTTGAATGGCAGCTACAGATTTTCTTGCCATTTTGATAGCAAGTTCTCTACCTTCCTGTGGCGTTGCAGTAATTAAACTCTCGAGCCATATTTCTTTTTGTTCCATTTGTATTGGTGTTTATTGGTTGATTGCTTTTAACGAACTAAGAATGATTTTCCGGATTTTATCTTGGTTGCTAATTCATAGATAGTAGTTGTTTCAAGCATTTTTTTTAATTGTTTCCTTACTTCAATAAAGTTCTCATGCATAGGGCAGGGCTCGGTATCGCTACATACGCTGAGGCCCAAGGCACACCCGTTGTAAACGGAGTCTCCATCGAGTGCAAAAATTATTTCACTCACCTTTATTTGCTTCATTCTTTTTGCCTCGATCTCAAAACCTCCATAAGGCCCTTTGAGTGAGTTTACAATATTATGCTTCGTTAATGAACCCAGTATTTTTGCGGTAAAGGCTTCGGGTGAACCTGAGTTGTCGGCTACGTCTCTAATCTTTACTCTATTACCTTCAAGCGATTTAGTTGCAATGTAGATAACAGCCTTTAGACCATACTCACACGTTTTAGAGAACATTTTCTATACTAATTGAGCGACAAACTTACAAGGTATTTTTTATTTCGGATAAAAAAATCTTAAATAATTGTTGTAGTTCGCTTACTTTTTCTATTGTTAACACGACATGAGCAAAGCATCGTTTTTGCCTGAACATAGTATTTAATTAAATAAGAAAAGAGATTGAATTGCTTCGTTTGGTTCTAAAATATTACTTATTCTGCTTTCGGAACAATTCGTTGAAGTTATTAAACTCTTTGCGGTATGCAATTGAGATGCCGCGCTTATTTCTATTGGCATCCAGCAAAAGGTCATATTGGCTTTTATTGTAAGCACTGAGTATATATCGACCGTCTCGGGTGATTTTATATTGTACGTTTACATCAGCAGCTACACGATTCGCATTGTTATTGTTTGTAGTTGCAGATGACACATCGAAATTGCCGCCGGCACCAACAGTTAAGCGTTCATTGAATAATGTTTTTTGTAACCCAACGATAAATTCACGACGACGGATATCCGTAGTAGGGTCATTGCTCAAACTATACGTATTATAGTTTACATTAACTCCGACGTTATATTTATTTTGAGAAGCCCAATAACTTAATTGGTTAAATAAAAACTCGGATACGCTATTGTTTACGCCACTGCTTACGAGACCGGCATCAATATTTGCAGGGAGGAAGCGATTCATGATAAGCAATCCGAATACCTGTTTATTTAATTCATTGGGGTCTTGTTTCAGACGATCTAATTCACGTTGCGCCAGTGAGCCTGCAGAACTAAACCCCGATGGAATACGAATATCAAAGTCAATATTAGGTTGCATGAGCGACCCGTTCAGATTCATCTGTACATTCACCGGAACTTTTTGATTAGCTTCCGCTAAATCCTGACTGCTCAATACTGCTCCCGTACCTTGCAATAAGTCTGATATTGTCGTTCGTTGAACGGCATAAATAGCATCAATGTTAATTTTAGCTTCGTATGGATCACCGTTCCAACTTATCGTGCCGCCTTGTCCAATAATAAATTTCTTGTTAATGAAGTTCTGGAGTGTAAACAGATAATCGCCGTGTTCAATCGTATAATTGCCATACATCTTGAAGTCTCCATCTGTGTTTATCTCCAGACGTAGATTGCCTTTGCCTGTACCATTAATAATATCGCCGGCCTTTTGATCAAAGATAATTTTGATGTTAGCATCTGTATTTAGCTCCATATCGAAGTTAAGACGTAGTATATAATTGTCTTTCGTTGTTGATATCGTATTATCGGGTTGTGAAACATTGATTATTCGAATCGTTTGATTTTGACTTACGGAATATTCATTTGTAATGGGTATGGATAAGGTTGTGTTCGGCTTAGATACAACATTTGCATATATCTCTAAATCTTCAATAGGTCCTTTAAAAGTAACGATGCCGCTTGCAAAGGCTTGTCCGTAGTATAAATCATTATCTTTAGAAGTCGTATTCAAAAAGTTAAATTGATTTGTTGTTAAAAACAGATTCAAACGAAATTCGCTCAGATTGTTATGTGTTATTTCTCCGCCGAGTGTAGCCGTGTTGTTAAACTTATCGCGCAAGATAATTTCATCCAAGTCAATAGAGGATTCGTTAAAATGAATTTCCTCGTCATCAAAAGTATATTCCGTTTGCAGATAATTTACCTTAACACCACAAGTGGGTATGTGCATTTGACCAAACACTAACGGCTTATCTAACGTGCCTTTTATATCAAGGGAACCGGCTGTTATACCGGATACCGATGAAATATATTCTCCAAGGTAATGTTCTAAAATTCCTAATCGAAATTTTAATATCTCAAGGTGTATATTTAACTGTTGCTCATCTGCAGAGGGGTTAATATTTCCAGATGCTTCAAAGTCATATTTAACGTCTTTAGCTTTTACAACTAAATCAATCTGATCCTTTTCACTATCATATCCCGCTTTAACATTTACTTTATTTATCGAATCTCCATTAAAGCTAAATTGACGAATACTAAAATCAGATTGGAATCGTAAATTCTCATATAGATTTAATATAGAAGCCGTACCATCAATAATTCCACCGGCATCATAATTTCCGATACGTATATAACGATAAAAATTTCCTGCATTCAAATTGTTAAATACAAAGTGAATGTTCGTTTTCCGAATGGCATCGGCATTGGTAAAAACTAACACAGATTGATTACCAGTTGAGAGTTGTAAATCACTTATTCTTAAATAATTTTTACCAAGCACCACAAGGTTATTATTATTTAAAATCCAAGATTCACTTCGAATCATAATATTCGATTTATAAAGCGATGCCTGTATGGAATCCTTACCTCCTTTTATCAGTCCGTTTACATCAATCAACGAGTTATTGATATCGTCTTTAGCAAATAGATGAATGAATGCAGAATCGTTATATAAATTTAATGCTATAGAAGGCTGATCTACTATTATTGAATCCTGAATGGTTAATCGAAGGGCATCAACAGTGCTAATCCACCGGTGATTTTCAGTGTGTGATAAAAGTTGAACGCTATCACACCTATACTGACCATAAGCAATTTGGGGAATCTTTCCATTTAGCTTCATGGAGGACGTCTCCGCATCATAATTCATCGAGAAGGAGGCATTCGAAATACCGCTCCACCCAGGGTAGAAGAAATTCAACATGCCATTCATATTGAAGGTGTTCACCTGTAGCGTAAAAATATCTTTTGTCATTACCGGATTGTAATCAAAAGGTAGCGAAGGAAAGTAAAAAGCCACCGTACTAATTAAAGCATCGTATAATTCTCTGACTTTAATTTTCCCATCCAATGCGATCTGAAAAATAGGTGTGCCCAAGCGAATATGTTTAGCCAGGGCATCTTCGGAAATAATAAGTGTAGCCGTATCCAGTTGAAATTCTTTCGTGCCTTCTTTGAATTTTATCTTATCAAAATGAAGACTACCATATAAATCGTCAATATCATTGCCTGTAGCGTCAATTTTGGCCAGCATGCTTAACGTATAATCCGACGTGCTGAAATGAAGTTGCTTCAGGTTGGCATGATAGAGGGTCAGATGAAAATTATACTGAGGCTTTTCCTCGCTCCAATTAACATTGCCCAAGAAATCAAGATTGGCCATAGTGTCGCTCACCTGTAATCGCCCGGTAAACTCCTGTTGATGGAAGGCTCCATTCACATCAATATTGTGATAACGATAATGATTAAAATCAAATTCATTGACAACACCTATAACGCTGGCATCAATGGTTTTTGCTGAAAGCCCGCTGCCTGAAAGGCGTGTGTAAAATGCAATCTTGCCAAACGTACTATCTAATCCTGAGAACTTACCCAAATTGAAGTATGATGAAGACAGGGTTCCGATATAACGAGTTTTATTCAAGTCATAAATATTTTTCATGTTAAGGTCACTCACGAGCGTTCCTAAATCAGATTGCAGCGCACCATAAGCCACAAAATCTTCAATGAATCCTGTGTAGGTGCCGTTAAAACTGATTGTCCCCATATTTTTAATTGTTCCGGGCAACGTGTATAATGAACTTAAGCGGGATAGATCCTCATAATTACTTCGTGCATTTGATGTAATAAAGTCGATGAACGTATTATCAAAGTCCGGTAAGCCTATCATAGTAATATCGCCTTGCAGCGTACTCATTTTACCAAATGAGATATTGATGTTTTTTCCTTTTAAATCAGATACACTTCCGCGCACATTGCCACTAACGGATATTGATTCTTTGAACGAGTTCAAATGGTGTGAGAAGCAGGATAAGTCACGCAAATCAATACTCGAATTGTGTATAGATGCTTGAAACTTTACCTCTTGAGTGAAGTTGAGAAAAGCCGGAAAATTGTAATAATAAAAACGCACATAATCTGTCAATCTTGAGTTGGGCATCCGCAATACCAAGTTTTTAATTTCAGCCTCGTAAGGAGTTAGTTTAAAATCTCCTTTTAGAGTATCAAGTTGAAGCCCGCTCTGTTCCTTTCCGGATAAGCATTGTAAAGTTCCGGTAATGGAGTCGCCAATAAATTGAATATTATTACCAAGGATATGAATATTGCTAAAGTCCATGTGCCGATAATCAAACAGTGTTGTATCTTGTTGGGTATCTGCCTCATCATATATAAAACGAGCATTATTCATTCGAAACGAGTTTGCGACCAGGCCAAACTTTTTTGTATTCAGATGTACGAAAGCAGTGTCTTGCGGTGCATTTGAATGAGTCGAATCTTGTGTGTTCATCATCAGAATCTTTACTATGGGCGATTCGATAACTCCTCGCTTTAGTACGAAGAAGGGCTGTTGTATATTCATACTATCCACTTCTGCAACTACAGAGGGTACAATGATGCTTAGATCCACTTCACTCTGAAAATCGTAATATCGAAAATATGCCTGATAAATCTGTAGTGTATGGAAGTTGAATGTAAAGTCAATATTACTGCTGGTGGTATCATTGCTCGCAAGGGCATCTATAATAAACTCATAATTGAAATCTTTTTCATGTTGCCTGCGCAGCATTTCAATATGAGGGCGATGGAGCTTTACAGATTCTATATTAAGCTTCTTGTCAAATAATGAGAATAAGTTAATATCAACACGTAATTCGGAAGAGCTGAGTAACGTGTCCTTTGATTGATCAAGTATTAAGAAATCACGAAGGACTATGGTATTAAAAAAATCAATATCCACAAAGCCGATACTAACCTCAGTTTTTAACTTTTTAGATAAGGATTCGGTTATCCATAATGCAACTTTTGTTTGAACTGCCGGACGGCGAATTAATAAAGTTAATGTACCGATTACAAGAAAGAGAAACAAAAGAAGCCCACCGATACTGATGGCGGCTATGCGCAATATTTTTCTCCATTTCGGTTTCACAAATATAATGCTTTCAAAAATACAACCAATTTAACGTCATGCTATCGGGAATACTCTATGAATTATGCATTAGCGCTTATTTTTGTTGTCGTTTGCATACACCGATTATTATACTTGCTATAGAGTCCTCTTGTGATGAGACTTCTGCGGCCGTCATTATAGATGGAGAGATAAAATCAAATGTGACAGCAACACAGGAAGTGCATCAGCAGTATGGTGGCGTAGTTCCGGAGTTGGCTTCACGCATACACCAACAGCATATCGTTCCGGTGGTACATGCTGCTATGAAGAACTCAGGTGTAACGAACAATCAATTAGCTGCGGTAGCAGTAACTTCAGGCCCTGGTCTTATCGGCTCGCTCATGGTAGGGGTTTCATTTGCCAAAGCACTTGCGCTTGCCTTAAATATCCCACTTATCTCGGTGCAACACATGCAAGCACACGTGGCGGCACACTATATTAAGAAGCCGATGCCAACTTTTCCGTTTCTGTGCCTTACCGTATCGGGAGGGCATACACAAATTGTGTTGACTGAAGATTATTTAAATATGCGAGTTATAGGCCAAACTCTGGATGATGCAGCCGGAGAAGCATTTGATAAAACAGCTAAGATGATGGGGGTGCCCTATCCGGGCGGACCTCTTATAGATAAACTTGCTAAACAGGGCGAAGCAATATTTTCTTTTCCGGAACCTCAGGTAGCAGGATATAATTTTAGTTTTAGCGGTTTGAAAACAGCTATTCGATATTTTATTCAAGAACAAAGTAAAAAACAGCACAATTTTATCGAACAAAATAAAGCCCACTTGGCTGCAAGTGTTCAAGAACGCATTGTTTCCATATTAATGGCTAAGTTGAAGAAGGCCTCAGTTGATTTAAACATACCCCGAATAGCTATTGCAGGCGGGGTAGCAGCCAACACGGGTTTACGCCAGGCCCTCTTACTTTGGGCTGAACAGGAACCTGTACAAGTTTTTTTCCCCGACTTGGAATATTGTACCGACAATGCAGCGATGATTGCCATAGTGGCACATTATAAGTTTTTAAACAAAGATTTCAGTAACCAGTATTTAGTGCCTTCGGCGCGTTTACAGTTCTAAAATTTCAATATGGCACGTCTTCAAATTACACTACCCGAAGTTTTTAAATTCTCCACGCTCATACCAGTGCGTATTACGGACTTGAATTACGGAGCACATGTTGGCAATGATGCGATATTATCCATCATTCACGAATCTCGAGTGCAATTCTTAAAAAAGTATCAGAGCACGGAGTTGGATTTGTTTGGTGTATCACTGATACAGGCGGATGCGGCGGTGGTGTATAAATCAGAATCTTTTTATGGCGATGTGATTCGATGTGAGGTAATGCCTGCAGAATTTACCCGTGCAGGGTTTGATTTATATTATCGCCTATCGCACGCTGAGAAGATGCACGACATTGCACATGCAAAAACCGGAATGGTATGTTTCGATTATCAAAATCGTAAAGTTGTTCCGGTGCCTGAGGCGTTTATTCAACTTTTTAAATAATATATTATGATCCTAAAAAATAAAACGGCCATTGTAACCGGTGTCAGTTCGGGCATAGGCTTGGAAGTAGTAAAATCTTTACTGGAAAAGGATTGTATCGTATTCGGTCTTAGCCGTCGCGGCACAATAATCCAGCACAAGAATTATATCGATTTAAAAGCTGATGTGGGCAATTACAAACAGTTAGAAGAAGTCTTAACTCCTTTAATTCAAAGTCAGAAGCCGATAGATATTCTCATCAACAATGCAGGGGTTGGGTATTTCGGGAAGATAGAAGAGATGTCCTTAGAGCATTGGCACGAAATGTTTAATACTAATGTGCATGGTACATTCTATGGCATTAAATTAATTGCTCCCATTATGAAGACATTTCGCTCCGGCCATATAATAAATATTTGTTCTATAGCCGGAACGCAAGCTATTGTTGAGGGAAGTGGTTATTCTGCCACTAAGTTTGCGGTGCGGGCTATTTCACAATCTATCTATCGTGAATTGCGTCAGTTTAACATCAAAGTGTCCACCTTATATCCGGGTTCGGTTAACACACACTTTTTTGATAAAATAGGAAATAAGCTTAGTGCGGAAGATATGATACAACCTGCTGAATTAGTTAAATCAATTATTTATATGTTGGAGAGCGATGATGCTTATTTGCCATTCGAGATGGAAGTCCGCACGATGTTGGCCAGATAATAAAAATTACTTATTTATATATTAAATTCAGGCAGTAATCATATCCCGTAGGTTTAAAGTAGGGTTAAGCATTTTTACTTATACTTGCGTATGGATTTAACTGCCTCATGCAAAAACGAATAGCATATCTTGACAGCGCCCGCGGAATTGCTGCTTTTTCGGTTCTTATCTATCATTTTATTTTCAGCCTCGATCTCTTCCATTACTGGGACGGACGTAACACTCAACATTATCTGAGTTGCATATTCAATGGCTCTGATGCCGTTTCTTTCTTTTTCGTACTAAGCGGTTTGGTTCTGTCTTTGCGTTATTTCAATCCGGAATCAAAAGTTAAGGTAGCACTCAATTACAGACAGTTTATTGTTCAACGGGTTTTTAGAATATACCCTGCTTATATAATAATGCTATTTATGAGCTTCCTATTTATGCATAAAGGGGACCTGTCTTTTTCGTTTTTGCGGGAAGCTATTTTTAATCGCAATTACGATTTTCTATTAGAGGCGGGGCTTATCAGAAATTTTCAAGCACTCTATACGCCCGGCTGGACCTTATCTGTAGAAATAATTTTTAGTTTGATCGTCCCGGTATTTGTAGTCCTATTAATCAAAACTCCAAATACGTATCTGCTGTTGTTGCCATTGAGTATTTTAATTAGTGCTTTTATCAGCTCTTTTGCTTTTCATTTTATGTTAGGCGTATGGTTAGGGAAAAACTACGAAGCAATACAATCGTATGATTTTAAGAAATCAAAGTGGTATCCATGGCGTTATCTGATTTATCTCTTGGTATTTCTAATGTTTTCTTTACGGCATATAGACCGTATTCAATCATTTAATTTATTTTATTACTACCCCAATCACTATCTGGGTCTTGACTTTTTTCATATAACGGGGTTTGCTTCGTTTCTTATTTTATGGAAACTCATCAATGATCAAACATGGCAGCGAGTGCTTAATTGGAGCCCGTTTATATTCTTGGGTAAAATCAGTTACAGCTTATATCTCACACATTGGTTTGTAATCTTTTATCTTTTTACTCCGCGCCCTAACCGTATTGCACAATGGTTACACATGGAGCAACATGCTTATTATGCGGGGCTAATTTTTTGTGTGCTAACTACTCTCGGAATGTCGGCTGTTTTCTATTATTTATTCGAAAAACCATTTAATAACTGGGGCAAGCTGTTAAGTAAAAGACTGAATACGCAAGCGAGTACAGATTATCTATAAGTCGGAATCACGAAAAGGGAAAAGGCTTTAGAGTGTTACTTCCTATTCTTCTCCCATATATCCCAGGCGGTATCAGGAACAGCTTCTAACCCGTTAAACTGCCCGGCGCCCTTAAGCCATTCTCCGCCATCAATAACAATTACTTCTCCGTTAATGTAGGCGCTATAATCTGAAATGAGATACGCTGCGAGATTTGCCAATTCCTGATGATGCCCAAAGCGCTTTAGGGGAATGCGTGTTTCGGGAGCAACAAATTTTTGAATGGCATCAGGGAATAAGCGACTCCAGGCTCCCTCTGTAGGGAAAGGACCGGGGGCAATAGCGTTTGTTCGTATTCCATAGCGTGCCCATTCTACGGCAAGGCTGTGAGTAAGTGCAAGCACACCTCCTTTTGCACAAGCAGACGGTACTACATAAGCGGATCCTGTGAAAGCGTATGTGGTTACTATATTCAGCATGTTGCCTGGTAGTTTATTTTGAATCCAGTATTTACCGGCAGCAAGCGAGCAATTATAAGTTCCTTTTAATACGATATCAGTTACCACATCAAAAGCCTTGTGTGACAGGCGTTCTGTAGGCATTACAAAATTGCCTGCGGCATTATTAACCAGTGCATTAAAAGAGCCAAATTGCTTGACACATTCTCCAATCATGGATTCAACTTCTTCATATTTACGTACATCACAAACCACATAGCCGATCTTTCCTTTAGCAGAAGCTTGCATCTCTTCACATGTTTTACTTAATACTTCTTTTTTCCTACTGGCTATTAGAACGTTGGCTCCGAGGTTTAGAAAGTAGGTAGTCATCGAACGGCCTAAGCCGGTGGCTCCTCCGGTAACAATGATATTCGTATCCTTCAGCGTTCCTTCGGCAAACATGCCTTGTTTGTAATTGTTCATGGTAATAGACTATTGGTATATGTTGTTTAAGAAGCAGATAAGATGTCGGCCAGTCGCAATAGATTCATATTTATATCCAGATTATGTTTTATAGCTTTATCAAAAGGGGTGTAAACTAAATCCTTATGAATCATCCCAACCATAACATTAGATTTACCTTCAAGCAGTGCTTCAACTGCTGCTACCCCAAGGCGTGAAGCCAATACGCGATCCATACAGGTGGGATTACCTCCGCGTTGCATGTGCCCTATGATCGATACACGAGTGTCGTAATAATCGAAGTGCTCATGAACCTTACGCGCAACTTCAAACGCGCC
The DNA here is from genome assembly GCA_039810885.1 of Chitinophagales bacterium. Classification (GTDB taxonomy): domain Bacteria; phylum Bacteroidota; class Bacteroidia; order Chitinophagales; family UBA10324; genus BJGO01. The sequence goes on along the minus strand of JBDHXV010000002.1, from coordinate 42,644 downwards.
ACCGACCTCATCGCCCTCTGCAACTACAACGATACTGGATGTTTTATTTCGTTGCCAGCCTTTTTCCAGTTTGGCAATGAGTTGATCTAAATTAGTTTTTGTTTCCGGGACTAAAATAGCTTCTGCACCACCACCGATGCCGGTACGCATGGCTATAAACCCGGCATCGCGCCCCATCACTTCAATAAAGAAAAGGCGATTATGTGAATCGGCTGTATCTCTGATTTTATCAATAGCATCGAGTGCTGTATTTATCGCAGTATCATAACCAATCGTAAAATCCGTACCGAATAAATCGTTGTCTATCGTGCATGGCACACCGATACATTGAATATCATAAGCCTTGGTTAGCTCAAGGCATCCCTTAAAAGTACCATCACCACCAAGAGCTACCAGCCCATTAATATTGTTATTCTTAAGCGTTTCATAAGCCTGTTTCATCCCTTCAGCGGAGCGAAAGCGTTCACTGCGAGCTGTTTTCAAAATAGTGCCACCTCGTTGTATGATGTTGCTCACATCGTGTGATTGCATTTCGAATATGTCGCCATCAATCAATCCTTCATAGCCTCTTCTAATACCATACACCCTCAGGCCAAAATATCGGGCAGCACGAACCACAGCTCTTATGGCGGCATTCATTCCGGGAGCATCACCGCCTGAGGTAACTACAGCAATTGATTTATCATTTTTAGGCATGGATTATCTTATTTGTTTAATTGTAGAATCGTAATAATTGTTCCGGCAAAACTAACAAAGCGCACGAGCTTTATTACTTTTTAGTAATCGGAGGGACACATTAGTTCTGTCTTATGACTAACTTATTTTGTTGCACCATACTTGTATCGTGTACGAATCAAATCGGGGGTTTGGAATTCAATTATTAAGAAATCGGGATCTGATTTTTTTAAGTAATACATTTTTGATTTGCCGGTTTTGATGTCTTTAAAAGTAATGGTCTTGCCTGCTTCACTGATAACATAAGTCCCCGTGCTGACTATGCTCGCATCCTTTTTTTCAAAAGTTAAATCATCACGAAGGGTTAGTGAATTGTTTGCATTGACGCTATCAGGCTCGGTAATAACTCCGAATTGCTCTTCTCCCAAGTACTTCCAAGTTCCTAATACTTTTGTCTTCCAGTCTGTGACGGGCTGTGTTTGAGCATGCAACGTAAGGCACGTAATAAATAATATAGATAGCATCAGCAGAATTCTTTTCATACGTATCACATTTAAGACGAAGATAAGAAAACAGAAAAACAGAAGCAGCCCTATGGCGAATGCTTGCGCCGCTCTCTTGCCACTTTTAAAATTACCGGAGTGGTAATTAGTATTACCATAGCAATAATGATATAACCCAAGTTATTTTTTACAAAAGGAACGTTACCTAAGAAATGTCCAAGCGTGACTAAGGGGATTACCCAGCCTAATGCGCCAACAATCGTAAACATAAAGAATCGTTTCGTAGATATCTTTAAAATTCCTGCTACAATAGGTGCAAACGTTCTAATAATCGGAAGAAAGCGGCCGAGAACTAATGCCATTCCGCCATATCTCTTGTAAAAACTATCGGCAGTTGCTATATATTCTTTTTTGAAATACCATGTATCGGAACGTTTCATAAGTATGGCTCCCGAGCGTTTGCCAATCCAATATCCGGTCATATTGCCAAGAGTTGCTGCAACGGTCATTACCGTTACCACCTCTAACCATCCGGCTTGGATTTCTCCTGTTGCACTAAGTATTCCGGCGGTAAAAACAACGGAATCGCCGGGAAAGAAAAAGCAAAAGAACAATCCGGTTTCAGCAAAAATGACTAAAAATAAAATACTCAAACCTCCATAACGAATTAGCGCTTCGGGGTTAAAGACCGAGACAGGATCATTCATGATGCTTTGATAAAATTGAGAAAGTTCGTTAAACATCGAGGACAAAATAAGAGTTTTAAATGAAGTTGTTCTTTTAAAAAATGATTAATAGATATTACATACTTGTAAATCTATGTTTATTCATGACAGCACGCTGCGGAAGTTGATTTATGTAGGTTTGATGAAGAATAAACTTTTAATTAACGAATGATTGCTTCAAAAAAATCTCCTTTCTTGTTATTGCTCATACTGGGTTGCTTATTTTTTATCTTCGGGTTTGTTACATGGCTCAATGGTACTCTGATTCCATACTTGCGTATAGCATGCGAGTTGAATAACTTCCAATCGTTATTAGTTGCTTTTGCCTTTTATATCTCCTATTTCTTCACGGCGATTCCCTCATCGTGGTTATTGAAGCACACCGGATTAAAAAAAGGAATGATGATAGGGTTGCTGGTTATGGCGGCTGGGGCTATATTGTTTATTCCTGCAGCATTGTCGCGCACTTATTATCTTTTTCTTGGTGGATTATTTATCATTGGCACCGGTTTATCCATACTGCAAACAGCGAGTAATCCTTATATCACCATCGTAGGGCCGTTGGAAAGTGCAGCGCGTCGAATTAGTATTATGGGAATATGTAATAAAGTAGCGGGTGTGTTAGCCCCGATCATTTTAGGTGCTGTTGTTTTATCCGATGCGGATACCCTTACGGAAACCATAAAAACCTTAGATGATGCAGCCCGAACCATGGCGTTGAATGAACTGGCTCGCCGCGTCGTATTACCCTATTCAATAATGAGTGTTGTGCTGGTATTGTTATCCTTATTCGTTCGCTTTTCGTCATTGCCCGAAATAGGTTTGCAAGAAGAAGTAGAATTAACTCACGAACCCGATAAATCTTCTGTGTGGAGTTACCCCAATTTAGTACTTGGAGTGCTTGCACTGTTTCTATACGTTGGTGCCGAGGTTATTGCAGGAGATACCATCGGAACCTTTGGTCATTCACAAGGTATCCCCTTATCAGAAGCAAAAAACTTTACTTCGCTCACATTGTCGGCCATGGTTATCGGTTATATCTTAGGTATCCTTCTTATTCCAAAGTACCTTAATCAAGAGAAAGCTTTGTTCTACTCTTCGTTAACGGGTATCGTTTTATCATTAGCCGCTGTAAGTGCCTCTGGTTATACAGCGGTATTTTGTATTGCCTCTTTAGGCCTGTCTAATGCTTTGGTTTGGCCTGCTATCTGGCCTTTGGCAATTAAAGGGTTGGGAAGGCATACCAATACGGGTTCGGCATTGCTCATCATGGCAATCGCAGGTGGTGCCTTATTACCGTTGTTTTATGGGAAATTATCTGACGTAGAAAGTATTGGTAATCATAAAGCCTATCTGATTCTTATACCGTGTTACCTCTTTATTCTATTCTATGCATGGCGTGGAAACAAAATTGCAAAATGGTCTTAGCGAACGGTTATTAAAATTATTTTTACACAATAATAAAACCCGCATGAAAAAACGAGTACTCTTCCTGGCTGCGCTAACCTTATTCTTTTCTAATACACTACTTGCTCAATCCAATTTTGCACCGCTTGGAGGCCTTACTTATGATTTTATGGATCGTTTAGAAATAAAATCAGGACAGTTGCTTACAGACATTCATACTTCTACAAAACCGTATATGCGCGATGACATTGTGAAGTGTTTAACTAAGATAGACACGCTACACACAAAGCCTACTTGGACCAAAATGGATGAAGCCAATATACAGTGGCTCTATACGGACAATAATGACTTTACGGATAAACACGCGATTTATGATTCAAAGAAGCCGATACTGGGTGTGTTCTATAAGAACAAAGCAAACCTTTACGGATACGATAACGATGACTTTAGCGTGCGAGTAGATCCGGTTATCAATTTCGGATATGGTTTTGAGCAAGATTCTAAGAGTGGGGCAAAGTTTCATAATACTCGCGGTGTTGAAGTACGTGGTAATGTTAGCCGAAAATTAGGATTCTATTTTTATGCAAGTGAAAATCAAATACGACCTGCAGACTATGTTCAAGCCTTCATTAATCCTCGCAGTGGAATCCCTTATGCAGGTTATTACAAAGCCTTTAAAAAAACGGGCTACGACTATTTTAACGGACGCGGTTATATTGACTTCAAAGCATTAAAGCCAATTACACTTACGTTTGGTGTTGACAGGAATTTTATTGGCAACGGTTATCGTAGTCTTTTTCTTTCCGATTTCTCCAATGATTATTTATTTCTTAAAATACAAACAAAGGTTTGGCGAATTAACTATACCAATTTATACATCCAAGGGATAGATAACTATGATTTTAAAAAAGGTGACCGGCTTTTACCCAAACGTTTTGCGACACTTCATCATTTGAGTACCAATGTAACACGATGGTTAAATATTGGATTATTTGAGGCCGTAGTTTTTTCACGTACCAGCGGTTATGAGTTTCAATACTTAAATCCAATTATTTTCTTCCGTTCTATCGAGCAACAATTAGGCTCGCCGGATAACAGCATGATGGGATTTGATTTCAAAATAAACACACTGCGACATCTACAACTTTATGGTCAGCTATTGATAGATGATTTGAGCATAGATAATGCTCGTCAGAATAATGGATGGTGGGGGAATAAATGGGGCGTGCAAACAGGAGTAAAATATGTAGATGCTTTTTTTGTAAAAAATCTTGACTTGCAATTTGAAACCAATTGGGTGAGACCATACACCTATACACATCACGATTCAGTTACCGGTTATAGTAATTACAATCTGCCATTGGCTCATCCGCTGGGAGCCAATTTTAAGGAGTTTATTGGAGTAGTGCGCTATCAACCTATTAAAAACCTATTTATTCAGTTGCGTGCTATTTCATATCTCTATGGTGCAGATAAGCCGGGTGAGAAATATTGGGGTGGCGATATTACGGTGCCGGCATACGACAAAACAATCGTGAGCGAATATGGAAATAAAATCGGACAAGGAGTTCCCATAAAAACCAAATTGTTGCTTTGCACGATAAGCTATCAGTTGCGGCATAACTTATTTACAGATTTGAATCTTATCGTTCGGCGCTCCGAAAATGGAAACACCGGAGACCTTGTGAGCACGAATATGCTCATGCTCAATTTACGTTGGAACTTTCCGACCAGATTCTACGACTTCTAATATTCAAAATCCAAATGAGCAAGAAGCAAAAACACGAGAAGAAAGATTCTGCAACAAACAAGGCTGTAATCAACACACCGTTATTCAGTCGGCGTAATTTAATAGCGCTACTTATCATTGTGCTGGTTTCATTCATTGCATACAGAGGTGCTTTAAATAATGATTTTGTCAATTTGGATGATGACCGCTACGTTACGGAAAATCCGAACCTCTTTTTACAATCAACCGGCGAAATGTTTAAGATACCCGAAGGATATCACATGGGTAATTATCATCCACTCACGATGTGGGGGTATAAAATGATTTATGCTAAGGCTAAATTGAATCCCTATGCCTATCATTTAGTGAATGTACTCTTGCATGTTTTCAATACCATACTTGTATTCATTTTTATCTTATTACTCAGTCAAATATTTGAGATTGCCTTTGCTACGGCGTTGTTATTCGGGGTGCATACTATGCACGTAGAAAGTGTGGCCTGGATATCGGAGCTTAAAGATTTGTTATACGCCCTTTTCTTTTTTGCTTCATTGATCTTTTATTTACTATACAGTGAGAACCGCAATAAAAGAGGATATTATGTTATTGCCTTGCTGTTGTTTTTAATGTCATTGCTTTCAAAAGCTATGGCAGCATCACTTTCCGTGGTGCTTGTAGCCATTGATTATTATCGGGAAGGACGATTCAATAAAAAATTACTGCTGGAAAAAATCCCATTTTTTGCACTCTCGCTCATCTTTGGAATTATTGCCATTAAGGCGCAGCAGAGCATGGATGCCGTTGGCGATTTCAATTTATTTAAACCTTATGAGCGGATAGCTATTGCTTCATACGGTTTCATTTCCTATCTGTGGAAATTAATCTTACCGATGAATCTATCGGCTTACTATGCTTACCCGTTAAAACAAAATGATGCCCTACCTCCGAGCTATTATGTCTATGTGCTTTTGACACTGGGGGTTCTCGCTGCTGCCATTTATAGCTTGAAGAAAAACAGATATGTGTTTTTCGGAATAGCATTCTTCTCTATTACAATATTTCTTGTATTACAGCTATTGCCCGTTGGTGGAGCATCTATGGCAGATCGATACAGTTATATACCTTCTCTTGGCATATTTTTCATTTTCACACAATGGTTATATCGTTTATATAAACAGGCTTCATTCAAATATGCGGCAGTTGCCATACTAGTTGTGTCAACGAGTGCCTATACGTATGCCACCATTCAACGTTGTAAAGTTTGGAAAGACGGCATGACGATGTGGAGCGATGTGATTGATAAATCTCAAACTATCGCACTGGCATATAATAACCGAGGGGTATTGTTTAATACGCAGGGTAAAGAATTGTTAGATGCAGCAAAAGACAATCCTTCAAAGCGCGAGGAGGCGAATCTATCTTTTAATAAAGCCATAAGTGACTTTAACAGAGCTTTGCAGTTAAATAATAAAGACACTCAGGCTTGGAGTAATAAGGGCCTTGCCTATTGGCGTATGGGAAATTTAGATTCGGCTATAATACATTTGAATCGTGCAGTGAATATAGACCCTAAATACGCCATTGCTTGGAGTAACTTGGGATCGGTATATTACAGTGCAAACAGAGTAGATGAAGCGATTAAGGCGTATGAAAATGCAGTAACGTACAATCCGACCTTCAGTGATGGCTGGTATAATCTGGGTATTCTGAATTACAACCTCGGGCACAAAGAGGTTGCTTGTGAGAACTTACGCAAGGCAGCCGCACTGGGTATGGAACATGCAGCAAATGCAGTTCGGGATTTATGTAAATAATAAGAATAAGATACCGACAAATGTATTTAACTCCTGCGGTCGCCATAGAACAAATAAAACCGTGTTCTAATATTTATATTCATACGGCTGCAGCCGCACCGCAACTTCTCATTGATGCGTTGGTGCAACAAGGCTCTCGTTTGTCACTGAGTCATATCTATCAATTACACACCGAAGGAGCTGCGCCCTATACTAATCAAGAATATGCAGACTATTTTCACACACACTGTTTTTTTATTGGAAAGAATTGCCGTAAGGCAATAGAAGAAGGGCATGCCAGCTATATTCCGGTTTTTCTTTCAGAAGTTCCGCTCCTGCTGCGGCGAGGTATAATCAAATTGGATGTTGCTTTAATCTCGGTTAGTGAGCCGGACCAATTTGGTTATTGCTCATTAGGAGTTTCAGTGGATGCTACTAAAGCAGCGATTGAAAGTGCCGGTCTTGTCATTGCTCAGGTAAATAAAAATATGCCACGAACTCATGGCGATTCGCAAATTCATATTCGAGCAATAAACATTCTCATAGAAGGGCATATTCCTTTACCAGAAGTTAAGGTTACATCAGATAGTAAAATAGCAGGCACAATTGGAAATCATGTGGCTGAATTAGTAGAAAATGGAGCGACACTTCAGCTTGGTATCGGTGAGATACCGAATGCAGTACTCACAGCTTTAAAGAATCATAAAGATTTAGGCATTCATACCGAAATGTTTTCAGATGGCATTTTACCTCTTGTAGAGCAAGGTGTTATCAATGGAAAGTTTAAGAAGAAATATCGAGAGAAAATAGTCTCAAGTTTTATACTGGGCTCAAAGAAACTTTATGATTTTGTAAACGATAACCCTATTGTTGCAATGCTGGATTGTTCTTATGTAAACGATTCCGGCATCATTCGTCAAAACCCTCGTGTAACGGCAATAAATAGCGCCATTGAGATTGACCTAACAGGACAAGTATGTGCTGATAGTATTGGTACGCGTATGTATTCAGGAGTTGGCGGTCAGATGGATTTTTTGCGAGGGGCTGCTTTATCTGAAGGCGGTAAACCCATTATTGCCATGCCCTCTACAACCTCGTCAGGAATAAGCCGCATCGTGCCGCTGCTAAAAGAAGGAGCGGGGGTGGTTACTACCCGAGCCCATGTACATTATGTCGTAACGGAATACGGGAGTGCATACTTATACGGTAAAGATTTAAAGCAGCGTGCTCAGGCATTATGCAACATAGCGCACCCCACTCATAGAGAGCAATTAATGCATGAAGCACAAGAGCGTTTTGGTTCTTTTAAGAATTGGGTTTAAGCACGATTTTCTATAACTTATTAAAATCATATAATAAGCTGATATATGCCATCCGCCCAATATATGGGCCTCCGTAAACTTGTAGCACTTTATTGTTCAACGAATGTTGCACCCGCTCGCTAAGGCTGAGTTCTTGATTAAATAAAGGAACAATACCAAAAACATTCGATGCCCCAATCTTGATGGTGGTATTCAGTTTAGAAACCTCTTTGCTGAACTGGATATCCAGCAAATCATAAGTAGGCACGTTGCCGGTAAATTGTGGAGAGCCTTCAAAGCGAAATCCTTGTATCCATTTATAATTAATGCTGAATCCAACATGGAGAACTTTAATATCGGGCAATTTTTTCCAGATTTTATTCAGTATTCCAATGTGCCCCTTAATATCTCTTCCGCTAAAGCCTAAATTAAATTTATGTGTGGGCGTGTTATATGCAGGTATGATCGGGTCTTGATTCTCTTGCTTGTTTAATTTATTGTAAGAATAGTTTCCGTTAACTGAATAATATTGTTTGAAATAATAATTTCCTCCAATACTTGCTCCTTGTGTTGTTACTACACCATCAGCATTTGCAGATACACGATAGACTTGCAAGTCACTGATATTATTAAACTGAGAACTGTAGTCGATGTCAGCACCAAGTTTATATCCAATGAAGTTTTTATAGTAACTGTAATACATATTCATATCTAAATAAATGTGCTTAAACAAGGTAGTTCGGTACCCCACCTCGATAGTTCGTACACGTTCCGGTTGAATGGGGGCTATATTAATATACTCAAGCGTATCTTTTTTCTGAGTGTTGAAAAAATTGATCAGTGATGGAACAGTAACTAATGAGTCAAACCCTTTCAAGTTGCCTAATAGAATTGCCCTGCCTACATTGTAATAGAGGTACTGATCGGCAAGGGTTGGGTTCCGAATTGCAGATGAAAATGACACTCGAAATGTGTTTTTATTTTCAGTATATACTGTGCTTATAGCGGGTGATAATAAATAATTGAAATTTTGATTTTTATCCAAGCGTGCTGTAATATTTATTTTTAGTTTGTCATCTACGAGTTTCTTGTCCATTCCTACATAAACACCATATTCATAATTCGTAATGCGCCGAGCACCGGTGTCGCTAAAGATGGTACCTCTTGACCGGGGTGTGTAAAGGCGAAAATTGCCGCCAACGGTTATATTCAGAAACTCAGGTGTAAACTTATATTCTCCTTGAATATGATATAAAGACGATTTATCGAAAAAGCGGGTTCCGCCTTCTGCAAAGGTTAAACGTGAGGTAATCAAATTAAAAACAGAATCGAATGCTGCACTTCCCGGCACAAAATATTTACTTTCAAAACTGCTCACACTGTTGTTATCTGCATAGTTCCGTGCAAGCGTATGCCAGCGTGTTAATGAATCCGGGTTATTATTGATAGCCATCAATATCGAATCAGTATAAGTTTGTGTAATCGGGAAAACAAAATGAGGATAATTGGGTAACTGCTTAACCTTAGTTACAATTTGTGTTTGCCAATAATTGAAATAATCGGTTGCCCAACTCACATCACTCTTGGCATATTTATTTAACAAAAGCGCAGTGAAATAAGTATCATAAGATTTACCCGCATCTTCAGTTGTAGTATAGAAGCGAATAAAGAATTTATCTTTTTGCTTTAACTCAATTCGATTTTGTAAAAATAATACACCGCGTAAGCTATAACGATTGTCGCCTTGATAAACTGTAGTGCCCGTGCCGAAACTAGAAGAAGCAATCAACTGCGTGCTGTCGTTCAACTTAAAGTGCAAGGATGCGGATGCTTTACCGTTGCGTGTGTTATAGTCCACCAAATCTTTTTCCCAATATCCATAACGGTAAAAACGATTCAATCCGGGGAACTTCCATATATTCGAGGTCTGGCTGTAATTCATCACTGCATTATACTCATCTCCGTATTTATTCACGGCATCATACCCTCCCGGATTGCCGGGTTTATCAGGCGAATCTTCAGTGGCATCGGCGTTTGTGGCCTCCCAATCGTAGGCTCGCAAATAATAGACGTTCAGTTTATAAGCAAACACATCACGGTTTGTTTTCCGACTCTTAAACACTTGCGCATAGCGAATACCTGTTTCAAAGAGCGAGCGCTCCCCTCCTTTAATCATTACCGTAAGGCCCGGTGTCATAAACGGGTCTTTAGTCGTCATGCTGATAACCCCATTGAAGGCGTTCGGCCCATAGAACGCAGAACTTGCCCCCACAATCAGATCTACTTTCACAATATCTAATTCTGACGCACCTAAAAAATTACCTAATGAAAAATTTAATCCCGGCGATTGATTGTCCACCCCATCTATTAATTGAAGTGAGCGCACTGGTGATGTGCTGTTAAATCCTCTCGTATTAATTACTTTAAAGCCCAGAGATGCTGAAGTGAGATCAACGCCTTTCAACTGTCCAAGGCCCTCATAGAAGTTAAAAGCGGGAGTTTGTTTGATGGCTAAGTAATCCAATGCTTCAACGGTCAAGGGAGATTCACGCTGCTTTTCCGTTAATCGTGTATCGGTAATAGTCACATTTTTCAAAGTAATACCTCCACTCTGCTTCAGTGTAATCGTTATACGTTTTCCAACATTTGCATTCGTGATTTCTTTTATCAAGGAATCATAACCTATATACCTAATAATAAGCGACACCGGAAATTTGCCATTATAATCTATATCAAAGTTCCCATTAACATCCGTGATAGCGCCCAGTTGCGTTCCTTTAATATTAATTGTAGCACCTATTAGTGCCTCACCACTGGTTTCATCTTTTATAGTGCCTAAAATGTTTTGCGCTTCACATGCAAATGTGAACAACAAGAAAAATATTGCCAAAAAAAGAATTAGCCGCGTCGGTATGTTTGACCTGTTCACAGATTTCAGTATAAATGATAAAGGTGATCTGCTCATAAGTAGGTTCATCATTATTCAAACATAAGGATACTATAATAATACATCACCTAAAAATCAAATAACTAAAACATCAAGGCTGTTGAATATATGAACACCGGACAAATAAATAAGGGTAAGGTTATTTTCTTTTTAAAAGAAAAGGGTTTTGGTGCCATCCAATCTGAAGAATACGGGTCTGTGTATCTCCACTTTTCAAAATTGAATTCAGATTACAAATTCCCTCGTGCAGGCGACGAAGTCTGTTTCGAGGTCAGGTTGTCTGAACGAAAAAAAGATGTATATGAAGCACTAAACGTATTTTTTATACAAAATAAGAACCTTGAAATTATACGAAAGGCTCAAGAGGCACAGATACCACTAAAAGCCACCGTATTAAATATGAATCAAGGAGGCTTGCTAGTGAAAGTTCTGAATATAGATGCCTTCCTTCCTAAATCTGAAGTAGATATTTATGAGTTTAACTCACATAAATTCCTATTGAATAAAACTATTGATGTGATGATACTCGATGTGCAGGAGCGAAGCATTATAGTTTCACGTAAAGCTTATATCAAATTCGCAGATCAAGACTCTTTCAGGCAAGATGACCAGCCTAAGTTACATTAAGGTGATACATAGAGTTGCTTTCTTATAGCAATTCTAAATACTTAATTAAAGAGATTAAAAAACTCTGATACGATTATATTTGTCCCACACCTAATTAAAACCCTACCACACATGAGTTGGTTTACGCACGCAATGACGTCATCTGTCGGCAAGAAGTTGGTGATGTCACTTACTGGATTGTTTTTATGTTCCTTCCTGTTAGTTCATCTAGCTGTTAATCTGTTAAGCCTTTTACCCGACCAAGGAATTCTTTTTAATGTGGCTGCGCATTTTATGGCATCCAACATTCTCATACGCTCTATCGAGATAGTCTTGTTTGCAGGCTTCATTATTCACATCACACAGTCCATTATGATAACGAGAGCAAACAGAATAGCACGCCCGATCAAGTATGTAGTGAATGCAGCCAATGCCAACAGCACATGGTACTCGCGTAGCATGGGACTTCTGGGAAGTCTAATCTTATTTTTCCTGATAATACATCTTCGTAACTTCTGGGTAGAATCTCGCTTTCTTGTAGAGTTACCCAATGATTCAAACGGGTATCCTGATATGTATAGTTTAATGATTCAGGTTTTTTCTAACCCTCTTTATGATTTGCTGTACCTTCTTGGTGTCTTTGCTCTTGGTTATCATCTCTTACATGGTTTTCAGGCAGCTTGGCGCTCACTTGGTTTTATGCATCGTAAATACACCCCGGTACTCCAGGGTATCGGAGCAGCATTCTCCTTTATTGTAGTGCTTGGCTTCGCCATCATCCCTATATTTTTTTATTTCTTTAAACAACCCAACAACTAATTCATAACTTATGGCATTAGACGCAAAAATTCCGGAAGGACCTCTTGACCAAAAATGGACGAAATATCGTTCCACCGTACCCTTGGTGAATCCGGCAAACAAAAGGCATTTGGAGGTGATTGTTATTGGAAGCGGACTTGCAGGCGCTTCTGCTGCGGCATCGCTAGCAGAAATGGGATACAAGGTTAAAGTCTTTTGTTTTCAAGACAGTGCACGTCGCGCACATAGTATTGCAGCTCAGGGCGGCATCAATGCGGCAAAGAATTATCAAAATGACGGTGATAGTGTATATCGCTTGTTTTATGATACGGTTAAAGGAGGGGATTATCGCTCGCGTGAAGCAAACGTATATCGGCTGGCGGAAGTCAGTGCAAATATCATTGACCAGTGTGTGGCACAAGGTGTACCCTTTGCCCGCGAGTATGGAGGTATGTTAAGTAATCGTTCTTTTGGCGGAGTACAAGTGCAACGAACGTTTTATGCAGCCGGGCAAACCGGCCAGCAATTATTGCTCGGTGCATACAGTGCATTAATGCGTCAGGTAGGAGCAAAGAAAGTCCAAATGTACTCGCGCCATGAAATGCTGGATGTGGTGATGATAGATGGCAAATGCCGTGGCATTATTGCTCGCGATTTAATAACGGGTAAGTTAGAGCGCCACTTCGGGCATGCTGTACTATTATGTACCGGTGGATATGGTAATGTGTTTTACCTTTCTACTAATGCAATGGGAAGCAATGCTACTGCTGCTTGGAAAGCCTATAAGCGGGGTGCATTTTTTGGAAACCCATGCTACACTCAAATTCATCCTACGTGTATTCCCGTTTCGGGCGATCATCAATCTAAACTCACCTTAATGTCTGAGTCATTAAGGAATGACGGTCGGATTTGGGTTCCTAAAAAACAAAACGACACCCGTAAACCGGCAGATATACCTGAAGAGGAACGCGATTATTATTTAGAACGTCGTTATCCTGCATTTGGAAATCTTGTTCCACGCGACGTGGCATCGCGCGCTGCAAAAGAACGTTGTGATGCGGGCTACGGCGTAGGTAAATCTAAAATGGCGGTATATTTAGATTTTGCCGATGCCATCAATCGTTTAGGCAAGCACGTTGTTAAGGAACGTTACGGCAACTTGTTTGAGATGTATGAGAAAATTACCGGTGAAGATCCTTACACCACACCCATGCGAATTTATCCTGCCGTGCATTATACTATGGGGGGCTTATGGGTAGATTACAATTTAATGACTACCATACCCGGCTTATATGCTCTCGGCGAAGCTAACTTTTCCGATCACGGAGCTAATCGCTTAGGTGCCTCAGCATTGATGCAGGGTCTTGCTGATGGATATTTTGTAATACCCTACACGATAGGACAATTCTTAGCAAAAGAAATAGGCACCAAAGCTATACCCACCGATCATCCGGCATTTGCCGAAGCAGAAAAAGGAGTGCATGACCATATTCAACGCTTGCTGAATATTAAAGGAGTAGAATCACCAGAAAGTTTTCACAAGAGACTTGGAAAAATTATGTGGCACTATTGCGGCATGGCAAGAAATGAACAAGGGCTGAAAGAAGCTATACCTCAAATTCAAGCACTAAGAAAAGAGTTTTATGAAAAGGTGCGGGTTACCGGATCTGCAGATGAATTTAATCCGGAGTTAGAAAAAGCCGGCCGCATTGCAGACTTCCTCGAATTAGGAGAGTTGATGTGCAAAGATGCATTGTATCGTAAAGAAAGCTGCGGTGGGCATTTCCGTGAAGAGTATCAAACGGAAGACGGTGAAGCACTCCGTCACGATGAGGAATTTTTAAATGTTGCTGCATGGGAGTATAAAGGCGATGATGCAGAACCAGTGCTTCATAAAGAAGATTTAAAGTATGAAGTGATTCACCCAACGCAGCGTAACTACAAATAAACTACCATAAAAAAACAGAGCCATGAAAATAAACCTTAAAGTTTGGCGTCAAAAAGATAGTAAAGACAAAGGCCATTTAGAAACCTATCAAGTAGATGACATTCATGAAGATATGTCGTTTCTTGAAATGTTTGATGTACTTAATGAACGCCTGGTTCACGACAATAAAGAGCCTATAGCTTTTGATCACGATTGCCGTGAAGGTATATGTGGTATGTGTAGCATGTATATTAATGGACGTGCTCACGGGCCTATGCATGCAACAACAACCTGCCAACTGCACATGCGTCATTTTAAAGATGGCGATACAGTTGTGGTTGAACCTTGGCGGGCGCAGCCTTTTCCGGTAATTAAAGATTTAGTGGTCGATCGAACAGCCTTTGATCGCATTATGGCTGCGGGAGGATATGTTTCCGTAAACACCGGAAACGCACAGGATGCTAACAGTTTGCCAATTGGTAAAAGTGTAGCGGATGAAGCCTTTGCATCTGCAGCTTGTATTGGGTGCGGTGCTTGTGTGGCAGCTTGTAAGAATTCTTCTGCAATGTTATTTGTAAGTGCTAAAGTGTCTCAGTTGAACATGTTGCCGCAAGGACAGCCAGAGCGCGAAAGCCGCGTAATCGCTATGGTGAATCAGATGGATATTGAAGGCTTCGGAAGTTGTACTCACACCAGCGCATGTGAAGCAGAATGCCCTAAAGAGATTTCAGTAATGAACATTGCTAATCTAAATAAGGAGTATTTACGCGCCTCACTTTGTACGGAAGAGGGTGTGTGATTCAGAGTTTGCTGTTTGATAACACAGCAGAGCCACAGATTGAATTAATTAGTAAGTGAAACGATAATATTCTTTAGACTTTCTTCACCTATGATACTTTCATTTTCACGCTGCATTACAGAGTAAGCAAGCCTCTAAATCCTCTTGCTCCATAATACGATTCAGCTCCGTTGTGATAGGTAAACACACGACCAAATCGAAAATCGCAAAATAGGGCTCCCCCAAGACCTCTGATGTCCTCAGGGGTTAATACCCAACTTGATGTTTTACTATCAAACTGAACTGTGTTATGATAGTGTCTATACTGTTCTTCTGTAAGAATAGTAATGCCAATATCTGCCGCAAGGTCAATTGCACTATTCGTTGGTTTGTTTGCTTTTCTCGAATCCAGGGCTTTACGATCATAGCACAAGCCCCTGCGACCTAAAGGGCTTTCTTTAGAGCAATCAATAAAAATAATTTCGTCTGTGCATTTGTTCATGTCAACAACATCGGGCTCTCCACCCGACAGTTCCATTGCATACAATATCCTTAATTTATCTGGATTAGCCTCAAGTCTCTGGTATATAACTTCCCACTCAATCTCTTTATGCCGATACTTATTCTTATCAAATCGCTCCTTAAGCAATTCGAGTGTTTTATTCTTTGTTTGATTGTTTAATTGCTTTTTCATCGATTATGCCTTTCGTTATTATTTTCTCTTAGAGCGAAAATAAATATTTTCAACTTCGATAGACCTTTACTCGAACTTAGAGCCGGTATAAATATAATACGAATGGAATATGTGTTGAAGAACATGAAGCCGCTTTAACATGCCGGATAAACGTCCAGACTAATGCGCAATAAAACAAGGAAAGCCACTTAGTGATTACAAGTGATTTTGTTTTTTTAAATACTCTGAGAGACAGAATTGTATAATGGTTTGCTGCTATTGTGCCCGTATGAAAGAAATATTTGGAACAAGGTATTGCTTTATGAGAGTTAAGTATTGGTGAAGAAATCACAAATAATGGGATAAAGCCTTGGGCTTGTTCACTAATAGAAACAAAACGAAAAATACTTGAGGCTACTTGTAAGGTGTTTCTTCGATGTTTTGCTTTCTAATTTCTTCTAGGGGGAGGTAATTTGATTACTTATCCTAAGCCGATTAAGATATGCAAAAGCATAATTCATTTGAACCAAAATAATAAATCCTATACTCAATAGGGGATGAATAAAACTGAGTAATGCCCCAAAAAAATAAAGTGATTGAGCAATAAGAATTCTATTTCTCAGTGGTTTGTCAACCAAGCCTTTTGTTGCTTCGTTAATGAGTTTCTTCTTCTTTGCATAAGACCAATTAATATAAAGCATAGCTCCAAGCATAAAGATGTTAAACCAATAAATGAATATTGGAAACCTAAACCTTGTATAATCGCTGAGAAAAGCTGTAGTAAAAGGGAGCATGGTTACAAACAAGAGGAACAGCAGATTAATCCAACTTAGGTTTCTATCGCCTTTTATGATGTGCTGATATTGTGAGGCATGCCCTAACCAAAAGATTCCGGTTGTCATAAAGGCTAGGAAGTACACTAAAAATTTTTCTTTTAGTGCGAAAAATACTTGTATCAGTTCTGCCTCCGTATGAATACTACTCAATAACGGAACTCGTATTTCTAATACCAATAAGGTTAAAGCAACACTAAACACGCCATCACTAATGGCAATGATTCTATTCGTGTCTTGACCTGCAATTTGATTATATGTGCTCATTGAATAGTGTGTTGTATATTTTAGATAGATTTCTAAGGCGGAGTATCCTTTCTAAACTTGAGGTGTCTTATTTTTTAAAAATAAAATACACAGCAAGTATTAAAAAGCAAAACCCGATTAAATGATTTATTCTAAAAGCATCGTGCTTAAAGAAAGTAATGGAAAAGATAGTAAAGACAGATAAGGTAATAACTTCTTGAATAACCTTTAGTTGCCATAAATTAAACGGCCCCCCATTTTCATTATACCCAATTCTATTTGCAGGTACTTGAAATGAATATTCAAAAAGCGCAATACCCCAACTTATAAAAATAATACTTACAACTCCTAAATTGCTAAATCTTGGAAGTTGTTTAAACTTTAAATGCCCATACCATGCGAATGTCATAAAAGTATTAGAAATGATAAGTAGCAGAATAGTTAATAAGGCCTTTTTCATTGTATTGTGAGATCGCTTTTATTCTTTGTTTGTGCAGTTTACATTGTGTTACTAAGCATAAATATATAGATAAATACAACTCACGATTACACTATATTCAACCTGTTCTCGATTCTAAGTACGTATCCAAATAACAATAAAGTATTTAAACAACTTAATACAAAAGTAAATATGTATTGGCTTAATCAGGGGCCATTAAGATTATTCTAAGAATCAATGACCTGAACTAGGCACCCTTATCTGTTATAGTCATTGTGCAATACACATGCCAGTGGCTATAGAAGAGACTTCAACAGTAATGCTTGCTTTTCGTATCGTGTTAGGTATCAAATTTATTTCTGTGTTATCTGATCTAAAAAAGATTTTTGAAGTGACCATGGGTTGAAGTAAATTATGATTTGGTTACTCGCAATGATGGGATAAGGTGAAAGCATTGATACCCCGACCAATACACCTGTGTGCCGGGAAGTTGTATATCTCTAAGTATAGCAGCATAAAAATATTCTTAAATTCAGCATTTATTAATGTATTGTGCTAAAAAGGGATAGCTTCGAGAAAATAATCTGTAAGTTAGATATGATGCTTACTGTAAAGTGTATAGTCAGCAGCAAGATTTTTACCACTTCATCCGTTTTCTGTAAATCATATATAGGTTACATCAGATCTGAGTGTCAAAAAACTATATATCAGCATCAGGTGAACTCGATTGGGCAGTCCACCCTAAAAGGAGGCTCTTCTATTACCCCACAAATCATATATTATCCACGCGGACATCATATTAAGGCTAACGTATTGAAAAGAATGGGTTATAAAAAAAGCCGCTCTATGAGCGGCTTTTTTTGTTTTCTGTGAATATCTTATTTTACTTTATGGACGATGGCTTTAAATGCTTCCGGTTGGTTCATCGCCAAGTCTGCTAATGCTTTGCGATTCAATTCAATTCCTTTTTCTTTCAAACCACTCATAAATTTGCTGTATGACATACCTTCGAGGCGAGCTGCCGCATTAATACGCTCAATCCATAGTGAGCGATAATCACGTTTCTTCTGCTTGCGGCCTACATAAGCATAGGCTAATGCTTTATCAACAGCGTTTCGGGCAGTTTCTATATTGCTTTTACGAGTACCGAAATAGCCTTTGGCCAGTTTCAATACTTTCTTACGGCGAGCTTTTGATGCTACTCTGTTCTTTGTGCGTGGCATAGTATGTTAATTCAATAGCAGTTTAAATAGTTAACAAGCGTTTAATTAAACCTTCGTTCGCATCGCTTACCAAAGCAGGGCGAGATAAACGAGTCTTGCGGGTTTTCTTCTTCTTCGTTAAGATGTGTCTCTTAAACGCTTTCTTTCTTTTTATCTTACCGGTGCCTGTAGTTTTAAAACGCTTCTTGGCACTGGAGTTTGTTTTCATTTTAGGCATAAGGTTCCAAAAAATTGGAGTGCAAATATAGGATTATTATTTACAGAATCAAGCCGATGCGAAAATTAACCCAAGGATTAGGATTTTGGCTTAGACTTACTGTTTTTAGGGTTAAGGATAATGTTCATACGGTTACCTTCCAGCTTGGGCATAGCTTCCAGTGCCCCGTATTCTTTTAGTTGCTCTACGAATTTCAAAAGCAGCAGTTCGCCTCTATCTTTAAATTGTATAGCACGGCCTCTGAAATGCACATAGGCTTTTACTTTTGCACCTTCCTCCAAGAACTTGATGGCGTGCTTGGTTTTAAATTCAAAGTCGTGTTCATCGGTGTTTGGTGTAAAGCGGATTTCTTTCATCACACTTTTCTGTCCACGTGATTTAATTTCCTTTTCTTTTTTCTTCTTGTCGTAAAGGAATTTGTTGTAGTCAATTACCTTACAAACCGGAGGTACCGCATTGGGTGAAATCTCAACAAGATCGACACCTTGTTCACGCGCCATTTGAAGTGCTTGTTCCAGACGGTAAACACCCGGGGTAATGTTTTCACCGACTAAGCGTACTTCTGCGGATTCAATAAATGTATTAATGCGATGTTCAGCTTCTTTTTTCTTTTGAAATCTTGATTGTAATGCCAAAGGTTTTTGTTTAGGAGTTTATATAATGTATAGAAAGTGATCTAATTAAAAATAGCATCCGTTTCAGATTTGATGCTTGCAATAACTTCGCTTGTGTGAATGGATCCAAGATCGCCACTACCTTTTTTGCGCACGGAGAGCGCTCTTGCCTCTACTTCTTTATCACCTATAATTAACATATAGGGTATTTTTTTGAGCTCGGCATCGCGTATTTTCTTACCAATTTTTTCTGATCTGTCATCAATTGTGCAGCGAATGTCGGATTTTTTAAATTCCTGAAGTAAATTTTTTGCATAAGTAATATGCTTATCTGAAATTGGGAGCAAAATGGCTTGTACCGGAGCCAACCATACGGGGAAGTTGCCTGCATAGTGTTCTATTAAAAATCCGATGAAACGCTCGTGTGTACCTAATGGTGCACGATGGATGATGAGCGGTTGAGCGGTTTCGTTCTCGGGTGTGGTGTACTGTAGGTCAAAGCGTTTTGCCTGCGCAAAGTCCACCTGATTCGTTGCTAAGGTAAACTCGCGACCAATAGCGCTCCATATTTGCACATCAATTTTAGGTCCGTAAAAAGCAGCTTCATCAGGCACTTCCACATACGGGATATTCGATTCAATTAATACGTTGCGTACCATCTTTTCGGTTTCAATCCATAATGCCGCATCGTCAATATATTTCTGTCCCAGTTTAGCCGGATCGTGTGTGCTGAAGCGCATCACATATTTATCAACACCGAAAATTTTAAAATATTTGAGATACATTTCATTTACTGCACGAAACTCCTCGCCAAATTGCTCTCTAGTGCAATAAATGTGGGCATCGTTCATTTGTAAGGAACGTACGCGCATCAGGCCAAATAATTCTCCGCTTTGCTCATATCGGTAACACATTCCGTACTCTGCAAGTCGCAATGGTAAATCTTTGTAGCTGCGGGGAATGGCATCAAAAATTTTATGATGATGTGGGCAGTTCATTGCTTTGAGATAAAATTTCTGACCGTCTATTTCTATCGGTGGGAACATTGAGTCCTGATAATAGGGGAGATGGCCGCTTTTCAAATACATAGATTCTTTGGCAATATGTGGTGAGCGCACGCGATGGTAACCGGCATCAAATTCTGTCTTCTTAGCCAGTTTCTCTAACTGCTCTATTAACGCACCTCCGTTGGGCAACCATAAAGGCATACCGGGGCCAACATCATCGTCAAAGGTGAATATTTCCAGTTCTTTTCCGAGTCTTCGATGGTCGCGCTTTTTAGCTTCTTCGAGCATTTGCAGATACTCGTCTAAGTCCTTTTGTTTAGGGAAGGTGATGCCGTAGATACGAGTGAGTTGCTGGCGTGTTTGGTCGCCCCGCCAATATGCGCCGGCAATGCTGGTTAGTTTTATTGCCTTGATGTATCCAGTGTTAGGAATATGAGGACCGCGACAGAGGTCTATAAAATTACCTTGTCTATAGAATGTGATTTCACCATCATTCAATTCGTTGATTAATTCAATTTTGTATTGGTCTCCTTTCTCGATAAAATAGTTGAGTGCATCGTCTTTAGAGATTTCGCTGCGCTTGTATTCGTTGTTGCTTGCAGCTAACTCGGCCATCTTTTTTTCAATCTTGACAAGATCTTCATTTTGGAGCGTGTAACCGGCTAAATCCACATCGTAATAAAACCCATGATCTATGGCGGGGCCAATGCCGAATTTTACACCGGGGTAGAGTGCTTCGAGTGCTTCAGCCATCAAGTGTGCGGATGAATGCCAATATGTGGCTTTCCCTTCTTTCTCATCCCAAGAATGAAAGCGTATTGTAGCACTTTGATTCAGGGGACGTTGCAAATCCCATATCTGATCATTGATTTTTGAAACCAATATCTTCTTAGCTAAACCTTCACTGATAGATTTAGCAATGGCCATCGGGGTGGTACCATTTTCATATTGCCGTATCTGACCATCCGGAAATGTAATGTCAATCATTCGATTAGATTATTTCTTATTAAGTGTATTTAAAAGGCTTTGAGCTTTATCATTGTCTGGGTCCAAAGCTAAACATTGTGTTAAATCCGATTTTGCAAAATCCAACTCTCCCAGTTCCGATTCGCAAAGCCCGCGATAGTAATATGCATCGGAGTAGATCGGGTTTACTTTGATAGCAAAATCGAAATATTTTTTTGCTTTAGGTAGCGAATCTTGAAGTATATATATAAACCCCATATTGAAAAAGGCATTACCATTCTGCGGACTGATGTTAATGAGTTTTCTATAGGTTTTTTTGGCTTCTTCATACTTTTTTATATCCTGAAAATATTTTGCTTTGGCATAATAAGATTCAGGAATGGTGCTGTCTATTCGTATGGCATTGTCAAAGTATTGATTGGCAAGAGGGGACTTTTGGGCTGAGGTTAATAAGCCAAGTTGCATATAAGCATCATACATATCGGGTTTAAATTGTAATACAGTTTTAAATTGTTCTATGGCTTTGACGGTATCTTTTAACTCTTTGTAGTTTAACCCGGCAATGAAATAAGGTTCGAAGTTCGATTTATCCATATCTACAAGTCGTTTTACTTGCATTAATGAACTTTGATTGTCTTTCATATACAAATAAACTTTTGCCAGTTTCGTAATAGCATCTTTGTCGTTAGGGTCTATGGCCAATAGTTTTACCAGTGCATCTTTAGCTCCGGTGGCATAGCCATCGGCAAGCAAGAGGTCGGCTTTGTAGAAATAATATTGTTTATTCTTGGGATCGAGTTCGATGGCATGTTCTATATCTTTAAATGCAGGTAATATCTTGTGCATTTTAAAAAACTCTTGAGAGCGCTGGTAATATAAATCCGGGTCGTTACGATTATTATTAATTTTTTCCGTGAGTGCTTTAATAATGGGATCGTTGAGATAAGGGATAATGACGGAATCTTCTTTTTTATCAGAGTTTTGATTGCACGAGCAAGAAGTCAGGGATATGCCCGTTACGAAAGCTAAGAATGCGATGGTACAGAATAGGGTATTCTTAAAGGAAAAATTCACTCAACAAAAATAACGTTATTGCCTGTAAGTAATGCGCCATTCGTGTGGGTAGAGATTATTCAACCTGCCTTTGACCGCATTAACCCAGCCCAGCCCATGCTGCTGATATGTAAGCAGCAATAAGCCGTGTGTTTGATTATCGTTTTCGAGTGCGTTACCCGATAGGAATTTAAGCGCATCGCTGTGATTAAGGTTTATGGCCTGAGCATAATGAAGACGATTACTTAAAGCCAAAGCAGCGTGAGGTTTAAGTTTTGGCGATTGTTTTCCCAGCGGAGCTCCTGCCGATTTTATGGTTACACCACCGAGTGAGTTTAGGGCTTGGGCGACTATCTCATTTATTAAAAAATAAGTGTCGTGCAGGCGAAGAGTTTGATGCCTATATGTATCTATGAACGGGTTCCACAGGGAGGTAGTACTTTCAATAAGGTAGGAGGCCGGTAATGGATAATTAAACTTTTCTTTGTGTGTTAAGGTTGTTTTTCGCAGAGCAGAAATATAGAAACCTTCGCTATATGTACGATGCGGATAAAATTGGAAACCGTAGTTTGTGCTTATCACTCCCTCGGGAATGGAGGTGATTTGAACTACTTCAAAGCCGTGGTGTTTAACTAAATACTGAATGATGTCATCGTTTTCTGATTCTTCAAACGTACATGTACTGTAAATTAAATACCCTCCTTGTTTTATTGAAGGTATAATACTTTCTACTAAATCTTGCTGGCGTCTGCTGCACCCCTGTACTGCGGCCTCAGACCAATGTGAGCCTGCTTCCTTATCCTTTCTGAACAATCCTTCGCCACTGCACGGTGCATCTATCAATACCAGATCACAAGCCAAATCAGATGCAGCGATACGGGCTGCGGCGGCTTGTGTGACGATTACATTTTCATAACCCCATTTATAGATATTTTGTTGTAAAATTTTATTGCGTGACGGAATTATTTCGTTGCTGACCAATAACCCTTGATTATTAAGTAAGGATAATAAATGAGTGGACTTGCCTCCCGGTGCAGCACATAGATCAAGTATAAAGGGATCAGAGGGCAATTGCAGTTGTTTGAAAATGTGTTCCAGAAAAATAGATCCGGCTTCTTGTACATAATAGCACCCGGCGTGAAACAAAGGGTCAAGATTGAAGCGAGGCCTTTCGGTTAACACATAAGCATAATCGCTATAACTTAATTTGATAGACTTGGAAAACCCGGCATCTAACTTAGATGGATTTAAACGAATACTTACGGGAGGCTCTACAGAAAGAGCACGAATATAGGATGGCAAGTCATTCCCTAATCGTTGTTGCATTCGTTCAATAAAAGCCTTTGGTAACAGATTCATTGTTGATGTAAAAATGATGAATCCAATTGAGAGCATTCGTTTTCTCCCTACTTTTGCTATTATGAATACTATGAAAACTATACGCAACCTTGCTTCATTACTGCTTGTGCTCTTTCATACCGTAAGCAGCTTTGCACAGAATTCTTCGCTTATTTTAGAAGGAGAAAAACATTTTAAATCTCTGAAACAATTGACCTTCGGTGGCGATAATGCAGAGGCTTATTTTAACTCGGATGGTAACCTGCTCATCTTTCAACGTACTGACCATAAAGACTTTAAATGTGATCAGATATACATGGGTGCATGCTCAACAGATCCGTTAGATACATTTTATTACAATATCATTAGCCCCGGTGAAGGTCGCACCACATGCAGCTACTTTGTGAATGACAGCATTATTATGTTTTCCTCTACTCATCTAACATCTGATACGTGCCCACCGGTACCGGATCGTGAGAAGTTGAAAAAATATGTTTGGCCGATTTATAATTCGTATGAGATTTTTCTTTCTGATTATGACGGTCATATTTTAAAACAACTGACCAAGAACAATTTTTACGATGCTGAAGCAACAGTCTCCCCGGATGGTAAAACTATTTTGTTTACCTCCGACCGCGATGGAGATTTAGATTTATATACAATGGATTTAAATGGCAAGAATATTAAACGCATCACGAATACTTTAGGCTATGACGGAGGCGCATTCTTTTCTCCCGATGGCACCAAGATTGTTTGGCGTGCATCGCGTCCGAAGACGGATGAAGAAATAAAAGAGTATAAGGATTTACTTGCACAGGGATTGGTTGCGCCCACGAACATGAGTTTATTCATTGCTAATGCAGATGGTTCAAACCCCAAACAAATTACTAACCTGCCTAGAGCAAGTTGGGCACCTTTCTTCCATCCATCGGGCAAGAAAATTATTTTTGCAAGCAACTACGAATACGAGCGCGGGTTCCCGTTCAATTTATATATGATAAATGTTGATGGAACCGGATTAGAGAAGATTACCAACTCCAATACTTTTGATGCTTTCCCTATGTTCTCTCGTGATGGGAGTTTATTAGTGTTTTGCAGTAATCGAAATAACGGAGGCACACATGATACTAATATTTTCCTTGCAGAATGGATTGATAATCCAAGTAACACGCCTACGGAACCAGAAAAGAAGTAATAACTACTTTACTTTTTTGAAATCATAATCCAGAATATACTCGCGTCCTTTATATTCTCCACTTATGCTCGTCTTTAACTGAAGGGGGCTTATAAAACGATATTGTATTTTATGCGGGAAATCATTGTCTGGATTTTCAAATACAATCAATTGATTATTTGCAGAGGTCAATTTTAAATAAACGGGTAGATTATCCAAGTCATCAACGATGGTCGGGACATAATACAACGTATCATTTTCATACTTAATCTCGATTGTTTCAATCAGAACGGAATCAGCTTCTTCTGTAACAAGATACGTACTGCCTGACAGAAGTGTATCGCCCGAAGCTATCCAGTGTTCATAAATCTTATAGGCATTCTTTTTCATTACCCAGGAACCTTGCAATTGTGCTGTCCATTTTGGCAACTTTTCCGGGCTTTGTACCACGAGCATCAATATAAGGAGAACAACGATCATAGTCTAAAATTAATATTAAATCGAATTGATTGTTTTCATATACCGATGTAAGTCCTATTTTTGCCGACACTATTCAACAGCACCATGGACAAGTATGATTCGATATTTCAAAACAAATGCACAGGGGAAAATCGAGGATTTGCAGCATTCGGAGAAGGGCTGTTGGATCAATGTTTATCCACCTTTTAATCACGAGAACTTAAAGCAGATAGCAACGGATTTTAATATTCCGATTGACTTTTTAATTGACTCTCTGGATATAGATGAACGCTCCCGATTTGAAAAAGAAGACGATATCCAACTAATTGTAATAAAAACACCTATTGCCAATGAAGATAATGACATTCGCAATGCGAAGTATGTAACCATACCTATAGGAATTATTATTACTCCAAATGTGATTCTTACTATCTCTCCGCAAGAAAATCCGGTGATCAACAGCTTTTTGAATAATACGGTTAAGAATTTTTCTACTTTGCATAAAGGGCGTTTTGTTACACAATTATTTGAGCGCAATGTCTTCTACTTTTTGTATTTCCTGAAAGAGATTAATCACGAGCGTAATGAGTTTGAGAAAGAACTTTATACCTCCATGCGAAACGAAGAATTAACGAAATTGCTTAGTATAGAAAAGTCATTAGTTTATTTTGTCACCTCACTTCGTTCAAATGAGCTGTTGATGCTTAAAACACAACGAATAGATTTCATTAGTGTAAAGTCAAACGAAGAAATAACCGAGTTCTTTGATGATGTGATTGTAGATAACGGGCAAGCACTGGAAATGGCGAATATATATACCAATATTCTCAGCGGAACGATGGATGCTTTCGCTTCCATCATTTCCAATAATCTGAATGTGGTAATGAAACGACTTACTTCCGTAACAATTATTTTAATGATTCCTACCTTGATTGCATCGTTCTATGGAATGAACGTTGCCGTTCCGGGTGAGAATAGCCCATGGTCATTCTATTATATCTTGGGAGGCTCCATCATATTATCACTTCTTCTACTCTGGTTCTTTATTCGCCAGAGGTGGTTTTAAGATTAATGTATGATAGAGTTTAATTCAGACTCTGAGTTCAAACGATAAATAGGATATATCTTATACCAAGGTTCTGCATATTGAGAACGTTCATAGATGAATTTTAATTGTAGATGGGCATCGCCTGCGAAGATTGTATCTGTTTTTTTCTTTTGTTCAAACTCATTTCTTAATTCCATATTATCCCGAAGGATAGTTTCGGCAAGAGGTTCAAATACATAGGCAGAGAAATACTCCTTTCGTTGCATCGTTGCATCAAAGAAATTCCAAGTAAAGAAACTATCTTCAGCATCAGGCTCTAAGGTTTCAATTATATAATGATTCAAAGATTGATTACAGAGTACAATGCAATCTCCTTTGAATATTTGTACCTGCATTTTATTGGATAACGAGTAATCGACTTCCTCATGAGGATAATGTCCTTCAGAAGGATGTGGCGAAGTGGAGAATTGTGAAATTCGAATAGTGGACAATTCGATCGAAGTATCTTTTTTAACTTGTTGCAAAAGGACTCCATTCTTTTGAAGTCGTTCTATAATGGCTTCATAACACTGAGGGATAAGATAGGCTATTGGTTTGTTCGTACTCTTCCTCGGTATATAATTCGCATAATAAAAGACATCTTTTGTAAATGGTTTAGAACGATTGTAGTGTATTTGTTTTAATCCGGTTACCGAACTTAGCGAGTACTCTGCTTCATAACCCTTAAATGGTATTGTGGATACTTTCTTTTCATTCAATTGCCATTGTAATACAAATTCTTTTTGTTTTTTTACCTCATCATCAGCCTTACGTTTATTTGTTACAATAATATCTGCATCTTGATATAGGATATTTAAGGTTTGCAGTAGAAAAGTATAGGTTGCAGTTACGCGTTGTTTATAAGGCTTGAGCATGTGAGATTCCGGCATAAAGCCAATGCAGTTATGCATTGCAGCATAGCCGGTACTATATCGGCCTGAATCAAAGAAGCTTATAATGCCACTATCGGGAGTGGTGCTTTTCAGGTTTACATAGGGGGTCATTTCAAAGCCGGCGTCTTTCATTCTCTTTTCTAATTCGGGAATAAGTTGTACACGTTCATAGTTTGCCAATAAGGGATGTAACTTATCGGGGTGCGTAGGCACATAGGTCATTACATATTGATAATCGGCACCATTCGTTACGTGCGTATCTAAAAAAATCTCAGGGCTCCATAATGAAAACATTTCATTAAATGTGAGTGCTTCTTTTGAGTCGCATTTAATAAAATCTCTGTTTAAATCAAGATATTGTCTGTTAGCACGAAAGCCGTATGATTCAGGTCCATTTTGATTTACACGAAGTGTGCTGTTTCTATTCAACATGCCGCTAATATTATATGCCGGAATAATTACGATGATGCAATGATTCAATAATGCTCTCAGTTCGCCTTTCATCAACACATCGCGGGCAAACATCATAGAGGCATCTATACCGTCAGGCTCACCCGGATGAATACCATTGTTAATGAAGAGTACCACTTTGTTTTTCTCTGTTGCAGATGTTCGGGTGAATTTCTTGTCTTTATCAATAGTAAAAAGGTGTAGAGGCTTCCCAATAGATGTCGTGCCAAATGTTTCTAACTTGCAAATGTCAAATCGCTTGGTCAGTAGCTCATAGTAGTTGATACATTCTTCGTAGGTGCACGTTTGATTGCCATTTCCTTTTTCAAAAGGAGTTAACAAACTGTCGGAAGCCGGTAGTTGAAGCAGGGAAGTAAGAAGAAACAACAACATTATTCTAATTTATTAATTGTGTTACCAAGTAACCATTCAGAGGCATTCATTCGTTTTTTACCTTCTGCTTGCAAGTCAAGCAATACAATAAACCCATCACGTACTGCAACACAAATTTTGTTATCTTGAATTAGAACCTGAGCTACGGGTAACTGGTGACTAAGAGGTTCAAATTGGACACGGTAAATTTTTAAAACCTTTCCATCAGCAATGGTAAATGCACCAGGCATAGGGCTTAACCCGCGAACAAAGTTGAAAATAACAGCACCACTTTTTCCCCAGTCTATGCGGCACATCTCTTTAAATATCTTCGGGGCAAGCTTCAGATGCATTATGTTGGGTTGCGGAGTAGATTTTATTTGACCTTTTTCAATCAGGTTTACTGTTTTCACAACGAGTATTGCCCCGATCTGCCGGAGCTTTTCATACAGATCACCTGTCGTTTCAGTGCTGCCAATATTAACCTTTTGTTGAAGTATAATTTCTCCGGTATCTATCTCGTGTTTTAAAAAGAATGTTGTTACTCCTGTTTCAGTTTCTCCGTTAATTACAGCCCAATGAATAGGGGCTGCGCCGCGGTATTGGGGCAGTAAAGAAGCATGCAAGTTGAAGGTACCTAATTTAGGTAAACTCCATACAATTTCCGGAAGCATGCGAAATGCAACTACGATTGCCAAGTCGGGTTGAAGTTCTTTTAAAGTTTGAATGAAAGATTCACTTTTTAACTTCTCGGGTTGCAGAATCCGAAGCCCATGTTCTAAAGCGAATTTCTTAACAGGAGAGGAGGCAAGCTGCATTCCTCGCCCTGCAAGCTTGTCGGGTGCTGTAACTACGGCAA
Organism: Chitinophagales bacterium; assembly: GCA_039810885.1. Lineage (GTDB taxonomy): Bacteria > Bacteroidota > Bacteroidia > Chitinophagales > UBA10324 > BJGO01. The sequence goes on along the minus strand of JBDHXV010000002.1, from coordinate 13,552 downwards.
TGACATGCTCTCCTGCATCCAACAATGCCTTCAGAGAGGATACGGCAAACTCAGGTGTTCCCATAAAGACGATACGAAGCTTATCGGCCATCAGGAGTTAACATTTATTTAATGCCTGAGTGAAATCTTCCTTGAGATCTTCAATATTTTCAATCCCGATTGATATCCGTATCAGTCCATCCGTAATGTTGTATGATTCACGCTGTGCTTTATCCATTTTAGCATGAGACATTGAAGCAGGATGTTGTACAATAGTGTCAACGGTGCCAAGAGAAACGGCTAAAGTAGCAAGCCGTAAAGACGAGATAAATATTTTTGCAGATTCCATGCCGCCTTTCAAATCTATACTCATCATCGCTCCGGGTCGAGACATTTGTTTGGAACATAACTTATAATCGGGATGTGATTTCAGTCCGGGATAATTTACTTTTTTTACTGCCGGGTGATTTTCAAAAACATTTGCCATTGCCAACGCATTATCGCAATGCCGCTGCATTCTAAGTTCTAGTGTTTTTAATCCGGTAGATAATAACCAGGCGTCAAACGGGTTGGCATTGATGCCTACCGATTTCATAACGGGGAACAAATGATTTTTAAAATAATTCTCATCTCGCACTACTACAGCACCACCGATAGCATTACCGTGCCCATTCAAATATTTTGTTGTAGAATGTACTACAAAGTCAGCCCCTAAATTAAAAGGTTGTTGAAGATAGGGTGTAGCAAAAGTATTGTCCACGGCACAATGCACTCTATATTGTTTTGCTAGCTTAGCGAGTTTCTCTATATCGTAACACGTGAGAGTAGGATTAGCCGGAGTCTCCAGATAAAGCAATTTGATGTTCTTATCCTTTTGTAAAATGTCTTCAACCGTATTCAGATCATGCAAATCAACAAGATAAGAATCTATGTTAAGCGGCTTGAGCACTTTATGGAGCAGCTCGTCGGTGCCGCCGTAAAGATTTCCTTGCGTAATGATTTTCTCACCCGGCTTTACGGCACTTAATATCAAGGCGCTGATAGCCCCCATTCCACTACTAAACAGCATGCAATGTAATTTTATCGGGTTGCTGTTTTCATCTAATAATCCGAATGCTTCCATTACGGCGATTTTATCAGCGGCATACCTGAAAGTAGGGTTCCCCATACGTGAATAGATATATCCCGACTCCTGCCCTCCGAATAATCGCATTAGTTGCTCAGGGTCTTCATAAGCATAAGTGGAAGTAGGATAAATCGCTTCCATGTGACTGTGCTGGTCGTGCTCGCGAATAGCCGAATGTGCGCACAAGGAACCGAAGCCTTTAAAATGTTTCATGTTTTCCATGATGTAAAACTAAAAATTAGAATGGAATGCTTAACTGATATTTGTTTTACAAAATATACAATAAACCACGTAAGGGGACTTTGTTTACGTTGCTGTTCTCTATGAGATGTTAACTTTAACAACAATAAATTTTTATGGCAAAACAGGAAAATCTTTATACAGAAGAATCTATCCGCTCTCTCGACTGGAAAGAACATATTCGCATACGCCCGGGAATGTATATTGGCAAATTGGGTGATGGATCTTCGCCCGATGATGGCATTTATGTCTTATTAAAAGAAGTGATTGATAATAGCATTGATGAATTTCAGATGAATTTCGGGAAGACCATCGATGTGCATATTGAAGAAGGTAAAGTGACGATACGTGATTATGGCCGCGGCATACCTTTAGGTAAGGTCATTGATTGTGTATCGCGCATAAACACCGGCGCAAAATATGATTCCAAGGCATTTCAAAAGTCAGTCGGGTTAAATGGTGTGGGCACAAAAGCAGTGAATGCTTTATCTGCCTATTTCAAAGTACAAAGTGTGCGAGATGGTAAAACAAAAGTGGCTGAGTTTGAACGTGGCGAGATGAAAAAAGATCACAAAGAAGAAAAGTCAAATGAGAAGAATGGTACTGCGATAAGTTTTATCCCCGATTCTACCATTTTTAAAAATTATCATTTCATCAATGAGTTTGTAGAAAATCAAATTTGGAATTATGTATTTCTAAACGCAGGATTGACAATTAGTCTTAATGGCAAGAACTATTATTCTAAAGACGGATTACTGGATTTATTAAAACGCAAGGTAAACAATGAAGAAATTCGTTATCCAATTATTCATCTTAAAGGAGAAGATATTGAAGTATCTCTTTCACATCATAATCAATATGGTGAAGAATATTATTCATTTGTCAACGGGCAGTACACCACACAAGGGGGCACGCATTTAGCGGCATTTAGAGAAGCACTTGTTAAGACGGTACGCGATTTTTACAAGAAGGATTTTGAAGCCGGTGATATTCGGGAAAGTATTATTGCTGCTATCAGCATCAGGGTACAAGAGCCGGTCTTTGAATCACAAACAAAAACAAAGCTGGGATCTACCTATATGTATGAAGGCGGGCCTAGCATTCGTAATTATGTTATTGAGTTCCTATCTCGCGAACTAGATAATTTCTTACATAAGAACCCGGCAACAGCAGATGCTTTGCTGAAACGAATTCAACAAAGTGAACGAGAGCGAAAGGATATGGCAGGCATAAAGAAGCTGGCCAATGAGCGTGCTAAGAAAGCGGCATTACACAATAAAAAATTACGCGATTGCAGAGTGCATCTTGATGATGAAAAGAACGAACATCGATTAGAATCCACTTTGTTTATTACCGAAGGCGATTCGGCAAGCGGTTCACTTACAAAATCGCGCAGTGTGGAAACACAAGCTGTATTCAGTTTGCGTGGTAAACCGTTAAATTGCTTTGGGCTTTCTAAAAAGGTAGTCTATGAAAATGAGGAGTTTAATCTTTTGCAGCATGCTTTGAATATTGAGGAAGGATTAGATACGTTACGATATAATCGAATCGTGTTGGCTACAGATGCCGATGTGGACGGCATGCATATTCGATTGTTGATGCTCACTTTCTTTTTGCAATTTTTTCCTGATTTGGTTAAGAATGGTCACCTTTATATTTTAGAAACACCACTTTTTCGTGTACGCAATAAGCAAAAGACATTTTACTGCTATACGGAATCCGAAAAATCTAAAGCTATACTGCAATTAGGCGGTAAGCCGGAAATAACACGCTTTAAAGGATTGGGAGAAATAAGTCCCGACGAATTCGAACGTTTCATCAGCGATGAAATAAAGCTTACTCCCGTTATACTTCGCCCGGATATTCCCATTCAGCAGTTGTTAGAATATTATATGGGTAAAAACACACCCGACCGCCAAAACTTTATCATAGATCATTTGAGGGTCGAAGCAGATATTGTTAAAGAAGAGTTAGAAGAACCGGCTATAGTAAATTAAGCACCTTAACAAACTCTTGTCTTGCTCAAGCCTAATTCGTACTACGGATTACTCAAAATCAGGATAAAGTAAATACTTCTTTCGAATAGCCTTATAACGTTTGATGTCATCTTGCCATGATGCGCGTATTTCATGTTCTCCTTTACCTGCAATGATGTCTTTACGAAGCTTATCCGTACCCGCAAGTTTATCAAAGAAGTCATTAAAGAACTTAGGCTTATTTAAAGCCGCCTGATACATATCGATAAGATACGATAGAAAGATGGAGCGTTTATTCAAGTAATATCCTACATTATAATTACTCAAGTCGAACCCCGTACAAGCCTTATTCAGGTATAGCGGGTTCAGATTGCCTTTAGTAACTCTGGGAGTGAATGAATAAGTTCCTCGCGGGTTGTAAGGGTATCCGAAAATTTGAAAAGGCATATCCGTTCCTCTGCCAACGCTTACAATGGTTCCTTCAAAGAAACACAAGGTAGGATATAGGAATATCGCATTCATTGTAGTCAGGTTAGGGCTTGGGTGCACGGGTAATTCATATAAAGATTTATGAGTGTAGTACCGGCACGTCATAATTTGAATATTGCAACGTAAAGAATCTCGTAACCACTTTTCACCATTAAGCATGGTAGCATATTCTCCAATAGTTAACCCATAAACCACAGGCACAGGCTGCATCCCTACAAACGAAGCGAAGTTTCTTTCAAGAACAGGACCATCAATATAAAATCCATTAGGGTTTGGACGGTCTAAGATGAGTAACGGCTTTTGATTACGTGCGCAGGCTTCCATTACATATTGTAAGGAGCTGATATATGTATAGAAACGTACACCTACATCTTGAATATCGAATACAATAATATCCAGATCGGCCAGGTCGCTTGAGTCAGGCCCCTTCTTTTTTCCATATATGGAGATTACGGGAAGATGTGTTATCTCATCAAACATGTTATTGATATCGGCTCCTGCATCAGCATCTCCCCTGAAACCATGTTCGGGAGCGAAAATGGTTTTAACGTTTACGTTTAGTTTAAGCAAGGTATCGACTAAATGTGTTTTGCCGATAACCGAAGTTTGATTAACAATAAGCCCAACACGCTTGTCCTTTAAGAGAGGTACGTATCGCTCCGTTTGATCTGCGCCGGTCAGTATATCACGACTGTAAAAGTTATATTGGGCTAAACTTTTACAAGTAAAAAGTATGGAAATCAATAAAAAGAAAAATCTATGGGCATTCATAAGATGCGAATTTGTATGATTGGTGCCATATTTATGCCGTAAACTTGTTCTCGATATCCACAGATGAATTTAGCTCTCTTCTTGACGAATCGGATTGTCTTTAATCAACAAAAAGGCTTCTCAAGATTTATCGTTATTATCTCTTTAATAGCAACGATCTTGAGTGTAGCTACTATGATTATAGCATCAAGTATGGTGAAAGGGTTTCGTTACGAAATTGCAAATAAAATTTATGGCTTCTGGGGGCACATTGAAATACGCTCTTTTGAAACCTTTAATGGCTACGATGATGAGCCTATCGATCGCGATATACAATTGGAAGAATCCATAAAGGCACTACCCGGAGTTCAAAATTTAGTGCGTTTTGCACTAAAGCCCTGTATCCTAAAAACAGAGAATGAAATAGAAAGTCTTGTGCTGAAAGGAGTTGATGAAAAAAGTAGTGAGGTGTTTTCATTTTCCATTATCGAAGGAACATATCGTACAGCACAAGACACAACAAACGTGAATTATATTGTGCTGTCGGAAATAACGGCAAAGCGTCTTGGACTAAAAGTCGGAGACAAACTCACTGTGTATTTTGCATCGCAAATCAATGAGAGCACACAACTGTTAGTTAGAAATTGCGTTATCAGCGGATTATACAAGTCGGGATTAAGTGATTTCGATAAGATATATGCTCTTTGTTCCTTAAACCTGATTCAAAAAGTTAACAAGTGGAGTACAAGCAAGCAGACGGGATACGAAGTATTACTAAAACAAGGTACTACTGATTCGAAGATAAAATCAACTGCACAGTATATTAATGAGAATATATTAAGTTCCTATTTGTCGGCTAAGTCCTTATCCGAACTCTATCCTAACCTTTTCGATTGGTTAGAATTGCAAAAAGGCAACGAAACCATCATCATTATTCTTATGACGATCGTAGCAATCGTCAATCTCTCCACTATGCTTTTGATTCTTATTTTAGAGCGGTCACGCTTTATCGGAATTATGAAAGCAATCGGGGCGCGCACAAAGTTCATTACAAAATTATTTGTTATACAAGCGACTTATATCGTAGCATTTGGAATCGTTATAGGTAATGCTGCAGGTATTGGCATTTGCTTACTTGAAAAATATCTTCAATTCATAAGACTTGATGAGGAAACCTACTTTGTTTCGTATGCACCTATTCATTTCGATTGGCTTTACATTATACTCATCAGCGTTAGTATGTTTATTGTTTCTATAGCAACTTTACTCATACCTACATTTATCATTTCTAACATTCAACCCTCAAAAGTTTTACGATTCAGCTAATGAACCCTTTTCCTCTTACATTATTAGCCTTGTTCTTGGTGAGCACACTCTCTGCTCAAACGTTGTGGCAGCCTAAACAGAATGACAATGCAAAACAGAACACTATCAAAATCAACCCTATAAACCCGTTCTTCGGGCAGTATCAATTAGCGTATGAACGTATGCTGAATGAAAAGATATCTGTGCAACTGGAAGGAGGAATTATTTCCATGTCTCAAAGCGGATTAATAGATGACGTGAAAAGCGAAAAGAGTGGTTTCATTGCATTGCCTGCCCTCCGCTACTATTTCTATCGTCAAAGTGATGATGATCCTATGTTTTACTATAGCATAAATTATCGTTACCGTCAATTACAAGAACGTTTCACCGATAATGAGTATCAATTATACTCTAACAATTACAGCCGAATTTATAATGGAGTCGGAATTACTTTAGGCGGGCAGTATTATATGTTCGATGTTATATCCATAGAAGTTTTTTGTGGCCTTCAATATGGCGTTGTCACAGAGACGTATCGTTTTGATAATACTAACGTTACTCGAAAAGATTTTACAGAAGCATTTCCATTAAAAACTTTTTCGGGAAGCTATATCAGTAGCTTTCATAACTTCCCTCTGCGCAGCGGAATAGTGTTAGGATTGGTATTTTAATTTAATGATGAATAAATTATTTGCGTTTAAATTTTAAACGCAGGCCTTGAATGGATTCATCAAACTTCCCTTCGTGATAGACAAGATTTCCGTTAACTAACACGGTGTCAATACCTCCTTTAAACAGATATCCTTCTAAAGGAGACCAGCCGCATTGATAATAAAGTTGATTCTTTTGAATCACTTGCTCTATATTTAAATTAAACAAAACCAAATCGGCATAATAGCCTTCGCGGATATATCCTCGATCGACCACTTGAAAGCAATCTGCTACATTATGACACATCTTCTGTACGATTTTTTCCAAACTGGTTTGCCCCTTATTAAAAAATGAAAGCATCATCAGTAAAGAATGTTGAACAAGAGGTAAGCCTGAGGGAATATTAAAATAATCCGGTTTGTTATCTGAGGTAACACTGTGTTTTTCTTCCCAAGTATGTGGTGCATGGTCTGTAGCAATCACATCAAGATTATCATCCATGAGAGCTTGTAACAAGGCATGTTGATGCTCGGGAGATTTAATTGCAGGATTGCATTTTATCAAACCGCCAAGCTTATCATAATCGTTACTGTTAAAGAATAAATGATGGACACATACTTCAGCCGTAATCTGTTTATCTTTTAAAGGGAGTGTATTTTGGAATAATGAAATCTCGTCTTTAGTACTAATATGCAAAATGTGCAATCGAGTATTGTGCTTATGTGCTAGCTCAATGGCTAGCTTTGAAGAAGTTACACAATTCAAAACATCGCGAATTTCAGAATGGTATTTCATCGGAATGGCACGCCCATATTTTTGCTTAAACTTCTCAGCATTGCCTTTAACTATTGCATCCGTTTCACAATGCGTGGCAATAAGGATAGGTGAATATTTAAAAATATTTTCAAGAGCGTGGCTATCATCTACTACAAGATTACCGGTAGAAGACCCCATAAAGATTTTTATGCCGCAAACGTTGTTAACCTCTACACGTTGTACCTCATCAAGGTTAGTGTTTGATGTACCCAGGTAAAAGGAATAATTTGCTAAAGATGTTTTTGATGCTCTAGCAAATTTATCTTCCAATAGTTCACGCGTGGTTGTGGCAGGTTGTGTATTGGGCATTTCCATAAATGAAGTAACACCACCTGCCACAGCCGCTTTCGATTCGCTGTAAATAGTGGCTTTATGCGTGAGTCCGGGCTCTCTGAAATGTACCTGATCATCAATGATTCCAGGCATCAAATAGCGCCCACTCGCATCAATTTCGTGACTCAATGATTTTAGGGATATGGATGAAGCTATTTTCTCAATACGCCCACCTTTGATCAATACATCCTGAGTGCTTATCTGCCCTTCATTAATAACCTGTGCTTGCTTTATGAGTATTGTTTTCATCAGAGTTCAAGATACATTTTGACTAAGCCTTTAGGCATGTTGACCGTGAGTTGTTTTTTTCGTTTGTTCACCTCGACTACAATATGATCATTCAGCGGCAACAAGACTTCTTTCTCTTTAATAAAGAGCTGTGCTACATCATTTGCGGGTAATTGCAGTACATCTTCAATACGCCCAAGCTCTCCTTCGTGAAGGTCTATCATTGTATATCCGGCAGTAAATGAATAACCCTCGGCAACTTCCTTTTTTCGAAACATTGTATTGTCGGCAAGCATAACGTGGCCAATGAGGAGTTCTGCATCTGTGCGTGAGTTGATTTCTTCGAACATTAAATAATAGGAATGATCCTTGGCTTTGCGTAAGCTGCGAACAGAAAAGGGGATAGTACCGTTTTTTTGTTTTACAAATAGAGTGTTGATAGACTTCAGCCGTGCTAATTGTTTCTCTTCAAAAAACACTTTTAGTTCTCCCTTCAGCCCTTGGGCTTTAATTATTTTTCCTATTGAAATCAGTTCCATTTAAGGTTACTTACATTGATTGTAAAAATAAAAAAGCCCTCCGTGGTTTCGAAGGGCTTTGAGAAATACGTTTCAGGAGCATTACTTGGCGGTAGCCTTTTTATTTTTCTTTTTCTTCAAACCGGCTATACCTTTTTCGCGAACTGATGCAACCTTACGGGTGTGTTCATCCTGCCATTGTGCCCACTTGGCATTGGCTTGTTCCTGAGTTAGAACATTTTTCTTTACGCCGCGAAGCAAGTGCTTGTGGAAGAGAATGCCTTTAAATGAAAGAATCTTGCGAACCGTATCGGTTGGCTGAGCACCTTTTTCTAACCACGATAGTGCAGCATCGTTGTTAATCTCGATACTGGCTGGAATGGTGGTTGGGTTGTATGTGCCGACTTTTTCAATAAAACGGCCATCTCTCGGAGAACGAGAATCGGCGATTACGATATGGTAGAAAGGAGCTTTCTTTCTTCCCATTCGCTGCAATCTGATTTTTACTGGCATTGTGTTAAAAAATTTGAGGCGCGAAGATACGAGAAATCAACTTATTTCAAAATAATGATTCTTTTTTATGAAATACCGATACATTGCTGCTTTAGAGTTGAATTAATCCTCTTTTGGGCTCATAAAAGAACACCTATTTCTTGTAGCGATTAAAAATCAACAAAGGCGCAGGCGGATGAAAAGCGATATCCTTGCTGATGCTTGGGAAAATTAGCTGAGCTATAAAACTTCTATGTTGATGCACAGTAACTAATAAATCCACTTGGCTGTGGCGTACAAAGTCAATAATAGAATGAGGCACATCGGTACCGCTGACTACGACCACGCTAGGCTCTACACCATTGAGTGCTTGCTTAACTTTTAGCATAAAAGCTTCAACTTGTTCTGCTGTAACATCATCCTGAAACGTGGTTACATCATCAATACGAAGCAAAGAAAGTTTACAGTTAAATGCTTTGTACCATTCATAAACATTTTTAATGTATTCCACTTCGTTCAGGTTAAATGAAGATGAAATGACGATATGTTTTATTTCCTGATAATGACGGTGTGATGGAATAACCATTACAGGAATGTGAGCGTGCTGAATAACGTGTGTAGCAGTACTCCCCACAGCCAAACGCTTTAGGCCGCTGGCACCGCTGGTTCCCATAATGACAATATCACATGGATTTTCTTTTAAGTAATAGCTTATCTCCGATGACGCATCGCCGGCAGTTATAATTGTTTGAAAGGACAGGGTAGGATAGGCTTGAACAGCATGGGCTTTTATCGCAGCCATTCCTTTTTCTGCATCCTCCTTAAACTGTGAAGCAATAATGAGTTCTGTCGGAACATCAGATGCAGCTATCGGTATAGGATACACGTGTAATAAGGTGATCGATGATCTAAAATGAAGCGCTATCCGGCAGGCGTGTTCTAATGCATTAGCTGCACAATCTGAAAAATCGGTCGGAAAAAGTATGTTTTTCATACCCTAAAAGTAACGTTATTCATTATCAACTGAATCATGGTTTAGCAGTTTCTTATTAAAGTTAAGTTGCTCATCGGATGTTATTGCTTAGTTGTTTCATCCAAAATCTTACCGTACATCACCATACTTTGTTTGCGAATACTTTCTTGCTGTATAAATTCAAAAAGTTTAGACATTAAATCACTCGACAGATTTAATTCATTAGACCACTGCTTCACATTCTCCAAAATCTCATTCCATCGTTCGGGCTGATAGATTTGAATGTCTTGTTCTTTTTTAACCTTACCAATTTTTTCAGCCAACTTCATACGCTCGGCTATAAGTTGGAGCAAGCGGTGATCCATACTATCGGTTAGTGCACGTAGCTGTTCCAGCGAGTGTTTCATGATTGGATCTGACACGGTTGCATTTCGCCAGATAATATTTGCAATCAACTCACTAAATGCACGAGGGGTAATTTGTTGTGGACGATCACTAAGGGCGGCATCTGGCTGATGGTGAGTTTCTACCATGAGCCCATTATATCCCAAATCCGCAGCATTTTGAGATACCTCGAGTAGCAAAGATCTATTACCGCTAATATGGCTTGGGTCACAGAGTAAAGTCAGGTTAGGCATACGACGTTTTAGCTCCAAAGGAATCTCCCATGCCGGATCATTTCGATAGCGGTGTGTACCATACTGCGAAAATCCACGATGTATAGCTGCAATCACAGTGAGGCCTGCCTGAGTCATACGCTCAATTGCACCAATCCACAGTTCTAAATCCGGATTCACAGGGTTTTTTATCATTATCTGAACATGGCTTCCACGCAATGCTTCAGCTATCTCGTGAACTAAAAATGGGTTAACAGTTGTGCGTGCACCTATCCATACCGTTTGTATGCCGTATTCAAGAACATCCTCAACGTGATAGGTGTTGGCTACTTCTACACAAGGCTCCAGACCATACATTTCTTTTACTTCATTCAGCCACGCTAAGGCTACACTGCCTATCCCTTCAAATGTACCCGGACGACTGCGAGGCTTCCAAATACCACTACGAAAATAGGTGACAGGTAAGTCTTGCAATTGTTCAGCGATGCTTAAAACCTGTTCTTTAGATTCTGCCGCGCAAGGTCCTGCAATTAATATCGGATTTAAACTGGTAACTGTTGTATTCATTCAAGTACAAAGGTAGTGCACTTGAAGAATGATATCATATAACTCGTATGGCTCACTAATAAAATCCTGATTTGCTATCTTTGCTTAATAATTGAGTGTTTAATTAAAAGCATTTCAAAGAGAGAGATTTTATAGAACCGTTAATCAACATTTTTATTTAATTAATTATTAATAATTTCAAATAGAATATTTAAAGTTAAATCATGAATTATTCAGAAAATTTAATCGGAATTAAAATCAATGTACAGGCCGTAGATATCACGGTAAGTGATGAGATGAAAGAAGCTATCCGTAAAGCTATTTCTCGTTTGAGCAGGTATTTTAATAAAATTGAATGGGCTGATGTTTATCTTGAAGATAAAAAAGAAAAATCAACTGATCAGAAGCATGTTGGAATACGCCTCGGTGTTCCGGGTAATGATCCGTATGCTTCAGAGTATGGAGATGATTTCTCTACACTTATTTCAAATGTCGAAGAAAAGCTTCGTCGCCAATTAGAAAAGAGATAACCCGATCATTATCCGGCTAAAATAACCAAGGACGAATTTGCCATAACCTTGCTTATTGGTTTAATAAGCAATACCCTGATAACAGATACAGAGCATTTAAAATATTTCTTAGCAGTTGAGTTACCTAATTGAAACTTACATACAGCAATGACTAATTTAAAAATCATTACATCTACAACACGAGAAGGAAGAACCGGTATAGCTATTGCAAAATGGATGACGGAACTCGTAGAAAATTCTTCGAGATACACAGTTGAACTCTTAGATCTGGCGGAAATCAAACTGCCATTAATGGATGAACCCAGGCATCCGCTCTTTCAAGATTATAAACATGAGCACACTAGAAGGTGGAGTAAGAAGATCAGCGAAGCTGATGCTTACATTATCGTTCTTGGAGAATATAATTATGGCTATCCGGCACCAATAAAAAATGCACTCGATTACCTTTTTAATGAATGGAAATATAAGCCGGTAGGTTTTGTAAGCTATGGAGGGATTTCTGCAGGGTTACGTTCTTCGCAGATGTTGAAGCAAGTAATTACCGCCTTAAATATGATGCCATTGCCCGAGCAAGTTAATATTCCTTTTCACAACAAGTTTATTAATGAACAAGGTGTTTTTCAGCCGGATGAATTGATATTAAAATCAGCACAAAATCTATTAGTCCATTTGGAAAAATGGAGCGAAGCCTTGAAAGGGATGAGAAGTTGATTCCGTTGCTTTGCCCTAACAAAGCAGTATTTTCCATTCCATTTCGTACCTTTATTTAACTTAAATAATTTAAAAATATTATTCAGATAATGAGCAAGTTAATTATTAATAGCTTGGATTACGCACGCATTAAAAAGTGCATTAGCGATGCCAAGCAATTCAAATCAATCAATAGTGTAGAAGCTGAAAGATTAATGACAGAATTAAATTCTGCAAAGATTGTAGAACCCCAATCTATGCCCTCCAACGTGGTTTCGATGAATTCAATCGTGAAATTAAGTTTCTTGAATAACAATAAACAAATACAATTTCAGATTGTATATCCGAATCAGGCGAATATCAAAGAAAACAAGATTTCAATTTTTTCACCTATTGCCACGGCGTTAATCGGATATCAGGTAAAAGATGAAATAGAGTGGATTGTTCCGGCAGGCCTTACCAAAATCAGAATTGATGAGATTATTTATCAGCCGGAAGCCGCAGGCGACTTTGATTTATAAAAAATTATAGTTTCATAAATCGTGGCCAGCCTGAGATATGAATAAATACTGCAAGCCGGCGAGAAACACTGATATAGAGAATTTATTATTTAAAAGAAAAAAGAACCTTTTCATAAATAATTATGCTGTGAAAGCGGCTATGAATTGGCTATTCACTTATCTTTCAACCCCTAATTCAACCATCACATGCCAAACAGTGATACTATTTTAGTGATTGGAGCCTGCGGACAAATCGGTTCGGAACTTACCTTAGAACTACGTAAGCGATATAACGTCATTGCTACAGATTTAAAAGATCCATCGTACGAATTGCGGCAGAGTGGTCCCTTTGAACGGCTTGATGTACTCAACAAAAACGGGATACACGAAACTGTAAAAAAGTATAACGTAACGCACATATATCATTTGGCCGCTATTTTATCAGCTACGGGTGAAAAGAACCCGGAAATGGCTTGGCGCATTAATATGAAGGGGCTTCTTAATGTTTTAAATGTATGCTTGGAAGATAATATCGCAAAACTATTTTGGCCTTCTACTATCGCTGTATTTGGCCCAAGCACACCCCGAACCAATACAGCACAATACACCATAATGGAACCGAACACCGTATATGGTATTAGCAAGCAAGCGGGAGAACGTTGGTGTGATTATTATTTTCAAAAGAAAGGATTGGATGTGCGCAGCGTTCGTTATCCCGGATTGATTAGTTACAAGACACCCGGCGGTGGCGGAACCACAGACTATGCTATAGATATCTTTTTTGCAGCCAAAA
>JBDHXV010000001.1:0-123984 GCA_039810885.1 Chitinophagales bacterium | reverse complement strand
GGTTTAATCGATTTCGATAAAGTAGAAATAAGCAACTTACACCGGCAGGTGCTTTTTAATGTACAGGATGTAGGTAAATCAAAGGCCATGCTTGCCAAGTTGAAATTAGAAATCAGAAACCCCTACATTAAAATTGACGCAATCGAATCAAAACTCAGTGCAGAGAATGCCTTTGACCTGTTGATGCCCTATGATATCATCGTTGATGCTTGCGATAACTTTAGCACGCGTTATTTGATTAATGACATTTGCGTTAAGACGAATAAACCTTTTATCTCAGGTTCTATTTTTCAGTATCAGGGACAGGTTGGGGTCTTTAATGCCTTGCTCGATAATAATAAAACAAGCGGCACATATCGTTGTTTGTTTCCCTCACCACCTAGTGCTATAGACTCACCATCGTGCGATCAAATTGGTGCGCTCGGTGCTGTAGTAGGATTTATTGGAACGATGATGGCTGTTGAAGCTATAAAACTAATAACAGGAATAGGAGAGTCACTGATCAATAAATATGCACTCTATCATTTAGACACGCTGCAACACCATGTTTTCAATTATGAAACCAATGAGCCCGAAGTTTTAAAAATAAAAACTTCACCGTTAGAGGATGATATCTATTATCAAAACTTTTGTCTGGTACATAATGAGGGTAATCAACTGCACAATGAAATTACTCCGGCAGAATTAAAGCAAATTATTCGAGAAAATAACGATTTAGTTTTAGTAGATGTTCGTGATTTATATGAACACGAGTTACTAAACATTGGCGGTCTTTCAATACCGTTATCTGATTTACGAAGCCGATACTATGAGATTCCGCGAGATAAGAAGGTCGTAGTCTATTGCAAGATAGGTCAACGCAGCGCAGAAGCATTACACTATTTACAAGTTCACAAAGGATATAATAATGTTTATCATCTCAAAGGTGGCATACGAGCTTATATGAATACATAAAAAAAAGGCCGTATTTCTACGGCCTTTCCCCTAACGCTAGGGTAGTTGTCATGTCATAGTTGAAGAATGATTTGTTTGTTAAAAGAATGATTTTCCTGATCGCTTATGTTAAGCATATAAATTCCGGGCGTTTGATCGCTCAGATTGAATTGAATATTATTTCCATCACTAAAACTGAGTTGTTTAACTAATTGCCCACTCACATCAAAAACTTTGACCGTTATGGTTAACATTGTTAATGGAATATTTGAAACGTGTACAATTCCGCTAGTTGGGTTAGGATAAACTGTAATGTTTAATAATGGATTGGAATTACTTAGTGAATTACTCAACGCAATTTGTTTAATAGGACCATAAGTAAACTGCCCGTCAAAGTCCACTTGTTTTAGACGATAGTAATTAATACCTTTTAAAGGATGTAGATCGATATATTGGTATTGATTTACAGTTGTACTTGTTCCTGCTCCTTCTTGTTCATTTATCATTTCAAAGTCAATACCATTACTGCTGCGCTCAAGGCTGAAATAGGCGTTATTTAACTCCGCAGCCGTTGTCCAATAAATTTTTATCTGGTCAGATTCAAGTTGTGCCACATCAAATGAACTTAATGATATAGGCAGTGAAAATCCGCTACCATAAGCTATTGCAAAATCCGAAAAGCTGCTTAATGAAGATCGTTTTACACTGAGAATACCATTATCCAACGATTGTGTTGTGTTGCTATGTATTCCTACAGATTGCCATGAGTTATTAGCATCTTTTCTTTTAATGACACAATAGCCTAAAACGTTTGCTATTGGGTTGGTAAACCCTTGTGCTTTTAATGTAATATCATAATTACCTCCTGTTGGTTGTATGTTCGGTTCTATATTCCAAATTCCTTGATTTAGAATAGTTGAGATTCCACTGGCACCAACCTTACATGTTGTTGGATTAGGAGCGTTACCGGTAACATTGGGTGAGAAGGCAGCTAACAGACTTGATGTCGTTTTCAAAGCATTAGCTGTTATTATGGCTAATTGCTGCTTATCTGCATTTCCCACAGGGAAGTTATATATTGTACTTCCTGTATTTATGATATTACGTCGTAAATTCCCTTCTATGAAACTGTTTTGTGCAAAAGATATAGCTGTTGCTGAAGTAGAAGTTACCCTAACTTCATAAGCGCCGGTACTAATTTTACCATCGTTGAGTTTGAGCGTTCCGTTTACGACAGCGTGTTTATTAAGTGTAACGCTGCTTAATCCGCCAACATTAATTGTGAGGTCTTTTAATTTAGTTGATGAAGGCATCAACTCAATACCGGTTGTACATGATGCAGTATATCTCAGGTTATAAGTATTGGTAGGAACCCAAGGTAGAAACATATCAACCGTTCCGCCTGAAACAGATCCTCCATCTCTGCTAATGAGTGAGTTGTTGACCATCTGGATGGTTTTATTATTTAAGTTAAAATCACCATTCGTGAGATATAATCCTTCATCCACAATCTGATCAGCATCTGTATTGATGCCGTTTGTATTATCTACTTCTAAATTCTCAAAATAAAAGCTGCCACTGATATCTTGAGCAACATCGCCGCGCATTATAATCTTACTTCCTGAGTTACATTCCACCTTAGCTTTGCTGTTATTAATACTTAAGTTGCCTCGTATAATACATTCACCATTAAAACAAAAACTCTTGCTTCCCAAGAAGTTCGAGTTGGTATTCTGTACTAATAGATTTCCATTCACCATTAAGTTTGCTGGTAATTGAAATTTGAAATTCTGTCCATTACAATTCCATGTAAAATGATGGAACGTTTGATCAAACCCGGATGGAGCATAGTCTTCAGGCCCCGTAATTAAACATGTAGATCCTGATTCCCAGGTGGCTTGTAAGATAGGCGTAGTTTCAAATTGTGTCTTATTGCGATTGTATTCATAAACGCTGCCATCCTTCATAGAAACGGCGACATAATTATTACTAACGATGCGTCCGGTGCTTTTTAGATACCCATAAATTGTAGCAGGGGTGTAATCTTCAAAAGTTAGAGTGCTTGAAGAATTAATACTTAATGTACAAGTAGGCGCTATGTATAATCCGTGAAGGGAAACATCGGTTGATAGTGGCTGCGAAATATTGGTTCCGTTTAATACAAACACTCTTATTGGATTTGTTGCATAATTGTAAGCCTTGTCCCGAGCATATATTAAATACGTATAGGTGCCATAGCTGCCGGGGTTATTGTTAACAGAGTTTGTAACAGCGTTATTATAGATTACATTGAACCCCGAAATGCTTGTGGGGCCTATAGTTGTGTTACTTGGATGATAGGTTACCTGGTTTGTACACGAGGGTGTCGTATTACTTATCCCTGGGGTTCTTAGGATTAGAACTCCTCCCAGTCCGCTTTGGGCATCATTACCATTTATCCAATTTAGATTTATTTGAGTTGCATTTACAGATACATTAATAGATTTTCCCTGTCCTGGTTCGGTAATATCTGCTGAAGTATAGGTTGATGTATAAATTATGACATCATCGAAACTAATATTTGCTGAACCGCTTGTCGTTTTTGCACTCAAAACGGGAATATATGTTTGATTATTGGTTGCTATAGCGTGATAAATCAATTGCGTATATCCTCCGCTTGTTAGTGATGTGAAAGTTCCTGTTAATACCTCACTCGAGGTAGTCGTGTTATATATACCTACACGTGCACGCCCGGTTGTATTACTAGCTTTAGCATAAGCAATAACCGTAATATAATTTGTTCCTGAAGCAGGGATTACAATCATAGAACTGTTATTTCTCAGCTTTGCTTCAGTTGTATTGGCGGAGCATAGACCGGAGGATGTTCCGGAGCGTTTATCCGTAGTAGATATATTCCATGTGCCAGCAATCTTTTGCCATTCGGTAAGATTATTTTCAAATCCCATATTGCTGCCTATTGCCGCATAAGAATCTGTTTTAAAACCTAGGTTAAGATAAATTAATACAGCCCCCGAAATTATAATCAAAATTAGCACGGAAGTAATTACGATATAATGCTTCTGCTTAACGGATGTCTTTAACTTGATGAATGGAGATAATTTATTCATTGGTTGTTTTTTTTCCGATGCCCTTTACCTCATTAAAGGTTAAATGTTACGATGATTAATATTGTGTAAAAAGAAAGTGTAGATTCTGAACCCACACTTTCGTACCCTGTAAAATGTAATTAGCGGTTAACAATTATTTGCTTGGTATTGATGCGACTTTCTGTATCTGTAACCTGCACCATATAGGTTCCGGGAGGCCGATCACTAATATCCATCTTTATCGGCTCGCCATCGTTAAACTCGCGTTGGCTGACTATGCTCCCTTTAATATCCATTACAATAACCTTAACTTTTTCGACACTACCCGTTACCTTTATTCCTCCAATGTTAAATTGCCCGTTATTGGGATTAGGGAAAATGGTGAAATCGTTAGTACCGTTTATTTCAGTACTACGTTGACCAAGGGTAACTTGCTTTATTGGGCCATAAGTAAACTGACCGTCAAAATCTACTTGCTTCAACCGGTAATAGTTAATGCCCATTATAGGATTAGCATCAAGGTATTCATAATGATGAGCCGTTGTGCTGGTTCCGGCTCCTTCTTGCTCATTTATCATTTCAAAGTCAACACCATTACTGCTGCGCTCTAGGCTGAAGTAGGCATTGTTTAACTCTGCCGAGGTCATCCAACGGATCATAACCTTATCATTCTCATATTTATCCGCTTTAAAATCACTGAGTGTAATGGGTAGCACGCCGCCTCCATAACCTACGGCGAAATCAGAGAAAGAGGTCAGACCACTCCGTTTTACTATAGCTACACCATTTAATAGCTGTTGAGTTGAATTCGTATGCGTACCATAACTTCCCCAGTTGCCTGAACTGTTACTGCGCTTAATTATACCATAATATAATACTGATGCCGCCGGATTCGTAAATCCGCCGGCGTTAACCGTAATTTCATAATTGCCTGAAGTAGGTTGTGAGTTTGGTTCAACAGTCCAGAATCCGTTATTTAATAAAGTAGTAATGGGTGTATTATTAATCTTACAATTGTTAGGATTAGGTGCTGCGCCGGTGAAAATGGATGAAAAGCTTGATGTGAGATAATCCACTCCGGTTAAGCTATATGATTTAATGCTTACCATTTGTCTGGAATTGGCAGTTCCGATTGGAAAGTCGTATGTTAAAGTTCCACTTCCGGAAATATTTCTTCTCAATGTGCCTTGTATATAGCTTGCAGGGTTATTAGATACAACACTATTAACTGCTGTTTGCTTAACCCATAATAGTTTATCATTTGTTATCAATTTGCCATTTGATAAGAGTAGTGAAATATTGACCTGAGCATTTTTATCCAGGACAACATTCTCTCCAGGGCAGTCAATCTGTAAACTCCCCAAATAGCTGGTAGAAGAAGATAATTCACCACCGGTAGTGCAACCTTTCTTGTAGATTAAATCATAAGTTGGCGAAGCCTCATACGGCCATGGTTCCACATAACTTGAACTACTTAACGAACCACCGTTATAGATAAGCGTTGCTCCACTTTCAGTCATAAACTTCCTTCCTGCTGCCATAGAAACGATACCTGATTTAAATTCGGTAATTGAATCGGTCCATATTGTAGAGGTAAAAGTTATGCCTGCAGGGTTGTTATATTCAACATTCTGAAACCATACATTGTAGGCTATGGTTTGCGGTGCGCTACCGTTAATCTTAGCCAGACTACCATAGTATGCACAGAAATCGGCAGTTGCCGAGCAAATGATATCGCCCTTTAACTCGCTTACTCCAAATAACCAACATGTATTCAAACTATTATTCTTCCTAGTATTTAAGAAAGACAGAGTGCCATTTACGTTAAAGCCATTTGGTAAAATACCATAAGATGTTTGCGAAGTACAATCCCACGTGAAATTGTAAAATGTTTGGTCTAAACCTATCGGCGATGTATTTGTCATTCCTGTAATTTTACAAGTAGAGCCGGCTTGCCAATTTGCTTTTAATACCGGAGCATCATTTGTTAAACCATTTCTATTATAGATATACAGGGAACCATCCTTCATATTTACTACACCACCTTGATTGTTAAGCAAGTTGCCGGTATTAATTATGGTGCCATAGACATTGAGAGTACTTTGAGCAAGGATTGTCGTTGTTGAACTTATCGTTAAAGTGCATCCACTGGGCAAGTACAATCCATTAAGTTGAGTGTTGCTTGAGATGGTGGCATTGAGATTATTTCCATTCATTACGAATAATCTCGCAGGGCCGGTAGTATAATTAAATGCCTTATCACGCATATAGATTAGATACGTATAACTACCGTTAGCTCCCGGATTATCCATAGTACTGGTAGCAATTGGTCCATTATATACTACGGTATAGCTGCCTGCTGAAGTAGGCCCCACGGATGACGTGGTGGCATTGTATGTTACCTGGTCCAATACTCCCGGATCGCTCACATTGATGCCCGGTGCACGAAGTATTAAAACCCCATCTACTCCGCTTTGCTCATCATCTGCATTATTCCAAGATAATGTAATGTTGTTTCCGGCTGTAGTTGCAGACAAGCTTACGGGTGAATTGGGGTCGGTGAGATCTGCACTCGATAAGGTAGAAGTATAAATCATCACATCATCAAAATAAACATTAGACGTGCTACTTGTAGTCTTTGTTGATAATACAGGAACATACGTTTTGCCGTTTTGTGCTAAAAAATGAAATACAAGTTGCGTATAACCTGAAGTAGATATGGATGAAAAACTCGCAGCCAATGATTCTGTAGAGGTGCTGCTATTATATACACCAACTCGAGCTGTACCTTTATTATTACTTGCTTTTACATAAGCAATAATCGTAATGTAGTTTGTGCCCGAAGAAGGAATGACAACTGTAGAGCTATTGTTTCGCAACTTGGCTTCTGTAGTAGTGGACGAACAAAGTGCAGAGTTATTCCCTGATCGTTTGTCGGCATTAGATTGCGTCCATGTACCTGATATTTTAGTCCATTCGGTAAGGTTATTTTCAAAGCCCATATTTGCACCAATGGCTGCTAAGGATTCTGCGTTGTTTCCGAAATTGCCATACATAAAGACCCCTACACCCATCAATAGAGCTAAGGCTAATCCAGAGCCTGCAATAAATAGACGCTGTCTGTTTAAGACTTTGATGCCGGTCTTAGGAGATAATTGTAGTCTCGTTTTCATAGTGTTTTTAGATAATTGTGACACTATTACTTATCCGAATTCAATAAGTTACACCACATTAAAACCCACAATAAAAAAAAACAC
The DNA here is from genome assembly GCA_039810885.1 of Chitinophagales bacterium. GTDB lineage: Bacteria > Bacteroidota > Bacteroidia > Chitinophagales > UBA10324 > BJGO01. The sequence goes on along the minus strand of JBDHXV010000001.1, from coordinate 116,708 downwards.
TTCAATTGTAACCTTGCAAAATTCATGTCGTTTAGGGCTTCAAACAAAACATTATGCCGAAGTACATTTTATTACTTGTCTTTTTATGCCTAAGTGTTTTCACTTATGCGCAATCATCTCTACAGCAACAACCGCAACAGTATATCGCAATTACCAATCAAATGAAAAGCTCGCTGAATCTGAATTCAACGCAGACACAACAAGTTCAAGTTTTGAATCAAAACCGTGAATTGCAAATGGAGCAAATTATGCAACAGCGAACTACTAATAAGATGAATACGAATAATTCATTAAATACGGTACGCTCAAATTACCTGAATCAACTTCAGGGAATCCTTACACCGGAGCAGTGGAATATATATACAAGTCCCACATCAATTAAAAAATAACTAATCATTGGCGAAAAAGAGCCTTACCACGAGAGTGGTGGGCTTTTTTTATTTTATATCTGTCAGGAAATCGGAACTTCACGCCTGAATATGGCGCGCGAATCTTTTTTAAATTCTGAAAATATCAATAACACGGAACGCGAGATTGAAAAGGCGTTACGTCCTCAATTGTTCGATGAATTTTCCGGGCAGTCGGGCATTGTTGACAATTTAAAAATTTTCATACAGGCGGCAAAGCAACGTAACGAGCCTTTAGATCACTTACTGCTTCATGGGCCGCCCGGCCTTGGCAAAACAACTTTATCTCATATTGTAGCGCACGAATTAGGAGTAAACATGAAAATGACTTCGGGGCCTGTTCTTGAAAAGCCCGGTGACCTTGCAGGACTACTGACCGGACTTGATGAGGGCGATGTCTTATTTATAGATGAAATTCATCGCTTGGGAAACGTTATTGAAGAGTACTTATACTCTGCGATGGAAGATTTTAAAATTGACATTATTCTGGATAATGGCCCTAATGCACGCAGTATTCAACTACAATTAAATAAATTCACCTTAGTTGGTGCGACTACTCGCAGCGGATTATTGTCTTCTCCTTTACGCTCGCGTTTTGGAATTATATCTCGAGTGGACTATTACGATGTAGAAACTTTGAGAAAAATTGTGCATCGCTCTGCACATATTTTGAATACACCTATTTCTGATGAGGCAGCTAATGAAATAGCAAGGCGCAGCAGAGGCACGCCACGTATAGCGAATGCACTTCTTCGACGTGTTCGCGACTTTGCACAGGTTAAGTCCGACGGAAAAATAAATCTTGAGATAGCTCGCTTTGCATTGAAAGCATTAACGGTAGATGAACATGGATTAGATGAAATGGATAATCGTTACCTCACTACGATTATAGATAAATTTGATGGCGGGCCAGTAGGTATTACAACGATTGCCACATCAGTAGGCGAGGAGCCCGGTACTTTAGAAGAGGTTTATGAGCCATTCCTTATTCAAGAAGGTTATATCAAACGTACACCGCGAGGGCGCGAGGCTACTGCCAAGGCCTATCAGCATCTGGGTAAGAAAATGAACCGTTCGGTAAACGACACCTTATTCGATTAAATCTGTGTGCGGCGTATTCTCGGATCAATAATTCCGTAAGCTATATCTGTTATTAGGTTTACAAGAACAAAAATACTCGCAGCAACTAACACGGCTCCCATCACAACCGGAAAATCATTTTTGTTAAGGGCATCAACAGTAAGTTTCCCTAAACCATTCCAGCTAAATACTAACTCAATAAAGAATGCACCTGCCAGCATCTCGGCAAACCAACCTGAGATCGACGTTACAACGGGGTTAAGAGCATTGCGTAGAGCATGCCGCCACACGATTTTCCATTTAGATAAACCTTTGGAACGGGCCGTACGAATAAAATCCATTTGTAACACGTCTAACATAGCGCTTCGTGTAAGTTGAGTAAACACGGCCAATGGCCTGATTCCTAAGGTAAGCACAGGTAAAATGAGAGTAGATAAATTAAGATGAAAATGACCATCTAAATCATATTCATGGATGTTCCCGGTCATAGGCAGATGCGTTATCGAGGCCAATACGAATGCAAATAGCCATTGAAATAAAATAGCGGAAAAAAATGAAGGAAAGGAAATGCCCGAAACACTAATCACGATTAAAAGTCTGTCAATAATTGTATTTTGATTCAGTGCGGCCAGTATTCCCAGTGTGATACCCAGTAGCGATGAAAACACGATGGCTAAAACTGCTAAAATGATCGTATTAGGTATGACTTGCATTAACATACCCGATACCGGTTTTTGTAACTGATAGCTATATCGTAAATAGGGTTTCTTAACAACAACAACACTATGAGAAAAGTTGAAAATGGTGCGGTAGTTATACTTTGCTTCGTTTAGTTTTGTGTTTAAATGTATGCTGATAGGAGATACATCATTAATATAATATAAGAGTTGTTGCCACTTAGGCTTGTCTAATCCAAGCTCCCGATTTACGTTTTCAAGTGTTGCAGCATCTGTTCTCTGACCCATCGTTAATCGTGCCGGATCTCCGGGTAAGCCCTGAAATAAAATAAAAACGGTAACAACAACACCGATTAACACGGTCAGGGCGTAAAATATCTGTTTTAAAAAAAACTGAAACACGAGTATTAGGATAACTTACAGCAACGAAATTGGTGCGAAATGTAAAAATTACTTTAAGTACTTCTTCACTTCATTTATGTCAGGTGTATCATTATAGTTCCACATAGCTAATACCGTTCCGCCATTCAACAAAACGATACCCGGATTGGAACGAATAATTGTTTTTAACACGGTACCATCAGCATAAAAGAATGGGTATGCTGAGTTTGTTTCGTGTCTTATGCTTTCAATATCATTATAAGAAGAAGCACTTAATCCTAAAACTTTAACTCCGGCTTGTTCATAGTCTTTGACGTGCGAAGCAATTTTTTCAAATCCTTTCTTGTCAGATTTATTAATATCATACGCAACAATCCAAATCTGATACTTATTAGAGTCAAGCAGTTGTGCGGTTAAGTCATTGTTAGAGTCATCCCACACTTTAAAGTCTTTAATTTTTGGTTGAAACCCTTCCTTTATTACAATATTCTCTTGCCTTACAAATTCATGATTGGCCATCCAAATGCTGTCGGCCCATGGTAAATCATTCATGGTATAACCATCTTGCTTTCCGCTAGACTTATCTTTATAGATGAGTTTAGTAACAACACTGTCACGAGGTGCCCCGGGAGGTATTTGCATTTGCTCGCGTATGTTATTTCCAACTTTATAAGGTCTGAAATCAATGATAGGTAAGTGCTCCAGACAATACCATTGCACTCCAAGGCAAGCTATAATAGAACCCCAAAAAATGATATTAGTAAAGATCTTATTGAAGAGAGGTTCTATTTTATGTCGCCATAAAAAGATGGGAATAATTAATACGAGGAATACAATGTTTTTGTAAAAAGTAGCCCAGGTAGAAAGCTTGACGGCATCACCAAAGCATCCACAGTCGGTAATTTTATTTGTAATAGCGGAATAACCGGTCAGAAAGAGGAAGAAGGTAATAATGAGAACTAAGAGCCACGCAGTTTGTATCATACGAACTCCGAAAAGTGTAAACACACCGAGTATGATTTCCAGAGCATTTAATAATATAGAGAAATATAAGGCATAGGGTATAAAGAAACTCAAATGAAAAACCTCGAAATACTCTTCAAGCTTGTATTGCATCCCAATCGGATCAACCGCTTTCACATAACCGGAAAAAACAAACAGTACACCAATGACAATCCGACAAAACCAAATGAAATACTTCATGCCTTTTCTGAAAGTTTTATAAGCGCAAAAATAGCATAGTTTATTATGTCATAGAGATTGGCATCAACACCTTCTGAAACTAAGGTCTTCCCCTGATTATCTTCTATCTGACGAATGCGCATTACACGCATCAGAATCAAATCAGTAAAGCTGCTTATTCGCATATCGCGCCATGCCTCGCCATAATCATGATTTTTTTTTATCATAAGCTGCATAGCCTCATTCCATTTTTTATCATAAAGTTGTATTGCTAAATCATAACCGATTTCCTTACCATTGTCGTCATTTAACTCTAACTGAATTAGTCCGATAATTCCATAATTCAAAATGCCAATAAATTCAGTTTCCATGCTATCGTCAATTAACTGCATGCCTTTCAAATCTATCGTGCGAATGCGTTGAGCTTTGATAAAAATTTGATCGGTTAAAGAGGGTAAGCGCAGAATGCGCCAAGAGGTGCCATAATCTTTTGTTTTTTTATCGAAGATGTGCCGTGCTTTACCAACAGCATCTTGGTATTGTTGAATAGTTTTGTCCGCCAATGCTTATTGTATTGTTGTATGAATAAAATTATGGATAAAGCTACACCTTTTCATTCATCACGAACATTGAATGTGGGGGGTAAACTCATTTCTTTAGAAGCTCCGATAGTAATGGGAATTCTAAACTGTACACCCGATTCATTTTATGATGGTGCTGCTTTTAATGTGAAAGCCATCATGAAAAAGGCAGAGGAAATGGTAAATGAAGGAGCGAGCATTATTGATATCGGCGGTCAGTCTTCAAAACAGAATATTTCGTTTATTGATGCTGAGAAAGAATGGCAAAGAATTGACGAAGTTATTCGGGAATGCAAGAAATCATTTCCGCATGTTATTCTCTCTTGTGATACTTTTTATTCATCAGTTGCCACTCGGGCTATAGAGCACGGTGTTCAAATGATTAATGACGTATCGTTCGGCCGCTTTGATTCATCACTACTTCGTGTTGTTGCCGAGGCTCGGGTACCCTATATTGTAATGCACTTGCAAATCGAGCCGCACTTTCAAGGTAAGGCGCCGCTGTATCATAATGTGGTTGACGATGTTTATTTATTTCTTCAGCGCGCTATAAATCATTTATATGAGCTGGGCATTCATGATTTGATTGTTGATCCCGGATTTGGTTTTGGAAAAACAGTGACACAGAATTATTCCTTGTTAAAACATTTATCGGTTTTTTCGACACTTGAAAAACCTGTGCTTGCAGGGCTATCAAGAAAAAGTATAATAAATCGAGTATTAAACACACAACCTGTTGATGCCCTGAATGGCACGACTGCAATAAATATGCTTGCTTTGCAGCAAGGCGCTTGCATTTTGCGTGTGCACGATGTAAAAGAAGCTGTACAGACTATTCAACTTTGGAATGCATTTAATGCTGCTTTATAAAATATTCGGTTATAAATTCGACTGGATTGATGTCATTGATATCAGTTTGGTTGTTCTATTGGTCTATCAATTTTACCGTCATGTTCGTGGCACGTTGGGATTAAATATTTTCCTTGGTATGATATTAATTTATCTTATCTACAAATTGGTTAAGTGGTTACATCTGGATATTCTTACTGAAGTATTAGGGGCATTCGTGAGTGCAGGAGTTGTTGCCATGCTTGTCGTATTCCAACCGGAGATAAGAAAATTTCTTTTATCGCTTGGTGATATCAGTCTGTCTGAAAAATTGCACTTGCCATTTAAGTTAAATATTAGCAAGAGGCAAAAGACTCGAGAAGAAGAGCGCTTGGTAGGAGAGATATTAGCTTCTTTGGATACGATGTCGAAATCAAAAACCGGAGCCTTATTGATTTTTAATAACCACTTCAAACTACATGACTTGACGAACCCGGGTGTTGCCTTGCACGCATTAGTTTCAGAAAAATTGATTGAGAGTATTTTTAATAAAAACTCGCCGTTACATGATGGTGCTGTTATTATTGTTAATAACCGTATCATTTTTGCCGGTTCAGTACTGCCTGTTTCCGATAGTCCTGATTTACCGCCAAGAGCCGGATTACGTCATCGCTCTGCTGTAGGAATCACGGAACACAGTGAGGCAATTGCTATAGTTGTATCCGAAGAAACGGGAGCTATCTCTTATGCAAAAAATGGTAAGCTTAGGACGAATCTTCCGATAGTGGAAGTGAAGCAGTTGCTGACTGATATTGTTACCGACAGAATCTAATTTTTTTCCTGCTTTTCCTTTTCCTTCAGTTTGGTTTCAAACTCTTTTATCAGGTCTTCGGCACTCTTTCCCATATTATGTAATTCCAACTCAACATCGCGGCTTAGATTCGAATCCAGGTTGCGATATTTTGTTAAATACTCTTCATACTTAACTTTAGCCAAGTCGTAATTGTGTAAGATATTGTTATAGATAAAACCTTCAGTAACCAATGCTTTAGCAGCATAGAGGGTGTTGGAAAATTTCGTTTGAATCTCATCTAATAACACTACTGCTTTTTCCGACAGATGATGAGCCTCTAATTGTTGAGCGGCTTCGAACAAAAGCTTTGCAGCTAAAGTGTCGCTTTGATGCTTTGCAGCATATTGCTTAATTTCTATTATCGTTTTATTTAAATAAAGAGTATCTGAGCTTCCCTCTTTCATCTTTATGCTTACGGTGTCAAGCATTTTTTGAATTTCGGTGAAGTCCTTAACCTTGTGTGTACATGAAATAATTGTAAACAGTAAAGAGAGGCTAACCAGATATTTGAATTCTTTCTTAATTGTACTCATAATTGGCGAAATCTATAATATTATTTAAAATTTTTTTGCAGTCTTATCAATGATGGCAACACACTCATAGAGTTGCTCTTCCGTTATAACTAAGGGTGGTGCAAACCGAATTTTATCGCCGTGTGTAGGTTTTGCAATCAAACCATTTTCCATAAGCTCCATGCAAAAATCCCATGCATCTTTTCCGTTACGTGGTTTCACAACAATGGCATTTAATAAGCCCTTACCGCGAACGGTTGTAATTAGCTCTTTATCAATTTTACTTAAAGCATCTCGTAGAATATTTCCTAAGCGAAATGCATTCTCAGCAAGGTTCTCATTTTTTAATACTTTGAGAGATTGAACAGCAACCGAACAGGCTAATGGGTTGCCACCATAAGTAGAACCATGTTCTCCGGGTTTTATGGTTAGCATAATTTCATCGTCACAAAGAACTGCAGATACCGGTATGGTGCCACCGCTGAGTGCTTTACCTAAGATAAGAATGTCGGGGCGCACGACCTCGTAATCACAAGCAAGCATTTTGCCTGTTCTTGCAAGTCCTGTTTGAATCTCATCTGCAATAAAAAGTACATTATGCTGCTCACAAAGAGATTTAGCTTTTGACAAGAAGCCGTCATCAGGAACAACAACACCTGCTTCGCCTTGAATAGGTTCCACAAGAAAGCCTGCAATGTTCTTATCTTCGATTAATACGTTCTCTAAAGCTTCTAAATTATCGTATGGGATTAAAATATAACCCGGCATAAAAGGTCCAAAACCTTCGCGAGATGTTGGGTCTGAAGAAAATGAAATTACCCCGGTTGTTCTACCGTGAAAATTCCCTTCACAGCAAATTATTCGTGCAGAGTTTCCGGGAATGCGCTTTACTTCATAAGCCCATTTGCGACAGAGTTTAATTGCGGTTTCTACGGCTTCCACGCCGGTGTTCATAGGCAACACCTTATCATAGCCGAAGTAGGAAGTTATATATTGTTCATATTCACCGAGCAGATTGTTATAAAAGGCTCTTGAAGTAAGAGAGAGTTTAGATGCTTGTTTCACCAAAGCATCAACTATAGCAGGATGGCAATGACCTTGATTTACTGCTGAATAAGCGGATAAGAAATCATAATATCGCTTTCCATCAATGTCCCATACGAAAACCCCTTTGCCGCGCTCTAGAACTACCGGGAGCGGGTGGTAATTATGTGCACCGTATTTTTCTTCTAACTCTATGGCGGACAGCTTATGTGTTGTATGCATAACAAAAACAGTTCTTCATACAAAAATACCACTTAATTATATGCTACTTTCCTATGGTTCGTTACTTAGCTGCTTATAATTAAAATCCATTCCTTATCAGTTTAATCAGCCCAAGCGCATTAAACAAAAAATATTATCAGATAAAAAGAGACAGATGCCGGATGCTTATGAAGAAAACGATAATGACTATTTTGTCAATTAAGATATAGTTAAAAGAAGAGAACTTATTAAATTCGATATTAGAGTGTATGCCGAAAGAGAAGAAGGTAACTATTACTTGAGGTTGTCGTGAGAAAAGAAGAGAGGTAATAACGTTTTGGCTGAAGGAATCCAATAAATATCACCTGTTTCGCCTTGCAACACCAATTCAATATTTTGTTGGTGCAGTAACTCGTATTCTAAAATAGTCTGACGGCAAATCCCGCAAGGAGCAACAGGATTGTCTGTTTTACCACGTTTGGCCTTAGCTGAGATCGCTACTGCTTTAACCTTAACTCCGGGAAACTGAGCCGATGCGGAAGTAATAGCAACACGTTCAGCACACACTCCAACAGGGTAGGAGGCATTTTCCTGGTTGGCGCCAATTACCACCTTTCCATTGTTTAATAACACTGCAGCCCCTACATTAAACTTCGAGTAAGGTGCATACGCATGCCGTGTTGCTTTATGTGCTTCGTCAAGAAGATGCTGTAATTCAAGAGGCAGTTCGTCGGGCGACTTGCAAACTTTTATATGTTGTTCGAGTTTAATTTCTTTCATCTCTATTCTTGTCTTTTTACCCGATCTCATTCGGGGGTGCAAAGTTAACCGTTACATTTGCAATAAGTCAAATTCAACACGCTTAAATCAATGTCGAAGAAAATACTCCTCATAGGCGCAGGTCGCTCGGCAACCGTTTTAGTTAACTATCTGCTGAAACAATCCGAGGTCTATCAAACTTATGTTACGGTTGCAGATATACAAATTGAACTTGCACAATCAAAAGTCAAAAACCATCCTCGAGCCAGAGCCATATCCTTTTCTATCGAAGATGATACAGCAAAAGAGATTATAGCTGCACACGATATTGTCATTTCACTTTTACCGCCGGCTTTACACAGCAAAGCAGCAGTAATATGTCTCGAATATAACAAGCACCTATTAACGGCATCGTATTTAACGCCCGAATTAAGAGCAATGGATAAGGAAGCTAATGAAAAGAAGTTGTTATTTATGGGTGAAATGGGTCTGGATCCGGGAATAGACCACATGAGCGCTATGGACATTATACATCGACTACAGAGTGAATCTTGTGAAATCATTTCATTTAAGAGCAGCACCGGTGGACTTGTAGCTCCGGAAAGCGATAACAACCCTTGGAATTATAAAATCACCTGGAACCCGCGCAACGTAGTATTGGCAGGGCACGGCATGGCGCAGTACATTCAAGATGGACATACGAAATATTTACCTTATCACCGCTTGTTTACACAAATTGAAAAAATTCAACTACCCGGTTGGGGGCGTTTTGAATCTTATGTCAATAGAGATTCATTAGCCTATAAATCACTTTACGGCTTGAATGGTGTTGACACATTGATGCGTACAACATTGCGCCGTGAGGGGTATTGCGAGGCATGGAATATATTACTTCAATTAGGTTTGACGGACGACACGATAATCCTCAAGAACACATCTTCATTAGCATACAAAGATTGGTTGATTTCCTATTTACCGACATCGCTAAAAAAGAAGCCTGAGCAACGTGTGGCGGAGTTATTTAAACTCAAGAGCAATAATCGCATTCTTGAAAAAATGCGTTGGATGGGACTTTTTAGCTCAGAGAAAATCAAATTAGAACAAGCAACAGCTGCGCAGATTTTGCAGCAACTTATGGAGCAAAAATGGGTGATGAAAAAAAATGATAAAGACATGATTGTCATGGTGCATGATTTTATTTTTAAGAAGAAGAGAAAAAAATATGCCCTTCGCTCATCATTGGTTGTAAAAGGAATTAATCAATTAGAAACTGCTATGGCAAAAACGGTAGGACTACCCTTGGGCATTCTGGCTATGATGTTGGTTCGCAGTGAGTGTAAGCTCACCGGGGTTCATTTACCTGTTCTAAAAGAGATCTATGAACCGGTGTTGAAAGAGTTAAAAGAAAACGGGGTTTCATTTTCAGAAACTCAAAAAGAAATATAGCATGCCCTAACAAGCACACACACTTAAATATTTACTGAAAAAAATATTTGTTTTATTTGCGCACTCCAAACGAAATATTATATCTGAAATACAATGGCTAAAAAGAAAGATTCGGAAGTAGAAGGAAAGGACCTCCTCATAGTGGAAAGTCCGGCTAAGGCTAAAACTATTGAAAAGTTCTTGGATAATAAATTTATTGTGCGCTCCTCGTATGGACACATTCGTGATCTGCCGAAAAGCGACAAAGCAATAGATATTAAAAACAACTTTAAACCACAATATGAAGTATCAGAGGATAAGCAAGAGGTGGTGAAAGAACTGAAGAAATTAATGAAAAATGTCGGGGAGGTTTGGTTAGCAACGGATGAGGACCGTGAGGGAGAAGCTATTGCATGGCATTTATGTGAAGCCTTGGGCTTAGATGCAGAGAAAACAAAACGTATTGTATTTCACGAAATCACTAAAGGAGCTATTAAGGAAGCAGTCTCCAAACCACGCACCGTTAATCGAGCACTGGTTGATGCCCAACAAGCACGGCGCGTTTTAGACCGGTTAGTAGGTTTTAACTTATCTCCCATTTTATGGAAGAAGATTTCACGTGGCAGTCAAAATCTATCGGCTGGTCGTGTGCAATCGGTGGCGGTAAGATTAATTGTAGAACGTGAGCGTGAGATTAATGCCTTTAAAGTTAATGCATCATATAAAGTAACAGCTCTTTTTTCAGGCAGAGATGCATTTAATAATAAAGTCAATATTAAGGCAGAGCTGCCACAGAATAAGCCAACACGTGAAATAGCAGAGCAATTTTTAAATGCCTGTATCGGAGCCATTTTCACTGTAAAAGATGTTCAGAAAAAACCGGGAAAGAAATCTCCTCCGGCACCTTTCACTACATCGACATTACAACAAGAAGCATCCCGTAAGTATGGATTTTCTGTATCTCGCACCATGTCTATTGCACAACGATTGTACGAGAGCGGTAAGATAACGTATATGCGTACGGATAGTACAAATCTTGCGGAATCTGCAGTACATTCTATAAGTAATGAAATAAAGAATAGCTATGGCAACAGCTATTTACAAAATAGAACATACAGCACAAAGACAGCAAACGCACAGGAAGCACACGAAGCTATTCGCCCCACTTATATTGAAGACAAGGAAATATCGGGCGAAGCGGATGAACAAAAACTTTACTCCTTAATTTGGAAACGTACAATTGCATCTCAGATGAGCGATGCACAATTAGAACGCACCACAGTACGCATTGGCATCTCGAGCCTTCCTAACGAAGATTTAGTTGCTACAGGTGAAGTATTGCTTTTTGATGGTTTCCTGAAAGTTTATATGGAAAGTTCTGATGATGACAGCAGCGAGGATACAACCGTAGGGCTATTGCCCGATGTAAAAGCCGGCGATCTTCTAAACCTAACAGACTTAACAGCTACGGAGCGATTCACCCGCCCATCTGCAAGATATAATGAGGCTTCATTAGTTAAAAAACTTGAAGAACTCGGCATCGGTCGCCCAAGTACTTATGCGCCTACAATCAGCACTATACAGAAGAGAGGTTATGTTGAAAAGGCCAGCCGTGATGGAGTGAAGCGAGAGTTTAATATACTCTATTTATCCAATGACACGGTAAAACATAAGAAAGGAGAGGAGAATACCGGAGTAGAGCGTAACAAACTCTTCCCAACAGATATAGGCTCGCTCGTTAGCGACTTCTTGGTAGCACACTTTAACTCTATCGTGGATTACAACTTTACCGCAGAGGTAGAAAAAGAGTTTGACGATATCTCCAACGGTTTAATTACCTGGGAGAAAATGATAGGAGATTTCTACAACCCGTTTATTAAAAATGTTGAAGAGACTCTAGAAACTGCAGAACGAGTAACAGGCGAACGTGAATTAGGTGTTGATCCCGTCAGCGGAAGAAAAGTGATAGCACGAATGGCACGATTTGGACCCATAGTTCAGATTGGCACGCAAGAAGATGATGAAAAACCGAGAATGCAAGGATTACGTCCGGGTATGAGTTTAGAAACAATTACTCTTGGTGACGCACTGAAACTTTTTGATTTGCCTCGTAAGATCGGCTCTTATGAAGACAAAGAAATTAGTGTGAATACCGGGCGCTTTGGGCCATACGTTTTACACGATGGTAAATTTATATCACTGAAAAAAGGCATGGATCCATACGATATTACAATAGAGCAAGCTATCGAGTTGATACAAGAGAAGAGAAACAGTGTAGTAAAAGAATGGAAAGAGCAAGGGGTGAGTATTTTAATCGGTCGTTGGGGACCCTATGTCAAATCCGGAAGGTTAAATGCAAAAGTTCCCAAGGACACAGACCCTGCGAAGTTAACCATAGATGACTGCCTTGAATTATTGGAAGCAGCAAAGAATGCTCCGCCTAAAGGGCGAGGCTTTCGATTTAAGAAGAAAGGCTCGTAAACTCGTTTATTAATCTACTTTTATCCATTCGTACATCGTATGCTCATGGGCTGACATGATATCTATGAAATAAATTCCTGAAGCAAGATGGCTAAAATCAAAAGCTGAATGGCCATCTGTTACGCATACTTGAAATACTATTTCTCCGAGTGTATTGAGCGCCGTTAATACAACATCAGATGTAGATTTATTTTGAAAATGAATATGTAACATGCCAGAAGACGGATTAGGATAGATAGATATCAATTTTTGCGCATAGGTCTCTCTGCTATGTGAGATTAACGAGTTGTCATAATAAAATTCGGAAGTGTTACCCGATAAATCCGTTGCTGTAGCTGTTATTTTATCCTCTGCCGATAAGCAAGAGCAGTTGAAACTCCAATTGCCTTGAGCATCAACAATAGTAAACCCAATGAACTTTTTACCTTGTCCATTATCAGATTTAAATAACTCAACTTTAATACCCTCCGGCCCGTTATTTATTTCATAGTCCATAATTCCCGAAATGCTTGTTATTCCGGTGCCTGAATTGTAACTGATATTTTTAATATCGGGAAAATTCAATAAATCATTAGGGCCGGTGTCATAATCACCCGCATCATTGAGTGTAACACCTTCGGGATATAAGTCAATTCCAATTTTTGCATTTCCCCAAATTGAATTTTCAGAGAATGTATTATATAATTCAGCGGCTGTCATCACGGTTATGCCATTGCCACCGTTGTAAGCTATGATATTCCCATTGCCACTCAACCCAACCTTATTATATCGTGGACCTTCGCCGAGCCGAACCCCATCCAATCCATTTCCTATGGGTTGCGTGCCTCCGATATCAGTTCCTATTTTATTTCTAATCATCACATTGTTATCTGTCCCTGCTAAGTGTAAAACAATACCATTCTGGAGATTCCCCGAGATCACATTGCTGTCAATAAAGTGTTTAAATGTAGGCCCATCGATTACGACACCGTTTCCATTAGGTAATGCAGCAGTTCCATTCTTATCAGTGCCAATCAGGTTTCCGATCACACTGTCCTGCTGTGTGCCTGGATTATATAAGAAAACGCCGTAACCCGAATTGCCCGAAAGTAAATTTCCTGCTCCCGGTTCGTATCCGCCCACTACATTAAAACTAGCACCATCATCAAACAAGACACCGTACGTATTAGGAATGGCTATGCTCCCCGTAATATCGGTACCTACGTAATTTCCTATGATACGATTATAGTTGCACCCTGTACCAAAGACCGGAATGCCATAAGCATCATTACCTGAAATATAATTGCGTTCATTTGCAGTATAACCGCCAATGATATTATATTTTGATGTTCCCTCTATGCTAATGCCGTCATAGTTCAGCAAGGCAGCATTCCCTAAACGATTCAACCCCACATAATTTCCTTTAATAATATTATTTTTTGCATTAGCTATTCGAATTCCTACATGACGATTTCCCGACACGATGTTACGCTCCTCGGTTGTACTTCCGCCAATAAAATTATCGTGTGCGCCAAGGATTTCGATCCCGTTGTTGTTACTCAGTGTGTCGCTTGCATTGTAATTACACCCGATATAGTTTCCTTTAATCGAATTATTGAAACAATTTGTTCCGTTAATCGAAATTCCAATTGTAAATCTTCCGATTATAAACCCTTTAATGAGCACGCCGGAAACGTTGTACAAGTTGAAAGCGAAATCAGCTCCGGGCAAATGATTGCCATCAAGCAACAACTCAGGCCCGTAATTGTTCGTGTTACCTTGGTTTAAAGTTTGAGTGCTGCCATCTATCGTGAGGTTACTTCGCATGATGATAGGAAGAGTTGAGAGAGGAGTTATTTTCCAAACCCCCTGTGATGCATTATAATTAACATCGGTCAAGGGTATATTAAACACAATAGAGTGCGTGCCCGGGGTGGTGTTTGCATCGTTTAATGCTTGTCGTAATGATCCGATGCCACTATCGTTTGTATTACTGACAGTAAAAATGGCTGCGTGCGAATTAAATGTACCGCACACGAGCAATACCAATAATATATTCCTGTAAATCATTATTTGGCAATAACAACTTTAGTTCTATGTGTAATGACTCCATTCTCTGTTACGGTTAGAAAATAGATGCCGGGTGACAACTGAACTGTATTGTAATGAATAAAATGTTTTCCTGCAGGCAGGGGATTATTAATAAGTGTAGTAATTTGCTCTCCAACGATGGATTGCAACTCGAGGTTAACACGAGATTCCTTGTTCAATGAAATGGATATATTTAATTCATCGGATACCGGATTAGGGAACACGGAAATATCCTCAGCAGCTATGTTTGGAGCAATACCTGTAATCATACCCATATTAGCAGCAAACTCAGAAGTATTTCCTTTAATATCGGTTGCTGTAGCAGTAATCTTATCACCTGTACTTGCACCTGTGCTAACCAGATTCCAAGTTCCGGAATTATTGTTTACAATAGTGTATCCAAGGTATTTAATAGAGCCGCCGTGTCCAAAAATATTGCTGCCATCAGATTGAAATAATTCTATACGCACTCCTTCGGGGCCATTGTATGTATTGCAGTCTATCGTTCCGGTTATGAAGATTTCATTCGTTGAGGGGTTATAGGTTGCACTCTGTATAACCGGATAATTCATTCCTTCATTGGGGCCGTTATCCGAATCTCCCGGATCATTCGGATTGACTCCGAAAGGCTCAAGATCAATATCCATAAAAGTATTTGAATGAATCAAGTTTGCAGAAATCGTATTATATAAAGAACCATTTCCCGAAATCACAATTCCTGCGCTGTCGTTGTGTGCAATAATATTTCCTTTTTCCGGCGCACCGATAATATTATGGGATGAACTATTCGAAATCACAATTCCGGCTCGATGATTAGGCAGCGGAGATGTGCCGTCCGCTTTAACACCAATCTTATTACTATAAATCTTGTTGCTGTCGCTGTTTTCATAAATTATAATTCCCATTTGATTATTTCCGCTAATCAGGTTTCCTTCAATGTTATTATTACTGGGGTGTGTTGCTATGCCGATGCCATGCAGGTTTGGAATAGCTATAGTGCCGCTTATATCGGTGCCTATGTAGTTTCCGATTATATTATTAAAACTGGTTCCGATGTCTGCCATCTCTATTCCGGAGAATAGGTTCCCCGATATAATATTCTTATCGGATTCGTTCGTTCCACCAAGAGTATTATACTTTGCTCCGCCGCCGAAAATGAAACCAATTTGATTTGGAACAGGCACTGTCCCCGCAGCATTGGTTCCTATTTTATTGCCTTTTAACTCATTATAGTTTGTGCCTGTAGTAACGATAAACATTCCGTAGGCTAAGTTTCCGGAAAGCACATTGTTAATAAACGGATTATGATTAGAACCGCCATCCACACATATTCCTGTGGCATTAGGCAAGGGTAAATTTCCGGTAAAATCCACACCTATATAATTGCCGATGGTGAGATTATAAGAGGAATTTCCGTAAATATCATGCCCATAAATACGATTACCTGAGATGACGTTACGCTCGCCCGCCGTATATCCTCCGGCAACGTTATACCTCGCACCGGTATTAAACATAAGCCCATTTGCTTGCATCAGTGTATCGTTAGAATATTTAAATGCAAATGTGCCACCGGCATCGGGGCCGATATAGTTCCCAATTATTACATTACTATCTGCTGCTTCAACAATAACACCCATCTCTATGTTTCCCGAAACGACATTGCGTTCTCCTATCGTGCTGCCACCGACAGTATTTTTATTCGCATTACTTTTAATATAGATTCCGGTGTGATTACTTATAGCTTCACTTCCCGAATAATTCGTTCCGATATAGTTCCCACTGATTTTGTTCAATCGTGTACCCGAGTATGCAAGAATAATTCCGCCGAGCGTGTTACCTGAGATAACGTTGCGCTCTCCTTCAGTGTTGCCACCAATAGTGTTTTGCGAAACACCTTTCATCAATATACCATTGGCATTGGGTATAGAATCCGTGCCGTCTATATTCGTTCCTATATAATTTCCTTTGATAATGTTCAGTTTTGCTGTTGCCCCTTCCATGGCTATGCCGGCTTCGATATTCCCCGAGATTATATTTCGCTCTCCTGATACAGAACCGCCAATGATGTTGCCATAAGAGCCTTCGATGGCAATTCCGTAATGATTCGGTATGGTGTCCGACTTTGATGCTCCCAAAATATTAATACCGATATAATTCCCCTTAACTACATTATCGTGTGATTGGTTGCTGTTAATAGCAATGCCTGCATAAGCATTTCCTGAAATGATATTGCGCATTGCAGAGACATTGCCTCCGATAATGTTGGCTGATGAAGAATCAATGGCAATACCATAGTAATTTGGAATAGCGTGCATGCCGTCTTTGTCGGTGCCGATATTATTTTTTGTTATCGTGTTTGCATTTGATTTTCTTAAAGCGATACCCGAAGTGCTATTCCCCGATAGTAAATTCTTGTTAATCGTATTATTGGATGCATCTAAAATAGCTATGCCGACATCATTTGCATCTGCTGTGGTGCCATTGAAATTGACACCGATGTAACAGTTTGATACCGTACAGTTACCACTGGGATAACTCATGTATTTTGTTATAGATACAGCATATTTAAAGCCGTTGATAATAAAGCCATTTACTGTGCCTCCTGAAAGAGGAAAGGCAAAGCAATACAATAAATTAGTAGTGCTTCGTATTCTAATCTCAGGCCCGTACGGATTCGTATTACCCGGTTGTGTGCTGCCATCTATATTAACTCCAATACTGCTTATAGTTGGAAGTAATGAGATTAGTGAAATGGTAAAAACACCTGTTGAAGCATTATAATTAGGATCAGTTATAGGGATGTTAAAAACAATGTTATCCGCATCAACAGGGTTGGCATTTGCTGAAGTAATAGCCTCTCTTAATGAGCCGCTGCCGCTATCATTGGTATTCGTAACGGTGAATGTTGCTGCTTGAGTGTAAAATGACAGGAAGCAAAATAAAACGGTGAATGTTAAGGTATTAATCAAGTAAATATTTCTCATACTTGCAGTGTGTTTTAGTTGATTTGAATGTTTACATGTATCAATGATGTATTGTACACATTTTCAAACATAGAGAAATAATACTAACGGATTTATGATATATACTTTACTTTCTATAAGTTAAGCTAATATTTATACTAAACCATGTTTTGAATTTATTCAAGCGTGATAAAAGCAACTATGTTGAGGATTTGTTGTTGGTAAAAGACAACTGCGCTGTCTGATAATTTTATTAAATTAAAAACCTGAAACCACCTACTCGAGAAGTAATTTAGAAATTTAAGAAATTTAAGTTAATCGAAAATGACGGAGTTATATAATCATTTAATGCATGAGTTTACATTACCGCTAAAAAATCCGGTACTTGTTTTTTCGCTCATACTTTTTATTATTCTTCTCTCTCCGATCGTATTAAGAAAGCTAAATATCCCGGGTATTATAGGATTAATAATTTCCGGCGTTGTCATCGGGCCACATGGGCTCAATATTCTAGAAAAAAATTCAGCCGTTACCCTGTTTTCTACTATTGGACTCTTATATATCATGTTTATTGCGGGGCTTGAATTGGATATGAATGACTTTAAAGCCAATCGTAATAAAAGTTTATTATTCGGGTTGTTCACCTTTATCTTACCACTGGCTATCGGATTCCCCGTGTGCTATTACCTATTAGAGTATGATTTAAATGCAAGTTTACTTACGGCAAGCATGTTCTCTACACATACCCTCGTAGCCTATCCTATTGTGAGTAAATTTGGTATTGCAAAAAATCAGGCTGTTGCCGTTACGGTTGGAGGTACCGTATTAACCGATACAGCTGTACTCATTATGCTTGCGGTGATAATGGGTAACACGCGCGGTACATTAGATAATGAGTTCTGGATTAAGCTCACTACGTCAATTGCACTTTTCTCGATTGTAATGTTTTTGATTATTCCACGCATTGCAAAATGGTTCTTTAATAAATTGGAAAGTGAAAAACAATCACATTACATCTTTGTTTTGTCGGTCGTGTTTTTTTCATCCTTCCTGGCGGAAGTTGCCGGATTAGAAGCCATCATCGGGGCATTTGCTGCAGGCCTTGCATTAAACAAACTCATTCCTCACTCTTCTGCGTTAATGAATCGCATTGAGTTTATAGGTAACGCACTATTTATTCCCTTTTTTCTGATTAGCGTTGGAATGATTGTAAACATTAATGTAGTCTTGAGCGGGCCTACGGCATTGATTGTTGCCGGAATACTCTCGGTTGTAGCCATTTTTGGTAAATGGGTGGCTGCAAGCATTACACAAATAGCCTTTAAATACTCCTCTACACAACGTCAGCTTATTTTCGGGTTGAGCAGTGCACATGCCGCGGCTACACTTGCTGTAATCATGGTTGGATATACAGCAGGTATTATAGATGAAAACATCCTTAACGGAATTATTATCCTGATACTGATAACGTGCGTGGTGGCATCTTTTGCAACAGAGCGTGCTGCAAAAAAATTAATTATAGAATCAGAAGGCGAAGTTGCACCTCCAATAAAGAGTAATTTAAACTTTGCAGAACATATCTTATTGCCTGTAGCAAATGCAAAAAACATCGAGAAGTTATTAGAGTTTTCCATTTACATCAAGGAAAAAAAATCAGCAAACCCTATATCGGTCTTGTCGGTTGTATCGAATAATAATGAGGCGGAGTCTAACATTATTAAAGCAAAAAATAACTTAGATGAGCTTGTTAAGCAGGCATCAGCAACAGAAACTAAAGTTAATACCATTACAACGATAGACCATAATGCAGCCAGCGGAATATCACGAATTTCCAGAGAAATTATGGCGAATATTATAATTCTCGGATGGCCTAAGCGAAGTAATATTATAGACAAATTGCTCGGAGAAAAGATTGATAATATCTTAGCATACAGTGATAAAACTATTTTTGTTTGTCAACTAATCAGACCCCTTCAATCGCTCAAGGAGATTCATGTTGCCGTACCGCCATTAGCTGAACATGAAAGCGGCTTTCGGCAATGGCTGGTGAAAGTAACTAAGCTAGCACAGGAGCTTAGTATAAGTATAAGTTTTATTTGCAATGAATTAACAGAAAAACATATACAAGTATTAATAAAAAAAGAAAAGATATCGGCAGCATTTAAAGTAAGTCGTTTTACCGATTGGGAAGATTTCTTGATTCTGGCAAAAAATATTCGTGAAGATGATTTGTTTGTCTTAGTCTCAGCACGAAGAGGTGCGGCCTCACACATGAATATTTTAGAATCGCTTCCCGAGAAGATGGAAAAGCACTTTGCATCCGTTAATAAAATAATAATTTATCCTCAACAATATAACCAGCACTATATTGGAGATTCCTTTGAAGATGTTTCAGGTGAGCCATTAAGCAGAGGACTTGAGGCGCTGCAAAAAATAGGTAAAGAGATTGGCGGCATCTTTAAACACCAGGACCAAAAAGAATAATTTATCAATAATGCAAACATTATGATTATTTCATGATACTATACGCTGTATCGAACATATATCCTGATTAAAGTCTTAAACAATGTATTTTAGGGCAGTTAGTTTTGTGCAAAGTATTATTGATTTAGAATGATTACGTCTCAACTGATTTCTCCAAGAAGCATAGCCGTAATAGGCGCATCTGAAAATAAAAGTAAGCCCGGCGGTATGGTCTTGCATAACTTGCTTGTCGGAAATTTTAACGGTAAAATATATGCGGTTAATCCTAAGCCTATACGGATGGATGGAGTTCTACATTACGCTGATGTCCATTCTATAAAAGAGGTTGACTTGGCAATTATAGCAATACCGGCAAACCAATGTCTTGAAACTATCAAGGTTCTACTAAAGAAAGGAACAAAAGCATTTATTATTTATTCTGCCGGTTTCTCAGAAGCAGGCCCCTCCGGTATTGAGTTAGAGAAAGAATTGGTGGATTTAATGAATAGATCTAATGCCACGTTGATAGGGCCCAATTGTATTGGCTTGATTAACGAAAGCTATAAAGGTGTTTTTACAACACCGATTCCCGAGTATGATCCTTTCGGCTGCGAGCTAATATCTAGTTCAGGTGCTACAGCGGTATTCATCATGGAATCTGCTTTACTAACAGGATTACGTTTCTCCAATATCTACTCCATTGGTAATGCAGCACAAACGGGGGTAGAAGAAATTCTTGAATACCTTGACCACACTTTCGATGTTCAGAAAAGTTCACGTGTACAGTTGTTATATATAGAACAAGTTCGTAAACCATTTAAGTTCTTAAAGCATGCCACATCACTAATTCAGAAAGGCTGTCGCATCGCGGCAATTAAATCAGGATATTCCGAGGCAGGAGGTCGGGCAGCCTCATCACACACCGGCGCATTAGCCAGTTCCGATAATGTAATTCGCGCCTTGTTTAGGAAATGTGGCATTGTATATTGTAGTAGTAGAGATGAATTAATTGCCGTAGCCAGCGTATTCCAATCTAAAGAATTAACCGGAGATAACATTGCCATTATCACTCACGCCGGAGGTTCTGCCGTGATGTTGACAGATGCGTTGACCTCAAACGGATTAAAAGTACCCTTATTCGATTCGACACGAACTGTTGAGTTACTTAAAAAGCTAAACCCCGGCTCATCAGTAAATAACCCGATAGATTTTTTAGCCACGGGCACGGCAAGCCAACTGGGAGAAATTATTGACTTCTGCGAAGAATATGAGAAGGTAGATGCTATGGTTGTGGTATTTGGTAGTCCCGGATTATTCAATGTAAAAGATGTTTATGACTTGCTGGATACAAAAATGAATACCTGTAAGAAACCTATCTATCCTGTTCTTCCATCATTGATTAATGCCGAAAAGGAGATTAAAGAGTTCTTAGCTAAACGAAGAGTCAATTTCCCTGATGAGGTAAATCTTGGAAAGGCTTTGGCACATGTTTATGCTTCCACAAAATACAGATTTGAAAAAACGCGATTACCGGAAATGGATATCGTATCTATACGTTCCATAATAAACACAATGCAAACGGGATATTTAGATGCCACCACCAGTAAGGAATTGCTCAATGCTGCAGGTATTGAGTTAGCAAATCAATTAGTGATAACAGAACTATCACAGGTGCAGCAAATAGGTGACAGGCTTCGCTTCCCCGTAGCCATGAAAGTTATAGGACCTATACATAAAACTGAAGTGAATGGGGTACAATTAAATCTCATTAATACAGCACAAACTGCAAATGCATTTAATGAGTTGATGGCTATACCGGATGCAACAGGGGTATTAGTGCAAGAGATGATTAAAGGAGAAGAGCTTTATTGCGGGGCAGTGCGACAGGGAGATTTTGGCCATGTAGTGCTCTGCGGTTTAGGCGGTGTATTTTTAGAATTGCTTAATGATACAGCTTCAGCGCTAGCACCTATGTCTTACGGTGAGGTGAAATCCATGGTCGAAATATTAAAGGGTTACCCGTTGATAAAAGGATATCGTCAAAAGAAAGGGTTGAATGAAGAGAAGTTTATTGATATCATAATGCGTGTAGGAGCTTTGGTACACATAGCACCTGAGATTAGTGAACTTGATTTAAACCCAATTAAAGCAGACGAAAAAAGTATGATTGTTGTTGATGCCCGAATTGCAATAGATAAGTTAGGGAAGTAACTATCTGATTACAGTGTTGGTTTTGCTTTTTTCTGAAAAATATTTTTCAGATTATCATTAATTACCAAGCTGCAAAACATAAAATAGAGTATGGTTGCTGCAATTACAGCGCTCTTCAAGGGCTCAAAACTATTAAAGCCAATAAGTAATAATGTAATCACCAATAAGCTATCTAAGATTAGAGCCCATAATAAGGTTGTGCTGATAGGCTGTCGGTAAAACTTTAACTCTGTTCGTATAACCGGTATTGTTAGTAAACTCGAAAAAAACAAGCTTGCAAAGCCCAATGAATGCAGTTGTCCGGGCTGTTCTATATGAAAAATATATTTTGCGCAGAAGAACCAAATTAAACATTCAGAAAAAAGTAACAAACCCAATAGTAACCCTTTCTTCACGAGAGGTCGTATATCCCAACTGGCTGGCTTTTGAGCATAGGAAGCGATATCTACAGAAAGTGCCAGCACAACAAAATCCAAGAGAAAAAGCAGCATAACCATATCTACCGGTTCTACCACAAATTCTTTGGTGAGAATAAATGAAACGCAAACAAAAAGAATTGTTTGTATCGTCTTGGCTATTTTATTAACTGTATAATTTGCAATGCGTGTGTGAATCGTGCGTCCAACTTTAATTAATGAAAGGATTTGCTGCAGCCCGTCTTTTAATAGTATAATACTTGCAGATTGCTTAGCTACATCGGTTGCAGACTTGACAGCAATACCAACCTCTGCCTGCTTTAATGCCGGAGCATCATTTACACCATCACCGGTCATTCCCACTATTTGTTTCTCCTTCTGAAAAGCTTTCACCATATTAAACTTATCTTCGGGCAAAACATCGGCAAAACCATCATATCGGTGAATCGTTTCTGAACTAAACCCACCATCATTTTCGCGAACGTCGGCAACAGTAACTATAGCGTCACCAACTCCCACCTCTCTTGCTACCTCTTTGCCAATTGGCAATGCATCGCCTGTCAACATCTTAATGCTTAGCCCGGCATCTTTTAACTGTGCAATAATATCTTTAGAATCTTCGCGTGGTGAATCATACAGTGCAGCTACGCCCGCCATTAGCCATTGATTATTTTTATTTGTTGCTACAGCAATTGTCTTAAAACCATTTTGTGCCCACTGCTCTATAACAGTATCAAGAGGATTAACAGTAAGGTTACAAAGTTGCTTGATAGCCGGATAGGCACCTTTTGCTACTATAAAACGCTCTCCGTTAAATGACGTGATATCAGCACGTGTATGTTTCGTTGCAGAACTGAACGGAATAAATGAGCTTCGACTGTATCCGCTTAAATCAATTTTTCTTTTTTCAACTTCATCAAAGAAAGCCAGATCTATGGCGTCATTATTTTCTTTTATGGAAGCCAAAGCACCATATAGCAGAATATCTTCCTTGCTAAAATCATTAAAAGGTAAGATATCGCGTAACGATATTTCATTTTTTGTAATTGTTCCGGTTTTATCAAGACATAAAGTAGTAAGCGTGGCCGCATCTTCTGTAGCACTCAACCGTGTAACTAATAAACCATTTTCAGCCAATTCCTTAGACCCTCTTGCCATGCTAATGGTAAACATAGAAGGCAGCCCAACGGGCACAGCGGATACAAGCAATATCAATAATAGAGGAAGCAAGTTGATAAAACTTAACCCATGAATCAAACCCAGTACGGTAGTAATACCTAATACCCCGATAACAGATGCAAACAGCACTTTTACAATTTTCGTAACCACGATTTCCATTTGCATCTTATGCTTTGCCGTTAGTACAAGACTTGCTGTTTTTCCGAAAAATGTTTTTATACCAATGGCACTAACCTGTGCAACACATTCTCCGACCTTAGTTACAGAACCTGAATAAACCCTGTCGCCTACGTTACATTCTATCAAAGCGGTTTCTCCGGTTAAAGCCGATTTATCAATCTTCACCCGACCTTCCACTACAATCATATCAGCACTAAGAAAGTCGCCTGTTCTGATACGCACAATATCTCCGGGTAGCAACTCTCGTGAGGGCATCAGTTTCCACTCATTATCCCGAAATACTCTAACTATTATTTCCAGTTGATGTTGAAGTGCCGACACAGTCTTAGCCGACTTTAATTCATTGTAAAAACCTATAAATGCATTTACCACTAACAAGCTCAGAATAACCCAACCATCAAAGTTTCTATGTAATATGAAAGAAATAACAACGGTTGCTTCAAGCATCCAAGCAGTAAATCCCCAAAAATGACTGATGAATAATAATAGAACAGGTGTTTGCTTTTGCTTAATTTCATTAAAGCCGAATTGTTCTCTTAAAGAAAGGATGTCTTGACCTGCTAATCCTTTATACATAGAATAACGTTCGTAAGATGGACAGATTAAAATACAAATTTGGAAGTTTATAGTTGGAATGACATAGCCCTTTCTTCAACAGCAATCAAGTGAAGAGGTTTATCCTCTAACCAAAGTGATGGCAAAATAAATAATAATTATTCCAAGCAAAAGATTAAGTCGCCCAATCCAACTGGCTGCTTTACGAACTGCCTTGGTTTTATCGCTCTCCGGTTGTGTATCTATTAACTCGGCGGCTTTGGGTCCAAGCCAAAAATCATGCACTCCGCTAATGATAAGCATAATAGAAAATGCAATGAGTTTATAGGCCAGGTTGGTTCCGAAGTTTGTATGCCAAAAATTGGTGCTGAATAGATGAGTTAATGTGTATCCGCGAGTCCATAATTGGATGTAGCCCGTAATGAATAGAATAATAAAAAGAACCCAACTGATATTGCTGAAACGCTTACCCATTAATGAAAACAGTAACCCTCTTTTAGAGGCAATAAGGTGATGGCGTGTTGTCGGGACTATAACCAATGCAGTAAAAAGCATGCCACCAAGCCAAAACATGGCGCAGAGGATATGAATAAGTACACTTACTTTATTTACAACAAGCATTTTAAAGAATAATATTGATTTTTTATTTAAGACAAAATTATCCTATATTAAACTATTCGTTGAATAAGATGAATAGTGCTTACTCATGCGCAGAGTCAATTAGCTTATAAAGTTTATGACATATCCGCAATAATATAAGAATCGAGGGTATCTATCATTAGATATCCTTTTGGAAATACTTAGCCCAAGCATTATTCAAGGAGAACACAAGCGGTTTACCAAAGATTCGCTCTAACCAAATAGGAACAAAGAAGCTACGATCTTTACTAAAATACTTATAATAATGGTGGTCGTTATTTGCATTTGTATCATAGGCATGACGGGCACAGAAGTCGCCACAGAAAGTGGCCCACGGCAAGCCTACACAGCCGAATACAAAATGGATCCAAGGCGATTTTTCATCCTTGAGTACGGTAGGTATTAAATCTCGCGTAGAATCAATGAGTCCCGGCCAGTATTGTATAAATTTTAAATCTTCCAGTTGCGGAAATTTATTTCTGAATTCGCGTATGACCTCATCAATCACAATAGGGGAGTTTACATTATTTCTCAAATAGGTGGTTGCGATGCTGCCACCACCTAAGAGCAACCGATTAGCACCCGTTAATCTGAAATAACTGTAAGCTAAGGTGGAATCCCAACATTGAAACTTGTCTTGCGGAAATATAGATCGAACGGATTCATCGCTCAGCGGCTCGCTGATGGATAGAAAAGTTTGTGCATGAAAAACATCATCAGCATAAGGAGTCAGACGATGTTCTAACTTATCGGCACAAAAAATAATTTGATTGGCTTTTACAGATCCCAGATGAGTAAAAGCTGTGTGATCCTGAATAGATAAGACTTCTGTAGCTTCATAGATTTGAATACCTTGTTCTAACAATACTTTCTTCATGCCTTGGCAATACTGTAAGCCATTTATGCCGTATGTGTTCTTGTAACGTACACCACCCGAATAGCCTTCGGAGCCAATGACCTTTTTAATTTCTGATTCATCATATAGAATCTGATCAAAGCCTAATTCATTTCTTGATTTCATTTCATCTTGTATATCCTTCCATCCGCTATTACCTATACCTAGAAATAAACTGTCTTGAACCTGAAAATCACAATCTATTTGATGACTTAAAATGGCGTCTTTTAATATTTCAATACCTTGAGTTGGCACCTTCCATAAGTCTTTTGCTCCTTCTTTTCCATATCGGCGAATTAATTGAGATAACTCTAACTCGCTGTCAGGGGTTAGAAAGCCGGCGCATTTACCGGAAGAACTGCCTCCGAAAATATTTCTTTCTAACATAACCACTTTCAATCCTTTATCAATATAATAATAAGCGGCAGCAATGCCCGCAACACCTGCACCAATAATTAACACATCGGCTTCAATATCTTTTCTTAAAGGAGGCTGAATGGGTGAATTTGTATTTAATAGCGTGGTGTACCACCAATTTTGTAAAAGCATCTGTTTGATTTGTTTAAAACGAAGCGCCTGTAAATGTCAAATATAATAACATGATTATCTATATACTGTAATAGACAGTTAAAAACTCGGCAGTAACTAAATCTGAATTAATAAAAGAAAGAAGAACTGATTCTCATCATCTGTAAAACATTACCGGAAATGAAGAATATCACACTCAATAAAAGGTGCAGATTCTATAAGTAATCCTAAGGCACCAAGGCAATTGTTATACTCTTTGCATTAGACTTCTAATTGTAAAATATCAAAAGATATGTTTGCTATTCTATTGTTAGGGGCGAGAAATCATATTTTGCTTCATTCTCTACAAATAAAATCAGATAGAGATCTCTTGCTACACGGTGCTGTCCTTCTCATTATTTTATCGTTGAAATTATTTTTTCCATTGTTTCTTTAGTGGATACAAATTGGTCAATCTTACCATAGTTGCTGTTTACTGCATAAACAATAGTTGTGCTATCGCTTGGGAAATAAAGCATATTTGCATAATAACCAACTGCGTCACCACTGTGCATATATGCAATTCCCTTATCTGTTTCAATTTTAAAAATTCCTAATCCATAAGATATCGGGAAGAAATCAGCGCCTAGCTCTTTAGGTTTCTTCCAAGTCAACATTTGATTCAAAGAATTTGAGTTAATAATTTGACCATTCATTAATGCTCTAAAAAACACATTCATATCATAAGGATTTGAAATTAACCCTCCGTCTGCTGTGTAATAATCCCAACCACTAAAATAGGTGCTTTCTACAACTTGCAAATTACTGTACATATCAATATAACCTCTCACGGTACCATAGGGAATATGGTCTTCGGCTGCGAACTTTGTCATTGATAATCCAAGAGGGATAAATATTTTATCCTCAAATACTTTGTAAAATGGTTTGCCTTCTATTTTTTCAATTAACATTCCAAGCATAATGTATCCGGTATTTGAGTACCGCACATCCTCTCCGGGCTGAAAGTATGATTTTTGATTGTATGCATATTTTAATAAGTCGTCAGGCTTCCACTCTCGTATAAAGTCATTGAGTGATGCAGTCTGAAATTTTAAATTTTGAATGTAATTGTAAATGCCACTTGAATGTTGAAGCAATTGTCGGATAGTTGCTTTGTCAGCATTTTCAATTTTATTAATAACATCTCCTTGTAGGTAAGATGAAATTTTATCGTCCAAACTTAGCTTACCTTCTTCAGCAAGTTTCAAGACCGTTGTTGCGGTTAACATCTTAACAGTTGATCCTACTCTGGAAATATTACATGATTTCATATCAATATCATTGTACAAATCTGCCTTTCCACTTGCTCCAATCCAGATACCCGTTTGCGGGTGATAGACCGACATTATTACACCAACAACACCGCTTGAAGTCATATCATTTATTAATGATTGGTATTTATTGTTGTTTGGATTTGAATAACTGCTGTCAGCAAAGTTGAAATTGCATACATAATATGTTGGGTTTAAATTCTCCCCTTTGTGGCAAGAGTTTAAAAGAATTAATGCAAGAAATAGATATAGTGTTTTATTCATTTTATTTAGCCTTTGTATTGATATAAAACTTCACACCAACGTGTAAGTTGATATGTGTCATTACAGGAATAAAGTCAGGTGAATAAGGATATTCTGCCCAAGATTGATAACGCAGAAATATTTTAGGGCTATTCGTTTCGGATTTTTTTAGATAGTAGCCAATATCCATAGAGAATGATGGATACAATCTAGCATTGCCTCTATCTGCTTTCTTTTCATAATGTCCGTTTGTAAAAGTAAATTCTTCAGCGGTTGCAAATGTGTGCATATACCCAAGACCCAAAAGACCCTCAAAAGCAAGTCTATATTTTAGTCGATATTCATATCCCAATTCTGTATTGAGTCCGATTCCTTGAACCAAGTAGTTGTGATAGAAATAACTAATGTTTGCAGTCTGAAAAAGTCGGGAATCTTTTTTAGCCTTATAATTAAATTCTGTTCCTAATTGAAAACCGGGGTGGATTGGAGTTGTTAGAAACCTTGTAAATGGAATAGCTGTTGATTCATTAAAAATTGAAACATTTATTGGAGTTACCTTCCCTTGTCCAAACAATAATAAAGGACCAAGGAAAGTGAGAAGTACCCCAAGCCTATTTATCATACTTGCTTTCTATTAGGTATATACAAAATAGATTATTGAATGAATGTAAATTTATATAGAAATCCTTTATTCGTTTCGCAAAATAGGATTTAGTAAAATAGGCAAATGTTGTTTAGGCGCTGAACACATAATAAATTGCTAACATTTGTTAACCAAATAGTCTTATTTTTCTATAAACAAAGTTGGGGTATAAACATTTGTGTGGTGGGTATGCTCGATATACTCACACTAAGATATCCCTAATACATTAAAACCCTAGAACATAAATACCCTGAATTCTGACTCACATTACAGGACTCCGTTGTCAGTTGCACATTTTGAAGTAAGATAATATAATTAATTACTGACTTGTTCATCTATAAACATAACCCATGACATTACATTAAGTATAACAAAACTGAAGCCCATCAAAAGATTTCTTATCTTTCAAAGAGTAACCCTGCCAGCATGGATTCAACTCTATTTATTTCGTTAATCATATAAGAAATGAAAAAGACAAAATGGCTTATTGTCTTCATACTTTTATTTACGCATCATTTTGTCAAAGCACAAATTTATTTTGAAGCCCTTGTTAAAGATAGTTTAACTCAAGAGCCGCTTATCGGTGCAATAATTATAGAACAGGGAACAAACAATGGAACATTAACGGATTTAAGTGGCAGAGCAAAACTTGCGGTTACAAAAACGGGTAATATTCACTTCACAATTCAATACATTGGCTATAACCAAAGAGAGATAACTGTAAAGATTCCACAAACAGATTCCATTTTTACAATATTTCTAATTGCCAATCAGCATCAAATAGATGAAGTAACGATTACTTCTACTCGAACAAATTCGCGTATAGAAGAAATACCTACTCGAGTTGAGGTGCTTGGGATAGACGAAATGAATGAGGAAAATGGTATAAAGCCGGGTAATATCATGAGCTTGCTTGGTGATATTGCAGGAATTCAATTACAACAAGTATCTGCAAGTACCGGTAGTACGTATGCGAGAATACAGGGGCTGGACGGCCGCTACACTCAACTGCTTAAAGATGGCATGCCGCTATTTGGAGGTCTGTCTGGGAATTTCAGTATTATGCAAATTCCACCGCTGGACTTAGAACAAATAGAAATCATCAAAGGCTCTGTTTCCACGCTATACGGAGGCGATGCAATTGGCGGCATCATCAATCTGGTCAGTAAAAAACCTCCGGAGAATCGCGAATTAAGTATTACCCTCAATCAAACATCGTTACTCGAAACCAATGCTAACATCTATAGCGCAAAGCGATATAAGAAGTTTGGTTTTACCTTTTTTGCAGGCCAGACCTATCAGAAGGAGAGAGACTTGGATAAGGATGGGCTAAGTGATGTTGCCCAAGTTAACAGCACTATTATCCACCCTAAGTTGGTCTTTTATTTAAATCCAAAATCAACACTTACCTTAAACTACAGCGTAACTTTTGATACCCGAATAGGCGGCAATATGAATTACTTCAAACCGGCTTCGAGTGATACAATTTATCATGTAAGTAACAACACGCAACGAAACAGTGCTGACACAAGATGGCTGTATGAATTTTCAAAAACAAGTAACTTATCTCTAAAAATAAGCAGCAGTTATGTTGATCAAGTGATAGGAACAAAATATTATACATTTAACGCCACGCAATGGGTATATTATTCCGAGATCTCATTCTTCAAAAAAATCAAAAAGACAGACTTAGTTGCCGGAATAAATTTTAACGGAGATGTCTTTACTAATAAATCTCTACAATCAACTGACCTGAGAAATTATAACTATAGAACCGTGGGCACATTTGTGCAGAGTACATGGAACCCTATTGAAAAATTTACTATTGAATCGGGACTTAGAATAGATTCTCATTCAAAGTTTGGATTATTTATGTTACCGCGATTAGCATTTATGTATAAGATCAACCATCAATTTACAGCAAGAATAAACGGTGGGCTCGGTTATAAAATTCCTAATATGGTTACGTATATTAACCCTGAAACAGATTTATCCCTGCCTATGTTAAATACGACATTGAATCCGGAATTATCGCAAGGGATTAATGCAGACCTGAACTTCCATCAGTTATTTTTTGACAAATTAAATGTTACAATAAACCAAACGGTTTTCTTTACTAATATTTCACAACCGATTTATAATCGATCATTAACGGAAACACAAATATGGTTAGTGAATGCAGGCAAACCTGTACAAACAAGAGGCTTACAAACATACGTACGAGTAAAGTACATAGATGCCGAACTCTACTTAGGATATGTATTTACGGATGTGGTTCAAAAATATGCAACAGTTAACAAAGAGTTAGCCGTAACACCAAAACATAATCTGTCTGCCACCATGCTTTACGAATTTAGTGAGCATTGGAAACTTGGAATGGAGAGTTCTCTCATCGCCGGTCAAGTTGATGAATTCTACCATCCGGTAAAGAATTATTTTCTTATCGCTTCCATGCTTCAATACAATATTAGAAAAGTGACCATTGTTTTAAATGGTGAAAATTTATTAGACTTTCGACAATATAGATTCGGAAAGATTTATTCCGGAACTATTGACAATCCTGTATATCATAAGCTATGGGCTCCAATAGACGGACGAGTGATTAACCTTTCAATGAAATTTACATTTTAGAGCGAAGAAAGCGCTAAGGATGAATTTATATTAGTTGCTAATCCGGAAGATACTCAGACCCTCCTGAAGATTTAATCAACACCAAGTATGTCTTTGTGAAGTTTTATCAAATAACAAAACCCCTCTGAAAGGGGCTTTGTTATTTATATCTCTCTACAATTCTTGTTTAACGAGATACGACTAATTTCTTCGTAACACGTTTTCCGTCGCGCACTATAGAAGCAGCATAGATACCAACAGGCAATTGACTAATATCAAGCATCGTAAGTTTATTGCTTAGAGTAAGAGCACTCACTATTCTACCCAAGGCATCAGAAAGTTCTAATGTGCATGGGTTTGCATCATAGATCTCAATCATTAGTGTGTTTTGTGCCGGATTAGGGTAGAGGCTGAAAATTTTATTGACTTGTAAGTCTTTAATGCCTGATTTTGTAAAACTATAAGCCGCAGATGTGCTGCTGCAGCCCAAATTATTTGTTACTTGAACTGAATATTGGCCGTTAGCAGTTGCAACTAAAAATGAATTAGTAGCTCCATTAATTGGATTGCCGTTAAAATACCATTGATTACCGATTGAGGAACTGCTATATAAAGTATCATTGCTTTGAGTTATTGTTGGCAATGCAGGCACTGCATTTACAGTCACGACATGGGTAATGCTGATTGTATCTGCCCCAACTGTATTACTAACAATAAGCGTAATATCATAAGCTCCCGGAGTATTAAATGTGGTGTTGAAAACAGGCTGATTGGATGATGATGGCGTGCCGCCATTTATAGTCCATTGCCAAGTGAGTGGAGAGTTACTGCTGTTATCAGTAAATGTTACAACATCTCCAACACAAGCATTTGTTTTAGAAACGGTTAAATCTGCTTGGGGGGGTAATAATTGCGGTTGCTGACATTGACCGACAAGTTCAACATCGTCTAAATAAAGGTTGTTATTGCCATTGCTGTAAACTTCAAATTTAATGCGCACATCAGGTAACCCATCAAACGAAGATAGATTTATGGAAAAGCAGCCCGGACTGTTATCAGTAAAGCACCACTGAGTTGCCGCATTGGGTACCCAGTTTGTATTCGTTGTGCTTGACGTTGCTAAGGTTCCGCTTCCATTCTCACCTTTTGCTAAGAGCTTATAGGGGAATGTGTTTCCACCATCAATCGATACATATACTAATAATGAGTCGGTAACATTGGTTATGCGTCGGCGATAGGCATGCTTGAAATTCAGTGTTATATTAGTATGACCCGTGAAATCGAGAGGAGGAGTAATTAATCCATAGCGAGCACCAATATCAGATTGATTAGAGAAAATGTTTACACGAGCCGCTTTAGTACTGCTGCCATTTCCGCTTACACCGTTATAGACCTCCCAATTAACGTTGCTTGTTGATGTGGTTGTCCAATTAATGCTGTTAAAATTAGTTGTTGATTCAAAGCCTTCTGACCAAAAGGTAGCCGTTCCATTGGTATTGATATCAATATAATTTGTAAGCGTAAGGGTATCATAACCGAAAGCATTGTGCGCAATCAGGCTTACAGTATATGTTCCGAGAACGTTGTAAACGACCGTGGGGTTAGGTAGCGTGGAGCTGCTTGGTGTTCCGCCTGGAAAATACCATTGATAGGAATCAGGCTGCCCGGTAGTTTGATTATTGAAAGTAACGGACAGTCCGGGGCATCCGCTATTTGTGCCCGCACTGAAGTTAACTACAGGAGGTGCAGTCGGGTCACATTGATAGGTGAGTACATTCAATAATGCTTTATGAACGTTCAAGCGTCCTCCGGTAACCGTAATACCATTTAAGGAAGGAATCGGATCCGTACCATTTAGAAGATATTGCTTCATTTGTAGTGCAACAATACTGGGAGAGGTTTTCGATTCCGCAATGAGTTGATCGCAAGCTGCAGCATACATTAATCCGATGGAGCCGGCAACGTGAGGCGTAGCCATAGACGTTCCGGTAAGATTAGTATAAGAGCTTCCGGTATAAGTGCTGTAAATATTGGTGCCCGGAGAGCCCAAATCAATGGTTGTAGCACCATAACCGCAACTGCTATTCTTCGCATCGGTGTTTGTTGTATTTGTAACTGCAATTAAAAAATTGCTCGGGCACGATGTCGGGATATCGCCTTGGGTGTCAATATTGTAATTGGCGTTAGCTGTGGCACCGGCACTTAACACACCATATTTACCGAGCGTGTCATAGAATGCACACCATAATGGGTAATTATTTGCATTGCCTAAATCTACACCGAAGGATGTATTTGTAGAAACAACATAAGCTCCTTTAACACCATTTGTTTGATTATATAGTTTGCGCATATTGGCTGCATAACCATAAGCTTTAATTACAGTGGCTTCTGTACCTGTTGACCCGGCAATGGTCATTACTTTTACATTCCAGTTTACGCCTACTACGCCAAGCCCATTATTACCGCGTGCCCCGATGGTGCCTGCTACGTGAGTGCCGTGCGAGTCTGATGGAATCGTGCCGTTGTCATTATAGGCATTCCATCCATTAACATCATCTATGTATCCATTTCCATCATCATCTATTCCGTTGCCCGGTATTTCTAAATTATTCTTGTAAATATTCTTTATTAAATCCGGATGATCCATCTGAAATCCACCATCAATAACCGCTACCACAATCGTATCGCCTGCTGCTGTTAAGCCACCTGTGGTTATATCCCATGCTTCAGGGGCATCAATATCTGCGTCGGGAGTGCCGCCGCCTGCACCTGTGTTATTTAACGACCATTGCTGCGTAAAGCTTGGGTCGTTCGGCGTAGTGGAACGAAGTTTTACGACGTGATTGAATTGTGCTATGTCAACATAAGGATGTTGCTTGAGTAAATTCAAAACGCGCATTGGGCTGTCTGGGGTTTCATTAAAATTAAATTGGTAAATAGCATACCCCGGAATTAACTTTTGTACTAAAGTTATTTTATCGGGGCTATAGTAATTGAAGGATTGTGCAAGCTCTTCTCCGGTATGTCCGGCCTTTACGGAAACAAGTAATTCTCCGGGCACACGATTCGACTCTTGTGCTGATAGGTGAGAACTGAAGAGAAACAATAAAAGAAAATGGAAAATGTTACGAAGCATTTTGTATGGTGAGATTTTTTAAAGAAGTTCAAATGTAAGATTTCAGTTCCATGTTTAACGATGAAAATGAGACATTCGAGTTAAAATTCCGCTTAGTTATAGACAAAAGATAAGAACAAGTTTAGATCTGTTTCTTACTGCCGCCATAGATTTCAAATTCTAAAAGACGGCATTCAATCTTAGCGTTATAGAACGGAATTTTCCGAGACGGTTTTAGTCCAATAAATTTAGCCAATTCAGGATTTCCGGTGAATACATATCCTTTATATCCTTGACAGCGGGTTTTAAAAAAGTCACCAATTTTCTTATAGAGTAACTGTAAGTCTTGTTCGTCGCCGATACGCTCACCATAAGGCGGATTAATGATGATGATGCCTTTTTGCTCCGGAATAGGAGTTTCTTCAAACGAGCAGCGCTCGAAAGAAATCTTAGCATCGAGATTTGCAAGAGACGCATTTATTTTGGCACTCTTTATTGCATCTAATGAAATATCAGTGGCAACGATAGGAGCGGGGAGTTCATTTACCACAGCCATCCGACAGGCAATTTGCTCATCTCTAAACCATTCATCTTCGTATCCTTTTATATGCTTGAAGGCATAATCTTTCTTGTAAAGTCCGGGAACACGTTTACTCATCATCATTGCTGCTTCAACAGCTAAAGTTCCGCTACCGCACATCGGGTTAATAAAGGTGCTTTGAGCATCCCATCCCGTAGCCATGATAATAGCGGCAGCAAGGTTTTCTTGTAAGGGGGCCTGTAAAGGAATTTTACGGTAACCATGCTTAGCCAATGTATCTCCGCTTGTATCGAGATATACGCTGACCTCATCTTTAATCCAGTATATAAACAACTGCAATCCCCTACGCTCCGGCCCGCTATCCGGGCGGCGTTTGTATTTTTTTAAAAAAAAGTCTGCTATGGCATCTTTTACTTTAAGGTTTGTAAATAGGGTATTATTTATAGTATCATTTTGAGTAAAAGATTGAATAGAGAGATACCCGTTTACATCCATCAACTGTTCCCAGTTATAGTTATGAATGATCTTGTATAAGTTGTCGGCATCTTTTGCTTTACCTTCAAAAAGCAGCCACAATACTTTGCTTGCCGTACGCAGGTTGAGGTTGAGTTTAATGCAATCTTTCAAATTACCTGTGGTGCTAACCGCATTGTCTTTGATTTGTGTTACTTTAAAGTTTAATAGTTCTACTTCTTTAGCGCACAGATTAGAGGCTTTGTATGGGCACGTAATAAAAATGGAAGATTCAGATAAAAATGAAAAAGACAAAAGAGCAAATTTTTCTCAAACCTAAGTTTTTGTCAATAGATTGATGAGAATAAAAAAGCCGCTGTTCAAAAATAAACAGCGGCTTCAAACTAAAATATGAAAAACAACTTATTACATCCTGAAAGCATAGAAGTAGGTGCCACCGTAATTCGGGTAAGTTCCCTCAATCATCACACCTTGCCCTGATTTGTTTTGCAATGCAGCTTTTAAATCATCAATATTATTTATCAACTTATTATCTACTTTGGTTATGATAAATCCTTCGCGTATATCAGTGTTCTTGGTCAATTTACCATCGTACAATTTAGTGACTTTAACTCCGCCATTAACGCCTAATTTCTTCTTTTCCTCGGAGGTAATGTTTTGGAAGTCGGCACCCAACGTAGCAAAGCTGCTCACCTGATCTTTTCTTACAATTGAAGTTTCGCCCTCGGCATTTTTCAATCGTGCATTTAATACCTTTTGCTTGTCTCCACGCATAACCGTAACGGTAATCTGGTCGTTAGGACGATAACGTGAAATTTGTTCTTGCAGTTCTGATGTAGAGGTAACTTTCACATCATTAATTGCTGTAATTACATCACCTGATTTGATACCGGCTTCAGCAGCGGCAGAGCCGTCATTAACAGCATCTACATATATACCTTCTAAAGTTTTGATATCGTATTTCTTTGCCAGGTCCTCATTAATGTTGGCAATGCTGACACCGAGATAGCCACGCTGTACCACGCCGAATTTTACTAAGTCGTTTACTACTTTCTTTACAATATTCACCGGCACAGCAAAAGAATAACCGGCAAAAGAGCCTGTTGGAGTAGCAATTGCCGAGTTAATACCGATTAAGTCACCGTGCAGGTTTACCAAGGCTCCACCACTGTTGCCGGGGTTAACGGCTGCATCGGTTTGAATGAAAGATTCTATTGAACCTTTATCTTTTAAGATGTTAATGTTTCGGCCTTTAGCACTTATTATCCCTGCGGTAACGGTGCTTTCTAAATTGAATGGATTACCAACAGCTAACACCCACTCACCTACTTTTGTGCTATCCGAATTGCCGAAGTGAATGAACGGTAGGTTACTTGCTTCTATTTTAAGTAAGGCAAGGTCAGTAGAAGGATCACTGCCTACCACGGTTGCAGTATATTCTTTTTTGTTGTTGAGAATTACGGTGATTTTGTCACCGTCTTCGATAACGTGGTTGTTGGTTACAATATACCCATCATCGGAAATAATAACACCGGAGCCGCTGGATTCCTTAGGTCCATTATTGCCGTATGGATCCATTCTAAAATTCCAAAAGTCGTTACCTCCGAAGAAATCACGAAATGGATCTATATTAGAGTTATTACTACGTTGCTTAGGAGAATAGGTCGTGTTAATATGAACCACCGTAGGGGTAGTTAAAGCTGCTGCATTGGTAAAGTCAGTGCTGGCAGACATATAATTCTCTGAAGTTGTGGGCTTATAATTGGTAAAGCGAACATTGGTAGGATATTCTCCCAACATAGGTGTTCCATTTAATTGCTTTTCAGAAAGATACCTAAAGGCAGAAACAGTTACTAATGAACTGCCAATAGCAACGAATATGACTAAAAGCAGGTTTTTTGTTTTCATAATGTGATAATTGTTTTTAATGTTCGAGAAATTTTCAAAAATTATGCCTATTAACTTTAATTATAGCTGCTTTAGTATGTGTTAAGTTCTTTTTTATACCAATGTAATTAACCTTAACACAAATGCTGAATTAGTAGTGTTAAGCGTAATCAATTTATACAAGGTTCTCTATTTATCGCCTCAAACGTACATTTATGGAGTGAAAATTCAATTTGCAAAATATCAGGGTGCCGGCAATAACTTCATTATGATAGATGATCGCACAGAAGTATTAGCATATCTTACCGAAGCACAAATAGAGCATCTGTGCAACAGACATTACGGGATAGGTGCGGATGGGCTGATTCTTATTAGGAACATGTATTCTGTCGATTTTCGAATGTTATATTATAATGCAAACGGAAAAGAAGGCAGTATGTGTGGCAATGGTGCGCGTTGTGCGGTCATTTTTGCCGCTGAATGTGGTGTTGGCTTTAACACACATTCATTTATGGCATTTGACGGGATGCATTCTTTTTCTCTTACAGGACACAATCGAGTTAAAGTAAGTATGAAAGATGTACGCAACATTAAGGCTCGAGATAATGCATTATTCTTGGATACCGGCTCGCCGCATTTAGTATTTAATGTAGATGATGTAACCGCAATTAATGTCTATGAAATGGGCAAGCAAATCCGTAACAACCCAGAATTTGCAGAGAAAGGTGTTAATGTTAACTTTTTACAGATAGCGCCAGGTGCTTTGCGGATAAGAACTTATGAGCGTGGTGTAGAGAATGAAACGGAAGCGTGCGGCACCGGTTGTGTCGCTGCCGCAATAAGTCGCTCCGAGTGGAGCAGGAATATGTCCACAGAGCAATCCTATTGTATCGAAGCAAATGGCGGTACATTAAATGTGTCTTTCAAAAAAGAAGGGGTGGGAAAGTACACGAATGTTTTTCTTGAAGGCCCGGTTGAACGTGTTTTTGAAGGAGTTATTCAAATATGAGAAAACATTTAACTGTTTTATTGCCATTGCTTCTCGGAATCTTTTGTTTTTCCAAGTGCTTCCATAAAGGAGATGGTGCAGTCGTAAAACATTTACCTTATGCGTCACTGCAAGATAGCACCGTAAGTTATGTCGGCTCTGAAAAATGCAATTCTTGTCATTACAATATTGAACACACCTTTCATCAAACAGGGATGGGTCAGTCGTGGGATTTAGCTACTCGTGAGCGATCTAAAGCTATT
Organism: Chitinophagales bacterium; assembly: GCA_039810885.1. GTDB lineage: Bacteria > Bacteroidota > Bacteroidia > Chitinophagales > UBA10324 > BJGO01. Next base: position 78,124 of record JBDHXV010000001.1, on the reverse strand, counting down.
TTTAACCCACACGTTGTCGTTTTCGATTCTTTGGCGAATTTTTATTATAAACCATTTTGGAAGAATGATAGCCTCTATATTAAAGAATATCGCTTAGATGTAAATAAAGACACCTTATATACTCGCACGGAACACATCGAATATATAATCGGTTCGGGACAACATACGAACTCGCATATCTGGAGCAGCAACGGATATCTATATCAGGCACCGATTACCTTTTATACGCAACAAAAAGTTTGGGACTTAGCGCCCGGTTTTGAAGGTGGATTAAACAGCCGTTGGTCGCGGATTATTTCTACAGAATGCATGAATTGTCATAATATGTATTCCAAACAGAATGGATTTTCTGAAAACCGATTTACTTCTGTACAACACGGAATTGAATGTGAACGGTGCCATGGACCCGGCTCAAGACATGTAGAGGAAAAACTCAAAGGTATTTTGGTTGATACTTCCAAAGCCATTGATTACACAATAGTTAATCCTAAAAAACTGCCTCTCGATCTACAAACCGAAGTATGCCAGAGGTGCCATTTACAAGGTATTACGGTTTTACATCAAGGCAAAAGTTACTACGACTTTAGACCGGGTATGTATTTGAGCGAAGTAATGCAAGTATTTCTTCCACGATATAAGAACCCGGATGCAAAATTTATTATGGCCTCGCATGTGGATCGTATGAAACAGAGCGCATGCTATCGCATGTCGCAAAAAATGTCTTGCCTTACTTGTCATAATCCGCATGTGAGTGTAAAGCAAACTCAGCCTGACTACTTTAACAACACATGCAAATCGTGCCATAACGGGGGTAATGATTGCAAAGCGCCAACAATAGAGCGACAAACAGTTCAGGACAATTGCTATCATTGTCACATGCCGGTGAGCGCTACTATGGATATACCACACGTAACGATTCACGATCACAAAATCATACGAAGACCTTATCACGGAAGTGAGCAACAAGACTTTTCTCATTTAGAATGTATGACAGATGCCAAGGCATCACACCTTGTAATGGCAGAAGGTTATTTAATGATGTATGAAGCCTTTGTAGCAAAAAATATTTTGCTTGATTCTGCCTGGTATCATTTAAATGCTGCCGATGAAAAAGCTTCTGTTCGTTATCGTTCTGCTTTAATTCAATATTACTTTTGGAGAAATGATTTTCTTAAAATTATAGAGGCCGCTAAGAACCTTAAACCTGAAGAATGTAATGCTTGGACTGCTTACAGGATAGGAGAGGCTTTTTTTCAATCGGGAAAGTTTGATAATGCACTGCGATTTTATAACCGAGCCGTTTCCATAAGAAAAGAGGAACTGGACTTCTTAAATAAGAAAGGTAAAGCATTAGTTATGTTGAAACGGATTGATGAAGCAAAATATATTTTTGAAAACATCATTGCTTTACAACCAAAGTATGAGGCGGCATACTCCAATTTAAGTTATATATACTTATTAATGAATAATGCCTCGTATGCGCTGCAACTTGCAGATAAAGCCCTGCAATTAAACCCTGACTATGAAGAGGCTATTATGAATAAGATAGCAGCTTTAGTAACCTTGGGCAGAAAAGCAGAAGCAATAAAAATGTTGAATCTTATTTTGCTCAAGAACCCCAACAACAGTAAAGCAAGATTAGCTTTACAACAGCTATTAAAAGTTTAATGTATGTCTGCAACAAAAAAGAACAGTAAGGGCAAGTGGACGAAAATCATCATTGCGTTTACCGTAATTCTTTTGATATCCGGAGCGTTATTAGCTTATGAATTCTATCAGCGATTTACCGCTCCTAACACACAAGTGCCCGAAGATGAGCAGGAAGGGTACCTATACATCCCAACCGGCAGTGACTTTAACGCATTAATCAGTATTGTTGAGAAAAGTAAACTAATAAAAAGTACGGAAACATTTCGATGGGTTGCCATACAAATGAAGCTAAACCAGCATATTCATCCTGGCAGATATAAAGTAGAAAAAGATATGACTAACTTACAGTTAGTGCGGTTACTGCATTCCGGAAAGCAGACACCGGTAAAACTGGTGCTGAAAAAATTTCGAACAAAAGAACAGTTAGCGGCTTTTGTAGGCAGTAAACTGGAGCTGGACTCTTCCGTGCTTGCCCGTGCGCTCAATGATGATATCTATCTTCAGAAGTTTGATGTTAACCCGGATAACAGCATGGTACTATTTCTGCCCAACACCCACGAGTTCTACTGGACAATTACCTTAGACAAGTTTATGGAAAGAATTAAGAGTTATTTTGATGAGTTTTGGACTGAAACGCGAAAGGACAAAGCCAAATTAATAGGGCTTACTCCTATAGAAGTGAGCATATTGGCAAGTATTGTTGAAGAAGAAACTAATTCTAATGAGGAGAAACCACTTATAGCATCCGTCTATCTTAATCGTTTAAAAAAAGATATGCCCCTTCAGGCAGACCCTACAGTGAAATATGCCTTACATCGTTTTGATTTACGTCGTATTTTATCAATACATACCAAGACCAAATCGCCTTTTAACACCTATCAAAATAAAGGCTTGCCACCAGGCCCTATCTGCACACCTTCAGAAGCTTCGATTAACGCTGTACTCAATTCTGTGGATACGAAGTTTCTGTATTTCTGTGCAAATCCGGAGAAACCGGGCACTCATATATTTGCGGTTAACTATGGAGAGCATTTGAGAAATGCCGCCCGGTATCAGAAAAGTTTAAATCAAAGAAATATAACCGAATGAGGCAGTGGTGGGAGAAATTATTGCAACGCAATCAGTTATTGCGTGATCTATGGCGGCTCTTTTTACGCATTAAACGCATAGTTTTTTTTCTGCTTAAAAAACTTTCTCTGCCGGGTTTTCAAGGGCAGACTGTTTATGATGTACTGGAATTTTTCTTTAAAGAAATTAGCCGTGACTCATTACAGGTTAGAGCATCCTCTATTTCATTTTATTTTTTAATGGCACTTTTTCCGTCGCTGATTGTGATGTTTACGTTAATACCTTATTTACCCATCCCCGGATTACAGGAGAGCATAATGCATGGGGTGCGATCTATGCTTCCCGACTCCGGATATGAATTTATTCAAAGCACTCTGGAAAACCTGTTGAACACTCAAAGCACAGGCTTACTATCCATTGGAGTCATTATGTCGGTGTATTACAGTGCCAGTGGGGTTTTGGGATTGCTGGATTCTTTTAATAAATCGTATGCCGCATTCAGAAAAAGAAATTACCTGCATAAAATTCTTGTATCTCTGAAGATAACATTCCTGCTCATCATATTATTGATCGTGTCTGCAACACTCATTATTGCAGGCAAGTGGATTATACCATACATATTTAGTTATATCAATATATTTTCATCATTATCCTACTATACATTTGTTATTGTACAATGGTCTGTGACCCTACTCTGCATCTTAGTCGGCATATCCTTAGTTTATTATTATGGACCGGCAACCCAAACGAAATGGAAGTTTATCACCCCGGGGTCTATCTTAGCTTCGCTCTTATCAATACTGGCATCACTTGCTTTTTCTTTCTTGATGGACAATTTCAGTCAGTTAAATAAGTTGTATGGCTCAATAGGAACTTTAATTATTATCATGTTTTGGTTTTATTGGAACTCACTTATTCTTATGATAGGCTTTGAACTCAATGCAAGTATTGCGGTAAACAAGCATAATAAACTTCGACGCTAAAACAATTTTATACCAATCATTAGACGAAATGAGGATATCATTCGATGAAATATTTTTTAGCATAAATAGCGGTACAAGCAGTCCGCCTTATATTTACAGCGTATTTAAAACCTGAAATCATGCGAATATTTTACCTATTAAGTCTAACTGTTCTCCTTACTACAACACTACAAGCACAAATAAAAAGCAAAGCCTATAACTGCTCCGCTTATGGGGCAAAAGACGGAAGTATAGATTTGGAAATAAAAGGCGGAAACCCACCTTACTTCTACATCTGGAGCAACGGTTCTACAGATGAAGATCAATACAATCTGGCATCAGGTCGCTACACAGCAACAGTTACTGACTCAAAAGGTCTCTGCAAAATAGAAGTCAGTTTTGATGTAGCACAACCCGATTTAATAAACAGCACAGATTCAAAATTCAATAAATCATTTACTTCGCGCCTGAGCGTATTTCCGAATCCAACAGAAAGCATCGCTACAATAAATTTTTATGCATCTTCAGGTAGTTCATTATCTGTGCGTGTTTATAACATTAGTGGCCGTGAAATATGGAATGATGTAAATATTCAACACTCGGGCGAATATATTCATAGCCTTGATTTTACAAATCAACCCAAGGGCTTTTACTTTGTTGAAGTTATTAGCGAAAAAGAAACTGTTACTCAGCGGCTAATGGTTCAATAGCTACCCGGAATGCTTTTTAACGTATTCTGTTACAAATATTATTATCCCTTGCTTTAGAATATGCAGATACCACTTCGATAAGTATCGATGTTTAGGCGTTTGTTAAGATTTCATAATAATTATTTGCATTCTATGCTCTGAGTATATTTGCTGCAAACGTGTACAGCGTTATTTAACTACTTATGACTCAAAATAAACAGGCCTTTGGCCGCCGCTTCGATCAAATGAGCAAATCTAAAATCTTCCTACTAAGTATATTCCTATTAGGCATTATCCTATTCGCATCATATCGCTGGTATTTTAAACCCCAACAAGATAAGAGTGAAGTATTAATAGGGTTACTGTCCGAAGGTGTCCAAACTCAGCACTACGACCCTATTCCGTTAGATGATGAATACTCTAAGCGCGTATTTGATACATACATCGAGCGGCTTGATATTAATAAAAAGTTCTTCTTAAAAAAAGATATTGATGCTTTATCCAACTTTAGAACTAAAATTGATGATGAAGTAAAAGCGAGAACTGCAAATTACTTTGAAGCAGTAAACGCAATATTTGAAACGCGTGTGAAACAAGCCTCGTCTTATTATAAAGAAATTTTAAGCAAACCGTTTGACTTTAATGCTGACGAATACTTTGAAAGTGACGTCAATAAACTATCGTTTGCATCCGACTCAATAACACAGAAAGAACAGTGGCGTAAATATTTAAAATATCAAACCCTGATTCGACTGAATGACCTAATAGAAGATCAAGAAAAGTTGCGTAATAATAAAGACAGTGTTTTTAAGGAGAAACCCTTTTCTGAATTGGAACAATCGGCTCGTGATAAAGTGCGTAAATCAAATGACGAAGGCTTTAAACGTATGTTTGAGCTTGAGAAAAATGATCGCTTCAACCTATATTTAAATACTTTAGTCAATGTACAGGATCCGCACACGGAATATTTCCCCCCTGCCGATAAGCAAAACTTTGATATTGTGATGACGGGACAGTTACAGGGTATTGGCGCTACACTTCAAGAAAAAGATGGATATATTAAAGTGGTCAGCCTCGTTCCGGGAGGCCCGGCCTATCGCGATGGAAGATTAAAGCCCGGAGACTTAATTTTGAAAGTAGCTCAACAAGGGCAAGAGCCGGTTGATGTCAGCGATATGCGCCTTGATAAAGCTGTGCAGCTAATACGAGGTAAAAAAGGTACAAAAGTCACATTGACCGTTAAGAAGCCCGACGGATCAACCGAAACGTACACAATAACCCGCGATATCGTTATCATTGAAGAAACCTACGCACAAAGCGCTATTATCAATGGCGATGAAAAGGTCGGTTATATTCGTTTAACAGGCTTTTATTCGGACTATAGTATAGGTGGGCGCGATTGCGCTATAGATGTCAAAAAGGAGCTGATTAAGCTTAAAAAGGAAAATGTAAGCGGTGTTATTCTTGATTTAAGAGATAACGGTGGAGGCTCGTTGGAGAGCGTAGTGCGCATGGTTGGTTTGTTCATAAAAACAGGGCCTGTTGTACAAGTGAAGACCCGTAGTGGTGATCCTAATATAATGGACGATACCGATCCTTCTGTAACTTATGATGGACCATTAGTTGTTATGGTAAATGAAAATAGTGCCTCGGCGAGTGAAATTCTTGCAGCGGCCATTCAAGATTATAAGCGAGGTATTATAATAGGAAGTACAACTACATTTGGAAAAGGTACGGTACAACGCATGTTCAATCTTGACGATATGGTACAGTCTGCGTATAACTCCATTTTACCCTTAGGATCACTAAAGATTACAATGCAAAAATTCTATCGCATCAGCGGTGGCTCTACACAATTACGCGGTATTACACCAGATATCATTGTGCCCGATTTATATGCACGTATTAAATATGGTGAAAAAGAAGAAGAATATGTGATGCCTTGGGATGAAATAAAGCCCGTATCCTATAACACAGTAAACCCAAAAAATTATTTTGACAAAGTAATTTCAGAAAGCTATAAGAGAATAGAAACGAATAGCTCCTTTAAAACCATAGATGCACAATCTGTTGAATATAAAAAGCAATCCGATAATACCTCGATAACCTTAAATCTTAAAGCCTATCAAACACGCATATCAAACAGCAAGAAACAAGATAAAGAGATGGAAGAGTTGAAGCAAAAAATTACCCCCTTAACCGTTATAAATTGCCAAGAAGACGTTAATGCCTTGGCAGGTTCAGATACCAGTAAGGTTAACCGCAACAAAGAATGGTTAAAAACATTAAGTAAAGATCTTTATCTCAGCGAAGTAAAAAAGATCATTACTTCGATGAAACAGTCGAAATAGATATCATGCAATTTCCTGCAACGCATGTCATATCGGAACTTCCTCAATTAATTTCTCTTGGCACGGAACTGTTAAGTGCTACGCCGATTAAGATTATTCTTCTCGAGGGCGATTTAGGAGTTGGGAAAACCACTTTCGTACAAGCATTGTGTAAAATATTAGAGGTAACTGATCCGGTTCAAAGCCCTACGTTTTCAATCATCAACGAATATCAAACAAAGAACAAACAGCGGGTCGCTCATATGGATCTATATCGTATTCGCAATATTCAGGAAGCTATCGATCTTGGAATAGATGAATACCTGCACAGCGGAGATTATTGTTTTATTGAATGGCCGGAAATTATAAAGGAATATGTACCTCAGAAATCTATAAGTGTGTATATTGAGCACGCAGATAGCAATATCCGACAGATTAAACTAAACCTCGTATGAGCGATGAAAGAAGAATAAAACTGCCTAATGAGTTAATGCACCTCATCCCTCAAGAAGAAGCATTGGCTGTGGCAACAAAACCGTCTAAAATATTTATTGGCATCCCCAAAGAAAGTACATTTCAAGAAAACCGTATCTCGATTACACCCGAAGCCGTTGACTTATTGGTTAATAACGGTGCTCGGGTATTGATAGAATCAAAAGCCGGCGAAGGCTCTCACTTTTATGATACCGACTATAGTGAAGTAGGCGCTGAAATTGTTTATGATCGAAAAGATGTATTTCAGGCCGATGTGATTTTAAAATCAGCACCAGTAACTAAAGAGGAAATCAAACTATTAAATTTAAATCAAACCTTAATTACACCTATCCATCTGCCAACTCTTGAAGTGGATACGCTCAATCAGATGATGCTGAAACGGGTTACAGCATTGGCAACTGAATACATTCGCGACTCAGCAGGTAATTTCCCTATAGTCCGGTCGATGAGTGAAATAGCGGGTATTGCATCAGTACTGGTAGGTTCTGAACTGCTGAGCAATAGACAGAACGGAAAGGGAGTATTGTTCGGAGGAATCACCGGCGTGCCTCCGGCTACCGTCATTATATTGGGTGCCGGAACTGTAGGAGAATTTGCTGCACAGTCTGCGCTCGGGTTAGGTGCTCAAGTTCGCGTGTTTGATAATTCACTATACAAGCTTAAACGCTTGCAACATGCCATAGGGCATAAAGTTTATACCAGCATATTACGTGAAGATATTCTTTCCGCTGAATTGAAAACTGCCGATATCGTTATCGGAGCCATTCATTCTAAATCAGGTAGAACGCCGATCGTTGTGACCGAACAAATGGTATCTCACATGAAAGCGGGCAGCGTTCTCATTGATGTAAGCATAGATCAGGGTGGATGCTTTGAAACGAGCGAAGTCACTAACCATGATAAACCTTACTTTAAGAAATACGATGTGTTACACTATTGCGTGCCTAACATTGCTTCACGTGTTCCGCGCACGGCAAGCACCGCCATCAGTAATGTGCTCACTCCGATAATAATGGAATCGGGCAATCAGGGTGGATTCGATAAATTACTTTATAATGATATTAACCTAAGGCATGGAGTCTATGTATATAAAGGCGCTTGTACAAACTATCACTTAAGCAATAAATTCAAGTTAAAATACACCGATCTTAATTTGTTGTTTGCTGCGAGTCTGTAACCCAGCTTCAAACAATCTTAATTTCATTTAAAATAATTATTCATTTATGATTCTAGTCCCTTATGATTTTTCACCAAAGTCAACGCTGGCACTAAAGCAAGCACTCTATATAGCTGACTTAAGCGGCATGCCGATCGAAATTATTCACATTACTAATAAAGCGGCTATGCTTGAATATCCGCCCAAATGGAATTATAAAAACTTCGATCGTCAATATCTTGAAGGCAAGTTGCGACAAATCGTAATACAAATGATGAATAAAGCATTATTAAGATACCAGTTGAGTTTCAGCATTTACATTACAGAGAGTGTGTTAATCAGCGGCTCCATTATTAAGCGTGCTCTGAGTAAGAAAGCAAAATTAATCGTAATGGGCACTCACGGATTTTCCGGTATTAAAGAGGTATTAATGGGAAGTAATACATCATCTATTATCAACCAAGCATTTCTACCGGTATTAGCGGTCCCGTCGGTATGGAAGCCTCGTCCTCTAAAAAAATTGATAGTTGCTGTTGAAACTGAAAAGATGAAAACATACAAGAAACAAACGGAGGCTTGGGCTTCACTTATGAAATGTAAGGTGGACTGGGTTGGTTTTTATTATCTGCCGGATAAACAGATTATTCAACGTTCGCAAGAGAAGCACCCCGAGTTGAAATTGCTGCAAGCCAACGTTGTAAACTCATTGGCAGAAAACCTGGTGGATTATACAGCAAAGCAAAAAGAAGCAGCCTTAATGATGTTTGTACATCAAAGGAATTTCTTCCAAAAGATATTTAATGCGAGCATAACAGAAAAGGTATCGGGGTTAATTCGCATTCCGCTATTAGCAATTCCGATTAAGAAGTAAGTGTAAGTGAGAATAACTGACCGTTTTGTAATCAGCTAACGCTGGTATTTACTCTTGTAATGAAAAATTTTAATCAATAAAGCGCTTAAATAAAAGAGCCTTACCGGAAAGCAGGTAAGGCTCTTTTATTTTAATTAATTTAATAATTACTTGGCTGAAGCAGGTTTCTTATTTGTGCTTTCGTGTTTTACTAATCGTAACGTTTCATCATCCTTAGCAAGGTCGATCACTAGTGGAGCAGCAACAAATACAGAGGAATATGTACCGAAAACAACACCTATCAGCATTGCAAAAGAAAAGCCACGCACCGTTTCACCGGCGAATATGAACAAAATAAGCACAACGGTGAATACCGTTAAGTGTGTTGCGATGATACGGTTCAAAGTGTTATTCAAGGCATCGTTTATACATTTCTTCATGTCCATAGCAGGATGTTCTCGCAGATATTCGCGAATACGGTCATAGATAATCACCGTATCGTTAACCGAATAGCCTAATACCGTAAGGATAGCTGCAATAAATTGCTCATCCACTTCAAGGGTAAAAGGTAAGATACCACTAAAAAGTGAAAATACGCCCATTACGATAATAGTATCGTGGACCAAAGAGAAAATAGCACCAACGGAATATCTCCAATTGCGAAAGCGAACTAAAATATACGCCCCAATACCAACAATAGATAGAAGCACGGCGTATAACGAATTAGTCTTAATATCATCTGAGATTGTAGGACCAATGACAGAAGTACTTCTTAAATAATCTGCAGTGAATTGAGAATAAGAAACATGCTCTCCTAAATAAGATTTTAAAGCATCGTAAATATGATGCTGTGCTGCACTATCTGAAACTGTTGCATGGTTCTCATCGGTAAACGAAGTAACAATCTTAACCTGATCGCTAGATCCATAAGATTTTACAACCGGAGAGCCACCAAGGCCTTCTTCTAACGATTGGCGAATTTGATCTGTGCTTACCGTTTGATCGAATCGGATTACGTATGTGCGACCACCTGTAAAGTCAACACCATATTGAAACCCTTTGGTAAAAATAGACACCAAGCAAATCAACGTGATTATAGAAGATGCTATGTAAGCATACTTACGGTTTTTTACAAATTGTAAATCATATTTAGAGAAATCACGGAACATTGGCGTATGAAACTTCATCGTTCGTCCACCCTTTACCCAAAACTCCATAAACCAATGAGCCATAAATACAGCAGTAAATAAGGTCATTATGATACCTATATTCAGTGTGGTAGCATAACCTAACACAGGCCCCGTGCCAAAATAGGCAAGGATAATACCGGTTAATAAGGTCGTTAAGTTGGAGTCAAAAATGGCTGAGTATGAGTGACGATGCCCATCATTAATTGCTTTAATTAATGAAGAACCCCGAGCCAATTCTTCCTTTATTCGCTCATGAGTCAACACGTTAGCATCAACGGCAACACCCATGGTTAAAACAATACCTGCAATACCTGCTAATGTAAGCGTAGCCGATATGGAAGCAAGTATCCCGATAATGAATAATAAGTTGAAAAGCAAAGCAAGGTTGGCTACAATACCCGATGTATTGTAATAGAAAACCATAAACCCAAGAATTGCCAAGAAAGCAAACACCATAGATTGAATACCACGATGAATGGATTCAGCACCTAATGAAGGGCCCACCACATCTTCTGCAATAATCTTAGCCGGTGCAGGTAATTTTCCGGTTTGTAAAATGTTGGCAAGATCTTTCGCTTCTTCTTGAGTGAATGAACCGGAGATTGAAGAACGACCATTGGGTATTTCTTCATTCACTCGCGGTGCGGAGCGAACTTGATCATCCAGTACGATAGCAATGAAGCGATCTTTGTTTTTCTGAGTTAAAAGACGCCAAGTCTTTGCTCCGTCTGCATTCATAGATAAGGCTACCTCTACTTTATTATTTTGATTAATGTCCGCACGTGCGGATATAACTACAGAACCATCTAAAGGTGCTTCGTCACTATTGTTTTGCTTTTTCAATGCATATAAAGCATAGCTTGATTTACTGCCCTCAATCGGCTTAGCTCCCCAAACGAACTTGATATTTCTAGGTATAGAAGACTTTATAAAATCATAAGAAAGGAAGTGGTTAATCTTTGCGGTGTCTTTACCTAATACATAGCCTACTTCAGGAACATTGGCTACCATATCTTTACCACTGCCTTGATCCTTGTAGTTTGGTACATACATTAAAGCAAACAAGGGATTCTCGGACATTTGCTTTTTAACCAAAGCAGACGAGTCACTAGTTGCAGTGGCATTAGCCAAACTACTGGTATCTTTTAAGGCATTCTCTCCTTTTAAGGAGGTTGTTTCTTTTTTCAACTCGGTACTGTCCACATTGCTAAGACGGGTACCTAATAATTTATTGATATTGTTTAAAACAGGGTATAGCTCCGATGCAGAATAAGTTTCCCAAAACTCAAGCTTTGCAGAAGCCTGTAACAGGCGGCGTACGCGCATTGGATTATCTACTCCCGGTAATTCAACACTAATACGACCTGTTGCAGCCTGTGCGGTAATATTAGGCGAAGTAACACCGAAGCGGTCTATACGACTGCGAAGTATATTATATGTACGATCAAATGCTTTGCCGGCTTCTTCTCGAATAACTTTTTCGACTTCAGAATCCGTGCTGTTATATTTAATGCGCTCAGTGTTATCCTTGGTCGCAAACAGAGTAGAAAGCTTTGCATCCGGCGCCAGTTGTTTGTAAGACTCAATGAATAAACTTACATAATCCTTCTGCGATTCTTTTAATTGACGGGCATCGGCGAGGTCAAGAGCTTTATTGAACGTCTCGTCTGTAGTATTATCTGCTAAGGAGCGTATCAAATCGCGCATAGACACCTGAAGTACCACGTTCATACCGCCTTGTAAATCCAAACCAAGGTTTAATTGTTGGTCTTTACACTTCTGATAAGTAAACGAGATGATACCTAAGTCCACTACATTCTCATTTGAGATTGAATCGAGATACTGTATTCTGTACTTTTTGATTAATCCCAACAGAGAATCTTCTACTTCCTTAGCCTGCGTTTTGTCTGCGGGTAGCATGTCCTGCATAGGCTTTCCGATAAGTACACGACTTTCGGCAAATTCATTCGCACGCTTCTCAACGGATGAAGTAATAAAGTTGAACGATAATTGATAAATGCTAACAAGAGTTAATGCGATAGCAAAAAACTGGATGATACCTTTTCCTTTCATTCTTGAATGATTATTTTATTCTGATGTGGTTTATATTAGGGTTGACTTTTTCATTTGTGCCTCATTAGCAACAGGTTAATGGTCACAGAATGAAAAAATAGTGCGCAAATATAGAGGAATAAGCGACAAATAATACAATTAATGAATTAAACCGTTATGCACCTCTAAGCGTGAGTTGTTGAATGAAGCAAAAATTGATGCTATTAAATTTTTAAGAATAAAAAAATCATAAGCTTAATACAAGGCATTCACTCAGAATTATTCATCACTTTCAACTTTTATGTTATCAGTTCAACTATAGTTTTTGATCTGTAAAGAACGTTTAATTTGCAGCCATTTAAATCATTTTTATGAAAATCGTTATCGGGATTACAGGAGCCAGCGGTAGCATTTATGCTGCAACTTTATTAAAGAGATTGCAAACAATAAACCAACAGAATAACAATTTAACTGTAGCCATACTCATAAGCGAAAATGCTAAAACCGTATGGCAATATGAGTTAGATAATAAAGACTATGAGAAATTGCCTTTTAAGTGCTACTCCAAACAAGATTTTATGGCGCCGTTCGCCAGTGGCAGCGGAGGGTACGAAGCCATGATTATCTGCCCTTGTTCTATGGGCACTTTAGGACGTATAGCTGCAGGTGTATCGGATGACTTGATGACCCGTTCGGCCGATGTGGTATTGAAAGAACGTCGTCGTTTAATTTTGGTAGTACGAGAAACGCCCTATAGTCTGATACATCTTCAAAATATGAAAACCCTTACCGAGGCAGGGGCCATCATTTGCCCGGCAACGCCATCATTTTATTCCAAACCCCAAACTATTGAAGCCTTGACAGCAACCGTAACAGATCGCGCATTGGAACTTGCGGGCATCAGGCAAAATGATACGTATAGGTGGGGGCAATAACATAATTGATAAAATAACCTTGATTTTCAGGCACATCATTTTTGCAGTTTAATTTATATCCTTACTTTTGCCGTCCTTAAAATCTCATTCAAAAGGAGGAACAAAACTTTGGAAGAAAACAAATTAGAAAACCAAGACCCGGGAACTGTTGCTACTACAGTACCAAGCAGCCATGATGATTTCGATTGGACTGCTGACAAAAAAAATGTGCGTCGCTATTCTGATGCGGAGCGAAACAAGTACCTAAGCGATTATGATAAATCGTTTGTAAGCATCAATGACGAAGAAATTCTTAACGGCCAGGTCGTGAGTATTACAGACTCCGACGTCGTACTAAACATTGGATTCAAATCCGATGGCTTAGTTCCGCTCTCCGAATTTCGTGATTTACCTAATCTGAAGGTTGGCGATAAAATCGAAGTGCAGGTAGTGGAAAAAGAAAACACGAAAGGTCAATTAACGCTAAGTCGTAAATCCGCTAAAACACAGCGTGCATGGGAAAAAATTGTTGAAGCCTATAAAACACAGGCAATCGTTAACGGCACGATCACTTCTAAAACAAAGGGCGGATTAATCGTTGACGTATATAGCCTGGAGACATTCTTACCCGGCTCTCAAATAGATGTTAAACCAATTACAGATTATGATGTTTACGTAGGCTTAACTATGGAATTTAAAGTAGTTAAGATTAACGAAATCATTAAGAATGCGGTAGTATCGCACAAAGCACTTATTGAAAGCGATATCGAACAACAACGGCTTGAGATTATCGGTAAGCTGGAAAAAGGACAAGTATTGGAAGGGACAATTAAGAACATTACGGACTTTGGTGCCTTCATTGATCTTGGCGGTGTGGACGGTTTATTATACATCACCGACATCTCTTGGGGACGTATTACGCATCCGAACGAAGTACTCAAGATTAACCAAAAGATTAATGTCGTGGTGCTTGATTTTGATGATGAAAAGAAACGCATTAGCCTTGGATTAAAGCAATTGATGCCTCACCCATGGGATACTTTGGAAGCATCTATTGAAGTGGGTAGTAAAGTGAAAGGTAAAATTGTGAATGTAGAAGATTACGGAGCATTTTTAGAAATTACTCCGGGTGTAGAAGGCTTAATTCACGTGTCTGAAGTTTCTTGGTCTAATGCACCTATCAATTCAAAAGAATACTTCAAACACGGTGATGAGTACGAAGCCTTAGTCGTGACTATGGATCGCACAGAACGTAAAATGTCGCTCAGTTTAAAGCAATTAACACCTGACCCTTGGAACGATATCGAGTCTCGCTTCCCTGTAGGTTCACGCCATAGTGGAACCGTACGTAATACCAGTGCTTTCGGCGTGTTCGTTGAATTAGCAGAAGGCATTACAGGCTTTGTTCACGTAAGTGATCTAAGTTGGATTAAGCGTATTCATCATCCGAACGAGTTCACCAAGCCGGGTAACTCCATGGAAGTAGTCGTTCTTGAAATTGATAAAGAGAATCGCAAACTTTCATTAGGTCATAAGCAGATAGAGGAAGACCCTTGGGATACTTTCGAATCAGCTTTCCCGCTGGGTTCTGTGCATCAGGGTACGGTTGTTAAGAAAGATGATAAAGGTGCATTAATACTGTTACCCTATGGTATTGAAGCCTTTGCTCCGAACAAGCATCTGAAGAAAGAAAATGGAAAATTGGCAGAAATGGATGAGGTGTTGGACTTTAAGGTAATTGAGTTTGATCGTGGACAGAAGAAAATTCTAGTTTCTCACACCAAACTAAATGATGATAAATTCCATGAGGAGAAAAAGGATAAGGCTGCTAAAGCAGAAAAAGAACGTACCGATACGCGCACTGAGTTGAAGAACATTAATCGTAAGATTGAAAAATCAACATTAGGCGACTTGAGCATTCTTTCTGACTTGAAAGACAAATTGGACAAGGACGAGGAAGAAAAGTCCGACGACAAATCCTAATCTTAATTTAAACAAAGTAGGAAGGCGGCACTTTAAACGGTGCCGCTTTTTTTATTTTTGTATTCTAGTTAATTCTAATTTAAAAAATGAGCAAATGGTTAATTAAATCTGACCCTGAAGAGTACGGGTGGTCTGAATTGTTAAAAGAAAAGCATACCCTTTGGACAGGCGTGCGAAATTACCAGGCGCGAAATAATATGCGCGCGATGAAGAAAAATGACGACGTATTGTTTTACCACAGTAACTTAGATATGGCTATAGTTGGCGTGTGCAAAGTGAACCACGAAGCAATTCCTGACCCTACTGCCAACGAAGGAGACTGGAGTAGCGTGGAGATAAAAGCGGTTTCAACCTTAAAGAATCCTGTAACACTAGCACAAATTAAGGCAAACAAAGGTTTGCAGCAACTGGGCTTAGTGCGCAATGCACGTCTTAGCGTTATGGCTGTAAATAATGAAGAGTGGGATATATTGATAAAACTATCTGAAAAAGATTTCCTTATTAAGTAGAACGACGTCACAAGTATATTGCTAACTCTCAAAACTGACCCACGGGCGTTTTGATATATAACACTTATTTAAAACACACTTAAACGAAGCGCTTTGTAATGACTGTTTATTATTAGGCACACTTACATAGCAAGAAGGAGATTCATACTGGGCGGGCGGTGTGAGCTGTTATTTCTAACTCGTATGAGATAGGTTAATTAAGTGGTAAATCATGCTCAGTCATCGACATTTTGTTGCCAATATTGTAATTCGGCTTTTTGAAAATCTGTGAGCTTAATATTCTCCTTTAAATCGTTAAGAACAGGATTGGGGTAAAGCTCAAGGGCCAACCAAATAAATTGAGAATGTGTTTGAAATGTTCTACCAGTTGTAGAGGTTAAAGTCTTTTCTATAATGCTTCTTATATCTTCATTTTTATACTGGACCATAGCATTGTATAATACTCGAATCAGATTATAATCGAATGAGTGGCCACTTTTGATTTCTATAGCGTGTATTCGCTTAATATATTTAAGAAAGCAATCTTCGGGAAAATAGCGTACTGCGATTAATCCATAATACGGCAAGCCAGGTTTTTCAGACCGCAGGAAGTCGGCTATTAATGAAGTATCTTGTAGCATCTTGTATTTTGAAAGTGCAACTATAGCATCCTTATTTTGCTCATCAGTAACGAGCTTACGAATCCCGTAATAATATCGAACCTCAGGTTTCAATCGTTTCAGCATATCTGATTTCGCTGAAAGTTTAATGTTACTACTAAAAAGCAGCAGGCTGTCAATAGTGCCTTTTTCCTCATAAGAAAGATTATAACGAACGGAGTCTAAGAAGGGATTAGTAACAGTTAGAATATAGAAATCCCCAACCATTATACTGTTTATGGTACACCCTTGATAAAGACTTACCAGAGCAGTATCTGTTAAATGCTGCAATAAAGTTGGAAATAGATTTATATTATTCCTCGTTGTAGCTGCCAGAAAAGAATAACAGCGTATCACTCCATTAGGGTGTTTGCATAGTTGCAGTAACTCCTCATTCGTTGCTTTCTCTTTCAAAGTTAGATAACGCTGCCACTGTTCATTTTTAGCCCCGGCAAATCCGATGCCTTCACTTTTTATGATATTCTCCTTTTCTATTGCGCTAACCAAATTTACAATTTCAGGCCTTAAGATTTGTGCGAATAAGCCGGAATGGGGCATTGTAATGCTAAAACCAATAATAGCTAATACTTTGAAAAAAACGTTATTTAAAATTTTTAACACAGACTATATCTTAAGATTAAAGATATCTGAATTAAACGGATTGCCAGTGCAAACTCAATGTATCAAAACCGATGAAAAAAGTTAGCAGTGGATATTATACGGCTTTAACTTCGCTAACTAATTTCTGTAAAGAAGATTTAGCATCGCCAAAAAGCATTTTGGTCTTGGCATCGTAGAAAAGTTCATTTTCAATACCGGCATATCCCGCAGCCATACCGCGTTTGAGTACAATTACGTTTTGTGCCAGATCTACATCTAAAATAGGCATACCATATATTGGCGAAGCCGGATTTTTACGGGCAGCCGGATTCACTACATCGTTAGCACCTATTACCATAACAACGTCGGTAGTAGCAAATTCGCTGTTGGCATCTTCCATTTCAAGGAGTTTTTCATACGGTACATCGGCCTCTGCGAGCAACACATTCATGTGCCCCGGCATACGTCCGGCAACGGGATGAATGGCATACTTTACTTCTACACCTTTTTCTTCAAGGAGTTTTTCCAACTCATGGCAGGTGTGCTGCGCCTGCGCCACAGCCAAACCATACCCGGGCACTATAAATACTTTTTTAGAGTAGCTGAGCAATACCGCGGTGTCGGATAATGAAATTTCTTTAATGCTTCCGTGTACCGTAGTATCACCTGTGCTAATAGCTGCACCGCCGCCGCCAAATGAGCCGATAATAACATTCATCAAGGAGCGGTTCATCGCATTACACATCAATACGGTAAGAATAGTGCCGGCAGAGCCAACCAAAATACCACCCGTAAGCATCACTTGATTGTCATAGATAAAGCCGCCACACGCTGCTGCCACACCGGTAAAAGAATTGAGCAGCGAGATGACCACCGGCATGTCTGCTCCACCTATTGGCATGACAAATGTAACGCCGTAAAGGAGGCACAACGCAAGCAAGGCATAGAGTAAAGTAATGTTATGTTCTTGTAAAAAGGTCATATAAATCACCATCAACACAGGAATGGCTAAGAGTATAAAATTGATAAGCGATTGACCTTTAAAACTCTTATCTGCAATGTTTCCGTTTAGCTTTCCAAATGCAATCATACTACCTGCAAAAGATACGCTACCTATAAGCAAGCCGGCAAGAATCGCAAACAACTCACCCACACTTCCGCTTTCGAAGTGGAAGTGATTGTACTCCGTTATGGATATAATCGCGGCACAAGCACCACCCATACCATTAAAAAGAGATACCATTTGCGGCATGGCGGTCATCTTTACTTTTTGAGCAGCAAGCGTGCCTACTATGGAACCAATGATAATGGCAGCAAAAATCCACAGGTAGTTACCCAGATGGTTCCCATCAGCATCTTTATAAAAGAAAATGGTGCCGAATATGGCTACTGTCATACCAATGGCGGCAAGAATGTTGCCACGGCGGGCGCTATCCGGCTTGCTGAGCATCTTCAATCCTGAAATAAAGGTGATGGAACCGAAGAAGTATATGATAAGTAAAACGCTGCTTTCTAAATCGAACGACATATTTTATTTACGGAGTGGGTGAATGAATTATTTTTTCTTTTTAAACATTTCGAGCATACGGTCTGTTACTACAAAGCCACCTACTACGTTAAGTGTTCCTAATATCACTGCAAGAAAGCCAAGTGTTAACGCAAGGTAATCATCAGCGTGTGCTTTACCCATCACAATGATGGCTCCAATAATTACCACACCGTGAATGGCGTTTGCTCCGGACATCAATGGAGTGTGTAACACGGAAGGCACATGCGATATGACTTCAATACCCAGAAAGACGGCAAGAATAACGATAAAGATGAGATCTTGATGTTGATAAATAAGTTGAAGAATGTTTTCCAAAAATTCCATAGTTTATGCTTTTATAAGTTCTTGAACACGCGGGTTGATAATTTGTCCTTGATGTGTAATACAACAACCTTTGACGATATCGTCTTCGAAGTTTAAGTTAATTTGACCTTCTTTTGTAATCATTAACTTGAGCAGATTCAACACGTTTTTGCCAAACATTTTGCTGGCATCTGCAGGGATAGTTGACGGCAGGTTAGAATTGCCGATTACAAAAACACCATTATGTTGTATGGTTTGGTTATTAACCGTAACCTCACAATTTCCACCGGTAGAAGCTGCCAAATCCACGATAACAGAACCTTGTTTCATTCTTTCAACTACAGATTTGGGCACAAGTATCGGTGCTTTGCGCCCGGGTATTTGTGCCGTGCAGATTATTACATCCGCTTTCAGAGCGTGCTCTACGATTTTTGCTTGCTGCTTGCGTTTGAATTCTTCTGTTTGTTCCACAGCATAACCACCTGCAGCAACAGATTCTGCAGCTCCTTCAACCTCCACAAACTTTGCACCCAGGCTTTTTACTTCTTCTTTAACGGCAGAACGGGTGTCGAATGCTTCCACCGCAGCCCCCAGTCGTTTAGCTGTGGCAATAGCTTGAAGGCCGGCCACGCCGGCACCCAGAACCAGCACTTTTGCCGGAGCTATACTTCCTGCTGCTGTCATAAACATGGGAAAAAATTTAGGTAAATGCATGGCAGCACTGAGCACAGCTTTATATCCTGCAGCCGTAGCCTGTGAAGACAGAATATCCATAGACTGAGCACGGGTAGTACGCGGCACCATATCAAGACTAAACGTTGTGATGTTTTTATTTTTTGCTTCGTTCACCAAATCTGTATTGGATAGAGGCTGCATCACACAAATGAGAATTGCATCATTCTTTAGTTGGCTTAGGGTGCTTTTTGATGGAGCAGCTATGCACAATACCAAGTCTGACTGCCTAAGCACTTCGCCTGTTGAAACCATCTGTGCCCCGGCAGCCTGATAGTCGGTGTCGGATGCGTAAGATGCTGTGCCTGCACCGGTTTCAACCAATACCTGCACGTTCATTTTGGTTAATTGTGAAACAATATCGGGTAAACATACTACACGGTTTTCATCGTTTAATTCTTTTAGAATACCAAGGGTCATAAGCTTTTAATTGCGGTTCGTTAAAAAATGCGAACGGCGCAAAAGTATGTAAATGAAAGTAATGACGATATGATAATTGTCTGCTCTTATTCACCTTCGGGTTTCAGTATCACCTTATCTTCAATTTCTTCGGGTACGAATTGTGAGATATCTCCTTGATTTAATAATATATCGCGCATTAAAGAACTGCTAATCATACTTAGAGAGGGGTTAGAAAGCAAGAATATGGTTTCAATATCGCGGTGCATGGCCTGGTTCATTTGGGCAATAGCACGTTCAAATTCAAAGTCGGCAGCAGTTCGCAGTCCGCGAAGGATATAATTAGCGTGATGCAAACGGCAGAATTCTATGGTAAGACCCTTATACGACAATACCTCTATTTTATTTTCAAAAGCGAAAATGTCTTTTATCCATGCTTTTCTTAGCTCTAGGGGAAAAAGATAATTCTTCTGTTTATTGATTCCGATGCCGATAATTATTTTATCGAACATAGGTAATGCACGTTGTATCATATCTACGTGTCCGATATGAATAGGGTCAAAAGAGCCTGGAAAAACTGCAATACGCATTGCGTAATAATTTTATGCAACGAATATATAAGTATTCCGCTAAGAAACTAAGATCACTGAATAATTCTAAATATGAAAATATATGGTGTTTTTAAAACAATAGGATAAAATATATTAAGATAACTTTCGTTTTAATTTACAAAAAAAATATGAAACAAGTCATTTTAGTGTTTTGCATAATAACCCTTTCAAACATACTGCATGCGAGTACACCTCCTGAAGTTGTGGTTAAGGCGTTCACACAAAAATTCCCTGCTGCGACCAATATTAAATGGGGTAGGGAAGGTGCTGCCGAATGGGAAGCGAATTTTACGGATGGGAACATAAAGAAATCGGCAAACTTTTCTTCTGATGGGAAATGGTTAGAAACGGAAACTGAGATTTCAATATCTCAACTTCCCGAAAATATTGTGGCTGCGATAACAAAATCTAACCCCGGCTGCACTATAATCGGTGCAGATAAAATTGAAACGGCTAAGGATGGAATTTTATACGAGGCAGATATAAAAATAGGGAGTAAGAAGAAAGAAGTGCTTTACAAGGAAGATGGCACCTTTATTAGGTAAAATAAAGCCTATATGTCAACCGAGCATCAAAACAAGATCGCTCAAATTACATTGATTTTTTGGCTGATGAAAATTGTTGCCACGACCCTTGGCGAAACATTGGGCGACTATATTTCTATGACCATGAACTTAGGATATGCGAGAGGTTTACTTATTACTCTTGTCTTTTTTCTTATTGCGCTATCAACTCAACTTTATATGAGTAAATACATCCCCTTTATTTATTGGATAGTAATTATAAGCACCACTTTGTTAGGTACTGAAATTTCAGATTTCATAGATCGAACTCTGCATTTGGGGTATGCCTTAGGCAGCACTTTACTCGTTACTGGCCTATTGTTAACACTATTCTTATGGTTTGACAGATATAAGAGTCTTAACGTTTTTCCGGTGACTGATACAAGGAAAGAAATTTATTACTGGACTGCCATCCTTTTCTCAAATAGCCTGGGCACGGCTTTTGGCGATTTCCTTGGAGAATATTTTGGATTAAGTTATTTAGAAGGAGCCTTCATAACCGGTGTTGTGATACTTATTGTTATACTCGTGCATTATCTGACAAAGTTTAATCCAATCCTACTATTTTGGATAGCATTTATCTTCACTCGACCTTTTGGGGCTACCTTTGGCGACTTTCTTACAAAGCCTCTTGATCAGGGAGGATTACAACTTGGCACATTAAACGCTTCGCTTTTCTCTGTTACAATCATGTTAATTCTTATTCTTGTAACGCAAAGACAGCAGCGCTTGTCAATAAATAGGAAACAGAAGTTACTCGAGATAGTTAGAAAGTGAAGAATAACTTGCGACGAAGTTTATCGAAAAAAATGAAAGTGAGTGCCACCATAGTTTCTGTGGTGGAATAATCGGGAATGTTTGCTGAAATCGTGTTCGGGTGATGTTTCTAAAATGAACCAACCACCTTCAGCCATTAAGCCTCGCTCAATAATCAAGTCAGGTAGCTGTGAGATATTAGCGAGTTTATAGGGAGGCCCTGCAAAGATGATATCAAATGATTCTCGGCAGTTATTAATAAAGGCAAAGATTTCACCACGTATTACTTGCATACCTTCAATTTTCCATTCGCTTATCATTTTTTTTATGAAGTTCACGCAGTTCAAATCCTGATCTACGCTGATGATGCTTGTACAACCGCGAGAAGCAAATTCATAACTTAAAGAGCCTGTTCCGGCAAACAAGTCGAGAAAACGAACTTCTACGAAGTCAATCTGATTGTTTAGGATATTGAATAATCCTGTTTTGGCAAAATCTGTTGTAGGTCTGGTTGGGATATTAGCCGGCGGATAAAATTTACGTCCGCCATATTTTCCGGTAATGACTCTCATAACCCTGCACAGAATATATTGTAGTAGAAATGCCCCGGCATATTGAACGTCTTTTGAATTTGAAGTTCTTCAGGACGTTTCATCATATTGACATGGCGTATATATTTATATAAGTGTTCGAACAAAACAGAGTCTTTCACAATTTCACCAAGCAGGAATACCGGAATCGTTTCAGGGTCTAATTTTAACTGTTGGTAGGTATAGAGTATATAGTAAATAAAATCTTCCGGTGTGGCGTAATGAAATGAGTTAAAGAAAATCGGTGTACGATTTTGATTTACCATAATCTGCATCCAATGAGGCTGTATATAAATGTAAACGGCCTCATGTTCTGTTTCAGTTTTGCATAGGTATTCGATTAATGGCGTGCTGTTGTGATAGAAAATAGGCGATTTGAACTTGTCCTCGAATATCTTTTTCAATTCTATAGGAATGCCATACACATTCACAATACCTTGCTTTTCCAACACATCGTAAGCATAGTAAAAAGGAGTATTCGTATCGAAATTGAATTGAAAGTAATGGCTCAGGTAATCGGCATCAAATAGTTCAGATGGTATTAGGGTATTATATCCATTATAGAGATAAAAATTCGTCGTTTTAAAACTCAAGTTAAATAGGTCTTCTTTGTCTGATAAGTCGCGGATGATAGAGTAAAATTCGGCCTGATTATTAAACTGAAAAAAGTTATACGACTGTAAATGGAGTAAGTATTTGGTCTCTTGATTTATGATACTGAAGATGAGTTGAGATTCGTTCAAAAAGATATTCAACAAAAAACCGGCAGACTGATCCGGCTGAAAAGTCGGGTCGGTATATAATAATCCGGGATAAGCTTTACGTTGTACGTCGGTCATCATCACGATACAATGATAAAAAAAAACGTGGACACTACCTTAGGTTATGTCCAGAGTTATAAATAGTCATTTTTACATGACATTACTTTTGTGAGTGAACCACATCGCTCATATACTTTTCAAAGCTCATATTGAGGTAGTAATTTTCGTTAATAAATTTAAGTTGATTTAAAAATGCTGTTCCATCTACATATCCCGGTGCTACACGAATTACATTCATCTTGTCATCAAGATAGGTTAGGGTCGGATAGCCGGGCTGAGCCGTTAAGAACTGAGGGGCTACATCATTCACCCTGCGACTTGGGTTATACGAATATTTGATTCCTTTATAAGTTACTGTGTCGCGAGTTTCTGCGTTTAATTTTACGGCATAGAAATTTTCATTAAGGTATTTTATTACGGCTTCATCCTGATATGTGGTAGCATCCAAGCGCTTACACCATCCGCACCAGTCGGTATAGACATCTACAAATATTTTCTTCTTCTTCTTTGCTGTTAACTTCTCTGCTTCGCTTAGAGAGACCCATTTGATTCCACCCGATTCTGTTTTCTTTACGTTGTTTTGTGCTCTAACTCCCATGTTTGAAAGAACGATAAGTAAGGTTAGTGCTGCGATGATTGGTTTTAGCTTTTTCATTTTTTAGTTTTATAGATAGATAAGCATCTCATCTCTCAAAAATAATTCCAAAAACTATGAGATCGTGTAACTCTTCTCATTTTAAGAAATTAATTATTGTGCTGGTGTGAGGCTTTGTCTATAATCTTTAATTTGTTACTTAGAAAAAGAGAACTTGGGATGATAGTGATATTCCCATCCTCTTCTCGAACTTTTACAGAGTTAATATTTATTTCTACTACTTTTCCTTTTATTCCTTGAAACTCGATAATATCATGCACTTTGAATGGCCTATTGAGAACTAAAAACATTCCACTAATTGTATTGTTAAATAAGCCTTGTGATGCAAATCCTAAAACCAATGTAGTAATACCGGCACCGGCAAATAACGAATGTGCAAAGGTGTGTGTGATTGGCAGTGAAAGCAATGCCCAACCGAAGCCAACGAAATAGATGGTAGCAACTACTAAATGCTTAATAAATAACACATTCGTAATATCAGCATGCTCGCTCTTGGTTTTTTTAATAATTTTATTTTGAAGATATCTTGAAACTATAAGAGCGACCAATGCTGTCATTCCTATAATAACCAAGAAGAAAATTAAGGCCTCCGTGTCAGCAAATATTCGATTCATTCTTGGCATAAATTTCAAGTTATTTAAGGCCGAGAGTTGATTCATGTCTGTAGCCATATTACGATTTCATTATTGGTAAATTAATTCACTGTTTCTAAAAATCTTAGACCATTTCGCAACAAAATCATCTGAGAGGGTTTTCTCCTTTATTGCTACAAAGTTGGAGTAGAGCGAGGTATTCCCTTGAATTAGATAATAGAGTTGTGATTCGGGCGTTTTATCCTTTTTAAATTTTGGCGATTCAATCTTAAAGATAATCCAAGCATTTTTTGCAGTATCATTTTTTTCAATCACAGTCAATGTAGGTCTCACGGCAGTTTTCTTTGTTTGTTCAAAGAGAAGGTTCATAATAGTTTCCACGGGTGCATGTTTTACATCTTTAAACGAAAACATCGTGCCTATAATGCTCCATTCGTTTAAGCTTTCATTTTCTGGTATTAGCTCAATTAGGTGATGCGAGTTGGTCTCTTGATCCGAACCCACTTTCCAATGGTATTCTTCAGGCCAAACTATTTTTAATTGCTCTTCAGACTGTGACCTGGCACTGAGTGTAAAGAATATCCCTAAAAAGAGGATAACGAATGAAGTGGTTGTTTTAGTCAATGTTTACAAATGGTTTGAGCATAATTTAAGAAACTATTTTGCAAAAGTGCGATTGAATTAAATTAAAAATACATTTGGCAAAAAATTATTTTTTGCATCTGTACATAAGGCATAGGTGTTCGTGAAAAAGAATACAATCGTTTGTGTTTACTCAATCTGATATAAATTCACCAGATAAAATGTTTCTTTACAATCCCATCAATTAAGCTATTTTACCGCTCAAATCTCATCGAACCCTATGTCATTATTTTCAAAAAAACCCTTAAAGGATTTATTAGCTGAAGCATCAGAGTCTGAGAAAGGACTTAAACGCACTTTATCTGCTACAGCATTAGTGATGTTGGGCATTGGAGCTATAATCGGTGCAGGCTTGTTTAGTATAACCGGTATGGCTGCTGCAAATAATGCCGGGCCGGCAATTACACTATCTTTTGTAATAGCGGCTATTGGTTGTGCATTTGCCGGATTATGTTATGCCGAGTTTGCCAGCATGATTCCTGTAGCGGGGAGTGCCTACACTTATTCGTTTGCTACTTTAGGGAAGTATGTCGCCTGGATTATCGGCTGGGATTTAGTGTTAGAGTATGCCGTTGGGGCTGCAACGGTAGGCGTCAGTTGGTCAAGGTATTTAGTCAAATTCTTATCCTATTACGATATTCATATTCCAAGTGCTTTAACGATGAGCCCGTTTGATGTGCAAACGTTAAGTGATGGCACGGTGGTAAACGGTATTATTAACATGCCTGCCGTTTTGATTATTATGTTGATGTCGAGTATTTTGATGCGTGGCACTAAAGAATCCGCTTTTGTAAATGCACTCATTGTATTGTTAAAAGTGTCTGTAGTACTCATTTTTATTGCTTTGGGATGGCATTATATACGACCAGAAAATTTCAATAATTACATTCCTGAAAACACCGGTAAATTCGGTGAGTTTGGTATTAGCGGTGTGGTGCGTGCAGCAGCAATTGTCTTTTTTGCCTACATCGGTTTTGATGCGGTGAGTACGGCAGCACAAGAAGCAAAAAACCCTAAACGAGATATGCCTATCGGCATTTTGGTATCTCTAGCTATCTGTACGGTACTCTATATTTTGTTTGCTCACGTTATGACGGGCGTTGCTAATTATGAGTTATTCCGTGGACAGGATGGAATAGCTCCCGTGGCAGTAGCCATAGACCAGATGGGGCAGCCCAATGCAGCAGGAACTATTACTCCGGCTTATCCCTGGTTAAACAAAGCGATACTCATTGCTATTTTGGCCGGCTACTCATCGGTAATTTTAGTTATGTTAATGGGTCAGAGTAGGGTGTTCTTTAGTATGAGTCGCGATGGCTTAATACCACCTATATTTAGTGAAGTTCACCCTAAGTATCGAACCCCGGCAAAGAATAATATGGTGTTTATGCTTTTTGTAAGCTTATTTGCGGCATTTGTTCCGGCTCGTGTAGTCGGTGAGATGACAAGCATAGGGACATTATTCGCATTCATTTTAGTGTGTATTGGAATTATTGTACTACGCCGCACAATGCCTGACGCTCCACGTTCTTTTAAAACGCCCTTAGTTCCATTAGTCCCTATTTTGGGAATAATAACGTGTTTATTTATGATGGTATTTCTTCCCTTAGATACATGGGTTCGGTTAATTGTTTGGATGATGATTGGGATAGATGTGTTTGCTGCGTATGGATTTAAAAAATCACTGTACACAGAGCATCAACGCAGCATTAAAGAAAGACGTATTATAGGTTACACCGGCTTGCTCTTAGCTGTTCTGCTTTTTATTGTGGCAATATTGCATCATTATGATTCCAATGGTGAAGATCAGATACTCTACTATTTCTCCCTCATATTTGCAGCAGCGCATGTTATATACTACGGATGGAAATACGCCTTTATAGGACTGCCCACTAAATAAATAGGAGTGAATTGTAAGCGAATTGTAAAAACAGATTATTAACAAAGAATAAAAAAAAATTAGGAGCGTTTTGCTGACATCATTTTAAAATTATATTTGCCAATCTCAAAAAAATAGAAAACACATTATTTAAAATTTAATAAACCAATTAAACCAACATGGAGAAAAAAACAGACCTCTCATCCATTTTTGCTGCTATCGTTATACCATTGTGTTTCGTGGTAGCTGTTCTCATTTTTATGTATATCCTGGGCAACCCAACAAATTTCATCGATAATAATCCGGATAACAATCCTAAGCAAGGCAACTATCTTGGTGTGGTTTTCAAGGGAGGATACATTGTACCAGTATTGATGTCTATGGCCATGATGGTTATCGTATTCTCACTCGAGCGTTTTATCACCATTCGTAAAGCTAACGGAAAGGGCAGCATTGCCTCTTTTGTTAAACGTATTCAATATCATCTGACCAATAACGACACAAAATCAGCTAAAGATGAATGTAATAAACAAAAAGGCTCTGTTGCGAATGTGATACTTTCCGGCTTGGAAAAATATGAAGCGATGAGTAAGGATGCTCAGATGAGTAAAGACCAAAAGTTATTGGCCATTCAGCAAGAAGTAGAAGAATCAACCGCTTTGGAATTACCTATGCTGCAAAAGAACTTGTCGGTGATAGCTACTTTAGCTCCAATAGGAACCCTTATAGGCCTGTTCGGAACCGTATTAGGAATGATTCGTGCATTTGCGGCGCTTGCAACAGCAGGCGCTCCCGATGCCGTAGCTCTATCAACCGGTATCTCAGAAGCGCTTATCAATACTGCACTCGGAATCGGTACCTCTGCATTAGCAATTATTATGTATAATTATTTCACAGGTAGCATTGATGATATGACCTACGCTATTGATGAAGCAGGTTATTCCATCTCACAAAACTTTGCATCAAAACATTAAACCTAACTAACCAAACAACTACAAATGCCAAAGGTTAAGATACCGCGCAAAGCAATCTCCATTGATATGACCCCAATGGTGGATATGGCGTTTCTGTTGGTTACGTTTTTTATGCTTACTACAAAGTTTGCGCCTGATGAGCCGGTGAAAGTGGAGAATCCAAAATCCACCTCACAATTTAAAGTGCCGGAAAAAGACAAAACCACTATTATCGTTGCCAATGATGGTCGTGTATTTTTCAACTTCGATGGAAAATACAACCGTCAAACACTCATTTATCAAATGGGAAAGAAGTATGACATTGATTTTTCACAAGATGAAATCAACACATTTGCGGTTTTAGGAATGATGGGTGTTCCGATGAATGAAATGAGGGCCTACCTCGACACAGACCCCGAAGCAAGAAAGGATTTTGACCAAAAGGGAATACCGATTGACTCAATCAACAATGAATTGAACTACTGGATCATTCTGTCTCGTGCGGCCAATCCGAGTTCTATCATTGTTATTAAAGCCGATAATATGTCTCAGTATGGTAAGGTGAAGCGAATTATTCAAATTCTACAAGACCAGAACATTAATCGTTTCAGCTTAATCACAAGTGAAAAATCCGAACCTAATGCTGCGCCTCAGCCCTAACCAATTTTATATAAACAATCAAAGAAACTGATAATAAATGGCAGAACTCGATACCTCGTCGGAAGGCCACGGAAAGAAAAAGAAGGGAGTACGCTCTAAAAAAGTATCTACTAAAATAGATATGACCCCCATGGTTGACTTGGCATTCCTGCTGGTTACTTTCTTCATGTTAACAACCACATTCAACAAGCCGAATGCTATGGAAGTTATTATGCCCGAAAAACCGAAGCCGGAAGACACCGCGAGTCAAACTAAAGTTAAAGCGTCGGAGGCTATGACTGTAATAATTGCACAACGCAATCGTTTATTTTATTATAAAGGAATTAGCGAAAGCCCTGTGGTAGAACAAACTAATTATTCAGCAAATGGACTGCGCAAAGTACTCATTGACTTTGATACGGAAACAAAGGCCAAGCAACGTGCCGAAGGTAAAAAAGAAGTAGGGCCGGTTATTCTCATAAAAGCAATTGATGATGCCCAGTTCGGCCACGTAGTGGATGTGCTCGATGAAATGAAAATTGCCGGCATACAACGATATGCTATTGTTGACATTACTCCCGAAGAAAAAAATATGTTACCACCTGTGGAATAAAAGCAATTAGTGCATCTTAACTAAAACAACAACCATGCAACTCGACAAAATCTTACAGGCAGACCTAAACGACATCATATTCGAAGGTAGAAATAAACAGTACGGGGCCTACTACCTGAGAAAAATCTACAACAAGAATATTACCCGTGCCACACTCCTCGGTATTTTTTTGATTTTGTTCGCTTTCAGCATCCCTTTTATTAAAGAACTGCTCGAAAAACAGATAGAGACGAAAAAACCGCTCAATGTGGTTGACGTAACTAAACTGGCAGCCCCTCCGCCATTGGATAAAACAACACCCCCGCCACCACCACCGGACCTGCCGCCACCACCACCTAAGACTATTAGATTTACACCACCGGTAATTAAACCGGATGAGGAAGTGCCACAAAATGAAGAACCACCTGTTTTACAGGATTTAAAAAATGTTGATCCCGGAACTACAACAACTCAGATAGACCCAAATGCAGAAGTAAGCTTTAATGACGCACCGGTAACAGTTACTGAACCACCACCGACAAAACCTCTGATGTTCGTAGAACAAATGCCTTCATTTCCAGGAGGCGAACAGGCCTTGCAGGAATATCTATACAAGAACATTCGATATCCGGCTGCAGCACGCGAAAATGGAATTGAAGGAACCGTAGTTTTACAATTTGTTGTCGGTTCTGATGGTGCCATCAGTGAGATTAAAGTATTGCGTGACGTTAAAGGAGGATGCACAGATGAAGCAATTCGCGTTGTCAAAAATATGCCTAAATGGACTGCAGGCAAGCAAAACGGTGTAGCTGTGCCCGTTTTCTTTAACTTGCCGGTTACCTTCAAACTTGCATCAGAATAAGCTGAAGGGCTATGCATAGTCGCCCGTTCATGTTTTATTTTCAGGCAAGCATACTCCTTGTATATATCGGCTTAGGTCTTGTTTTTATATTTGGCAGCTACTTTAAACCTTATTTCAATGACACACAGCGTGTCGGTTTTGGAATATTACTTCTGATTTATGCAACATTTCGTTCTGTGATGTTTTATCAAAAGTTTTTCAGTCGAAAAAGAAGAGATTGATGCATAGATTAGCTCCTTTCATCCTTTTATTCCTTGTTTGTGCATGTACACCAAATAATAAAAGCTTACAGAATACGAATACGCCCGCATCAGGTATGGTTAATGTTGTAGTTGATGATGCCTACACACCCTTGTTTACTACGTTGAAAAAAGTTTTTGAACACACTTATAAAAATGCAACCATCAAGCTAAAGTTCACTACCGAAGCGGATGCAGTGCAGGAATTTAGTCTTGGCACAACACCTCTGATTTGTATTTCACGCCAACTAACAAACGATGAATTGAAAGGAATAAAGGACAGAGGATATTACATTAAGGTAATTCCTTTTGCGGCAGATGCAATTGCCTTTATATGCAGTGCCAATATAGACTCAACATATACGGAGCAAGAAATGCTGAATATATTGATAACCGGGAAACCCAATGAAAGATCTAAGAATAACTTTAACGTAGTATTTGATAAAAACAACACCGGTACGGCATCCTATCTCCGCGACTCTATTCTGATGGGCCAAGAACTTGGTAAAAATTGTTATGCATTAAATTCGGCAACTGAAGTGTTCGACTATGTGAGAAATAATAATACCGCCATAGGGGTGTTGGCAGTGAATCATATCAGCGATACTGGAGATGAGCAGGTGCGCAGCCGTTTAGAGGGACTACACATTATTGCGATATCGAGAAATCAAAAGCCATATCAATACTTAAAGCCCGATGCCGAGCATATAAAAGATGGCTCCTATCCGTTTCTACGTAATCTTTATTTAATCAGCGGCGAGGGCACAAACGGACTAGCAACCGGGTTTGCCGCCTTTATCACATCGGATATAGGCATGACTATTATTGATAAAATTGGCCTGAAACCTGCTAAAGACCCTGTACGAGTTATAGAAATTAGAAAATCATTTGAATAATTAATAAGTCATGAAGCACAAAACGATACTGAACCTGAGTTTATTTACCGGATACCTATTAATGGCCTTTAGTGCAAGTGCACAATTAAGCGAAGCTGCTAAAGCCTACCAAAACCAAAATTATGCTACGGCATCTCATTTATATGCTGAAGTTTGTAAGCATGAACCGACTAATGCGGAAGCATACTACTATTGGGGCAATTCGTTATGCTATGTCTCAAAATATGATTCTGCTGCTCTTGCTTATCAAGCAGGCATTTCAGCAAATGCGAAGTATGCACCTAACTATTGTGGCTTAGCTAAAATAGCATTACACAATAAAGACAATGCAAAAGCCTTAGAATATTTTAAACAGGCAAAATCTATAGCAGGAAATAAAGACGTAAATTACTATCTGTGGGTGGCTGACGCTTATTTGAATCAAAACAACCCTAATGCAGAAGAAGCTATTGTACAATTAAAGAAAAGTCAGGAAATCAACTACAAGAATGCAGAAGTTTATATGATGCTTGGTGATGCATTTTTTCAATTACTAAAAGGAGGTGATGCTGTAAACAACTATGAACTTGCCTTACAATATAATCCAGCTCTCTATGCAGCTCAGTGTAAAATTGGTATTGTATGGACGTATGCCAGAAAATATAACGAGTCATTAACTGCGTTTCAGAAGGCATTAAGTGCCAATGCCGAATATGCTCCCGCATTAAAAGGAATATCTGAATTATATTATGCTACAGGACAATATGAAAAAGCAAAAGAATCTTATGAGAAGTATATGAAATTAGCAGACATTGATGTCAATATTCTTTACCAACACGCTCAACTTCTTTTTCTCAACAAAGATTATAGCGGTGCATTAAATCAGATTAATGAAGTCATAAAGAGCCAGCCCGATAAATATATGATGTATCGCATAGCAGGATATAGCTACTATGAAACCGGTGATTATGATAAAGGGATTCAAGCGATGAACTTGTTTTTTAGCAAGGCCGACCCTAAGCGCATTTTGGGTTCAGATTATGAATATTTAGGTAAGTTGTATCAAAAGAAAGGCAACGATTCACTTATGATTATCAACTATGAAAAGGCCGCTTCTATTGATACAAGTAAAAGAGAATTAATAGGAGAGATAGCCACTACGTTTTATCAAGCTAAGAATTTTAAGAAGGCAGCCTACTTCTATGATTTGAAGATTAAATCTATGTCTAAACCTACCATACAGGATTATTTTACATTAGGTCGGGCATATTACTTTGATTCGGCTTATGCAAAAGCCGATACTGCCTTTTTGAAAGTTACCGAACTTTCTTCTGTATGGGTTCAAGGCTACCTCTGGCGTGCACGATGCAATCAGAGTTTAGATAAGCAGGAAACTCCGGCAGGGCTTGCATCTCCTTATTATGCTAAAGTAATTGAATTAGGTAATACCGATCCGGTGAAATACAAAAAAGAACTGAACGAGGCCTATCAATACTTTGGTAATTATTACATTAAACTTAAAAATTATCCTGAAGCTATCAGCAGTTTTGAAAAAGCATTGGTAAACGACCCTGAGAACGTTGATTTAATTGCTTCTATTGAATACGTGAAATCGTTGATGAAACAGAAGAAGTAAAGTTTATCTTTTAACCTGCTCTGATAACTCAATTATTGAATCGACCATGGTTGACCAAGCGTATTTAATCTTTTCCGTTTTCACATTGTTAGAAAATTCGCTTTCACGTTGTTTCAAAAAAAAGTCACTCAGGGCATCGGCAACAGCATGTTCATTTGCCTCAGTGACATAGCCCACTTTACCATTGGGCACGATCTCGGGTAGCCCGCCTACATTGGTTACAAGCATAGGTCTATTAAAGTGATAGCAAATCTGCGTAACACCACTCTGCGTTGCATGCTTATAGGGCTGCGCTACAATATTTGCGGCACAGAAATAATAGCGAACCTCTTCATCAGGGATAAAATCTGTTTTTAAAATAACGTGATTACTTAAATCCAATGATCTTATTATATCCAGATAGGGCTGGGGATCGCTATAAAACTCACCTGCTACGATTAGTTTCACAGATGTATCGCTAGACTTTAACAAAGCAAAAGCTTTTAGAATAATATCAAGCCCTTTATAGTCGCGAATGAACCCAAAGAACAGAACATATTTGTAGGACGAGTCGAGTTGTAGATGAGCAAGAGCATCCTCTCTACTGACTTCATCTCCGAAATTGTCGAAAATGGGATGAGGATTTAATTTTCTGGGAAGTTCTTTGGAAAATACATTAATCTCTTGAAACACGGACGAAGATTGTGCAATACAAGCATCAATGCTTCTCATAAAATACCGTGTTAAAGACTCATCGCCGATACGTTTCTCATGAGGAATTAAATTATCAAGAATGCAAATCACTTTTGTATGCTTATTCTTTCGAACAAGCCGGCATATTGTTCCAAGGCAAGGAGCCATAAAGGGCAACCAATATTTAGTTATTAAGATGTCCGGCTTCGACTGTGCTATTTCTTTACCTATTTTAAGCCAATTCCACGGGTTAATTGAATTGACTACAACCTTTATGTCAATCTCTTTCGGAGGAGGCGATGTGCTGAATTGTGTCTTTCCGGGAAATAAAACAGAAGGGTATTGCAGGCGAAAAGTATAAATGCTCACGTCATGGCCTTTAGCTATAAGTTCACCGGCTAAACGCTCATTATAAGATGCCAATCCACCGCGTAAAGGATGAGCTGTTCCTAACAATATGATTTTAGACATACCCTGCAAAGGAACTAAATCCTCTTACTAATCTCTATTCACAACGACCCAATTGCGGAGTCGATTGATTTTAACTCCCTGTAACTACTTTAAAATATTATCGTTAGAGGGCGAAAATGTAGAGAATGAACACCAGGCGTCAAAGACTCATTTTAAAACATAGAAATACATTAAGAAATCGAATTCACTATGCCATTGCGGGCACGACGATGGGCGTTTTTATTGCCAGTGGCTTCTTCCTTGTGAATCACTTTGGAAATACCGAAGAAACATTTGCAAGCACAGAGAATAATGCAACTATTAATGTGTTACCACTCTATCCGCTCTTGACAAAGGATATGAAAAGCAGCGATACCAATATACCACAAGTAACTATTTCAAATCAAAGTGATTCGATTAACTTGACACTATTGGCTACAAATACGACTGTAATTGATGGAGCAGATTTAAAGATGTTTGATGCTAAGGATGAGAAGATGCAACCCCGAGTTGTAACTATCCCAGGCAAGTTAAATATGAAAAGTTTTTCGATAAAGGTTAGTAAAAATGATATTGCGGATTTATCTCGATTTGAAATTAAAGCCAATCTGATTGATCCGAGAAAAACAGATGTACAGCAAACAGCTACAGATTACAAATGGATAAGTGTCTTTAGTTATAATAAAGTAAAAAATATCGCAATTGCAATTCCTACCTCTGTTAAAGTAGAAAACATATTGGATAACTCTGCGATCGTTTCTTGGGTTGGAGTAAATAATGCCCTCAAGTATGTGGTTCGTTTTCGAGAAGTTGGCTCATCTGAATGGGTAAAAGGAACTGTTGCATCTATGGGAAACAAAAGATTTTTAGTTAATCTGAACCCAAACACTGAGTATGAAGTGCAGGTGCAGTCTATTATCTACTCCGGTAAGATAGATACCAGCGGCTACTCCAACACGGTTATGTTTAATACATTAGCTCCGATGGAGCACATTAAGCCGGTATCACTGTCAGATATAGAGGATAGTATAAAGAAAAAATAATCATGTTTGAATAACACCCGGATTAAAAGGGCGAGTAATAGGTGCATGGTCTGCAGCCTCTATCGTCATAGAAATTATTTTTCGTGTATCTAAAGGGTTGATAATGGCATCAAGCCATAAACGTGATGCCGCATATTGAGGCTGCATTTGTTTTTCGTAGCGTGATGTAATCTCTCCCAACATTTTCTCTTCTTCGATTTTAGATATCTCTTTTCCTTTTGCTTTAAGTGAAGCAACCTGTATCTGTAATAATGTTTTAGCAGCTTGTGCGCCTCCCATAACGGCTATGCGCGACATAGGCCACCCAACAATTATTCTCGGGTCGTATGCTTTGCCGCACATAGCATAGTTACCAGCACCAAAGCTATTCCCTACTATAACGGTAATCTTTGGCACAACAGAATTAGCAACCGCATTAACCATCTTTGCCCCATCCTTGATAATGCCTCCGTGTTCTGATTTTGAACCAACCATAAAGCCCGTAACATCTTGAAGAAAGACGATAGGAATTTTCTTCTGATTACAATTCAAAATAAAACGAGTCGCTTTATCAGCAGAGTCACTATATATCACCCCGCCGAATTGCATTTCTCCTTTAGCACTTTTAACTACCTTACGTTGATTGGCAACAATGCCGACCGCCCAACCATCTATGCGTGCATAGCAGGTAATGATTGTTTTTCCGTAACCGGCTTTGTATTCGTCAAATTTGGATTCGTCCACAAGACGTTCTATGATATCATACATATCATAGGGCTTACCAATATCATCGGGCATCAGACCAAATATTTCTTCTTGCTTTTTTATAGGTTGACTTGCTTTAATCCGGTTGAAGCCTGCCTTATCATATTCCCCTATTTTCTCTATAATGCTTTTGATTCTGTCAAGACAAGCTTTATCATTTGGCATTTTATAATCCGTAACACCGGATATTTCACAGTGAGTTGTGGCACCACCCAGAGTTTCCTGGTCAATATCTTCACCGATGGCGGCTTTTACTAAATATGGGCCCGCCAAGAAAATGGAACCCGTTTTGTCCACGATCATTGCTTCATCGCTCATTATAGGTAAATAGGCCCCTCCGGCCACGCAGCTACCCATAATTGCTGCAATTTGAATAATCCCTTCAGAGCTCATACGAGCATTATTTCTAAAAATGCGACCAAAGTGCTCCTTATCAGGAAAAATTTCATCCTGCATTGGAAGATAAACCCCCGCGCTATCGACCAAATAAATAATAGGCAAGCGATTTTCCATTGCAATTTCCTGTAATCGTAAATTCTTTTTACCCGTTATCGGAAACCATGCACCTGCCTTAACGGTAGCATCATTAGCTGCAACGATACATAGTTTCTCGCTTACATATCCGATCATAGCCACTACGCCTCCAGCAGGGCATCCGCCTTCTTCTGCATACATTTCAAAACCAGCAAAAGCACCTATCTCGAATTGAGGTGCTCCATCATCCAGTAAATAACAGATACGCTCACGTGCAGTCATTTTACCTTTTTCATGTTGCTTATCAATATTCTTTTTCCCCCCGCCTAAATGAATTTTTGATAATTGTTCTTCCACTTTAGAGTAGAGTAACTTATTGGTATCCTCGTTTTTATTAAATTGTAAATTCATAAACTGTGCAATAATGGAGGGCAAAGTAGATAAAAAAATGCGTACGTAATGTGGAATTGTTCTATCTGATTAGCGATCTAATAATAAAAATGCCCTACCCTTTAACATTTAAAGGTCAGAATAAAATTAATGTATCACGAAACGGCAATAGAAAAATTCAATAACCGGATTAGGAATTCTAAATGTGTATTCTAATGAAACTTCTTAAGAGATTGAAATCCGGCCAGAGCCTGAACTAACATAAACGTTCCAACAGGTAGCGCTATGAAGATTGATGCCACACCGAAGAATTTATAATCAAATAGCACAATAAGAATGTAGGGTGCTATGGCGGTTAATAAACCGAATATGAGACCAATCATAAAAATACTATAGCTAGTCGTTTTAGTGCTTTTATAAAAAACTGTTTTTTGATATTCGTGATACGGCAGTTTCGCATGCTCTATAGCCCTGGCATGTGCCGCTTCAATCCAATATTTATATATAGGATATTCTTCGGGATTATGCCAAGATTGAAAGTCCTCTTCATACAACTCACGGGTATCGTGATGAATTAATATTTCATAGGCTTCATTTAACTCAGTGAATTTATTTAATGCATCCGGATTCTTGTTTAAGGAGGGGTGCTCGACTTTTACTTTGCTACGAAAAGCTTTCTTTATTTCCATATCACTGGCGTCGCTGCCTATATTTAGAATTTTATAATAATCAGGGAGCATAAGAGTAAGGATTTGACACTAAAGTAGTGCTTTACTACTGATTCTACAATAGTATTTGAAAATTAAATTACGCCCTATTTGTGGATAAATTGGAGAGACTTCTGTAACTGAATACATAGTAATAAAATTAGAGCATTAGTTAACTTTGCCGCACTTTTTTAAACAATGAATGATTTAACTAAAGACTTCAGACATAGGCACATTGGACCTAATCATCAAGATACTCAAAAGATGTTACAACGGATTGGTGTTTCATCTTTAAATGACTTAATTGACAATATCGTGCCAGGCGATATTCGGTTAAATCGCGAACTTGATTTGCCCATAGCTTTAACAGAATATGAATACTTGAATTTGATAAGATCCATAGCAGCAAAAAATAAACTTTATAAATCATATATAGGTCAGGGATATTATAATACGATAACTCCTCCGGTTATTCAACGTAACTTATTTGAGAATCCCGGATGGTACACGCAGTACACTCCCTATCAGGCAGAGATTGCCCAAGGTCGCTTAGAGTCACTACTCAATTTTCAGACAATGGTTATCGACTTGACAGGGTTAGAAGTGTCTAATGCCTCTTTGCTTGATGAAGGAACGGCGGCAGCAGAAGCGATGAATTTATTGTTTCATGCACAAGGCGGAAAACGTAAAAAGTTTTTTGTGTCAAAGTATGTTTTTACTCAAACAATAGATGTGCTTAAAACACGCGCTTCTCCATTGCACATAGATTTGATAATTGATGATGAAAACAACTTTACACTAACTGAAGAATTTTTCGGTGCATTGCTACAATGTCCGAATGCCGAGGGGTACATTACCGATTATACTTCGTGGGTAAAGAATGCACATGAAAAAGAAATTAAGATTGTATTGGCAACGGACTTGCTGGCATTGGCTTTATTGAAAACTCCGGGAGAGATGGGGGCAGACATCGCATTGGGTTCGGCTCAACGTTTTGGCGTGCCATTAGGATTTGGAGGACCTCATGCTGCTTTCTTCGCTGTGCGTGATGAATACAAGCGTTTGATGCCCGGTCGTATCATAGGTGTATCTGTTGATGCAGAGGGTAAGCAAGCTTATCGTATGGCGTTGCAAACACGCGAGCAGCATATAAGGCGTGAGAAGGCTACTTCAAACATTTGCACAGCTCAAGCCTTATTAGCAAATATTGCAGCAATGTATGCTGTGTATCATGGACCAGACGGCATTCGTGAAATTGCAGAATCAGTTAACGCTAAGGCAAAAGCACTTTACGAATCGTTAACAACACTTGGATACTCTATTAAGAGCGCTCAACACTTTGATACGCTATGTATCGATGCTACGACAATGTCGTCCACACAGATCGGCACTCTACAAGATTCTTTAGAAAAAAATAAAATCAATCTTTATTTCCGGGATAAGGATTCGATATGTATTTCAGTAGATGAAACTACATCGTGGTTGGATGTACAACAACTCGTGTCTATTTTTGCTCATTCACTCGGGAAAGAACCCCTGCACATTAACACAAAGGTGCAATACAACTTTCCAGCATCCTTGCAACGAAAGTCCGCTTATTTACAGCATCCAACATTTAACCGACATCATACCGAAACAGAAATGATGCGCTATTTGAAGCAGTTGGAAAATAAAGATCTTGCCTTGAACACGTCAATGATTCCTTTGGGCTCGTGCACGATGAAACTGAATAGCGCCTCGGAGATGATGCCGGTTAGTTTACCTGAGTTTTCTCAAATACATCCGTTTGCCCCTAGGGAGCAATGGCAGGGCTACCAACAAATTATATCAGAGTTAGAAAGCTACCTCTGTAAAATCACAGGCTTTGATTCTTGTTCGTTACAGCCTAATAGTGGTGCTCAGGGAGAGTATGCGGGCTTATTAGTTATTCGCAAATATTTTGAAGACCGAAAAGAAACACACAGAGATATCTGCTTGATCCCTTCTTCAGCACACGGCACGAACCCGGCAAGTGCTGTATTGGCCGGTTTTCAGGTGGTTGTAGTTAAATGCGACGAACATGGGAATATTGATGTAACGGATTTAAAACAAAAGGCAGAACAGCATAGAGCGAGTTTAGCAGTCCTAATGGTTACTTACCCTTCAACACATGGTGTATTTGAAACATCTATTAAAGAGATTTGTCGCATTATTCACGAAAATGGAGGACAAGTATATATGGATGGTGCTAATATGAACGCTCAGGTAGGCTTAACCAGCCCGGCTGAAATCGGAGCCGATGTAAATCATATTAACCTGCATAAAACATTTAGCATACCTCACGGTGGCGGCGGCCCCGGAGTTGGACCTATTTGTGTTGCAAAACATTTAACTCCATACCTACCGGGTCACAGCATTACTGAACTGGGCACTACTAAGTCAATCCATGCTGTTTCTTCAGCGGCTTGGGGCTCAGCAAGTATTTTGTTAATTTCTTATGGATATATCAAAATGCTTGGTGCCCAAGGTTGTAAAGATGCCACAGCGTATGCAATCTTAAATGCAAATTACTTGCGTGCATCATTGGAAAGTGATTATACGATTTTATATAAAGGAGAAAAGGGTTACTGCGCTCACGAGTTCATCATAGATATGCGTGAATTTAAGAAGTATGGCATTGAGGTGGAAGATATTGCTAAACGATTAATGGACTATGGCTTTCATGCACCAACGGTCTCTTTTCCGGTGGCAGGCACTTTAATGATTGAACCAACAGAGAGTGAACCAAAGGAGGAACTCGACCGATTTATACTGGCCTTGCGTTCTATTCGCACTGAAATTCAAGAAGTTGTAGATGGTGTTGCTGATCCACAGAATAATGTATTGAAAAATGCACCACATACTATGCACACCATTGCATCAGACGATTGGAAATTACCTTATTCGAGAACCAAGGCGGCATATCCGGCTGCCTATCTAAGGCAACATAAATTCTGGCCTTCTGTTTCACGTATTAACAACACACTGGGCGACCGTAACCTTATCTGTACTTGTCCACCAATGGAGATATATGACGAAGAACGAGTGAGTGTTCAGTAATTGCCTTTTACCTCTGATGCTAGGACATTCGACCTAGCAGCTTATTTTTAATATAATGAACAAACTAAATACTTCAGCATGTAAGATTGTAGTTGTAGCATTTCTTTTTTTTAATATTTTAAAAGTTAATGCGCAAAGTGTGATGTTACAGGCCTGGTGGTGGGAATATCCAAAAACGGCACAGGGCAAATCCTTCGTTGATACTCTGATTAATAAATCAAAATATTTAGCCGATCGTGGCTTTAAATATTTATGGTTGCCCCCCTTGAGTTTGAGCCAGGGTGGCGGAAGCAGCAACGGCTATGATATATATGACTATTATAGTTTAGGAACCAGTAATCGGAAAACAGGATTTGGCACAGGAACAAAGGTGAACCAATTGATGGATTCTATTCAGAACCATGGTATGTATGCTATTGCAGATGTGGTCTATAATCACCGATCGGGGGGAAGTGCAGAAGCTAACCCTGCCGTTAAGGGTTGGATTGAAAATTATACGTATCAAAAACATGTGAATGGCGATAACTGTTATCCATCGGATCGGTTTAGAAATATAATTCCGATAGGAGAGGGTACGGGTCTTGGAGCCGGAACATATTATTTTAAAATAAAATCCGCATCCGGACATCCGGATTATTACAACAAGGGTTATCAATTTGCAATATGGACAAAAAGAAAAATACTTACTTCTACAGTGATAAATGAATCAGAACCTAATGGAGGAGGAGATTGTGGGCAGGGAAATAATATCGTCCTGCTTGGGACACGAATGAATGCCAGCATAGACGCAGGCGGATGCGCTGTTGACGAGTTTCAGGTTACATTAAATGCAAGTGATTTGTTTAATACGGATACCATTTTTATTACGCTGATGAATACAGGAGGCTTTGCCGATCAGTATATCTATGGCATTTGGTATAGCGCTACAAATTCGGATATACATTCACAGATGATTTATCAAACTTATACCTCGTTTCAGAATGTTCCATCGGGTCGTGGACAGTTTAACTATTTGAATTTTAAACCCAACGGCTCGCCAACCTGCCTTTGCGGCGATACGGACTGGATGTGGTTCTTCTATGATGTGGATCAAACTTATATTCCATCTAGAGATACATTACGTACATGGACTAAATGGCTTTGTGATTCTATACGGATGAGCGGATTGCGAATAGATGCAGTAAAACACATGCCATCTTCTTTTCTGGGGGATATGTTCAATTATCTGCATAACCTGGGGATTAATCCAAAGATGATTGTTGGTGAAGCTTACGATTATGATGCAGCCATATTAAAAAATCGCGTTGATGAAGTATATAGTTATATGAATAACAGCACAAAAGATTCCATAGTGTATCGCTTGTTTGATTTTAACCTTCAGGCTGCACTTCGAGATGCTTGCGATGCTTTTGGCTACGATGCACGTAATGTGTTTAATTCGGGGATGGTAGATAATCAAAACATGAACAGGCTAAATGCGGTAACATTCGTAAACAATCATGATTTTCGAGATGAGTATAACCACGTTGACAACGACCCTATTCTTGCTTATGCATATCTATTGACTAATCCCACGGTTGGAACACCTTGTGTTTATTATGAAGATTATTTAACAAACAAATACAGTGGCTATACTTTAAAGATAAATAAGCTTATCAGTGCATACAATCGCTATTTGAAAAATGCGGCCTACCGTGAATATCTGAATCGTTTCAACACGCCCTATAGTGCAAACTTCGTAAGTGGGGCGTCGTCTAATGCCTTAATCTATCAGTTAGGAGGCACTGCCGATGCACCTTGCAGCAATAATGATGGTGCTGTTGTTGCCATTAATTTCTCGGGGCAACCTATGAAGGTTTATCAAAAACTGAATATGTGGCAAGGGTATCAATTTAATGTAGGAGACACTTTGTTTGATCTTACCGGTAATGTTGTTTTAGGCTACTCTGTGATTACCAATAATCAAGAACTCTATATCAACATTCCGGCACGCAGTTATGCCGTTTTTGTAAAAGGGTCAACCCCAATAGGCACAACGATTTCAGCAGAAGGGGCTACTCATTTCTGTTTAGGTGAAAAAGTAAGATTATCTGCCGATACAATAAACCCGTGCTACTATTATCAATGGCAGTGCAATGGCTTAGACTTGCCGGATGGAGATCAACCGTATTATGAAGTGACGCAGTCGGGCACGTATCGCATAGTGGTTAGCCTTGGCGGTAATCTGAAGAAGTATTCTCAAGGAATCACCATAACCGTCTCACCTGAGTTGCCGGTTATTACCTATTCTAATGGCGAACTAAATGCAACGACTAATGATAGCTTACATTGGTACTACGGAATTTTCACCACTGACATGCAGCCCATTTACGACGCTACACATTTGAATTATATACCAACTTCGAATGGTAACTACAGTGTTGTGGTTACCGACAGCGATGGTTGTACAGCCATGTCGAACATAATCCATATCACGAATGTGGGTATTCGTCCTACTGAGAAAGATAATGTGTTAGTCTATCCGGTTCCAGCGCAAGATAACTTTATTATTAAAGGAGTTGAAAACATGTTCCTCTCGGTTACTGATGTAAGGGGTAGGGTAGTCTTACAAAAGTATATCAATGAAACGGTGAGTAAAACAGATTGCTCGAGCTTAGATTCAGGAATGTATTTTCTCCTATTTCGAGATAAGTATGGAATCACATTTACAGAAAAGCTGATTATACTTAAAGATTAATCAGAGCTTTCCTTTCTGCTTTTTCTTAAAATAACGCTTCAACAAAAAGTTAT
This sequence comes from Chitinophagales bacterium, assembly GCA_039810885.1. GTDB lineage: Bacteria > Bacteroidota > Bacteroidia > Chitinophagales > UBA10324 > BJGO01. The sequence continues at coordinate 34,801 of JBDHXV010000001.1, read as the reverse complement.
GTTGAAGTGCTTCGAGGTCTTCATTCAACTTTAGTGTAGAAGTTTCCAGATTCTTTAGGATGGACTTAAAATGAGACGCAGATTGTTCATCTTTCATCAAAGCCCCTAAGGGAGTGTTAGGGTTATCTGCAGATTCTTTTAATGATTTCGTGAATGCATTGGCATTGGTAGAAACTTGCTGTAATTCAATAACAGATTTGGAAATATTGTTAAAGATGGTTGTGTCTGTTATCAGTTTATTGACCAAGCCGTCTTTCTGATTTAGTTTGTTGCTGAATGCAGAGAGCGACGCAGTAATACTCTGTGCGTGATCGGATGTTTTTCGCAGAGACGTAATTGTAGCCATGATATTATTATAAATATCATCTTCATAGATGAGTTTGCCCAGAGTGCCTTCACTTTTACTGAGTTGAGCAGTTATCTTTTTCAGATCACCGGTGATGCTGATCAGGTTTACATTATTTTCTTGTAAGGTGTTCATCATCTCATCCGTTGAGATCCCATTTTCTACTGCAAGTGAATCACCGTCATTAACGCTTGGAGAATCGGCGCTACCGCCAAAGACCACGATAATACGATTACCGATTAGGCCATCGGAACCAATCTTCGCTTTTGCATCTTTCTTAATAAATGGTTGAGATTTCTTGTCTATCTGAAGCTCTACCTGTACCATAGATTCTCCGATAAAATTCATGGACTCTACACGCCCTATTTTAACACCGGAGTACCAAATATTGTTTCCGGTTTTTAATCCACTCACATCTTCAAAAGTTACAGTCAAGTTAATTTTTCTGCCGAATGCACTGTGCAGATTGCCTACACTTAAAATACCGGCTACGAGAAAGCTTAACCCCAAAGCGATAAAAACGCCGACAATTACAGGTTTTTTACTTGATGTTGTACTCATTTTAATTAATAAAATTATAGTTGTAAAATGCTTTTATGTTTTCGTCTGTAGTATCAAAGACTTCATTAAACGAGCCTATTTTTCTGAACTTGCCTTCTAATAACATTGCAATGCGATCCCCTGTGGCTTTTGCACAAGCTAAATCATGGGTAATGATGATAGAACTGGTATGAAACTTCAATTGAACTTCATTAATCAAATCGTTTATCTCTACAGAGGTTATCGGGTCAAGGCCGGCCGTAGGTTCATCATATAACATGATATCCGGCTTTAGAATTAGAGTGCGTGCTATGCCTATTCGCTTACGCTGTCCACCGGAAAGTTCTGCCGGCATCTGATTCATTTTCTCGATTAGACCAACGGCATCCAATACTTCTTCAACGGCCTCATCGATTTGTTTGATATTGAGATTTTTTACATTTCGCAATAGTGGGAATTCTAAATTCTCACGTACACTCATACTGTCATATAAAGCAGAATGCTGAAATAAGAATCCAAGTTTCAAGCGTAGTTCACGTAATTCTTTTTCGTTCAAATTGTCCACTCGTTTACCGAGAACCAATACATCACCGCTATCAGGCTTGAGTAAGCCTGAGATAATTTTTATAAGAACAGATTTTCCTGTGCCGGAGCGGCCAAGTACTACAAGGTTTTCGCCCCGATACAAATCGAGGTCAATACCTGAGAGTACGTGTAGGTCATCGAACGATTTATGCAGGTTCCTTATAGAAATAACCTTTTGATTGTAGTCAATATGATTTGTATTCTTACTCATCAGCGCATCCAATTAATTACTTGTACGATCACAATTTCTTCGATGAATACCAAAAACATAGAAATAACAACGGCGCTGTTTGCTGCACGACCAACGCCTTCAGTTCCGTTGTTTGCCTTAAATCCCTGATAACACGAAACAATACCCACTGTAAATCCAAACACTACCGACTTAAATAAGGATGAATAAATATCCAGAAAACTAATGGAGCCAAAAGCATCTCTGATAAAAGTCTGATAGGTGGTATATTCATTTTGATTCACATTCACAAAAGTTCCCATCATGCCAACAAATCCACAATACAAGGCAAGAATAGGAATCATTAAGGTGCACGCCAGCACACGAGTTACAACTAAGAATTTAAAAGGATTTATAGCGGATACTTCCATTGCATCAATTTGCTCGGTAACCTTCATTGAACCTAATTCTGCACCTATGTTTGATCCTACTTTTCCAGAACATATTAATGCCGTTACCAAGGGAGCTAAGGCACGTATAATTGCAATTGTAATAAGTGAGGGCAGCCATGATGAAGCTCCGAAAGATTGTAGCGAGGGTCTTGATTGTTTGGTAAATACAATGCCCGTAACAAAACCGGTCAGAGTAATTAAAGGAAGAGAACGCAACCCGACTTCGTAGCATTGAACAATTACCTCCTTAAATTCAAATGGGCGACTGAAGAGCTCACGAAAGAATCGTGCTATAAATTGCCAAGCATTATAAAAGCTCAAAAACACATTGTCAATGTGTCGGGAAAATAGATGTGCTGATGATTTCTTAAACAAGGTGCTAAAAACTGTGTGAAAAATTAATCATGTTCAGGAATATCGTTAAACGGAATTTGCATTAAGAATTGAATTAGTGTACACGATTATAGAATTTTTATCGATTTAGAACTTTGTGTTAATCTGTATGGTATAATTTCGAGGACCTTCCAGAAGTGCGGGTCTTGTTGTGTATTCCCGATTCATTAAATTCTTAACAATGAAAGAAACACGTGTGTTCTTATTGACTTTTACCCCAAAACGAATATCAATAACAAAATCACCATTTTTGTGCTCCGCACGATACTTCTCTATTCCGTTGAGCAGAAGCAAGAATTTATCGATGTTCACCATGTAACTGTTGTATCGCATATTGATACCTGCAGTAACGATTTTCCAAGTGATATCGCCGTCAAATTTAAAGGTTGTGGTGTAGCGGTATTTTAAAATACTGAGACTTCTTAAAGAATCAATTTCAGTTTGTGAAAAATCCGGATGTGCACTTATCAGGCTATCTGTTTTTTTTCTTACACCTAGGTCAATAGGATTAATAAAAGTATATCCTCCTAAAATGTTTACCGGGCATCCAAATAGTTTCCCCTGGCCAAACAAGGTTGCTTCAAGCCCTGTAATTTGTGCTTTGTCTAAGTTTACTGATTTAAATCCAAGACCAAATTGAGGGTCTGTGAAAGGGTTACCCCACTGCCCAAAACTAAATTCCATAAAATGATTTAACAGTTGGCGGAATACGGCAATATCCACATAACCCATCCAGTTACTTATCTTAAACCCTTGCTGTGCGCCTACTTCAACACTCCATCCCTGTTCCGGGCCTAATTGTGGATTAGGATAAACATAGAGCGCGCCAACGTTGGTATGTACAAATTTTTCAGCTACACTTGGAAATCGAAAGCCTTGTCCGAAAGATGCTCGCACGTGAGTGCCTTTAGTTAAGGCATAATTTATACCCGTACGAAATACCGGTCCACTGTTATCTTGAAAGGTATCAATTGAATAGTGCTCATAACGTACTCCACCCATTAAAGTCAGTTTTTCCCATTTGTAATCCAGTTGCAAATAAAGTGCTTGATTAGACCCGTCGTGATTATCATACATGGTGCTAAAAACCTGAGTATAGTTAGCCATTGCACCGGCAGTCATGTGCAACCCGAATTTGAATTCGTGTTGGTATTGATACTCGGCATACCACAAACGGCTTTTTGAGCTTTGAGTCGCCTGATTTGTCATATTGTTGGTTTCAAACATGCGTGTGCGCAGGCTATGCAGGTCCTTATTTTTTGCAACGTAATTCACAAAAGGGTCTATATTAAAGCGGTAATAGCGGTTTTTAGTTATGGATGTTGTAGCAGAATCGGTTCCGCCGAGGGGGCGATAACCGCCGGTAGAATCATTTGCCCAAATAAAAAATGTTCCGGTGTGTGCGTATAAGTAATTTATGTTTATACCAACGCTGAGGCCATCAATCTTTTTAAATCGGTAACGTAAATTAGTGTTTACACGTCCGCGATATTGAAAGGATTCCTGTAAATAGGAATCTTGGTTGTTTATATTACCGCCGACAACTAAATCGAGTTGACCAATCTTACGGCTGTGTGTGAAATAGCCGCCGCTGAATGAAGGCTGGCGATTGTCCCACCATATTAATTCTTTCCGTCTCGGGTTTTGATAAATACCTTGATAAAAACTTATCTGTGTTTGTGGAACTGCCGTAGGGTAAGAAGTACGAATATTGATAACGCCGTTAAGTGCAGATGAACCGTATAGTGTAGATGCTGCGCCTTTAATAATTTCCACTTGCTCTAAATTCTCGACAGGCAGGAACTCCCATTTAACATCACCGGCATCAGCGCTCAACTGCGGTAAGTCATCAACCAATACCAATACACGGCTACCGGCACCATAGCTGTATCCGCTGCCACCTCGTATGTTAGCTTGGCCATCAATGATATTAACCCCGGGCACGCGGTTAATTGCTTCATCCATAGTAATGGAGTTTGTGTTTTGAATTAAGGAAGGCTTTAGAATATTTATGCTTACGGTTTCTTCTGAAATGTTACGTTCAAATTTTGATGCGCTGACTACAACCATCTTCAACTCCTGAACCACGGGAGTCATACGTATCCTGTATAGTATGTTAGATGAGTTAGTTAGATTAAGTGTATCAAAGAAATTATTGTACCCCACATAGGTTGATTTAACCGTATGCTTCCCTGCACTTAGTTCGATTTCAAATTTTCCGTTTTCATCTGATTGAACAAATTTGGTGTTGTCAATAATTAGACTGACGCCTACTAACTCAAAGCTGGTTTCTTCATCTATGACAATGCCTTTTAATTTTATGCTTTGACCAAACAGAGTTTGAATCGTAAGAAGGTAACAAACGAGGAGTAAATGTTTTCTCATGCAGATTTAGCTTTGCAGCCAATATATAAAAAATGAATGCTAACGACCGCCTTTAGGGTTAAGGCTTATGAACAATCTGAGCGTTTATGCGAGATTGTGAAACACATTCTGGACATCATCATCTTCTTCTAACTTATCTATAAGTTTTAGGACTTCATCTACTTGTTCGTCGTTGAGTTCTTTTGTTGTTGTCGGGATACGCTGCACTTCAGAACTAATTACTTCAAACCCTTTTTCTTCTAACCCTTTTTGCATAGCTCCAAAATCTTGAAAAGAAGTGTAAACTAAAATTCCATCTTCAGCCTCTTGAATTTCTTCGGCTCCAAAATCAATCAAATCAAGTTCGATATCTTCCAGTTTAAGATTTGCTTTATTCAGTTTAAATACGCCTTTGCGGTCAAACATAAATTCAACAGAACCACTTTTTCCTAAAGAGCCTCCACTACGGTCGAAATACATTCTAAGGTTTGCAACAGTACGGGTCGGATTGTCTGTAGCACAATCTACCATAATGGCTACACCATGAGGGCCATAACCTTCATAGGTCCCTTCCGATAATTCTTTCTCCTCTTTAGACGTAGCCCGTTTTACTGCGGCATCTATACGATCCTTAGGCATGTTAACTCCTTTAGCATTTTGGATGGCAACTCGTAAGCGAGGGTTGTTGTGTGGATCGGCTCCACCTTGTTTAACAGCCATGGCAATCTCTTTACCTATTTTGGTAAAGGCCTTTGCCATTCGGTCCATACGTGCAAAGATTTTATGCTTACGTTTTTCAAATATGCGGCCCATTTGTGGTTTGACTATTTTAGTGCGGCAAAAATAAGGGCAAAAACTATTTCAAACCGATTCAAGTTCGATATACCTAAAATGAAGCAACCTATTTTGATGCTTCGATCCTTTGTAAGCCTGCCTTAGAGCGCACATCAATAGAGTTTTTAAAATCTGAATCGGGCATGGCTAAACTCATTTTGTAATATTTTTTTGCTAATTCATAGTTTTGATTTGCGGCATAAATATTCCCTAATTCCATAGCGGCATTTGCGGCAAAATAAACAGGCACTGTACGCCCGCTCTCTATACACGATGTGTAATAATTGATTGCATCCGAAATATCACCTTTCAAATGATAAATACGTCCTTTACGATATTGATATTCGGTTAATAACTCAGGTTTATTTAAGCTATTGATATTAATTTTATCTATCACGCTTAGTGCCTGATTGAAATAGCCTCCGTCCATAAGTAATCTTGCTTTCAGCAATTCTATATCAGGCACGGATTTTTGTTTTGCCGCGTTTTGTGCGGCCTTATCCGAATCGCTTAATGTATTTCCACCCTCTGTAACCTTTTCTAATAAGATAAAATATTCTTGCATTCTTCCATTTAATAAAGCACACCACGCCATTCTGTTACGGGCATCTTTGAGATAATTTACTCCTTGAAAATTTTCCGAGAAATATTTCAGATTGTAATAAGCATCGGTGTTTAGTTTATTTAATTGGCACATACCCAATAAATAATAGTTGTAAAGCACTTCCGTTTTGTTATTGTATATATTATATGAAAAAAATTTTATTGCCTCATCGTTTTTGTAATTCTTTAAAGCAATATATGCTTTGATAAAGCAGCTTAATGCATTTCCATAGTGTGTGGGGAAATCCTCTTGAGATACGGTTTGATATGCCCCTTGCTTGTCGTTAAGCACTATCAATTGCAAAAGCAAATACATATATTTAGCTTCATTCTGAAAAATGAAATGTTTTCCCTTTGAATATTCAATAGCCTCGAGCATTTCATTTTTACCCTGATTAACACTCCCATTAAATCCTATTAATCTCACAGCCCATTTGTATGAATCGGGTACTGTGCCGATGAGCGCATGCATAAATCCAAGTCCGATAAGGTTTGCTTTAAAATCGGGATAGAGTGTTTGGTTTTCGGTTAAGTAATTATAAGCACGATGAATATCAATGAATGCAGACGTATAATTTTCAAATTTTAAATTGACTATTGCCCAATGCAAAGAAACTTGTGCCTGTGTATAGAGATAATAAGGTGATTTAGTATCTCCTTTAGACAAGGCTGTTAACCGTTTATCTTTGTTCGGATAGAGTCTATTAAATTCTTTTCGATCTTCATTAAACGCACATCGTAGAAAATCTGCATAATCATCGATATAGGTTATAATGAGGTTCTGAGGGGCTTCAATTTTTTGTTGTGATAAGATAGTGCGCGCTTCTTCATAGCGCATACTTAACATGTATTGGTATGCTGCTTCACATTGAGTGTTGAAGTCAAAAGTGTATCTCGGAGGTGCTGCAACAGCATCCACAGAAATAAAAAACCCTGCAAAGAGCAGGGCTTGTATTAAAGGAGTCAAGTGAACTCTATGCTTCAACGTTTGCTTATTCTGAGTCAATATTTTCACCTACAAGAATTCGCCCGCAGTGTTCACAAGTCGTGATCTTTTTATGTTGGCGAATTTCCAGGATAAGTTGAGGAGGAAATGCATGATAACAGCCACCGCATGAATTACGCACTACAGTAACAACGGCCAATCCGTTTTTGTAGTTTTTGCGAATGCGATGGTAGGCTGTCAGCAAACGCTCTTCGATATGAGTCTCAGCAGATTTAGCTTTTTTCTGAAGTGCCTTTTCTTCTGCATCTGTTTCTTCAATAATTTTTTCGAGATCTGCCTTTTTTGTTTTTAGTTCTTTTTCTTTTTGCTTGATTAACTTTTCAGATTGCTCAATAACTTCAGATTTTTGCTTTGTTTGTTCGTGAATATCCTTAATCTTCTTTTCATTAAGCTCAATCTCGAGTTTTTGTAATTCGACTTCTTTGCTTAAGGCATCATACTCGCGATTATTTTTAACATTGCTTTGTTGCTTTTGATATTTTTTTATCAGCGCTTCACTTTCTTTAATATTATTCTTGCGGTTGGCAATATTGGTTTCCGTTTCTTTGAGTTCTTCTTCAAACTTTTCTTTTCGTGTGATGAGACCTGCAATTTCGTCCTCGAGGTCTTTTACTTCCATAGGGAGTTCTCCTTTTAGAATTCGGATTTCATCAATCTTGGAATCAATTTTTTGGAGTTGGTATAGGGCTTTGAGTTTATCTAGTGTTGGTGTTTCAGCTTTAGGTGCTGTTTCTTTTGTTTTACTCATTTAGTGATAGTTTACCGGGTTAGTATTGGTTTTTGAAAAGAGCGCGGCAAAAGTAGGGAATTTCTTCTGTAATATGTCTTTAAATATTTCAGGTGTAAATTGTTCACTTTCAAAGTGTCCCACATCGCAAAGGAGTATTTTGTCATCAGCATCAAAGAATTGATGATACTTAACATCAGCAGTTACGAAAACATCTGCTTTGTGCCGCATGGCATCCTGCAATAGAAAGATGCCTGATCCGCCACACAAAGCCACCCTTTTTATAGGTTTGCCGCATAATCTTGTATGACGTATAATGGATGTATTTAACCGTTGCTTTAGCAACTCAAGAAAAATACCTTCATCCATTTCGTGATGGAACTCGGCAATCAAACCACTACCGACCTCTTGATGTTCATTTAATGTAGGATAAATCTCATAGGCAATTTCTTCATAATAATGCCCTTGTCGCAAGGCTTTTAATACGTTGTCTTTTTTCCATATAGGAAAAATAATTTCGACTTTAACTTCCCTAGCATGTTCCCGCACATTCCGTTTACCTATTTTAGGATTGCTTTGGTCATTTCCTCTAAAAGTGCCTTCGCCAATAACATTAAAACTACATTCGTCATAATTTCCAATATGCCCTGCACCAGAGGAAAAAAGGCTCTTCCTTAAGATTTCCGCATGTGATTCAGTAATAGATGTATGCAGCTTTGCCAATTGATTCAACAGTGGCTTTAAAATTTTCCGATTCTGTTTATTAAGTTCGAGTTTATCGGCGATTTTATTATTTACCCCACTAAGAATGTTGTCTAAATTCGTGTGTGCCGCATAGATGGCAATATCATTTTTAATAGCTTTTATAATGGTACGTTCTACATAATTCTTACCGGTAAGTTTTTTTATTCCGGAAAATAGAATGGGATGATGGGCTATGATTAGCTGAGCCCCAACTTCGATAGCCTCATCCACAATGGCTTTAGTGCAATCTAGAGTTAGTAATGCTTTTTCAATGCTTTGGTGCAGATTACCTGTAATAAGCCCGGCATTATCATAACTTTCTTGTAAGGAGGCGGGGGCGACTTCTTCAATAGCTTGAATGATTTGGTGAAGTGGGATAGAAAGTGTCACGGATAAATATTTTCCTCAAATTTACACGCCTTTTACAGTTGACGGCCCTTATGAAATATTTCCTACTTCCTTTCTCTCTTATATTCGGATTAGGCGTTTTTGTTCGTAACAAGATGTTTGATTGGAAACTGCTTCGAAGTGTAAAATTTGATGTGCCGCTGATCATAGTCGGTAATTTGCGTATTGGTGGAACCGGAAAGACACCGCATGTAGAATGGCTGTTGAGTATGTTAAGTGAGAAATATCGGTTGGCTGTGCTAAGCCGTGGCTATGGTAGAAAAACAAAAGGATATCTTGAAGTAAGAACAGATTCTTGTGCAATAGAAGTTGGCGATGAACCTTTGCAAATCAAGCGTAAGTTTCCCAATATCCCTGTTGTCGTGTGTGAAGATAGGGTAGTGGCCATTACAGAATTATTGGCTGATTATGAATTGGATGCTGTGATATTAGACGATGCCTTTCAACATCGATATATTACACCTTCGTTCTCGCTGATATTATCTGCATCGGATAAGCCCTTCTTTAAAGATTGGTTTCTTCCATTCGGACGCTTACGAGAGGCGGGGGGAAGTTTGAGAAGAGCCCATGCTCTGATTTACACAAAATCGAATGGCATTTTAAGCTCGGATCAGAAAAGTGAGTTTAGGAGTAAAGCACATAAATTTCAGTCCGGTTTGTCTGTTTATTTTTCTACGTATGGATATGCATCTCCTATTTCTATAAGCAACCGCGAAGATTTAATTGTGGGGAAGAAAGTCATAGCATTGAGCGGTATTGCAGACTCAGATTCTTTTACAGAATATGTTAAAGAACATTATATTTTAATTGAACATCTGAAATATTCCGACCATTACAACTTCACAGCTTCTGATATAGTTAAATGGAAAACACTGGCAGAAAATAATCCGGAGGCGGTAATCCTAACAACAGAAAAGGACACGACACGCTTGTTAGCAATTAAGGAAGCTAAGGAATTGCCTATTTTTTATTTACCCATAACCGTTCAGATGCAAAATGAAAAGGATCTATTGGAAAGTATTGAGCAGGCGATTCATCGTACTTAATTGTTGAGGCTTGGTTTGTTATTTTTATGCCGATTATGGAAAACTTAAAAGAAAAAATTGAAGAGACTATTCAATTTATTAAGTCAAAAACAGACTTTATCCCTGAAGTAGCGATTATCCTTGGTTCCGGTCTTGGCAATCTGGCCAATACGATTGAGGCTTTGTGCACAATCCCGTATAAAGAAATACCTAATTTCCCTCAAAGCACGGTAAAAGGTCATGGAGGTAATTTGGTGCTGGGTATGCTAAACGGAAAACGAATTGTTGCTTTGCAAGGTCGGTTTCATTATTATGAAGGATATAGCATGGTACAGGTTACCTTCCCTGTGCGTGTTATGAAATATCTTGGCGCTTCTACCATTATTATCAGTAACGCCGCAGGCGGACTAAACCCAACGTATCAGGTTGGAGATTTAATGATTATCAATGACCATATTAATTTAATCTCCGATCATCCGCTACGCGGGCCAAATGATGAAAGCATAGGACCACGTTTTCCGGATCAACATAAGTTGTATGATAAAGTCTTAATTCAAAAAGCATCAGCAATTGCCCAACAACATAATATTGCCTGCCACACCGGAGTATATATCAGTGTTACGGGGCCTACCTTTGAAACACCTGCGGAGTATAAGTTCTTACATATCATCGGAGGCGATGCGGTTGGTATGTCCACTGTACCTGAAGCAATGGTGGCCAATCACATGGGGATGCGAATCTTTGCAATGAGTGTGATTAGTGACGTTGGGAATTCACCTGTTCCTCTTGAAGTGAGTCACGATGAGGTGGTACAAGCAGCTATGGCTGCCGAACCAAAGATGACATTGATTATCAGTGAACTATTAAGAGCGATGTAAGTAGTAGAGATGCGAGTTCTGCTCCTGTTAAGTTTTCTTTTCGCATCTATAAAAGTATTTGGCATCGGTGACGATTCCACGTATCATCATTTCGATCCAAACTGGACAAAGTATAGAACATGGTCGCAAGCAGATTATAGAACGATTGACACATCAATTCATTTACTGCAGAGATACAATCCCGCTATGCGTGAATATTATATGCGAAGCACCGGGAACCTCGGCTATCCTGCTTACCGATTGATTCCTTATTTCTTTGACGATATCGGATTTAAAACAGGATTAAACGCCTTTGATATTTACATGTATAAGGCAGACGATGTGAAGTTTTTTAATACTCGAAAGCCTTATACCGAGCTTCAGTATCTCATGGGAAGCGGTAACGAACAATGGTTTAAAGGCAATCATACACAGAACATTGGCAAACAATACAACTTCGGATTCGCATTCAGTCGTATTGGATCGGATGGTATTTATCAAAATATGCGCACAGATTACACAAACCTATTAGCCCATCAATCCTTCCAAACAAGGAATGAACGCTATGAAATTGATTTCTGTGCCTATAGAAACAAGGTGCTTATTCATTTTAACGGTGGGGTTAACTATGCACGAGATTCGGTATTCAACAATCCGGCTTTTATTACAAAGATGGTAGTCCCCGTTAAGCTTGATAGTGCGCTGACAAGCGTCATTAACCGAAATTTAAGCATACAGCAATATTTTAATTTCGGCAGCTTACAAACTAAAAAAATAAATGACACACTAACGATTAAAAAACGGATAACGACTTCGCGAGTAATACACAGAGTAGAGTTTAATGAAAACAACTACTTATTTTCTGACACTCGCCGCGATTTTGCCTATTACCCTCATGTGTTTTATAATGCGAACAACACACACGATAGTTTATTTGTAACCTCGCTTAAAAATGAAATTCATTATCAACTCACAGAAGTAAAAAAACAGTTAGATACTGCTGTTTTATATCGCACATATATCGCAGATTTCTTTATTAAACATAGTTTATACCGCTTCGCAAATAACACTATTAATCAGGTTCAGAATTTAAACCTTGGCTTTGAGGTTAAAAAACAAATGCTCAATGTTCCCGGTCAATTTTTAAAGAACATCTGGAATAATTCTTTTGCGTTCTTAAAAGGAGAGTATTCATTCATTGATTACAATAAGGGAGAATATTTTATTACCGCCAACATCGCCCATAGATTGCTCGGTGGGATCCTCTATCTGCGTTATGATGACAAGCGAACGATGCCCACATTGATGGAACAACATTATCATGGAAATCATTATGAGTGGCAAAATGATTTTAACCCTTCTACTTTCCGACGTGCAGGAATTTCTTTTTCAGTGTGGAACGGTCAGATTGTTTTATATCATAGTTACGTGTTTATCAAGAACCCTATCTTTTTTAATACACAAGCATTGCCGTCTCAAGTCAGTGGCATGATATACTCAACACAAAGCAGTCTCAAGTTGAATCTTAGCTTCAGCAATTTTCATTTGGATAATCAATTCGGGTGGCAACGATACTCCAGTGCTCTTTATCAAGTACCTTCATTCTTTTCTGTACATTCTGTGTATTATGCAAATCATTTATTTAAAAGCGCCTTGCTCTTAGAAGCCGGAGTGGACGTATTTAATAATGGCAACTTTACTCCTTATAATTTTAACATCAATACATCGCAGTACTACGCTCAATCAACAATACCGTATTCAAAATATTTATGGGCAGACGCTTTTATTAACATGAAAATTAAATCAGTAAGAATTATTATTAAGTCAGATAATGTATTACAGGGCTTATTAAGTGATGGCACTTATTTGATTCCCGGTTGGCCTTTACCGGATCGAAGTATTAAGTTAATCATTAATTGGATGTTCTGGAATTAAACATGGGTACTCCTTCTTTAATACGGGCCACCACAATAGCGGTGTTGATTCTAAGTATTTCGATGCTGTTATATTTCGCATCTTCCATACTCATTCCATTATGCTATGGTTTACTCATTGCATTTATTCTTTATCCGATATGCGTGTGGATCGAAAAATTAAGAATCCCACGCACTGTTGCAGCGTTAATTTCCATATCACTTATTTTGATCCTTATAGCGTTGATTTTGACCTTATTCTTCTTTCAGATACGTAGCTTTTTTAAAGAATGGGAAATGCTCAAACACGAGATGCTTGCAAGTCTATATCAATTAAAGACATATATACAAGAGCATTTTAACGTCTCGGCAGAAGTGATTGAGAGTACAATAAACGAACGGGTTAAACAAAGCGTTTCCAGCATATTTGACCACTTAGGCGATTCATTAACTCAGATAGTCTCAAGTGTTGTAATGCTATTCATCATCCCCATATTTTCATTCCTATTGTTGACTACAAGGGCGAAATTGTTAAAATCAATACATCTGTTATTTCCTGAAACGGATTCAAAAAGAATCACTGCGATGCTTCATAAAGTAATTCAAACATATTATCGCTTTATTAAGGGGATGCTCATTGTTTATGCTATTGTTGCTGTTTTGAATAGTTTCGGATTATGGATTCTTGGAATTCCTTATCCGGTTTTATTTGGAAGTATTGCAGCAATCTTAACATTTATACCTTATGTAGGCATTATGGTAGGAGCCTTACTTCCGATTTCCATTTCGTGGATTACCTACGGGAACATCTGGTATCCGCTTGCTGTTATCGCAGTGTTCAGCATTGTACAGTATCTTGAAGCCAATATTATTTTTCCTTATGTGGTTGGAACACGACTTAACTTAAACACTATAGTAACACTTATTGCTATATTCATAGGAGGTATAATTTGGGGTGTTTCCGGTATGATTCTCTTTGTACCTTTTTTAGCTATCGTTAAATTATTTGCAGATGAATACCCAGGCTGGGCAGCTTTATCCAATCTGCTGAGTGATAAATAGGAGTCTAAGATGGACTAATGTATAGAATGAGAACGAATATGCTTCTCAATCTTTTCTATCGATGGATTAAAATAGCCGAACATTACGTGAGGAAATTCTTCGTGAATACGATTCATCATTTCTTCTACACCAAGGGTTTCACCAAATTCTTTTTTACTAATGCGTTCAATATACCAGTCCGGGTCAATGTTAAAGTTACGCCATTGAATCATCGTTAAATCGGTTTCTTTTATAAAATGACGTAAAGCTTCATATTCCTGTACCTCATCCGTTATACCCGGAAAAACAAAATAGTTTATAGATGCCCATCCACCATAGCTTCTTACGGTTTGAATAGACTTTTTCAAGGCATTAAAACGATAATTATTGGGTAGATAATAGGCATTGTAGATTTCTTCGCGCACACTATTCAAACTCACACGAATACTATTTAATCCTGCTTTGCATAATTCTTCAACCGCTTTAGGCATACTGCCATTTGTGTTTAAGTTAATACTCCCATTATTAACCTGCTCTCGAATTTTAAGAATAGATTCTTTAATTGTAGGCCACATCAATAAAGGCTCACCCTCGCAACCTTGTCCAAAACTGACAATAGGATAGGGGGCTGTTTTCAAATGCTCAATGGCATATTGGGCAATTTCATCAGAGCTTGGTTTAAAAGAAATGCGATCTTGAGTACTGTGAACCTGTTCTTCTTCCGGCTGAAAGGAAATGCATCCGACACAATTGGCATTGCATGCCATCGAAGTAGGTATTGGAGCTTCCCAGCGGTTTAAGAAAAAGTTTCGTGCGGCGGGGCATTTATAGGTTAATGCGCAATTGTCTCCTATATGATGCAGCAAGCGATTGTCAGGATATTTTTTATACCAATCGGCCACTCCATCTTTTACTTTGTTTTGATCAAAGCCAAACGGCTCTTGTCGAACGTCTCGGTCTATGCGCACCGCAGTTACATAGTATTTACCCTCTAACCAACCTACACATGAATAAGCAAACAAAGGCAACGTTTGGGCACACTCAGCTTTTTGAAACGCGGCCATAAAGAGCATCGTGTGTGCCGGAGACATTTGTGCACTAACAGCAAATCCCTTTTTAGAGAGAGCAGGCACTCCTGTTTTGAGATTAATCCCGATGGGGTAGCGGTCTGGTAACACATATAAATCGCTGCCTTCAGGGAGTTCAATAAAATCTTCGGGTTTTAAGCTGACAATATCATTACCCGAACGGCCTGCACAATGCAGACTGTCGTCTTCAAATATTTTACCTTTTGCATCGGCATAGAGCAGATAAGGTATTTGTCTCGGTCTCATCAGTCTGCACTTTCTTTTTCAATAACGAATGGCTTCTGCTCGGGCTGTATTTGCTCTTGAGATTTTAAAGCGAGGTTACACATCTTGTATAGTAAACGCGCTCCCACATTAGCATCCCACTCATCTTTTCCTGGAGCAACCTCATTCAAGTCGAAGCCAACAATTCTTTTTCCGCTATTGACCAACATACTCATTAAATAAACGGCCTGATCAAATTCAAGACCGCCGGGAACAGGAGTTCCCGTGTTTGGGCAGAGTTTAGGATCTAAGCTATCAATATCAAAACTGATATAAACGAGGTCGGGTAAATTATCTAGTATGCGTTTACATACCGAATGCCACACCTCGCCATAGAAGAATGAACGCTTAATATCTGCGTCAAAAAAAACTTCAATTCGGTTTTTATTCTTCTGTACAAAATCCAATTCTTCATTACAATAATCTCGGACTCCTACTTGCACTAATTTGCTCACGGTGGTTTCTTGCATTACATTATACATGATAGAGGCGTGAGAGTAAGTAAAGCCTTCATAAGACTTTCGTAAATCCATGTGTGCGTCAAAATGTAAAACACCCACAGGGTGGCCTTGATAATATTGACTCACAGCCTTGATAAAACCGAGCGGAGTACTGTGGTCACCGCCTATCAACCCAACCAACTTATTTCGTGAAAGCAGTTGCATGGTTTGATCGTAAATGTATTTATTCAACTCAGACGAGCTTTTATTCACTCTATCATAAGCATTTTTTAATACTGATGTCTTCAAAATTTCTTCTGCAGTAAGATGTGCTATAACCTTTTCAACCATTTTACGATTATGACGACTCATCTTTTTTAAGCCTTTATCAGGCTTGCGCATATAAATGCCTTGTTTCCATCCATCCGGCAAAATGGGATCATATAAATCCACTTGTTTCGATGCTTCAAAAATGGCATCAGGACCATCGGCCGTGCCGGTAGCATAAGATACTGTTGCTTCCCAAGGCACAGGGAGCAAAATTAATTTCGATTCATTCTCTTTAAATGGAAGCCCGAAAATATTTGCATCTTTTGTTGCAGGATTGTTTGGATTAAACGTGTTGTTGCTTTTTTCTGCCATAGAAGGGAATAGTTAAAAAAAAAGCTGTCGTAAAGTACCGACAGCCTTTCTGTATTAATGTTTTGATTTAATTATACTTCGGATTTTTCTGTATTAAAGCGTTTTTCCTTAATGCGTGCTTTCTTTCCTACGAGATCGCGCTGGTAGAAAATGCGGGCACGACGCACCTGACCGGCTTTGTTAAAAACGATGCTATCGACATTAGGGGAAGTGAAAGGGAAAATGCGCTCTACCCCAACTCCATTAGACATTTTACGAACAGTAAATGTCTTTGTAGCACCGCTGCCTTTAATTTGAATAACATCACCTTTAAATGCCTGAATACGTTCTTTGTTACCTTCAATGATTTTATAGTTTACCGTGATGTTATCACCTGCTTTAAACTTAGGAAACTCCTTTTTAGAAGTCAATTGCTCGTGCACATATTTAATTGCGTCCATGGGATTATTTTTTTTGCGGACGGCAAATATAGCATACAATCAGTATTTAAAAAATCAACTTTCAACCAAGCCTTTTCCGGTCTTTTTGACAAGATTCTGGTCACGTAAGTCTTTTAAAATTCCATCGAGTATTCCATTTATGAATTCACTGCTCTTGGGAGTGCTGTATTGTTTAGCTATTTCCAAATACTCGTTAATACTCACTTTTACAGGAATCTCAGGCTGATACAAAAACTCACAGACACCCTGACGGATGATAATCATATCCAGTTCGGCAACACGCTCCTCGTCCCAGTTTTTCAAACGTTTAGAAATATGTTCGTTAATAGCGGTGTGGTGATAAACATAGGAATTAATCATACTTTCAACAAAACTCTTGTCACGGTTATCTATAGACTCCTTAAGGTTTGGTTGGGTTCCGTTGCCTAATTGTTTAAATATATCCAACACAATACTTTTAATGTGATGTTTGTCGTCAGCCCATTCAGGATATATATCTTCCATTATGCCATCAAAATCTTTATCCGCTAGAATAATGTGGCTGTATAATTCATTAAAAATATAATAATCCTCTTTTAAGTCTGCCGGGTTAGAGAGTAGGTACTTATTGTAGGAGTCGGTGTTCTTAAGTTCAAGAAAATACTTTCTGAATAGGTCTGAGTCAAATTTTTTATCAAAGTGCTCCGTTTTACAAGTGGTGTGGTAGTTAGAGGAGTTTTGAATAAATCGAATAATGTTATTCTCAAAAACACGTAGTGATAGTTCTATATCACTTATTTTACGTGTTTTTAAAGTCCGTAGAGAATCGGTATAATCTTTAACATAAGCACAAGTGTTTTCGACAATATATAGGTTAAAGAGCATTAAAGCGTTAAATCGGTTAATAGATTGCATACATATATATAGCAATTTATCTTCCGTGAGGTCAGAGCTTTTCTCATAAGTATAGAAACCCTGCATCAATTTGATTCTGATACTACGGCGCGAAATCATAGCTTAGTTAATCAATATGACTTAATTACATACGACTTCTTAAGTTAGCCACATCTTTAATGCGCTTCTCTGCCATAAAGATTGCAGCCTGCTGGGTAGTAATTTTTTGTTGATCTGCAATTTTAAAAATATCAAGAACCCGGGTATAAATGCGTTCTACATCACTCTTTACTTTATTTTGATTATACTCATCCAGTTCAGAAGCCACGTTAATTAAACCACCGGCATTTATTACAAAATCGGGAGCGTAAACGATGCCACGTTCAATTAGCATTTGACCATGCTTCTTCTCGTCTTCTAGCTGGTTGTTTGCTGCACCTGCTATTACAGAGCATTTCAAACGATTTATCGTGTTATCATTTAAAGTAGCTCCTAAGGCGCAAGGGCTATAAATATCCATTTCAACATCGTAAACGTTCTCTGGCTCAACGGGAATGGAGTTGTATTTCTTTGCTACGTCTTTAACCCTTACTTCATATATATCGGAGATATACACTGTGGCACCCGCCTCGGTAAGGTGCTTTACCAAAACTTCACCTACATGACCGATACCTTGAACCATGACCTTTTTATTCTTTAAATCGTCAGATCCGTATGCCTTTTTTGCCGATGCTTTAACTCCAAGAAAAACACCATACGCGGTGAATGGCGATGGATCGCCACTGCCACCCATAAACTCGGGGACGCCGGTTACGTGAGGCGTTTCCAACGAAATAAACTCCATATCAGCGGTAGATGTACCTACGTCCTCAGCAGTAATATATTTTCCGTTAAGACTGTCCACAAATTTTCCATACCGGCGAAACAACGCTTCGCTTTTATCTTTATGAGAATCGGCAATAATAACAGCTTTGCCGCCACCCAAGTTTAAACCGGCAGCAGCGGCTTTGAAAGTCATTCCTCTAGAAAGTCGCAGTACATCAAAGATAGCCTCGCCGTCACTTTTGTAATTCCAAATGCGGGTACCACCTAATGCCGGCCCTAGTGTGGTATTGTGAATGGCTATAATGCTTTTTAAACCACTGTGCTTGTCATAACAAAAAACGACTTGTTCGTGTTCATAAGAAGAAATTTGTTCAAAAATAGTGGGGGCAGTCGTTGGGGCTTTTTGTGCTACGGTGGTCATGCAAGAGTTATTTAGGCTTAATGTTCAAAAAAAATCAGTCAACTACAAAAAAATTGCGAGATACTTATCATTAAATTAACCTTCTAAATGGCACTGAAGAATGGTTAGGGTCTGAAGCATTTCTCGGGTTTTTCCTTGTTTTTGCGTCTTATAGGCAAATGTAGGGTAATTTTCCGGAGTTTCAAATGCCGGTTTAAGTCAATGCAAGCGCTTCGTTCTGTTAATAAATACCTCTATAAATATCGTTATCGTTTAGTAGCCGGAATTTTTTTTATTGCTCTGTCTAATGTATTTGGAGTTTTAAGTCCGGTGTTTGTACGTGGAGGTGTTGATTTGGTATTAAAAAAGGCTAAGCTAGTTTCATCTTATGACTTCACAATGATTCCCGGTGCTTATGTTGATGATTTCTATAAAGGGGTACTTTATTTTTCATTTTTGACTATTTTTTTTGCTATCCTGCGTGGTGTTTTTATGTTTTTTATGCGTCAAAGCGTTATTGTTATGTCGCGGCATATCGAGTACGATCAAAAGAATGAATTATATAAAAAATACCAATCTCTTGATGTACTTTTTTACAAAAAACATTATACGGGAGATTTGATGACACGGCTTACTGAAGATATTTCAAGAGTAAGAACATATTATGGCCCCGGCTTGATGTACACTCTAAATCTCTTGATATTAACTATGCTGGTTGTCTATCAGATGATTCGTGTCAGCCCTCAATTGGCAGCATATAGTATGATTCCTTTACCCGTGATGTTGGTATGTATATTTATTCTCAATCGTAAAGTAGAACGTAAGAGTAGGGCAATACAAGAGCAATTATCTGCTTTGAATACGTATGTGCAGGAGGCATATAGTGGAATACGCGTTATTAAAGCTTTTGTTAGACAACAGGTATTCACCCGAGAGTTTGAAGGTGCGTGTAATAATTATCGTAAAAGGACATTGTCGCTTGTTAAACTTGAGGCTGTTTATTTTCCAGTTATTGCGCTATTAGTAGGAATCAGCTTAATAAGCACCATTTATTTTGGAGGTAAACTTGTTGAGTCAGGTGCTATATCACCGGGAGTCATTGTTGAGTTTGTAATTTACATTAATATGATCACCTGGCCGTTTGCTTCCGTAGGGTGGGTCACGGCTTTAATTCAACAGGCTAATGTATCTCAACAACGAATTAATGAGTTTCTATACGCTGACCCCGATATGAAATCAGGAAATGAGATTATCAACAGTTTCAAAAGCGAAATCGTGTTTGACGATGTGAGTTTTACTTATCCTGTAACCCAAATTGAAGCCGTGCAAAAGGTTTCGTTTAAAATAATGGCCGGTAGCAAGGTCGCCATTGTCGGGAAGACCGGTAGTGGGAAGAGTACATTAGCCATGCTTCTTGCACGAGCATTTGATACCACTGCAGGTACTGTGTTTATTGACGGAAAGGATATTCGAACACTAGATTCGGCAAGTTTTCATAAGTTAATCGGATACGTACCACAAGATGTATTCATCTTTTCGGATACTATAAAGAACAATATTGCTTTTGGATTAGAGCAGGATGATATAACAGATATTACAAGTTTTGCTAAAGCAGCAATGTTAGATAGCGACATAAATGGATTTAAAGAAAAATATGAAACTTGGGTAGGAGAGCGGGGAGTGACCTTGTCGGGTGGGCAAAAGCAGCGCTTGGCTATAGCGCGTGCTTTATCTAAAAAGCCGAATATCTTAATTCTTGATGATGCATTAAGCGCGGTAGATGCCACTACAGAGGAACGACTGATGAAAAATCTTACAGAACGCATACAAGGTACCATTGTGTTGGTAACACATCGTTTATCGGCCATTCGCGATTTTAACCAGATCCTTGTAATGAAAGACGGGGCAATAATAGAGCAGGGAAAACATGAAGAATTGATGATGCGGCGTGGAGCTTATTTTGAATTGTATAGCCATAAGTCGGAAGAGGTTTACAGTTCAGAATAGATGTATTGAAAATCTAAATCACTTTCCTATATATTTGCTACAAGCAAAAAACTCAAAAACATACCCGTGGAAAACGAAAGAAATTTTAACAAAAAGTCGGATGCAGTTTATTCATTCAGACTAAAGGCAGGACGTCGCAGAACTTATTTCTTCGATGTAAGAACAACAAAGCAGAATGATTATTATCTCACAATCACTGAAAGCAAGAAACGTCCAGATGATTCTTATGAGAAACACAAAATCTTTTTGTATAAAGAAGACTTCAACAAGTTTGTTGCAGCATTGAATGATACCGTAAATCATGTGAAGACAGAATTGTTGCCGGATTTTAATTTTGACCAATTTGAGCGAAATGAAAATCACGAAGAGTCAACACATAGTGAACATAACTTCAATAAACTGGAAACCGAGGATCCGAAAGAAGAAAACTTTAATCGCGCAGATGATGCTCCGGCTTCGGATGATGATTTAAAATGGTAACATATATTTTAAATTAAGATTTAAGCCCCTGCAATGCAGGGGCTTTTTTATATGATACACAAATGAAAAATATACTTTGGCTGTGCAGTTGGTATCCTAATGAGTATGATCATAGTGCCGCCGACTTTATTAGGCGACAAGCACAAGCATTAGCAGCGTATTGCAGAGTATATGTACTCTATTTACATCCCGTTCCGGATAATCGAGCTCCTTACGTTCAAGACCACATTCAAACAGATGCCTTACTAACAGAGCATTTAGTTTATTATAGAGTAGCTGAAAAAGGTAATTGGTTGACCAAATTACTTTCCATGCGTAAGTATCTTAAAATATCTCTAAACCGATATCAGCAATTTGTGGAATTATACGGCACACCGGATTACATACACGTGCAAGTTCCAATTCGTGCAGGTGTCGTTGCCAGATGGATTCAAAAGAAAATGGGGGTGCCTTATGCACTAACCGAGCATTATGGTATATACAACGATGAAGTCATAGACCCGTTTGTAAAACGTTCGGTCTATTATCAAAATCAAGTAAAAAAAATAATACTGGGAGCCCAACCTCTTGTCGTTGTGAGCTCCTCACTTGGTGAAGACATCAACAAAGTTGCATGCAAAAAAGACTATTCCATTATCTATAATGTGGTAAACACGGATTTGTTTTCGTATGTTGAGCCTGCTCAACGCACTGAGATTAACTTTATCCATGTATCAAATATGATTCCTCTGAAAAACGTTGAAGGCATCATTGATGCATTTAAAATGGTACATAAAATGTTACCCAATACCAAATTAACAATCGTTGGGCGAACTAGAGATGTTGTGTTAGAGTATGCGGAAAAGTCGGGGTTAAGGGAAGAGAGCTTGATTTTTACCGGGGAGGTTCCTTATGAACAAGTTTCCTCACTGATGCAACAAAGCTGTGCTCTGGTAATGTTTAGCAACACAGAAAGCATGTCGTGCGTGGTAGCAGAGGCATTATGCTGCGGCTTACCGGTGATTTCCACAAATACAGGAATAGCACGAGATATTATTAATGACTTAAACGGTATCTTAATTGAACCTAAGAAAGTAAAACAACTTGCCGATGCTATGTACCGAATAGCAGTGGGACTTTTTGTATATGATAGAGCTAAAATATCGGAACAAGCAAGCCAACTGTTTAATTATGCAACTATTGGGCAGCAGTTATATAAACTTTATCATTAAAAAATATTACAGTTAGCGATGAACCCCTTTGAGAAAATTCAAAAATTATCTTATCGGAGAGATACCTTTTTTTGCATTAAATTGTAACAGAGCCCAATGGTTACGAAGTTGTTGGTGTGATGCAGATTATTTGTGAAAACATTCGACTGAGTAACATCTATCAAACCATACTGATAGCTTCCATATAATGAAATACTCTTATTAACCCGATAACTATAAGAAGCCATAGCCTGAAAGTCAATGCGATTCAATCCTTTAGGGGCAGATAAAGATACATTACGATTCATTTCATTTTTATCTTTATTAAAGGTGCTTTCAGCAGCAAATAATGTAAACATAGGAGATGCTCCAAGTGAGATGCTATGTTTCTTATTTACGAAATAACTGATGCTTATTGGAAGTTGTACCGCATAGAACTGACGAATTAGTTTGTCGTCTTGTGTATTTTCATTTTGATGAATACGTTGGTTAAGCATTCCGCGCTGGATGAGATTTAACTGTGCAGTAGTTCCCCACTTGGTATTAAGCTGATAAGATGCGCGAACACCAATAAAAGGATTGGTGCTGATAAACCCTGAAGTGTCTTTCTTTTCTTTAAAAGAGTTGAAAATATTAACACCGCCAGCTAAAGAAACGGATAATTGCGGATATAAGCCTCCTCGGCTGAACTCACGTATTTTATGTGAACTGCTTCCCTGAACCTTACCCAAATATGGCAAGCCGTAATAAACCGGAATCGTTTTATCGTCAATTGTCATTTCTTCAAACACAGGTATGCTAGGAATACCGTATGACTTAAAATATTTGAAATCTTTTACCTGTAAAATAAAGGCATCAATGTGGGAGCGCGTTTGCTTGATGTTCTTACTAATCAAGTCTTGAGAATCTGAAAAATTCTTTGTGGTGCTTATTTTTGAATTTACTTTAACAGAATTGTTGTGGTGCTGACTTAATATAGCACTTGTCGTTTCTGTGCCCTTAATTGTATTAACGGATGTTTCAGATTGCAACTTCTCATTACCTGAATTTAATTGTGAGGCTGTAGAATTAACTTCGTTTAACTCGTTTTTGCCGGTAATTAAAGTTCGCTGATTCAACTCATTATTAGGGACTGGCACGGTTTGTTGCACTAAATCCGTATTATATTGATTGGTTCTTGAACTATCATTTGTTAAATACCAGAGTAAGGCGCCGCCTCCAATGAGAACGGTTAATGCAGAGCCCCACCAAAGCGGACTATGGAAAAATTTACTCCAAAAACTTATACGATTGGCATCGAGATAGGCTGATGCCTTATCCCAATATTCCTCTTTGAATGGAATATTAAATTCTTCTTCTTTGCTTCTTAAAAAATCGTCAAAATTGTTATGCTGCTTCATGCTTTACTTTTTTTTTACGTACTGAAGTATTTGTCAGTTTGGCAAATTTTTCTTTTAAAATGTTTCGGGCATTAAACAAGTGCCATTTCGATGCGGCCTCGCTAATGCCAATTATTTCTCCAATCTCTTTATGACTATAACCGTCAAACACATTTAAGTTCAGAACTTCACGAGCCATAGGCGGTAGTTGCTGTACCAGATTCATAATTTCAGATGCCATTAGATTTTGCTCCCCTTGATTCACGCTATACGATTGTGATTGAAAAGTTGCTAAATCCTGATGCTCGGCCATATACACATGTTCTTTGTATGTTTTATTCTTTCTGAATTCATCTATTATGACATTGACCATGATACGCCTTATCCAAGCTTCAAAAGGATGTTTAAAATCGTATTTATCGAGATTATTTAAAATTTTCAAAAAGCCTCGGTTAACGAAGTCCATCGCATCGTCTTTATTGCTGGTATAGCGGTAGCATATTTTAATTAAAAGTGGGAATGACTGCTTATATAGCAGGTATTCCGCTTTCTTGTCTCTTTTCAGACACCTTTTAATTACGCTATGTTCTACCATTAATCTATACGTTGTGTACTACTTTGGGAACTGAAACAGATAATATTACGCTTCAACACTCCCTCTCGTTAGACTGCAAAGTAGCTAAATAGCAGGAAACTATTTAGGGAGTAAGCTTATTTTCTTTAACTCTTTTTCTGAAAGTTTGCAGCACCGCTTTCAGATAGGCAAGTTCAATTTGAGGAGCTTGCTTCAAGCCAACGATATTTTTCTCCAATAAAGGGTCTTTCTTGAAATTGTAGAGAGCTATAACTTCATTTCCATTAAAAATGGTTAGTAACGAATCGTCACAGACTTGATAATAACTTTCATGATACTGATAGGCAGGATATACTTCTTGTGTTAGAAAACTGTGACCAAAAGAAAACTGTGCAGACGGAATCTTTAGATAGTCGGCTAGGGTAGGTAAGATATCGATTTGCATTACCGGCTTATTAATCTTTCGTTGCGTGGGGTTTGAGGGATCATAAATAATAATTGGAATTCTGAAAATGCCAATCGGTGTTTTGTATGCAGGTTCGTTTCCTTCGCCGGTATGGTCGGCAGAGAAAATGAATAGTGTGTTTTTAAACCATTCTTTGTTCTTGTTGACATCAAAAAACTGTTGGAGGCACGTATCCACATATTGAATAGTTCGTGGCAGATGGTTCACATTAGGTTCATCCATATATCGAGTTTTATATTCTTCGGGTAATGAAAACGGGTAATGTGAACTGATATTGAAGAAGACCGAGCAGAACGGCTCTCTTGTATCGTCTAACTTCTTTGTAAAAAATTTTAAAAATTCATGATCCCAAATTCCCCAGTTACCATCAAATTTAGAGTCATCGTTAAACTCAGTCATACCGTAATAGTGGTCGAATCCGCAACTATGCGCAAACCCATCGAAGTTAAATGAACCGTTACGTGCTCCATGAAAAAAAGAGGTCTGATAGCCGAATGGCTTCAATAGGTTACCAATTCCTTGAAACGCATCACTTTGATAAGATGAAGCTAAAATGCTCTCATCCATCAAAGATGGCAAAGATGCAATTATAGCGGGCACGCCTTCATTAGAGTGCTTTGCATTGGCATAAGCATTCGTGCAGAGGATGCTTTTAGCGCAGATGCTATCAAGAAAGGGGGTATAAAAGGTTCTACCATTTAAACAACCAATCCATTCGCGGTTAAAACTTTCAAGAATAAATATAATTACATTCTTTTTCTGAAATAATGAATCGGGATAAGGCGGCTTGATTGGGTCAACTAATTGATCTGCAACTGAATCATTCATATAATGAACAAATGCGACGCTATTTGTAAAAATGCTACTTAAGAATACAAAGGGTGTATTTAACACGGCAGCACTTTGCTTCGTGGGAACATAATCTGCGGCATTTATAGGCGCGAGTGGTCGTAACTGTGTACCACCACGAGCAGCCAACACACATAGCCCGGAACTAAAAATAAGAATCACATATTGAAAAATCGGGTGCAGTTGACTTTTTACAGGGGCAACGATGAGCTTATCGGTAATGCGTTTAAATAACCATATCATCATCAGAAACGCAATAAAGAGATACCAATAGCCTTTCAGATAAGAGAGAATCTGAGGTGGTAGATCGTTCAACATGCCAAATAGTTCGGTTGAAGTACGACGCTGCGTGTGACGATAATATCCGAAATCCACGATACACAGTAAGATGAATAGGAGATTTGGAATAAGATAAGACCAACGAAGCAGGTTAATGTAAAAGGGCTTTTGCCTAATTGATAGGGGTATCAATGCCATGAGCATAAACGGAGCATTGATATATATTAATGCTGATAAGTCAAAGCGAACTCCTGCAAGCAGAATCTTAGACCAATTCGAAAAACCTTCTACATTAAGGATGTCGTTATAGAGTATAATAAATATTACCCTGAGGAGTGTATAGATTCCCAGAATCGCAAGTAATGCCTTGGTAACAGCTTTTAAAAAAAATAACTCTTCTTTTCCTTCAGAGAAAAATTTCACGGTGGCAAAACTAAGTTTTTTATTACCTACCTTAATTTGCATTTAGGTTTATAATGCACTATTAAAATTACGAGTACTTTTGAAGTTGATGTCCAGATTGCTTTTATTATTTACATCGGTCTTAATGAGTTTTTGCATACAATTGAAGGCTCAAGATAATGAGTTGGTGCAGGTATCGGGGGTAGTAGTCAGCCGAGATACCGCTCATGTCGCCATACCTTTTGCATCTGTTTATAATAAGACTTTGAAGTTAGGTACCTATTCTAATATAGATGGGTTTTATACAATTATTGCCCGGCCCGGTGATTCAATTATGGTTACAAGCATCGGTTATCTTGAAAATGTGTTTGCTGTACCGAATATTATTTCGAATAACAGTTGGGTACATCATGTGGTGCTTACGTCAAGGGCTTATTTGCTGACCGAAACCCGCGTTTACCCGTGGGGCACGCGTGATCAGTTCAGAAAAGCGTTTGTAGAGATGAAATTACCGGATGATGACATGGTGCGTTATCAGAAAAATTTAAGCCCGCAACAAATGAAACAACTGGCCGATATGCTTAATAATGATGGCAAGTCAGCCTCTATGGCTACACTTCAAAAATATGCTAACAGTTATTACTATAAAGGTCAGATACAGACTGCCAACATATTTAATCCTTTGGCATGGGCTCAGTTCTTTAACGACCTGAGTACAGGAAAATACAAGATTGAAAAGTAGAGGAACTTAACGTTTCACTAAAGGGAAGCGCATTTTATAATCTACGCTCACCTCTCCCTTAGAAATCTTTTCCAGCTTGGATTTGAGTAAGCGTTTTTTAAGCGGCTTCAAATGATCGGTAAACAGAATACCTTCGATATGATCGTACTCATGTTGAATCACACGACCGGTAAATCCATTAAATGTCTTGCGATGCGGTTTGAAATTCTCATCTAAGTATTCCAATGTTATGTCATCAGGCCGGGTAATGTCTTCACGTATATTAGGAATACTTAAACAACCCTCGTTGTAATCCCACTCATCACCTTTCTTAGTAACGAGATGAGCGTTTATAAAGGCACACTTGATTCCTACTTCACCCTTAAACTCATTTTCTTCACCATCTTTTTCATTCTCTTCAAATGCCCTGAGAACAGATTCTGTATCAATGACGAATAAGCGAATAGATAACCCTACTTGAGGCGCTGCTAGCCCAACTCCATGGCTTGCATACATTGTTTCATACATATCCCCGATGAGTTTATCTAATCCTTCATATTGATTATCTATGGAAAGTGCCTTCTTTCGTAATATAGGATCGCCATACGCTACAATGCTGTATATCATCTCGTTGGTTGTTCTAAGTAAGTTTGTAAAATTAATACAGCACTGATTTTATCCAGGCGTTTCTTGTCTTGCCTTTGCATTTTCTTGTAACCTGCTTTAACTAAGGTTTCCGACGCTATTTTAGATGTAAAACGCTCATCTATTCTTTTTACCGGAATATGCGGGAAGGTACATTCTAACATACGAATAATTTTATCAGCTACTATAGTGCCGTGCGTTGTACTCATATCCATATTTAAGGGATAACCTACAACAAAAGTTTCAACTTTTTCTTTCTGTAGGTAACTTGTAAGGTATGTTAGAAGTTGGTCGGTAGGAATGGTATCCAGTGCCGTGGCTATGATCTTATTGGGGTCAGTTACCGCTATTCCGGTACGCTGTGCCCCTGTATCAAACGCCATTATACGGGGCATCATTATTTCTTATCTGCAACAAAAGTTAGTTTGATATTTTCAGGTTCAACCGCCACTATCAGAGTGTCGGCATTAACGCGTAACACCTTTAATTCGCCACCTTCTTTGGCACCGGCAACTTTTCCATTAATAATTTTTGTATTCTCGTCGTAAGTGTAGGTTCCAGACTCTGTTTGCCCCATCATCATACCCTCATAGGTTCCGTCATCACGGTAGTTCATATAAGAGTTTGTTTTGAACTCCTTTAATCTTTCTTCTGCACCCGTTAAGATGGTTTTGTTTTCTGCGAGTTGACCTTCAAGCAAGGTTTTGGCTTCGCCATTATTCATCTTTGTAAGAGTGTCTTCTAAGTTGTGGATGTTTTGGCGAAGAGATATGAACATGCTGTCTATCTGTGGATTTTGAGCATCTACAAGTAACCAACGTCCAATAATACTTTGCTTTTTTACACATCCGACAGTGAATGCTAAGATAGCAGCAAGAGCTATTAAGATAATTTTGTGATTCATTAATTTAATTTTAGGATAAATTTTTGCAAAAATATTCATATAAATATTATCCTTGAGAGATTTGTTTCTCGACAAACTGAACAATATTCATTTCAATCTCAATTGCACTCTTCTTTATTTCAGATGCTTCGTTTAGATATTTGTTTTTCAATTTCTCATCTTTTATTCCTGCTGCATTGATACAAACATTCAAATAAGCACCCCATATAGCGGATCGGGCACAGAGCGCCCCCACACCTGCGTCGCTGATAGAGTTCGGGTTACCTCGTTTTGCCATAGCTTCAATGATTTCAAAAGATCTTAATGCTACATTCATTGTTCGCAAGGGTACTTCGGTAGCATAAATCGTTGCTTGTTGAATAGCTTGCGTGCGTATTTTCTTTTCGTCATCTGTACCTTTTGGTAAGGAGAAGGTGTTCATAATCTGATTGAATGCGTGCGTGTCTTCATCAACTAGGGTTAACAACTCATCTTTAATTTGCTGGCCCTTTTCCGCTATTTCTGAAAAGTATTTCCACTTATCATCCCATCCTTTTTTATGAGAACTTAGGTTTGCCACCATGGTAGCTAGTGAGGCTCCTAAACTTCCCAAGTATGCGGCAATCGAGCCCCCTCCGGGTGCAGGGCTTTCCGATGCTGTTTCATTTGCAAAGGCGCGTAAATTCATTTTAACCAATTTATTATCCTCATTACCGCGAAGCAAGTATTCAATTATTTTCTTCTTAGGATCAAAAGGTGCAAGCTCATCTAATCCCATAGATCTGATTGCTATTCGAATCAATTCTTCTTCGCTAACACCGGCACTGCGTTGTTGTTTTTCTAAAAAGTATTTGCCTGCATCGGTTAAGCACTTTAATGGTACGAGGCCCACCAGTTCGGAGCCTGTTACTCTCAATCCTCGCTCGGTTGACTTAGTGCATACTTCGTCAAATGCAATGTGGAGGGGAGTTATGTTAATATTAGTCAGATTCATGGAAATCTGTGCAACGCCATATTCTTCAATAAACCAACCAATTGCTTTTACAGACTTCAACGTACCGGGGATACTAATCGGGTTGCCCTTATTATCGAGTTCAATTTCGCCATTTATCGGGTCACCTTTTCGCTTAACACGACCCGCCTCCCGTACATCAAAGGCAACTGAGTTTGCTCGCCGAGTGCTGGTTGTATTAAGGTTTACATTGTAAGCAACCAAAAAGTCGCGTGCACCAATTACGGTAGCTCCGCTCTTTACATTGAAAGTTGCAGGGCCATAATCCGGTTTCCATTCAGGTTGTATAATCTTCATAGGTAATCCCTCATATTCTCCACCGCGTATAGTTGCTAAATTTTTACGCTCGGGATTTACTGCTGCAGATTCATACAAATAAACGGGAATGCCTAATTCTCTTCCTACTCGATCACCTAATCGTTTAGCATATTCCACAGTTTCTTGCATCGTAATACCACTAATTGGTATTAAGGGGCACACATCAGTTGCACCCATTCTGGGATGCTCGCCGTGGTGTTTGCTCATGTCTATTAACTCCGATGCTTTTTTAATGGCTTTAAATGCGGCATCTATCACTTGTTCAGGAGGTCCAACAAAAGTTACTACGGTGCGGTTAGTTGCTTTTCCGGGATCTACATCAAGCAGACGGACATATTCTGTATGTTCAATTTCATCTGTTATTAGTTTAATAACATTCATATCGCGACCCTCACTAAAGTTGGGCACACATTCAATAATGGCTTGATTCATGATTTTCGATTTAAAGATTTTTGCAAAGGAACACCTTAATGGAGGTAAATAAAAAAAGTCCCGAGGTAAGTCGGGACTAATTATTTACAGTTGAAATACTTTAATACGTTAATGCGAGATTAACCGCTGCACCTGCATTGATATTCCCGTAGCCTCGGTTCGAATTTGTAGAAGGATAATATTGCGAGGTATTGCGAATGCATGTGTAAACTTGATCTCGAGTGAGCGATGGCTTAGCACTCCAGACTAATGCAGCAACACCCGAAAACATAGCGGTTGCACAAGAACTGCCCCCGATATATGTAGGGGTCACTCCGTTATATGGTATAGATAAACTATTTCGATTTGCATTAGAATTACGCTCCATAATAACGGTAAAGTCAACCTCACTACCATCATGGCAGGTATTACATTTAGTACTGTTTTCTTTTGTTCCCGTAACTGCAATACATTGTGAATGAACCGCCGGATAGACCACGCCCCACCAACTAAGCCAACTGAATGAAGTAC
Source organism: Chitinophagales bacterium (assembly GCA_039810885.1). Classification (GTDB taxonomy): domain Bacteria; phylum Bacteroidota; class Bacteroidia; order Chitinophagales; family UBA10324; genus BJGO01. Next base: position 3,675 of record JBDHXV010000001.1, on the reverse strand, counting down.
CTGCAGCAGCGACCAGCATTTTACCTTTATTATAAGCATAAACCACGCCGTCATAAATAACACTGCTGTAAAAAGGTGTGCCTACAGACATACTTATAATTTTTACTGCATCCCGATCTCCCATTTTAATCAATGCATTCTTTACACCTAACTGCTCTGCAGATTCATCCAACAATACATCTGCACAAGCTCTGATAAAAAATAAGCTACTTTGATAAGCTACACCTGTTGTTGCATTCATCGTATTTCTAGGACCGGCCGATAAACCACACATACTGGTACCATGAGTGCAGGTAGTAAATGCTGTATTGCCATAAGTATAGTCAGTTGAAATTGTGCGATTCACATTAGATGACCCATTATTAAAATTGCTACTTAATAAGGTTTGAGATGAACTGATGCCGGCATCAATCACACCTATCGTAACACCCAGTCCTTGAGCAATATCCCACGCTGCAGGAATGTTTGTATTTACATAGTCCCAGGGGAGTTTACAACCGGGTGCAATTGTAGTCCAGTCGGCTGTATTAACAGAAGTACCGGAAGCGTTACATCCTGAGGATGATCGATCTTTACTTCCGGGCCAATAACCCAGAGGCTCTATATAGCGTACATTTTCGAGGTTGAACAGTTCGGTAATTACAGAAACATCGGTTAAATGGACAGTGAGTATTGGAAGTTTGGCGTCGTCTTCTACTTTAATATCATTCCAGGTTATGGGAGTGGAAAGGTTTTTATTGATACCGTTTACGATAAATTCAATAAGCGCATCATGGGTACGCTTCCACTCGCTTGCCTGAATATTAATTTTATGAATAGTTGAAGTGATATCGCCATATCCTGTTGGCTTGTACCCTATGGCCATTACTTTTTCATCATATTGAGCAGCACTGCAAAGCGTTTTTATATCGACCCATTGCCATCTAAAATCGTGCTTAGTCTCTAGCATAGATAGTACAAGGTTATCTAATTGATCTTTGGATAATAATGGTTCTTGGGGCAGCTCTACCGTTTGGGATTTCTTTTGCAGTAGAGGTAATTGATTAGATGCAGGCTCGGGTTGATTCAGTCTATGACATGAAATCAAATAGAGTATTACCACAGCGGTTAAGTATAAATATGTTTTCATAGGGTTGGAGTTTTGCTTTAAATGAAATGTAAAGCCTTCATAGTGAAATTCCAATGTTTGTGGAAAAGTTACATGAGAATGTTATTAAACTTCAATAATAGAAATCAAACCATCTCTTAACTATACTTAGCATTACCAAATCGAGACTCTTTCGTTCGGAGCCCTATAGAATGGGCTGGATTCGGCAATGGGGTAGGTATTATAAAATGCATTCATGTTATATAGTGGGCCGATTACACGATACATGGGTGGTGCGTGCACATCTGTCATAATACGCATAGCCGCTTTCTTAGGAGTCATTTGTACCAGCCAAGCCAATGCATATCCCTGAAAGAAACGTTGATCAGGAGTTAACCCATCAATGATTTGATTCTCGGTGTATTGTGTTGTCTTCTTAAAAGCTTCATAGCCCATAATTATTCCGCCCAGATCAGCAATATTTTCACCAAGTGTAGCTTCACCGCGCACGTGCAAGCTGTCATTTACCACATATTTATTAAATTGTTCTACAAGCATTTGCGATTTATTAGTAAAGTTTATACTGTCTTGTGCGCTCCACCAGTTCTTCAAATTACCATCTCCGTCGTATAATCGCCCTTGATCATCAAATCCGTGAGTGATTTCGTGACCAAAAGTAGAGCCGCCAATAATAGCATATAAAACCGCATCATCCGGTAAGCCGCTAAAGCCGGGCACAATTATATTACATCCGGGTATGACTATTTCATTTGATGTAGGATTATAATAAGCATTATAGGTCTGCGGGGTCATTTCCCATTCGCTATGATCTACCGGTTTGCCAAATTTAGACATCATGTGATTTACTTCAAACATGTTTGCGTGCATTACATTGAGAATATAAGAGCTGCGATTGATATCAAGTTTAGAGTAATCGCGCCATTTGTCCGGCCATCCTAATTTCATATTAACCTTTTCAAGTTTAGCCAATGCTTTTTGCTTCGTAGAATCACTCATCCAGTCCAACTTTTGAATATGCTCTCTATACACGGCTGAAATATTTTTTCCTATTTCAATCATCTTTTCTTTTGTGTTCTTTGGTAAAAAATCTCGTACATATATTTGGCCAACAGGCTCGCCTAAAGAGGAGTTCGTTTGTTCCACTACTCGCTCCCATCTTGGCTTCTGCTCTTTTACACCGCTTAGCACTTGGTCATAAAAGTTAAAATGTTGTTGTTCGAAAGATTTACTCAGATAAGGAGCGTAAGCATTAATAAAGCGTAGCGTAAGATAAGGTTTCCAAATATCCAACGGCATTTTCGTAACGGCTTCATTAATGTGTTTAAAAAATTCGGGCTGCCCTATAATTACCGTATCCAAATTTTGAATTCCGATAGAAGAGGAGAGCGTACTCCAATCAAAGGCTCCTGCAATTTCATTTAACTCTCGAAGTGATTTCTTATTGTAGTTGGCATAGACATCACGAAGTTGCTCTAAAGTACGACTGGATTTTGCCAAGCCGGTTTCAAACTGTAATACGGCATCACTCTGTTTTTGGGCTGATTTCTCATCATAACCGAGAAGCATCAGCATTTTTTTGTTATGTTCTATATAGGCTGTGCGAATCAATTTATTATCAGCATCATTGAGCAAATAATAATCTCGCTCGGGTAATCCAAGCCCACCCTGCATTAAGAAAACAGCATATTTTGAGCTTATTTTATCATCCATAGTAACATAGATATTAAACAATCCGACATCTATTTTTATCAAATTAGTTATAGTCTGCAGTAATGATGCTTTATCTTTTATCGCATTTATGTCGTCTAAAATGTATTGTATATCTCGTACTCCGGTCTTTTCAATAGCTATTGAATCCATACCGGATGCATAAAAGTCTCCAATTAATTGTTCGGCACTACCTTTAGTAGTCTGCTGAATCATTGCTGATTGCTCACAAATTTTACGTACAGCATTATTTACGCTATCATTTACCATCTGGAAAATACCATTGGATGATTTTGAAGAAGGTATCGGATTATTTTTAAACCACGTGTTATTAGCGTAGAGGTAAAAATTATCGGAAGCTGAAATCGTTGTATCCATATTTAGGGGAAGAGGATCATTAGCCAGTGTCGAAGTCTTTGTTTGTTTGTTACAAGCAATAAATAAGATCGACAGAGCAGCAAAAAATGAAAGATGTTTCATTGAAGATGGTTAAGGGCGCCAAATATAATTCTCATTTTATCAGCACAATCGTCGAATAAATTAGGGCGAATCTGAGGGGTATAAAAGTTTGTTTTTATACAATAACTCCAATACGTCTATATAATACAAAAAATAGATAATCAGCATTATATAGCAATATATCTGTAGATAATGTTATATAATAGTGAGCCTTAAGCGATATGTTGAAAAATATTTTTTTCACGTAAATTCCTAAACCACGGCTTAATCGAATTACATTTGCACCGGGCAAGTCTTATACGACCAGCTCCTATGAACTCCCCCAGGTTCGGAAGGAAGCAAGGGTAAATGGTTGTAGCGGTGCGCTGTAAGTTAACTTGCCCATTTTTTACTTAAAGAAT